>JAHEND010000004.1 GCA_024643325.1 Sediminicola sp.
CTATTGATCTCTCCGCTTTTGGTGAAAAATTTATTTGCCAAAAAGATGCTTTTTTATGTGCAGCTAAGGGTGTTTCTGTTGGAATTGAGTTTTCTAGAAAGCTTGGTAGAGGGTTTTTTGGTGGAGAAGGTTTTATTATGCAAAAATTAGAAGGAGATGGTCTTGCTTTTATTCATGCCGGCGGAACAATTGCAAAAAAAGAGCTTAAGGCTGGAGAAGTTTTAAAGGTAGACACGGGTTGTTTGGTTGGATTTACCCAAAACGTACAGTACGATATTAGTTTTGTGGGAGGTATTAAAAATACTTTGTTTGGAGGAGAAGGTTTGTTTTTCGCTTCTTTGCAAGGGCCAGGTACTGTGTATATACAATCATTACCTTTTAGTCGTTTGGCTAGTAGGGTTTGGGCCGCTGCACCTAAAATGGGTGGAAAGGGAAAAGGAGAAGGCAGCCTTCTTGGCGGTATAGGAGATTTATTGGATGGAGACAATAGATTTTAATCGTACAGTTTTGAAACCTAATAAAATAGGGT
The DNA here is from genome assembly GCA_024643325.1 of Sediminicola sp. Lineage (GTDB taxonomy): Bacteria > Bacteroidota > Bacteroidia > Flavobacteriales > Flavobacteriaceae > MAG-120531. The sequence continues at coordinate 530 of JAHEND010000004.1, forward strand.
TTTTATATTAATACTGATCTCTAATAGCCTCTAATACTATTTCCATTTCCTGTTTTATTTGACTACTTGGCTTGGTGAAATGATTGTTCATATAGCTGAAAATTAGCGTTTTATTCTTTTTTGTGATTAAAAATCCACTGAGACAATAGGTATTTCCAAGACTGCCAGTCTTTGCGTATATATAAGGTTTTTGCTCCCCTTTAAACCAGTTTTTTAGGGTGCCTTTTTCTCCTCCTATCGGGAAGAAATGAATTAGTTTATCCCAAGAATATTTTAGATACATCTTGTGGAGTACCTGAGTCATAGATAGCGGTGTAAATAAATTGTATCTAGACAGTCCGGAACCATCTACCCATCTAGGTTTTTGGACCAAGTCTTTTAAACTTCCTTTTAATATATATTCTTGAATACTAGAGGCTTGCATGCTGTCTAAAGTGAACTCAGCAGCGCTAAGTAACAGTTGTTCTGCTAAAAAATTATCACTTACTTCCATCATTCGCTCTAATACACTGTCTCTTGAAATACCATAGGCTATTTCTGTTTTGCTTGTAAATTCTGGTGAGATAAAAACCTCTTTTTTTAACAAATTACCAAGAAGAACTGCTGCTATACTATCCGAGGTTTTATAAGGTATTTCAAGAGACAATGATTCTTTTTCCGGCAGGTAAAAAATATTCTTTTCTGCGCTTCTATAAAATTGATTTTCATTGTTTTTTCTTTTAACTAAAGCGGTAAATAGCTGGGGTTCTTGAATGGAGACAGTATCATTCTCAATCACACTAAATACGTTTCCATAAAGGGGTAAAGCTGCCCGCTCTGGAGCGTAATAAGTGTCGTAGTCTTCCCACGCCCAACCTGGCCCATATGGAAAATCTAATAGCCTGTTTCCCACAATTCCAACGTGGGTATATTTCGCTAAGGCGCTGACTAAAGTGCTGTCTTTGAAAAAAGGATGAAATGGAGTTGGGTTTCCCATCCCTGCAATGAGTATAGAATCTATTCCTTTTTTCTGATATCTGAATAGAGGCATTTTTTCTGGGAGCAATTCAAGTGCTGTGTACAGGGTAAAAATCTTTGTATTGCTGGCAGGAATAAAATATTGGCTTCCGTTTATATTAACTAGAGTATCATTCTTCTCTGGATCTATCACAATGAGTCCAGTCATTTGATTTTTAAAGTTTTTTCCTTTAAAATGCTTGTGTATGTTTTTTTGTTGCACCTTAACTGCGCCTCCGCATCCCACAATAAAACTGCCCATTAAAGCCATAAGAGCAATTATTTTTGTTTTTTCAATGAGGTAATTATAGTGACTCATGGCTTTGTATATTTTTAACATGAATGTAGTTGTTTTTAACATTTCTTATAAAATATGACGTGTTTATTTGTGCTAAATTTGAGTATGTTCAATTTAAATATAATAAACTTATGGCTAGAGCAATGCTAGAGTATACCAAAATGGTGCTTCAAAAAGTGAGTTTCAATATCGGTTTATTTAGAAGAGAATTAAAAAAAGCTTCCAAAAGGCTTTTGCCCTATGAAATAGAAGAGTTAATTATTTGGCTCAAAGAATTTAGTAAAGAAAACCCCAAAGTGAAAACTACATTGATTTATTTAGAAAATAAGCGGTCCAGATAATACCTGATAAGGATTGTATAATTTGGTTAGTAAAAAAGAGGTCTTATAAGGCCTCTTTTTTATTTGAAAATATCTTTTTTAGCTTCTTTAAATTATTTTTTGTTTAAAGGACTAATGATCTTAACATCCTGAAAGGCTATTGCGCCACGGATAATATTAGAGATAGTTTCTTTAAGGGCTTCAGTGATTTGAATTTTTAAAGCCCTCTTATGGTATATAAGGCTTACCTCTCTTGCTGGAGATGGTGCTTTGAAATGTTTTAGGGCACTTTTTTTACTAGGTTCCAAGGCCAATGAATTTAAATAAGGAAGAAGTGTCATTCCTAATCCTTCATCCGATAAATTCAAAAGAGTTTCAAAACTACCACTTTGAATCTGAAAATGACTAAGGTCCAATTTTTTGTTAGCTTGACATAAATTTAAAATTCCATCTCTAAAGCAATGTCCATCTTTTAATAGTAAGATTTCAGAAAGATCAATATCTTCCTCAGTGAGTTCTTTTGCAGAAGCAAGTCTGTGGCTTTTAGGAACATAACCCACAAATGGTTCGTAGTATAGAGGGCGTTCTTCTAAATCTTCAATTTCTAGTGGTGTGGCTGCAATTGCAGCATCTATAGAGCCTTCTTTAAGACTTTCTATGAGTTGGTCTGTATTTTGTTCTTTTATAATTAAATTGACCTCAGGATACTTTTCAATAAACGATTTTAGAAACATTGGTAGTAGAGTAGGCATAATAGTAGGAATTATACCTAAGGTAAATGGCCCACCTACATATCCTTTGTCTTGTGAAACAATATCTTTTATTCTCAATGCCTCATTCACAATGTTTTTTGCTTGTGCTACAATTTTTTCTCCAACTGTAGTAATGGTAAGTGGCTTTTTACTTCTGTCGAACAAGATAACATCTAACTCTTCTTCTAATTTCTGAACTTGCATACTCAGTGTAGGCTGAGTGACAAAACTTTTTTCTGCAGCTAGTGTAAAATTTTTATATTCTGCTACAGCTAATACGTATTGGAGTTGGGTGATGGTCATGATATGATTTAAACCGTAAAGTTAAAAAACTATTTTGAAGGGGAATGGTTTGCTTTTTTCATGGCATTTGAGATCTCGATAGCTTGAAAATTATTCTTTTTCGCTAGTTCGCTTTCAATGGATTGATGGTCTTCTTTTCTAGTTTGTGATAATTTGTAAGCTCCTTCTAATGTGTTAATTGAAATAGTGAAACCTATAACTCCTTTGTATTGATTCATTGTTTCTGGACGCATTTTTGACAGATCTACAGGATTCTTTTCATGCTTTTCATGCTGAGCAACCAATTCATGTAATGAGTCTAAAAGTGCATTGTCAGATTGAATTGAAACAGATCCATAGGCGTGAACTGTAATATAATTCCATGTAGGTACTTCTTCTTCTTTATACCAGGAAGAAGAAATATAATGCTGAGGTCCATTAAAGATAATTAACACAGACATTGAATTTTTCAATAATTCTGCTATTTGATTTTTTTTAGAGAGGTGACCTACAAGATGGTATCCATCTTCAGGGGATCCTTTGACCATAAATGGAATATGCGACGCAATAGGAGCATTCTCTCCTTGAATAACTAGAATACCGAACGGGTTTTCATGAATAAAACCTATAAGTTCCTCTTCGTTTTCATTTTTGTAGTGATCTGGAATATACATGCGTATTAGTTATCAGTTTTTGTAGAATCTTCTAATAAACTATTTAGTTCTCTGAGTTCCTCTGGGCTAAAATCTCTCCATTTTCCCACAGGTACATCTAAAGAGATGTTCATTATCCTAACTCTTTTTAATTGTTGCACTTCATAGCCAAGGTATTCACACATGCGTCTTATTTGCCTATTAAGTCCTTGGGTTAAGACAATTTTAAATGTGAAGCTATTTATAGCAGTAACATTACATTGTCTTGTAACAGTATCTAAAATGGGTACCCCTTGACTCATTTTTGAAATAAAATCTGGGGTGATTCTTTTGTTTACAGTAACCACATATTCTTTTTCATGATGGTTCCTTGCCCTTAAAATTTTATTGACAATGTCTCCATCACTGGTTAGAAAAATTAGGCCTTCGCTTGGTTTATCTAATCTTCCAATGGGAAATATTCTTTTGGGATAATTTATAAAATCAATGATGTTGTCTTTTTCTACCCTTTTATCTGTAGTACAAACAATCCCGACGGGTTTATTGAAAATTAAATAAACGTGTTCTGTTTCTTTTTTACCTACTTCAATTCCATCTACAGCAACCATGTCTCCTTCCTGAATCTTAGTACCCATTTCAGGAACTACACCATTAATGGTTACTCTAGCTTCTTCTATTAGTTTGTCTGCACCCCTTCTAGAGCAATAACCAATTTCACTTAAGTATTTATTTATTCTAGTGCCTGTAGTAGGATTCATGTGAAAAATTGAAGTATAAAAATAAACAATTTATGAATTTCTACGAGAACCATTTGATTTTCTCTGAGGTCTCTGACCTCTTTGGTTGTCTCTTCCTCCTTGTGGTATTCTAGATCTATTTTGATTGGAGGCTGCCTTTTTTCCACCACTTTTAGAGAATTGTTTTTTCTGTAGTTCTCCCTCAAGACTTTCGTTTTCAAACTCATGTCCTTTAATCACAGGAACATCCTGTTTAATGAGTTTTTGAATATCTTGTAAATACGGAATTTCAGTTTCGTCGCAAAATGAAATAGCAACACCACTAGCACTAGCCCTTCCGGTCCTTCCTATCCTATGAACATAAGTTTCAGGAACATTGGGGAGTTCATAGTTAATCACTAAAGAAAGTTGGTCTATATCTATTCCTCTTGCTGCAATATCAGTAGCCACTAGAACGTTTAGTTTACCTTCTTTAAAACCTTCTAATGCCTTTTGTCTTGCTGCCTGTGATTTATTGCCATGTATCGCAGCCCCTTTAATCCCGTATTTGTCTAATTTTTTAACAATATTGTTAGCACCGTGTTTTGTCCTCGAAAATACGAGTACTGCAGGTGCCTCAGATTGTTCTACCAATGAGGCTAAGAGTTTGATTTTATTTTCTTTATCTACAAAATAAATTCCTTGCGTTATTTTTTCTGCTGTAGCTTGTTCTGGCTTGATGGTAATTCTCTGAGGATTTCCTAATATCTGACCAGATAATTGCACAATACTTTGTGGCATAGTGGCAGAAAAGAATAAGGATTGCCTTTGCGCTGGAAGCTTTGCGATTATTTTTTTTATATCATGAATAAACCCCATGTCTAGCATCTGATCTGCCTCATCTAAAATGGCGTATTCAATATTTTTCAGGCTTATAAATCCCTGATTCATAAGATCTAATAGTCTACCGGGAGTAGCAATTAAAATATCTGGTTTTTTTCTTAGTGCATCTGTTTGTTTTCCTTGTTTTACCCCACCAAAAATTACTTGAGTCTTAAGCTCAGTGAAATGTGTGTAAGATTTAAAATTTTCTTCAATCTGTATGGCCAATTCCCTTGTAGGAGTAACTACAAGCACTTTAATAAAACTATTTTTTGAAGTACTAGAAAGTAATCTTTCTATAATTGGTATAGCAAATGCGGCTGTTTTTCCAGTTCCTGTTTGTGCACAACCCAATAAATCTTCACCTTTGAGGACAATTGGAATAGCTTTTTCTTGAATTGGGGTTGGGGTATTGTAGTCTAAACGATCTAAAGCGTCTAGAAGTGGCTTAGATAGCCCGAGTTCTTTAAAAGTCATATATAATTATAAGTTGCAAAGATATGGCTAATATTCCCAATTCATCTTCAAAAAACTACAATTGGGTAAATAGCTTTTTTTAATTTGAGTATAAAATAAAATTAGGGAATTCTATTATCGTCAAAAGCGCTCGGAAGTAGCTTAGGAATTAGCTTTATAAAAATGGGTAAAAGCATAGCTCCTCCTGGAAGTATGAAAATAGCCAGAGAGGGAATACTTTTAAAAATATCTAGAAGCTGCTCTTGTATTTTCTTTTTTTCTTGAGCAGATAAATCACTGTGAGTAGATTTTGTAATTAAGCACACCAATTCTTGGCTTCCTTTAATTTCTTTTTGCAGCCTCTTACTGTTTCTAAGAATTAATTTATTCACTAAAAAGGAGAGGTTTTCATAGAGCTGTTCTCCTGTTGCCATAGTTTTAAGCCCTGGAATTTGTTTTTTGTTAAGCTCTATGAATGTTTTTAAATCAGAGAGTTCTAAGTGAATTCTTTTGGGAGAGACCCTTAATAACTCCGCAGTGAAGTTTATATAATTTGAAAGATTATTTTCATCTTCTTTATTTGGCAGGATATTTAAGGAACTGATGATTATTAGGTATTGAACTTCTTCAGTAGATAAATGAAAATCATTTCTATTTGTAGGTAAAAGTTTGTGCTCTTTTAAGAGCATTGATTTTTGAAATAGTTCTATTTGATTTTTTTCGCATTTAAAGAGCTCTATTGATTTTTCGATTAATAAAATACCTATTTTTTCTATTTGTTGTAAAGCAGGCACATAATGATCAGGATCAGACAAGAAACGTTTAAACCCTAAATAATCAATAGTTAAATATGGATTTAAAGAAAAATTCCCAAAAGTTTTATGAATGATATTGGCTTCAATAAAAACCCTTTGATCAATTATGCGAGCTACTATTTCATCTTTTTTTGTCTCCCCTAAGAACCCTTCAAAGAGTGATTTTTTGACACTATTTAAACCTTTATAGTATGAAGTAATTTGTTCTAAAAACAGATTAAAATCTCTTATTTTCTCTGTGTTTTCTTTTGTCGAGTTGCTATTGTAATAGGCTACGTAGGCACTATACATAGCATAAATAAGATTTATTTTTGTGCGTTCGTCAATAGAGGCCTCATGTTCAGTTATAATAAACTTCGGTATAGCTATATTAAATCCATACAGAAAACCTAGCGTCTTTAATTGATTAAATAATGCCATGTTCTCAAAGAGAAATGTTTGGTCTTTGAGAACATGGCCAAATTTTGTGACCCAACCTGAAGCAGATGGATTCATTAAATTTCTTTAAGGATGTATATTATTCAATAATTCCCGTACAACTAATTCTATCACCTGCAGCTCCACTTGGTTGAGAGACTAAGTCGTCTTCTCCTTGGTGCACTATTACAGCCTTTCCAATAATGTTTTTAGTAGGGTCTTCTCCTCCTAAACTCCATAGATCTGTCATAAAGTGTACTGTAGCATTTCCATCTGCATCTGCGGTGAAATTACCAATATCTCCTCTGTGAAAGCCCTCCTCAGCTCCCCAGGCTCCATGAGGCTCAAAAGTAGGGTTCCAATGCCCTCCAGTAGATTTTCCGTCTTCAGAAGAGCAATCTGCTGTTTCATGCAGGTGAATGGCATGTTCTCCTGGTGTTAAGCCAGATAAATAAGCCATCATCATCACTTGCCCATTATTTTCTTGGGAGAAAGTAACGGTTCCTTTTACCTCTGACCCACTCTTAGGAGTCATTTCAAAGGAAATTTTAGTTACTTCCTGAGCTACTGCCTCTATTTCAGTGGCGCTTTCTGCTTGTTTTGGTTTGTCCTTACAGGATAAAAGTCCCAATATTATTGCAGTAGTGTATAAAATTTTTTTCATAAGATAGTTTTTAAAGGGTTTGTTTTAAGTTAGAGTTAATTTCTGATAGATACTAATCTAAATCAAATGTTTTGGTTTCTTTAAAAGGATTTCTTTCTATTTTTTTCATTTCAGCGACAAAGTTTGTCCATTGGTTTTCAAAAAAGTCATTTTGTTTTTCCAAGGCTTTTTTGAGCTCATTTTTAGCAAATAATATTAACCTGTCTTCGGTAGCTGTCATTCCTGTTTTTCTGCTACCCACATAACTAGAGGCATTACCAATTCTCTGCATTACCGTAATTTCTGGGTTTCTTGTTATTCCTTGTCGCTTATCTATGGTTCCTAAATAAGAGGCTAATAAACTATCAATTTCTTTAGAGATGTCTTTGGCTTTTTGAATACTTTCTTTGTGGCCTTTTTTATCTAAATCGGACAACTCTTTAGAGAATTGGTCTGCTATTTGTTTACTTTCTACCAATTGTTTAACAGCATCTGCGGCAGTTTGCATAAAGCCCTCTAAGAGCGTTTCAGTGTCATAAACTTCTTTCATGGCCGCTATGGATTCTCCTAGTCTAGGATCTGCAGCTACTGTAATTTGTTGGGTTTTTTCTAAGTTACCATCTGTGAGAACAAGCTTGTAAGTTCCTGGTAAAACAGATTTACCACCGCGTTCTCTTTTGCTCTTTGAGATGCTTCTAGAGGGTCTGTCTGCTCCTTTTTCATCCATATTCCAATACATTCTATGGAATCCAGCTTTTTTAGGTTTTTTAAAACCTAGGGTTCTGATAAGTTTATCACCATTAAATACTTTTAAGAAAAGAGAATCTTTAGAGCCTTTAGCGCCGTCTTCCGTACCGGATTTAACGCTATCTCCTTCTTTATCATCTTTTTCTTTAGCACCCTCTTTGATTCCCTCTTTTATAAAGTATGTAATCATTGCGCCGTATTTTTTGTTTTCTCCCTGATATAAAGCATCGGCGCCAAAACGGCTTCCAGTAGGTTGCTGATAAGCAGCCAAGTATGCCGTTGGAGGCGCAAATAAATTAAAAGGCTCTGCTATGGCTTGAGGGTTACCAGCAACAGCTCTTAAAGGTCTAATGTCGTCTAAAACCCATGCAGCTCTTCCAAAGGTACCTATCACTAAGTCCTCTTCCCTTGGGTGAATAGCTAAATCTTTGGTAGACACCGTAGGGAAACCAGCCGTCCATTTTTGCCATGATTCTCCAGCGTTGAGAGACAAATAAAGTCCGTCATCTGTTCCTAAAAACAATAGATTAGGATTTTTAGGATCTTCTATAATTGAAAGGGTGTAACTCGCCACGTCTTTTTCATCTACAATACGTTCCCAGGTTTTACCGTAGTTTTTAGTGCGGTAAGCGTAAGGAGTGTAGTTAAATCTTCTGTAGTCATTGGCTATTAGAAGGGCTTCTCCTTTGTTTTTGGCAGAGGCTTTGATCTGAGGAATCCAACTACCTTTAGGAAGGCCTTTGATGTTTTTTGTAACCTCATTCCAAGAGTCTCCACCGTCTTGAGTAAAGTGAACACGGCCGTCATCTGTGCCCACCCACAGCATATCTTTTTCTACGGGTGAGGGCTCAATGACAAGAATGGTACAATGGTTTTCTGCTCCGGTAGCATCCATGGTTAAACCACCGCTCTCACTTTGTTTTTGCTTTTCAGGGTCGTTGGTGGTAAGGTCTGTAGAAATAACTTCCCAGGTAAGTCCTTTATCTGTAGATTTATGTACAAATTGGCTTCCAAAATATACAGTGCTGTTGTCAAATGGATCCTGACCAATACCCGCATTCCAGTTAAATCTTAATGCTGTTTTTTCGTCAGGTGCCGTGGGTCTAACAGAATAGTTGTTTCCAGTTTTCCAATCGTATCTAGACACAAAGCCTTGCTGGCTCATGGCGTACCCATACTGTGAATTGTCTTTGTCTGGGACTACGTCAAAACCATCTCCAAAGGCTATTTCTTGCCAGTAAGAATTTCTAATACCCTGAACTTTCCAAACATAAGCAGGGCCTCTCCAAGAACCATTGTCTTGCATTCCTCCGTAAACATTGTAAGGGTACTCATTATCTGTACTGATATGGTAAAACTGTGCTACAGGAATGTTTCCAACAAAACGCCATGAAGCACCACCATCTCTGGTGATGTTCATTCCTCCGTCATTTCCGTCCATCATGAACTGTCCGTTCTCTGGGTGTATCCACCAGGCATGGTGATCTGGGTGAACGCCATTATCTACCCCATAGGCAGGCATGAGTTCACTAAAATTCTTTCCTCCATCTTCTGATACATTTACATAGGTAAATACAGAATATACCCTGTTCTCATTTTGAGGGTCTACAAAAATATCCGAGTAGTAAAAAGGTCTGTTGCCAATATCTGACTTATTGTTGATCATTTTCCAAGAGCTCCCCCCATCGGTAGATTTGTACAAGGCATTTTTCTTAGATTCTATTAGCGCATAGATAACCTCTGTTTTACTAGCGGCAATGGCGAGTCCCATTCTTCCCAATTCACCTTTTGGTAAACCTTCTTTATCTGATAGTTTCTTCCAGTTTTCTCCTCCATCGTAGGTCATATATAGCCCACTTCCAGGACCACCGGATTTAAAAAACCAAGGATCTCTTTTATGATCCCATAGGGCTGCAATAATTTTATTAGGATTTTTAGGATCCATCACCATATCTGCTACTCCTGAGGTGTTGTTGCTAAAGAGTATTCTACGCCAACTTTTTCCACCATCTGTTGTTTTGTACACCCCTCTTTCTTCATGCGCCCCCCAAGGAGATCCAATAGCGCCTACATATACTGTATTTGGATCTGTAGGATCAATAAGTATTTTATGAATGTGCCTTGTTTTTTCTAAACCCATGGACTTCCATGTTTTACCACCATCTAGAGTTTTAAAAACACCATAGCCGCCATTTAAAGAGTTTCTTGGATTTCCCTCTCCTGTTCCGACCCATACCACAGATGGATTAGACTGCTGAATGGCAACTGCACCAACAGATGCCGTAATTTGTTTGTCAAAAATAGGCGTCCACTTTATTCCCCCAGAGGTAGATTTCCAAAGCCCTCCAGAGGCTGTTCCTACATACATTACTTCAGGATTGTCGTGAACAGCGTCAATGGAAGTGACACGACCACTCATACCTCCCGGTCCAATGTTTCTAGGTTTAAGATTTTCTAATTGTTCCATGGATAATTGCTGGGCCACAGAAATACTGGCACAAAAAAGTGCCAAAAGCAAGAAGGTTTTTTTCATGATGTTGGGTATTGTTTAAGATCAATAAATATAGAAAAAGTGTGCTTAAGAATGCCTATCAGGAAGTAATTTTCTGATGAAGATAAACACTGATAAGGCAATATTGGCATATAGGATAATTGGAATAATCCATTTCATTTGCCCGAGTGCCATTAGAAAAGCAATGACCAACAATTGAAAGCCTAGCCCAAATGTAGACAATACAGTCATAAACCACTTAGGGAAATTTTTATGTGTAGACGCATTATGATCTATGGTATATATGATTTTGTCAAATATTCCATAGCAAAATTTGTAAGCGTAATACAAACGGTTTACCCATTTTTGATTTTCGGTCCCTAATGCTTTAGGGGCTTTACGCTCAAATATCCTAGAAGTCGTGTCTCCCTGGTGTTCATTCCTCAGTATAACATAGTAGTAGTTGTAAAGTGTTCCTTGTAACTGTAAGCTAGCGAAAGCAAGAAGGACAATCCAAATAGGAGTGTTTGTCAAAAGACCAATGCTCAGGATAAGACATAAATTAATCAGGATATCCGATACGGAATCTAAGTACCTTCCAATATAAGATGGTCTGTTTTGAAGCCTTGCTAGTTCTCCGTCTGCCGCATCTATAATCGATTTTAATACCAAAAGCACCGAGGCTACGATGGGGTAACCCTGCCATAGAAACCCAAGAGAAACCACTGCTGTAAAAACGAAAAGAAAGGTCACGTGTACTGCGTGAAAGCGTGTGTGTTGTAATTGTTTGGCTATAGCCTTTCCAAAAGGTCTCCCATAGTCCGAGAGATCTAAAAATTGGTATTCTGAAGGTAATTTTGACATGCTTTTAAAAGAATTCCAAAACACTAAAAAACGAAAACACGCTGGTTTAGCTCTGGTAAAGTCATTCTTTTGAACTGCAAATTTACAATTTTAGAATGAATTGGTTAAAGCGCTAAATAGTAATAAAAAAAATGCTACCCAAATACCCATACCTAAAGTCCGTATTAAAGAAGCCATGATCAAAAAAAAATGCTTAAAAAGCCGGTATATGATTTAAAATTTAAATAGACTTAATGTGTTAATTTAAAAAAACTGCTTTTTAAGTTTTTTTGGTGTCATTCAGGAAAAACAGATGTGATAAGGCCGTTGAATTTGATTGGACAATTCTATGATACTGGTATTCTTTCCTGTTCTTAAAAATTCTTTTCCTTCTAAGAATAGAATTAAGGTTGGCACATTAAAAACCCTTAATTGTGCAGTCAATTCATTATTACCATCACTTTCAGGAATTGAAATAAAAGTGAATTTTGGAAATTCTGTTTCTAATAGTGCTTTTATTTTTGGCTCTAATACACTGCAAACACTACAGCGATCTCCTTTAAAGTAGACCGCAGTGGCTGTATTACTTTGAATTTCTTCTAAAATCTTTAATTCGTTCATTTGGGGTTATTACTTGTAATTTAGAGAAATGAAGTAACTATTTGTTACACTAGAAACGTGCTTAGCGCTGAATCTTATTAGGAAATTTAACCACGCTTTCTTGTCCGTTAGCGCCTACGGCCGATACCCCAAAAAAATAATTATCTACCACCATTCCTTTTAAGGTGAAAGACGTCACATTCCCTACATATCTCGACATATCCCAAGTAGGAGAGGTAGTGTCTCTCCAATAAATTTTATAGCCTACAGCTTCTGGCACCGCATCCCAAGAAAAGGTAGCTGCTGGTGCAACGGCACCTCCTAAGGCTACTGTTTCTGGAGGGGTAGGGGCCCATGCTAAACTCGCTAGTGAAATGGCATTTACTGCGGTGAGTTTGGCAGCATAATCAAAGTTTACATGTTCTAGGACATCGCCGTAGGCAATACCCCCTTCTTCTCTTATATCTTGGTGTTGTTGGGTGTAGTTTTCGTGGGCTTCCATTATTCTAACTCCAGCAAAACCGGCGTCATTAAAAGGTCTGTGGTGTCCCCCTCGCCCAAATCTATCCAATCTATAGATGAGCATTGGGTTCATTTCTGGCATGTATTTTTTTACTTGCTTGTGAATATGTCTGGCCAATTGTCTAGAAATACCGTCTACTTCTCCACCATAGAAACGTCTGGCATTTCTTTCTCTTTCCGTTTCTGTTGGGGGAACTGGCTCTGAAAAAATTCTAAAATCAGTATTGCTAATCGTTCCATCTACCCCTGTGATGTTCCCAATCATATCGTTATTTAAAATTCCAATTATTTCCCATCCTTGTGCTTTGGCATATTCTGCCAATCCTTTCCCGCCGAATAATCCTTGTTCCTCACCAGAAAGCCCTACATATATAATACTGTTTTCAAAGCGGTATTTAGATAAAACTCTAGCTGCTTCTAGTGTTCCAGCCATACCTGAGGCATTGTCATTGGCTCCTGGGGAGATAGAAGTATAATCTGTTGGATCACTGACTCTTGAGTCAATATCTCCACTCATAATAATAAATTTATTGGGGTTTTTTGTGCCGCGTTGAATGGCTACTACATTCACAATGTTAACATCTTTAACGATTCTACCATTCGTCCCTTTTTTGACCATATTCCCTTGGTAAAACACTTCCAAACAATCACCACAATTGGCAGAGGTGTTTTCAAAACTTTTTTTAATCCACCTTCTGGCTGCTCCAATACCTGTTTTGTTGGAGAGAGTGTCTGACAGAGTATGTCTGGTGCCAAAATTAACCAGGCTGGTAATATCTTGTTCAATGCGCGTTGCAGACACTTGGTCTATAATCGAATAGATGTCTTGGTCTGTCTGCGCTTGTACATTTGACGTACTGATCCCAAAAAAGAGTAGTAACAATAAAGCGGTAATAGGGGCTTTGAAAGAGATGGTTTGGTTTTTCATGCTAAGGGTGATTTGATTTTCTAAGAACTAAAAATACAATTATTAAGTGATTTATGTAAGGTTCTGAAGAATGGGTTGAGCCAATTCTTTTAAATGGACCAATAAGGCGCTTAAGTTTTCTGAATCTGTTTTTGGGTTCATGATCGTAACCCTTAGGTAGTGGGTACCCTTGAGTTTTGTTTGAACAATATAAAAGGACCCTTCTTGTACTAAGGCACATCTCAAGCGTTCATTTAAGGTGTTGAGTGCTTGTTTAGAAAGCTGCTTTTGTACCATTCTAAAACATACAATATTGGTCTGTGGTTCTAAGGCCAATTCAAAATCCGGCTCTTTTTTAATAATAGCTGCAAATTGTTGCCCCATTTGATATAAAGTGCTCACAAATTCATCAAAAACGGATGGCCCATATTGATTCAATAGCACAAACCAATGAATAGACATCATGCTTTTGGTGCACTCAAAGGTGCGCTTGGCCATATTGTACCAATCCTCATGATCTGCATCTGACAATAAATAATCTGCTTTCTGACTGAAGGTCTGGTAACTGTGTGTACCGTCTTTAAATAATAGTGCAGTGGTCAATGCGGGCATCATCATCATTTTATGGCCGTCTATAGCTACCGAATCTGCTTTTTCTATACCTTCTAAATCTTTTTTAAAGTGTTTTGAGTAAATGGCTGCGCCGCCATGGGCAGCGTCTACATGAAACCACAGCCCGTGCTTTTGAGCAAAAGAAGCAATTTTGTCTAAGGGATCTATGATTCCAGTAGCGGTAGATGGTGCACTCCCTACAATGGCAAACACCTGAATACCCGCTTGTTTGGCCTTTTCTAAAGTGGCCTCTAAAGCTGAGGTATCCATAGCGTAATTTATTGTTGCGGGTACTTTTAAAATACCTTTGTCTCCAAGACCCATTATTCTTGCGGCACGATCTACACAGTAATGTGCTTCTTCACAAACTAGAATACCTAGAGATTCCTCATGTCCATTTTTCCAGACGCCTGTTCCGTCTTTAACACTTCTAGCAGCGAGCAAAGCGGTCAGGTTTGCTAGAGTGCCTCCAGAGGTAAGAAAACCCCTTGCATGGGTGTCAAAGCCTAATTGTGCACACAATTGATCTGTTACAATACGTTCTATGGCCGTATTGGCTATACCCATTTCATAGACCGCAGATCCATTGTTTAAAAAAGAGGTGAGCATGGAAGATACTGCTGTAATAGGAGCAGGAGGGGCTACTTGGTGACCAATGTATTTGGGTTGGTGCACGTGTATTGAGCGGTCAATAAGGTCCTGAACCAAGGTTTGAAAATCTTGCTTTTCTGGGTATTGTTGCCAGAATTGACGCTCTGATTCAGGGTCTGTATATGGGATGGTTTTATGGGTGCTCTTTTGAGCTGCTTTTAAGTGTTTACTTAAAAGATCTACCATTTGGTGTCCTTTTGTTTGGAAGTCTTCTGCAGCGTAAACGCTATTTAATATAGGTGCTTTCATAGAAATTTCTAAAGCCTCTAAATTAAGTTAAAACGGCTAATAATGATGGGTGTAGGGGGTAAAAAAAAGCGCCACCCGAAGGGTGGCGCTACATACATAAAATATAAAAACCAATAATAAATATGTATTGCTTTAAAAGCGTTTAGTCAAAGCGGTATCCATTGTCTGAGGCCACTTGATCTGCAATGAGATTTGTAAGGGCTACTATATTTGGATAATTGGTGTATTTCGTAAAACGCTTAAGTCCCATGAGCATCATGCGTTGTTCATCTCCCTCTGCAAAAGAAATAATGGCTTCTTTTCCTCTAGATTGAACAATTTCTAAGGCCCTATACAGGTATAATTGCGTCATGGCAATTTGTGTTTTTTGAGCGTCTTCTCCAAAACGTTTGGCATTCTTCTCTGTTCTGAGTAGGGTAGATTCAGCCATATAGACTTGTATAAGAATGTCTGCTGCAGCCATTAACAATTGTTGATGGGATTCTAGATCTGGTCCAAATTTTTGTACGGCAGATCCTGCTACCATTAAGAATACTTTTTTAAGCCTTTTAATAATGTCTTTTTCTTCTGCAAATAAGGCGCTGTAATCTGGCGTGTCAAAAGATGGAATTCCCATAAGCTCTTCACCAACTGCTGTTGCAGGGCCCAATAGGTCTACATGCCCCTTCATGGCTTTTTTGACCAACATTCCAACGGCTAACATTCTATTAATTTCGTTGGTTCCCTCGTAGATTCTGGATATTCTAGCATCTCTCCAGGCAGACTCCATTGGAGTGTCTGCACTAAAGCCCATTCCACCAAATATTTGAATCCCCTCATCTGAACAAGCCTGCACATGTTCTGACACGGCTACTTTTAGGATAGAACATTCAATGGCATATTCTTCTACGCCTTTTAATTCCGCTTCTTGGTGTGTATTACCAGCGGCTTCTCTTAAGGTAATTCTATCTTCTATATTCTTAGCCGCTCTGTAGGAAGCAGATTCATCTGCATAAGTGTTGGTTGCCATAGCGGCAATTTTCGTCTTAATAGCACCAAAATTTACAATAGGTGTCTTAAATTGAACGCGCTCGTTGGCGTAGTTTACGGCTTCTTTAATAATCCTTCTTTGGGCGTCCAAACAAGCTGCTGCTAATTTAATTCTACCCACATTAAGCGCATTCATGGCGATTTTAAAGCCATTTCCTCTTTCTGAGAGCATGTTTTCTACCGGCACTTTGGTATCAGAAAAAAACACTTGTCTGGTAGAGGAGGAGTGAATCCCTAACTTCTTCTCTTCATCTCCCATTGTAATGCCATTAGATGGATCATTTTCAACAATGAAACCGGTAATGTTTTTGTCGTCTTCTATACGTGCAAAAACAATAAACATATTACAGAAACCGGCATTGGAAATCCACATTTTTTGTCCAGATATAATGTAGTGGCTACCATCCTCGGATAAAACTGCTTTGGTTTTACCAGAGTTTGCGTCTGATCCTGCGCCTGGCTCTGTTAAGCAGTATGCACCAAACCATTCACCAGAAGCCAATCTGGGTACATATTTTTGCTTTTGTGCTTCCGTACCGTATAGCGTAATGGGCATGGTTCCAATTCCAGTATGCGCTCCAAAGGCAGTACTAAAAGATCCTGTGGCTCCAGAGATGTAATCACATACCAGCATGGTAGATACAAACCCCATTCCTAAACCACCGTATTGTTCTGGTACTGCTACGCCTAAAAGACCCATTTCACCTGCTTTACGCATGGTTTCTTCAGTGAAGGCGTAGTCTTTTTTTTCAAATCTTTCCCAATGTGCCCATAGCTCTTTGTCTACAAACTCTTTGGTACTATCACGCATCATTTTTTGTTCTTCGCTTAGGTCCTCTAAGGTAAAAACATCTTCACAAGCGGTTTCTTTCACTAAGAACTGCCCTCCGCGTAACAATTCGTGTTGTTCTGTTGCACTCATAATAGGAAGTTTATTAATGTTTTAATTTAAAAATTCAAATATTCCGGCGGCACCTTGTCCTGTTCCCACACACATGGTCACCATACCGTATTTACCCTGCATTTTTCTATCCCTCATTTCACTAAATAATTGGACAGAAAGTTTTGCGCCGGTACACCCTAGAGGGTGTCCTAAGGCAATAGCGCCTCCATTGACATTGATCATATCTGGATTCAGGTCTAATTCTCTAATCACTGCTAATGATTGAGAGGCAAAAGCTTCATTTAATTCTATGAGTTCAATATCATTTTGAGACAATCCAGCTTGTTTTAATGCTTTTGGAATAGCTTTTACGGGACCAATACCCATAATCCTTGGCGGTACTCCTGCCGCTGCATAATTGACCATTCTAGCAATGGGCTCTAGGTTTAATTCTTTGACCATTTCTTCACTCATTACTAATACAAAGGCAGCTCCATCACTCATCTGTGAGGAGTTTCCAGCGGTCACGGATCCGTCTGCAGCAAATACAGGTCTTAATTTAGACAAAGCGCCTATATTGGTTCCTTTTCTGGGGCCTTCATCTTGGGTCACTATATAAGATTTTACTGATTTTTTCCCAGCGTCATCTAAAAAAGTTTCTTCGATGGTAATAGGGACAATTTGGTCCTTGAATTTTCCATCTGCTTGCGCTTTTAATGCTTTCTCATGAGAAGAGAATGCAAATGCATCTTGGTCTTCTCGAGAGATATTAAATTCATTAGCAACCGCCTCTGCTGTTAAGCCCATTCCCCAATAGTAGTCTTCATGACCGTCTTTGGCCAGTGCGTAGTCTGGAGTAGGTTTGTAACCACCCATGGGAATATAGCTCATACTCTCTGCGCCCCCAGCAATGATACAATCTGCCATTCCAGATTGAATTTTTGCGGTAGCCATACCGATGGTTTCAATTCCAGAGGCACAATACCTGTTGACGGTGACCCCAGGGACATCTTCAATTTTAAGACCCATTAATGAAATGAGTCTCGCCATATTTAATCCCTGTTCAGCTTCTGGCATGGCGTTACCCACCATGACGTCGTCTATTCTAGTTTTGTCTAAATCAGGAAGCTCTTTGAACATATGTTCTAAGGTTTCTGCAGCCAATTCATCTGGTCTTTTAAATCTAAAAACCCCTTTAGGTGCTTTACCAACGGCTGTTCTATACGCTTTAACTATATATGCTGTTTTCATAAGTCTGATTAGTTTCTTAAAGGTTTTCCTACTTTTAGCATGTGTTGAATACGCTCTAGGGTTTTTCGTTCCGTACAAAGAGATAAGAAAGCTTCTCTTTCTAGGTCTAATAAATATTGTTCGCTGACTAAAGTAGGTTCAGAAAGATCTCCACCTGCCATAACGTAGGCCAATTTGTTGGCCATTTTTTGATCGTGCTCTGAAATATATTTACCTGCCTGCATGGCATCTGTTCCTACAAGAAACATTCCAAGTGCTTGTTTTCCAAGCACTTTAATATCATTTCTTTTTGCGGGTTGTGAATACCCAGATTCTGCCATGAGCTTGGCGTAAGCTTTTGCTGTGGCTATTTGTCTGTCTTTATTTACCACCACAGTGTCTTTACCTTTTTGTAAAATCCCTGTATCGAAGGCTTCGTAAGCAGAGGTGGCTACTTTAGCCATTCCTATGGTTAAGAAATACTCTTGAAGCACATTGAGCTCCACATCATTTTTCTTGAAGGTATCTGAAGCCCTTAGAGTCATTTCTTTGGTTCCACCACCACCAGGGATTACACCAATACCAAACTCTACTAAACCTATATAGGTTTCTGCAGCCGCAACTACTTTGTCTGCATGAAGCGATAATTCACAACCACCTCCAAAGGTCATTCCATGAGGTGCGGCTATGGTTGGGATAGCGGAGTATCGCATTCGCATCATGGTATCTTGGAACATTTTAATAGCCATGTTAAGCTCGTCGTATTCCTGTTCAACCGCCATCATGAAAATCATACCAATATTGGCCCCTACAGAAAAATTAGGTCCTTGGTTTCCAATAACCAATCCTTGAAAGTTCTTTTCAGCAATGTCTACAGCCGTATTTAATCCTTGCAGTACTTCTCCACCAATAGTATTCATTTTAGATCTGAACTCTAGGTTTAAAATACCATCTCCAATGTCGTGAAGTACCACTCCTGCATTTTTGTACACAGCGGGTTTTTCTCTAATATTGTCTAAAATAATAAAGGCTTCTTGTCCTGGCTTTTTCTCAAAGGCTTTTGTAGATATTTCATAATAATAAGTGGCACCATCTTTTACTTCATAGAAACTTGTTTTTCCAGTTGCAACCATATCGTGTACCCAAGGAGCCACTTTCTGTCCAGACGCCTCTGCCAATTCAATTCCTTTGCCCAAACCAATGGCATCCCAAATTTCGAATGGTCCGTGTTCCCAACCAAAACCAGCTTTCATAGCGTCGTCTATTTTGTATAGGCTGTCAGATATTTCAGGAATTCTGTGAGACACATAAGCAAAGAGCGATCCGAAAGATTTTCTGTAAAAATCTCCAGCCTTATCTTTTCCAGCTACTAATACAGGAAACCTATCTGCTACATTGTCAATGGTCTTGGTGCCTTCTAAGGTGGCAAAAGACGCTCTTTTTTTAGATCGGTATTCGAGTGTGTTTAAGTCTAGGCTTAGGATTTCTGAGCTTCCATCAACTTTCTTTTCTTTTTTGTAAAATCCTTGCCCTGTTTTACTCCCCAACCACTTGTTTTTCATGAGGGTTTCTACAAAGTCAGGTAAAGCAAAAAGCCCGTGTTGTTCATCATTAGGGCAATTTTCTCTAATTCCATTGGCCACATGTACCAAAGTATCTAAACCCACCACATCTACAGTTCTAAAAGTAGCAGACTTGGGTCTTCCAATCACAGGACCTGTAAGCTTGTCTACCTCTTCTACAGTCATGTCCATGGCTTTAACGGTATGGAATAAACTTTGAATACTAAAAATACCAATTCTATTCCCTATAAAAGCAGGAGTATCTTTAGCCACTACTGCTGTTTTACCTAGAAATTGTTCCCCGTAATTTTCTAAGAAGTCCAAGACCTCTTTTTTAGTCTTAGGACCTGGAATAATTTCAAATAATTTTAAATAACGGGCAGGGTTAAAAAAGTGTGTGCCACAGAAATGTGCTTGAAAGTCTTCTGAGCGTCCCTCACTCATGAAAGAGATTGGAATACCAGATGTATTTGAGGTAATAAGTGTTCCTGGTTTTCTGTGCTTTTCAATAGCCTCAAATACTTGCTTTTTAATGTCTAAACGTTCTACGACTACTTCAATAATCCAATCTACAGAAGCAATTTTGGCCAGATCATCTTCTAAATTTCCAACAGAAATTCTATTGGCAAATTTCTGATCGTAAATAGGAGAGGGCTTAGATTTTAAAGAAGCAGCTAGCGCCTCTTTTACCAGTCTATTCCTAACTACTTTATCTGATAGACTTAGGCCTGCGGAAGATTCTTTGTCTGTCAAGGCATTGGGAACAATATCCAGTAAAAGGACTTCTATCCCAATGTTGGCAAAATGACAAGCAATACCGCTTCCCATAATACCTGATCCAATGACTGCAACTTTTTTGATGTGTTTGTTCATATGTTAAGCCTTAATACTGTTTTTTTTCTGTTTGGTAAATTTCTTTGTTAGCTATAAGCTCATTAATGGTATCAGTGACCTCATAAAACGCCTTTAACTGAGATTTACTCACAGCGTTTTCTATCACCCCGTTGAATTTTAAAACAACTTGCTTAGAGATGTTCCTCTTTTCAAGCCCAGCGGGTGTAAGATGAATTAAAACACCTCTTCCATCTTCCGGGTTTGGTTTTCTCTCAATAAAACCTCTTTCCTCCAAGGTCTTTAGTATCCTGGATAAGCTTGTCGCCTCAATACCCATTTTTGGACCGAGAGCTGTTGACGGAGTTCCAGTTTTTGGATCAATACTCAACAATGTAAACCCAAGCGTCATAGTAGTGCCAAAATTCTTAGCTTCTTCATTATACATCTTGCTTACCGCTTGCCAGGTGGTTCTGAGCGTGTAATCTATGGTTTGTTCTTTACTCAAAATTGGGATTTATTTATCCCAAATATACTAAAATATATTATGCATGCATAGTAAATTTAGAAAAATGTTTTCACTAAACACTTAAGCTAGCGCTCCCTCTAGAAAAAAAAATATGCAAAAAAAAAAGCCCCAACAGTATGTTGAGACTTTGGTAAACTTTGACTTTTCTAATTAGCCCCTGTATATGTCTTCGTATAAATCCATATATTTTTGCTTGATCACTTTCCTTTTTAATTTGAGGGTAGGAGTTACATGTCCGGCATCTATACTCCAAATGTCTGGGGTGAGCCTAAACTGTTTTACTTTTTCCCATTTAGCAAATTGCTCATTGGCAGCATCTACTTCTTCTTGTAACCTGCTCATTACAGCAGGATCTTGGACCAGTGCTTCGTTAGAAGTAAATGATTTATTTAACTTGCGTTGCGCCCATTCTTTTATAAATTCAAAGTTTGCCTGAATTAATGCAGCAGGCATTTTTTCTCCTTCTCCAACCACCATCACTTGCTCTATAAATCTGGATTGTTTTAATCTGTTTTCTAGAAGTTGGGGCGCCACATATTTACCTCCAGAGGTTTTAAACATTTCTTTTTTACGGTCCGTAATTTTAAGAAAACCATCTGCGTCAAACTCTCCTATATCTCCAGTATGGAAGTAACCATCTATAATAACCTCAGCAGTTTTTTCAGGATCTTTGTAATAGCCCATCATGACTTGCGGACCTTTCACACATATTTCTCCATCTTTCGCTATTTTAACCTCAGTTTCAGCGATGAGTTTACCAACAGTACCTATTCTAAAAAGTCCGTTTCTCATGTCATTTACCGTAACAACAGGAGAGGTTTCTGTAAGCCCATATCCTTCCATTACACCCATTTCAGCAGCATTAAAGATTCTTGCAAGCCTAGGCTGTAGTGCAGCGCTTCCAGAAGCAATTACGGATAAATTACCTCCCAGAGCTTCTTTCCATTTACTGAAAATAAGTTTTCTAGCAATCTTTAATTTAAACTCATACCATGCACCGTTTTCTCCATAAGGCGCATATTCCAATCCAACATTTACTGCCCAAAAAAACAAGGCTTTTTTAATTCCTTTTAAATCGGCTCCTTTGGCTATAATACTATCATAAACCTTTTCCAATAATCTTGGGACGGCTGTCATGACATGTGGCTTGTGCTCTTTTAAGTTGTCAGAAATGGTCTCCATAGACTCTGCAAAGTAAATACTCACTCCTTTAATCATATAAAGGTACATAATCACCCTCTCGTAGATGTGACATACAGGTAGGAAACTTAAGGCTTTAGCGGTGCCTCCTGGAAGTGGAATTCTTTCAGATGCATAGATTGCATTACTCACTACATTGTGGTGAGAAAGCATGACCCCTTTGGGCTTTCCAGTAGTTCCTGAAGTGTATATTATGGTGGCCAGCATTTCTGGTGTGACCGATTGTTTTCTGGCTTCTACTTCTGTTTGAATAGCCGTGTCTTCTCCTAATTTTTCTACCACAGACCAGTGTTCGCAATCCGGCAATTCATCAAAGCAATAGACCCCCTTTAACGTTGTCTTATCCATTACAGCTTTTACTTTTGCGTATACCGTAGCACAGGAGACAAAGCAGTAAGTTGCTTCTGAATGATTAAGTATGTAGGCGTAGTCCTCTTCTGAAATGGTAGGGTAAATAGGAACATTTTGCGCTCCTACTTGTAATACCCCTAAATCCATAATATTCCACTCTGTTCTGTTGGTCAGAGAAATGACTGCAATTTTGTCATTTGGTTGTACGCCTAACTTTATGAGTCCTCTAGATATGGCATTTCCTCGGTCTATAAATTCTTGTGTAGAAGTTGCTACCCATTCTCCCTTAGACTTGGTTACAAAGGCCTTATCTAAATTAAATTCCTTTAATTGATAATAAGGAAAATCAAATAAACGGGTAATGTCTTTCATAGCTATTTTTTTTGGTGTTGGAAAAATAGTGAAAGATTGCGATATTTTCAAATGCAAGTACTTCTTTTCATTAATTTACAAATGAAAGGGGTTGTTATTTTTATTTCTTTTCAATGATCCAGTTTCTAGCATTCACAAAGGCTTCTACCCATGGGGACACTTCATGCGCCATTTGGTTTGGATAATACGCCCAGTTCCAAGGGAATATAGAGCGTTCAATATGAGGCATTGTAACAAGGTGACGCCCTGTGGCGTCGGCCAGCATGGCCACATTGTAATCACTACCATTCGGATTGGCAGGGTAATCTTCATAACCATAAGTACCTACCACATGGTAGTCTTCACGGTTCATAGGGAGTTGGAATTTTCCTTCCCCATGAGAGATCCAAACTCCAAGTGTGGTGCCCACCAAGCTAGAGAGCATCACGGATTGGTTCTCTTCAATGGTTACTGAGGTAAAGTTACTCTCGTGTTTTTTGGAATCGTTGTAGGTCATTTTCCCATGGGTATGGTGCTCTGGATGAATGAGCTCAAGTTCCATAAAGAGCTGGCACCCATTACAAATACCCACAGACAAGGTGTCTGGTCTCTTAAAGAAATTTTCAATGGCCTTTCGAGCGTTTTCATTGTATTTAATAGCGCCGGCCCATCCTTTTGCAGACCCCAAGACATCTGAGTTAGAGAAGCCACCTACAGCTCCAATAAACTGAATGTCTTCTAGGGTCTCCCTACCACTCATCAAATCAGTCATGTGAATGTCTTTCACGTCAAAACCAGCCAGATACATGGCATTGGCCATTTCTCTTTCTGAATTACTTCCTTTTTCTCTTAGGATGGCTGCTTTAGGTCTTGTTCCTGTAAAAGGATCCAGCATACCACTGAAATTTTCTGGGAAACGGTATTGGAGGGGTTGATTTTTATAATTTTCAAAACGCGCTATCCCACGACCATTGGCAGTTTGCTTTTCATCTAATAAGGCAGAAGTGCGCATCCAGGTATCTCTTAAAGAGCCTATAGGAAGACCAATGGCTACGCTACCATTTTTAATCTCCAAAGTAGGCGTATGAGTCACTTCTCCTATGTAGTGGTACTGAATACCAGCCTTGTCTAGGAGGTCTGTAGTGGCATTGGCTTTTAATTGAAAAACCAACCCAGCATTTTCTGCAAACAATAATTTAATGGTATCTGATTCTCCCAGTGCATGGAGGTCTACTGAAGCCCCTAAATCAAGATCTGAAAAACACATCTCTAATAAAGTAGTGATTAAACCACCAGACCCAATATCATGACCTGCCGCTATCTGACCCTCAGAGATCATTTCTTGAAGGACGTTAAAGGCTGCTTTTACGAATGAGGGGTCTTTCACATCTGGCGCAGTAGCTCCAATCTTATTTAAGGTTTGTGCAAAAGAGGAGCCCCCTAACTGGAAAGCATCTTGTGAAAAATTAATATAGTAGAGCGAACCGGCTTCTTTTTGGAGTACCGGTTCTACTACTTGTTTTATATTATTACAGTGGCCTGCGGCCGATACTATAACCGTTCCAGGCGCAACCACATCTCCATCTGGGTAGCGTTGTTTCATAGAAAGTGAATCTTTACCAGTGGGGATATTAATACCGAGCGCAATAGCAAAGCCAGATACCGCTTCTACAGCTTCGTAAAGCCTGGCGTCTTCTCCATCATTGTTGCATGGCCACATCCAGTTGGCAGAGAGCGACACCGCTTTTATGTTACCTTCTAACGGAGCCCAAACTAAGTTTGTCAGTGATTCCGTTATGGCATTCCTGCTTCCGGCTGCTGCGTTAATGAGCGCTGCTATTGGGCTATGTCCCATAGCGGTAGCAATACCCTCTTTCCCTTTAAAGTCTAAAGCCATAACCCCACAATTATTTAGAGGTAATTGTAAAGGACCCACACACTGTTGAACAGCCACTCTACCTCCCACACAACGGTCTACCTTATTGGTGAGCCAATCTTTAGAACCCACTGCCTCAAGTTGTAAAACATGGTCTAGATAGTCTTGAAATTTTCCTAATTCGTATTCGGGTGATTCGTATTTTCTTGAAATGGTTTTGTCTACCATTTGGGTCTTTGGCGCACTGCCAAACATGTCTTCTAAATCCATGTCCATGGGACGTTCTCCCGTTATTTTGGAGACAAAAGAAAACCTTTTGTCTGCGCTCACTTTACCCACATTAAACATAGGTGCTCTTTCTCTTTCTGCAATATCTTTGAGCAGACTGAGGTCTTTTTCTGCTATGACCAGCCCCATGCGTTCTTGAGACTCATTTCCTATTATTTCTTTGGCAGATAAAGTAGGATCTCCTACCGGTAATGCGTCTAGATCTATGTGACCTCCTGTGTCTTCTACCAGTTCAGAAAGACAGTTGAGGTGTCCTCCAGCGCCATGGTCATGAATGGATACAATCGGGTTGAAGTCAGATTCTACCAAGCCTCTAATGGCATTGGCAGCTCTTTTCTGCATTTCAGGATTAGACCTTTGAATGGCGTTAAGTTCAATAGTGGATCCAAAAGCACCGGTGTCTGCACTAGATACAGCAGCACCACCCATACCAATTCTGTAGTTGTCACCTCCCAAAATAACAATTCTATCGCCTTCTTTAGGCGTATCTTTTAGCGCGTCTTTTTGTGTACCATAGCCAATACCACCTGCTTGCATGATCACTTTGTCATAGCCCAATCTTCTATCTTGTTCAGTGTGCTCAAAAGTCAGCACTGACCCATTGATCAGGGGTTGTCCAAATTTATTTCCAAAATCAGAGGCTCCGTTAGAGGCCTTGATAAGAATATCAATAGGGTTTTGATACAACCAAGGCCTTTCTGGCATGCTCGGTTGGAATCCTTTTTCTGCTTGTATTCTTGAGTATGGAGTCATATAAACCGCAGTACCGGCTAGTGGTAAAGAGCCTTTTCCCCCTGCCAAACGGTCTCTGATTTCACCACCTGATCCAGTTGCAGCACCATTGAAAGGTTCTACTGTGGTGGGGAAATTGTGCGTTTCTGCTTTGAGTGAAAGCACAGAAGACACCTCTTTTTCTTTATATTCACTTGCTATGTCTGCTCTTTGTGGGGCAAACTGAGTGATAGTAGGACCTTTTACAAAGGCAACATTGTCTTTATAGGCAGACACGACCGTATTGGTATGGGTTGCGGTGGTTTTTTTGATGAGTTTAAAAAGCGAACTAGGTTTGGTCACTCCATCAATGACAAATTCACCATTGAATATCTTGTGTCTACAGTGTTCTGAGTTTACTTGGCTAAAACCAAAAACCTCTGCGTCTGTTAGTTTTCTCTCTATTTTGGTAGCAATGCCCTCTAAGTATGTCACTTCCTCATCAGAAAGCGCCAAACCTTCTTGGATGTTGTATGCTGCTATGTCTTCAATTTCTAAAACAGCTTCTGGTTGAGTAGTTACTGTAAAGATTTCTTGATTTAATTGTGTAAACTTTTCAGAAAGCATGGGATCAAAATCACTCGTATTTTCTGAGCAAACGGTAAAAGATTCTATTCTTAAAATACCTGAAATACCCATGTTTTGTGTGATTTCAGTGGCATTAGTACTCCACGGCGTAATCATAGCTGCTCTAGGACCAATAAAAAAGGCGTCTATAGACGCCGCATTTATTTTGGGTGCTCCCCCAAATAACCAGGATAACTTTTCGCTGTCTTGGGTAGAAATTTCGCCAGTAGTTTGAAGGGCGTAAACAGTTGCTGTGGGGTGACCAAAAAAATGAATCATGAGCTATGCGCTATTAGAGATAATAAAGCACAAATTTAAGATTTTATGTGGTAAAAACCCATCCTTTTATTAACAGGATATAGATATTTTTAAACAGAAAATCGTAAAAACTTTTTAAGCTTCAACAGTCGCTTTTTTCTCTAGTAAGGCAATGTAAAATCCATCAAAGCCGCTTTTAGAAGCATACACTTTTTGTTCTCTTGAGAGGGTAAAGTTGGCTCCAGCCTCAGATTTTAAGAAGTGCGCCACCTGTTGGCTATTTTCTTGAGGTAGGATAGAACAAGTCGCATACACCATTTTACCCCCATCTTTAACCATCTTACTATAGTCTTGAAGAATCTCTCTTTGGGTACTTGTTATTTTTTCGATGAACGATTCTTGAAGCTTCCATTTGGCATCTGGATTTCTTCTCAATACGCCCAAACCACTACAAGGTGCGTCTATAAGAACCCGGTCTGCTTTTCCATAAAGTTTTTTAATGACTTTAGTGCTGCTAATGTGTCTGGGTTCAATATTAAAAGCCCCAGCTCTTTTGGCCCTTCTTTGAAGTTCTTTAAGCTTGTTGGCATAGATATCCATAGCGATAAGTTGTCCCTTATTTTCCATAAGTGCTGCCAAATGAAGGGTTTTCCCCCCCGCTCCAGCACAACAATCTACCACCCTTTGGCCAGGCTTAACGTCTAAGGCTTCTGCCACCAATTGAGAAGAGGCGTCTTGAACTTCAAACCAACCATTTTTAAACGCATCAGTTGTAAAAACATTGGCCCTTTGTTCTAGTTTTAAAGCTTGCGGATGTCCTTTGATAGAATCAGTATAAATACCATTTTCTGTCAGGGCATCTCTAAGTGTGTCTTTGTTCGTTTTGAGGGTGTTGGTTCTGAGAATTACACTGGCTTGCTCGTTCAATGCTACCAGTTCTTTAGTCCACAAAGCATCTCCTAGGGCTTTTTCACCTAGAATGTCTAACCAATCAGGAACAGACTCACGGTATTTTCTAATTTTAGAAAGTTCGTCGAATTTACCTTTAATTCTTCTTTCAGGAGTGGGCTCAATTTGCTTCCAATCGGGTAACTGTATGCCCTTTAAAACCGCCCATACGGCAAACATCCTAAATAGTTTTGGCCTTGTATAGGGTGCCTTTATCTCTCCAATTTCACTATACAAACGCTTCCATCTCACCATATCGTAAGTGGTTTCTGCTATAAAACCCCTATCTCTAGCGCCCCACCTTTTGTCGTATTTAAGTACTTTCTCTACTACCTTGTCTGCATATTCTCCTTCATTGAAAATAAAGCCTAAAGCATCTACAACGGCAAAAACCAAATTTCTGTGTAGTTTCATGGGTGTTCTTATTTTAATTCCTTCTTCTTATGAAAATCATTGCTTGGATGCACTTTTAATGCGCTTCATGAGAAATAAATGGACGATCTCTAATTTGCTGGCAAAGGTATTGCTTTATGCTTAGTTTACCTTATTTGACACTTTTTAATTAATATATTTGATTAAAATATTTTTCATGAAACGTTTACTAGTTCTTTTAAGCTTTTTATTTTGTATTTCCTGCGCTCAAGAAACCCCTTCTCCAATGCCATTCAAAGGGGTGAAAATTCAAAAAATCATTATGGACTCTCTCTCTATTAGAGCCATTGAGCTCATGCAAGGGAATGTGGTTTTCGCGGCAAATAAAGGAACTTTTGGAATGCTTTCTTTGCCTGATTTACAAGTGAAACAGAATCGTTTAAAAGGAGCCTTAGAAAGCAATTTAGAATTTAGATCAGTGGCCCATACCCCAGAAGACTTTTTTATGCTCTCTGTAGAAAACCCGGCAATGTTGTACAAGACAGGAGATCAAGGACAGATGGAATTGGTGTACACTGAAAATGAGGCAGGTGTTTTCTATGACGCAATGACTTTTTTTGACGCGCAAAAAGGCATTGCGGTAGGCGACGCTGTTGGTGGTTGTCTTTCTATTATTCGCACCTCAGACGGCGGAAAGACCTGGCGCAAAACTCTATGTGATCAATTGCCTATTAGCGAAGCAGGAGAGGGTGCATTTGCGGCTTCTAACACCAATATTAAAACCTTAGGATCTAAAGCTTGGATGGCCACCACTGCTGGGAATATTTATTATTCCCAAGATTATGGACTGCAATGGGAAGTGTTTCCTACACCCGTAAAAAATGATACTATTGAGGCCTACGGTATTTATAGTATAGACTTTTGGAATGCCCAAGAAGGGATTGCTTACGGGGGTAGTTTTCTGAGTCCCAAAGACGCCTCTGCGAACCTAGCTACTACCAAAGATGGGGGTAAGACATGGAAGTTACAAGCAGTGAACGAGAACCCAGGCTATAAAAGTTGTGTGCAATATGTTCCAGGTACCGAGGGGCAAGGCGTTGTAGCCCTTGGTTTTACAGGTATCTCATACTCCGATGATGGTGGGCTCCATTGGAAAACCCTTTCAGATGCCTCGTTTTACACCCTGAGATTCGCCAATTCAAATACGGCCTATGCTGCAGGGAAAGGAGCTATGGCAAAGTTGGTGTTTTACTAGGGGCTTTTTTTAATTTAATAATTTGTGCTTTTTCTAGCGCACGGATAGGTTTCTCAAACGCTTAAGTGATATATGGCCTATAATAATCCATCCAATTATCTGTTCATAATTATTGTTTAAAATACAATTCTTTGAAGTAGATAATTGACCAAATGGGTAATATAAACTTCCAGATATCTTTATTGTTAACGATGCCTCTGCTTTTTAAAACATAATAATCTAGAATACATCTGTATATATAGTAATAGAAGATCAGTAAAATCATGCGACTTTCATTAAAATACAAAGTAGCACTGATGATTAAAATTAATGGTAAAAATATAGCTGTATAGTATTTTTTTAAAGTCATTTGGTTTTTGGTTATGGCTAATCAAATGGCTTAAATGTAAGTAAACAAATAAAGACGGCATACTAAGATAGATAAACAACCAAATAACTCTATAATTGGTATCTTTAACAAGGGGAACTAGCATTGATTATTCACATAAGATAAAGAAGATAATAAACCCTACAACTTTGGCATCTCTTCCTCTTTCTTTTGACGCTGTTCGTTCCTGTTTTTTCGGTAAAGGCTCATAAGGTGTCTTCTAAAGCCTTCTTCTACATGAACGAGTGCCAATGCTTTTTTGGCGGGTAGAACCCCTTTGAGCGCCTTGAACATTTTTTGAAGTGAAGCTTCCTCGCTACTTTTTTTACTGAGGTATTCAGATAGTTTATCTGCAGCTTCTGATTCATTTAATTCATCTGCTTTGAGAATACGGTGGTTCATATTCTTTCGCATATAAGAGTACATTTCTATCTGAACGGTTTCGTGTTGGTTGTAAATGGGCCAGAATTTTTCTGCTTCCTCGGGACTCAAGGCTAAATGCTCTGTAAAGTATGCTACTTTCAGGGTTTTAATTTTATCCAAGTCGTCTTTGGATTGGGCTGTATTTATCTGGCTAGATCCAAAGGCCAATAGGCACATAATCAATATCTTATTCATAGTCATTTGGATTAAATTCTATTACTTCTATAGGGTGTAACTGCGTATTTAAATAGTTCTCAAGCCCTTCGCTTAGCGCAGTGCTTTCTGCCCATTGTGTGGTATTGTTATCTATAAATTCAGCCATATCATAGGGGGTAATCGCATCTGTAGCGTAGTCCCAATACTGATCTATAGCAGCCACATCCATAGTGTCTAAACGATCAGTAGAAGACTTAAAAATAAAGGGCGTACTCAGTAAAAACACTAAGACTGCTGCTGCAGATAAGGCTGTTTGCACCCATGACAAAGATAGGATTTTTGGCTCGGATGCACTGATTTGCTTATGGGCTGTGTTCTGTACAAATTGCTCTAATTCTACTTCTTGTGGAAGCGGTACGGTGAAATTTTTGAGATAGTGCGCTGGTGTTTTAAATGGATCCTGAAACTCAGAAGACTTTCTATTGTCCAAGGTCCTAAGGTCTTTGGGAATAGTTACCTTAAAGTTCTCGAAATAGTTTTCCGGAGCTTTAAAAGGCGATGCTGTTTTGTTTTCAGGTTTCATAGTCATAAGACCTTATTTTTATTATTTGGTTTAATTAGAGATGAGATATTTTTTTAGTTTTTGAAGCGCTAGATGATAAGACGCCTTTAAAGCCCCTTCAGAGGTGTCTAGAATTTGAGACATCTGTGTATAGGGCATTTCTTGGTAGTAGCGCATATTAAAGACCAATTTCTGCTTTTCTGGTAGGCTGGCAATGGCTTTCTGCAGGGAGAGAGCTATGCGGTCTCCTTCAAAATAGACGTCGGCCGTGAGGCCTTCTAATTGTTGTTCTTGATAGTCTCCTAGAGAAACCCCTCCTTTTTTAGCTTCTGTTTTTAAGTAAGTGAGGGCTTCATTGGTGGCAATACGGTACATCCATGAGAATAGCTTACTCTCGCCCTTGAAGCCGTCTAGGTTTCTAAATACTTTAATGAAGGTGTTTTGAAGGACGTCGTCTGCGAATTCATGCTGGAGCACTATCCTACGGATATGCCAGTACAATCTTTCTTTGTAGGTGTCTACCAAAATACCAAAAGCTTTTTCTGAGCGAATGGGATCTTTAAGAGCTTCTATGAGGGCTAATTCTTCCAATCAATTCTTGTCTGATACTAAGATAGCACAATAGACAAAAGGTTTAATGGACCTTTTGAAATTCTTTTGATTGTAGTATTTGTAAGGTTTTTAATCACTGCTTTCTATTATACTAAGGTTTGCAGTGTGACCAGCTTGTGGTAATGGCCTTTTTGATCTAAAAGTGCTTGATGGGTTCCTTGTTCAATGATTTTACCTTCTTGCATGACCACAATGAGTTGTGCATGTTGGATAGTAGAGAGCCTGTGGGCTATGACAATAGAGGTCCTGTTTTTCATGAGGGTTTCTAAGGCGTCTTGAACTAGTTTTTCGCTCTCTGTATCTAAGGCAGAGGTGGCCTCGTCTAGAATCATTAGGGGAGGGTTCTTTAAAATGGCCCTGGCAATTGAAATGCGTTGTTTTTGCCCCCCACTGAGTTTGTTTCCTGAGTCTCCAATATTGGTGTGGTAGCCTTCTTTGAATTGCCCAATAAATTCGTGACAATTAGCGAGTTTAGCGGCCGCCATAATGTCTGCTTCTGAGGCGTCTGGTTTTCCCAGTGCTATATTGTTTAAAATACTGTCATTAAACAACAAGGCGTCTTGAGAGACCAGCCCCATTAGGTTTCTGAGATGGGGGAGTGGGACTTTGTTAATGGGGGTACCGTCTATAGTAATACTTCCTTTTTGTGGATCGTAGAAACGCATGAGGAGATTGGCAATAGTGCTCTTCCCGCTTCCTGATTGGCCTACCAATGCAATGGTTTGTCCCTTGAGCACTTTTAGATTAAAACCGTCTAAGACCAATTCTTTGTCATAAGAAAAGGACAGCTCTTTGAATTCAATAGCTGTTTGAATACTGTTGAGCTCTTTTTGATTCGAATGGTCTAAGGGGTTTTTTGCTTCGAGAATTTCCAATACCCTTGCGGCGGCGGCATTCCCTTTTTTAACACCATAACTCGCTTTACTCATGGCTTTGGCTGGGGTGAGTATTTGGTAGGCGAGTGACATATAGGTAATAAATAATTCTGGTTTTAGGCTTCCTTCTACCAAGACCATTCTACCCCCGTACCACAGTAGAATTCCAATCACGGTAATACCTAGAAATTCAGAGGAGGGAGAAGCGAGATTTTGACGGTTTAGTAGGCTGTTTGAGAATTTGTAAAAACGTTGGGTGGAGGCTTTGAATTTAGCTGAAAACAGCGGCTCTGCTGTAAAAGCTTTAATGATTTTTAATCCTCCTAAAGTTTCTTCAACAATAGATAAAAAATGTCCTTGTTCTTCCTGTACCCGGTTTGATTTTTTCTTCAATGATTTTCCTAACAAGGAGATGAGGTATCCTGAGATAGGTAGAAATATAAAGACAAACAGCGTGAGTTTAGCACTCATAAGTAGCATGGCTGTGATGGTAAAGACTATGGTTAGTGGTTCTCTGACCACTAATTCCAATACAGATAGAAAGGAGTGTTGAATTTCTAATACATCTGAAGAAATCCTGGCCATAGTGTCTCCTTTTCTCTTTTCCGAATAAAAACTGAGTGGTAAGGATACGCTCTTGTCATAAATAGCGTTTCTGAGGTCCTTGAGCACGCCGTTTCTCAGAAACGTGATGAAGTACATAGCCAAATAACCAAATAGATTTTTGAGAAAAAACATGCCTATCACTAGTCCTACCATAAACAATAGCGCGGTGCCTTCTCCTTCAGATGCCTTTTGAGTGACAAAATAATTAAGCGCTTGTTCTACATAAGTTTTAGTATTGGAAATACCTTGCCAAGTTGGAGGGGTGAATACAGATTCTGTTTGTTTGAATAAAACAGACAGCATAGGGAATAAGGAGATCATAGCAAGCGTTCCGAATAAAGCATAGAAAATATTAGCAATAATATTTAATACCGCATATTTTCTGTAAGGTCTTGCAAAACGCAATATTTTTTTAAAATACTCCATGTGTTTTTGTCATATAAGTGTCGCAATAAATGTGCGCTTTTACAAGGCTATTTCCTTGAGTATATTGTTGATTTTTAAGTCTAATGTTTCTTTTACTTTAGGATAATTCTCCGCTCGGTCTAAGGGCTTGTTTACGCTAATATAAAACTTTATTTTAGGTTCTGTTCCTGAGGGTCTTGCGGCTAATTTTGTGCCTTTTTCTGTGGTGTAAATGAGTACGTTAGAAGTGGGAAGCGTTATCTTTTGTATTTCTTTTGTTTGTAAATTTGTAGCAACTCCTTTAATATAATCATGAATCCAGACCACCTTCTCACCATCTATAGTTTCAAGAGGTTGTTCTCTGAGGCGCTTCATGTTATTTTCTATGGCTATACTCCCTTCTTTTCCTTTTTTGGTGATAGAAACTAAATGCTCCTGATAACAACCGTATTCTAGGTAAAGCTCAATGAGCTCGTCCATGAGCGTATTTCCTTTTGCTCTCGCAAAACTGGCCATTTCACAAGCTAAAAGGCTGGCAGTAACAGCATCTTTGTCTCTTACAAAGTCTCCTACCATGAATCCAAAACTCTCTTCTCCACCACCAATAAAGTGTTGGTTCGGGTGTTTTTTAATTTCGTTTGCAATCCATTTAAATCCCGTGAGCGTAGTTTTACATTCAATATTATAAGCGGCCGCCATAGCTTCCATCATAGGCGTGGAAACAATGGTGGAGGCTATATAATCAGAGGCAACTAAGCCTTGCTCTTTTCTTTTTTCTAATAAAAAAGCAGTCATTAAAACCATGCACTGGTTTCCGTTGAGTAGTTGTAGCTGACCTTCTAAACCTCTAACGGCTACCCCCAATCGATCACTGTCTGGATCAGTCCCTATTACAATGTCTGCTTGGGTCTCTTCTCCTAAAGCTAAGGCCATTGCCAAGGCTTCTGGCTCTTCAGGGTTTGGCGAACTAACTGTGGGGAAATCTCCATCTGGGACAGCTTGTTCTTTAACAATATTTACCGTGTATCCTGCTTTTTCTAATACTGCTGGAATGGCCGTGATGGAAGTACCGTGTAGTGAAGTGAATACAATCTTTAAATCTTCTTTGTTAGGGGCATTAAAGTTTGCTTGGGCACAGCTTTGCGTTATAAAGGCCTCATCTACTGAATTATCTATGGTTTTTATAAGTGCTTTGTTAGGGGTGAAATTTATGGTCTCAAAAGAAAGACTTTCAATTTCTTTTATAATTTCTTGATCTTCCGGAGGGACTATTTGCCCGCCATCTGTCCAGTACACTTTGTATCCATTGTATTCTGGTGGATTATGAGAAGCGGTTAGTACAATTCCGGCCTGGCACTTTAAATGCTTTAAAGTAAAAGAAAGTGCTGGCGTGGTTCTGAGCTCAGGAAATATATGGGCGTTAATATTATTGGCAGAAAATACATTCGCTACAATTTGCGCCAAGCGGTCGCTTTGGTGCCTGCAATCATAAGCGATGGCCACTGAAAGCGGCTCGTTTGGATATTTTTTTTTAAGGTAATTAGAAATTCCTTGGGTGTTCATACCTAATGTGTAAGCGTTAATCCTATTGGGGCCAACGCCCATTAGCCCTCTCATACCTCCAGTTCCAAAAGCTAAGTTCTTATAAAAAGCGTCTTCGAGTTCTAAGGGATTTTCTGTAGCCAATTGTGCTACCTCCTTTTGGGTTTGAGCGTCAAAAGGAGCTTTTTGCCAAGCGGCTATTTTGTTGTCTATATTGGATGTACTCATATAGTATTATCTATTACGCTTTAGGGGCAATAGTCTCTTTAATCGTATAATGTACTTGATCTTTTCGTTGTCTTATGATGATCTCGCCCAGGAAACCGGCTAAAAATAGCTGAGTGCCTAATATCATGGCTGTAAGTGAAATGTAAAATTCAGGTCTGTTGGCAATTAACCTACCACTGGTGTGAATGAATAATTTGTCTACCCCTAAGTATAGCGCAAAACCAAAACCAATGACAAACATTATTACTCCCAAGGCGCCAAATAGATGCATGGGTCTTTTACCAAATGTAGATAAAAACCAAATGGTGATTAAATCTAAAAATCCGTTGATGAATCTATTCATACCAAATTTTGTTTTACCGTATTTTCTTGCTTTGTGTTGCACTATTTGTTCCCCTATTTTGTGAAAGCCAGCATTTTTAGCCAAAACTGGGATGTATCTGTGCATTTCACCTGAAACTTCTATGTTTTTAACTACTTCCAATTTATAGGCTTTTAACCCACAGTTAAAATCATGGAGCGAGAGACCAGAGGTCTTTCTAGCCGCCCAGTTAAACAACTTGGACGGGATGTTTTTGGTGAAGAGGTGGTCGTATCGTTTCTTTTTCCAACCGGAGACTAAGTCTAGTCCTTCCTTGGCAATGGCGTTATAGAGGGCTGGAATTTCTTCAGGTGAATCTTGAAGGTCTGCATCCATGGTAATCACAACCTCGCCTTTTGCTGCTTTAAATCCAGCATGAAGTGCCTGAGATTTACCGTAGTTGGCAGCAAAACGAATCCCTTTTATCTGCGGGTGATTCTTAGCTAAAGCGGTTATAATACCCCAGGATTGGTCTGTGCTACCGTCGTCTATAAATAGAACTTCATATAAAAAATGATTGGATTGCATCACAGATGCAATCCAATCAAAGAGTTCTAATATAGAGTCTTCCTCATTTAAAAGAGGAATTACAATAGAAATATCCATTAGTGTACTAAAGAATTAATTTTTTCAAAAGTACAATTTATATTTTAGGCTTGAGCGTCTTTCTTAAGAATCAATCCACCTAATAAACCAATGATTAAACCTCCAAAAGCATTAAAAATAAGCATGAATGGGTAGGCTACCCAGAAAAACTTGGCTTGTTGCTCTGTGATCATATCCAATTGTTCGTTAGAAATGGTTGGGTTACTTTCGATCATAGTTGCTCTAGTAATTTCACCAGTTTTGGCAATAAAGTCCGGCTCAATGAAGTTAACCAATGCAAGGGTGAATAAGATAGAATAAATAGCTGCTATAACAGAGCTTCCAGTTCCAATTTTTAAAGCTTGTTTTAGTGTTAAGCTTCCGTTTTCTTTTCTGAAATTGAAAATTCCTAAAATGATTGCACCTACTAAAATAGCAATACTTACGATGGTTTTTCCACTGCCTTGATCGTAAAGCATATCAAGAGAGATGAGCATAAAACTAAAGATAATACCTACTATACCAGCAATAGAACCATAAGTAAGTGAAAATTTTCCAATGTTTGGACTGTTTGTTTCCATGTTTATTTATTTTGTTAATTAGGTTTGTGATTAGTTAGTAAATGTAACTTGTTTTTTGTTACAGGTCAAATGAGATTTTTTATTTTGTATTTTTGCAGCAGATTCGTTGTAAGTTTATGAAAAAGTATTAAATTTGCACTTCAAAAATTAGAATACAGAATTAAGTTATATATCATGAGAAAAGGAATTCACCCGGATAATTACAGATTGGTAGCATTTAAAGACATGTCTAACGAAGACGTTTTTTTAGCTAAATCTGCTGCTGAAACAAAAGAAACTCTAGAAGTAGATGGTGTTGAGTACCCAGTAATAAAAATGGAAATTTCAAGAACTTCTCACCCGTTCTATACTGGTAAAGCCAAATTGGTAGATACTGCTGGACGTATTGACAAGTTCAAGAATAAATACGATAAGTTTAAGAAATAAATCCCTTAATCTGAAAGACATTGAGTCACGTTCTGTACCTTTCAGAACGTGACTTTTTTTTTAACCCCAATTGAATCAATTATATGAATTACATATTATTTGATGGCCCAAACAGAACTGCCTTATTGCCCTTTACCTATACCAGACCAGTAGCTGATATTGAATGGGGTATAGGTTCCATAAGAGATAGTTGGGAACGCGCATTGGGATACACCACTTCTACTATTACAGAATCTCACCTAAATGAGGTATGGCCAACGGTTTTTTTTGAATCAAATATATTTATTAATGCAGCATATTTTCCTACGCCTAACTTAGTGTCTACACTGCTAGGCCTTAAAGAAGGAGAAGCGATTTTTGACGGTGAGGCCGTGGTGGCTTTTTTTGCTAATGACAATGAGGAAGACATAAATTTTGACAGCTTAAAGGCTATAGACGTAACAGGTGCTTTCTTATCTATTTCTAATACTTGGGATATTTTTTCTAAAAATGATTTGGCCATTGCTTTAGATTTTGAAATGCTCACGGAAGGGAGAGAAAGTGACTCTATACCTGAAAGCGTTCAGGTAATTGGAGCAGGTCAAATTTTCATAGAATCAGGAGCGCAATTAGAATACTGCACATTAAACACTACGAATGGTCCTATTTATTTAGGAGCTCACAGTGAGATTATGGAGGGGAGTTTAATTAGAGGACCCTTTGCATTAGGGGCAGATGCAGTGGTTAAAATGGGTGCTAAAATATATGGAGCCACCACTATTGGCGCTAAAAGTAAAGTTGGGGGAGAGTTGAATAATGTCGTGATGTTTCCTTTTTCTAATAAAGGACATGAGGGATTTTTAGGAAATGCAGTCATTGGTTCTTGGTGCAATATTGGCGCAGACACTAATAATTCTAACTTAAAAAACAGTTACGAAAATGTGCGTCTTTGGGATTATTCTATAGAACGTTTTGCAAAGACTGGCTTACAGTTTTGTGGCTTAATGATGGGTGATCACAGCAAATGTGCCATAAATACTATGTTTAATACAGGCACCGTAGTGGGTGTGGCTGCCAATATTTTTGGCGCAGGTTTTGCCAAAAATTTTATTCCTAGTTTTTCTTGGGGAGGCATTCAAA
The DNA here is from genome assembly GCA_024643325.1 of Sediminicola sp. Lineage (GTDB taxonomy): Bacteria > Bacteroidota > Bacteroidia > Flavobacteriales > Flavobacteriaceae > MAG-120531. The sequence goes on from JAHEND010000004.1 coordinate 38,531, forward strand.
ATAGTACGACCCATAGCTTTGAAAAAGCCATCACAACTGCAAAAATTGTGATGGAGCGTAAAGGAGAAATCTTAACAGAAAGTGATAAAATGATTTTAGAGGATGTTTTTGAACAGTCTCAAAAATGGAGAAAAGAATAGCATGAAAAAAAAAGTGGCATTTCATACCTTAGGTTGTAAACTAAACTTTTCTGAAACAGCTACCATAGCCTCTCAAATGGAGGCGGCAGATTTTGAAAAAGTACCCTTTGAATCTAAAGCAGATGTTTATGTGATTAACACCTGTTCTGTCACTGAGAATGCAGATAAGCGCTTTAAAGAAATTGTCAAGAAGACCCAAAAAATTAATGAAAAAGCATTTGTAGCAGCAGTCGGATGCTATGCACAATTAAAGCCAGAGGCTTTAGCAGAAGTAGATGGAGTAGACTTAGTACTTGGCGCCACAGAAAAGTTTAATCTCACCGCATACCTAAACGACCTCACCAAACAAGAAGTGGGTACGGTGCATGCCTGTGAAATAGAAGAGGCAGATTTCTATGTAGGCGGTTATGCTATAGGAGAACGCACTAGAGCCTTTTTAAAAGTTCAAGATGGTTGTGATTACAAATGTACTTACTGTACCATTCCATTGGCCAGAGGGATTTCTAGAAGTGACACTTTAGAAAATGTTCTTAAAAACGCCCAAGAAATTGCTTCAAAAGGTATTAAAGAAATTGTCTTAACCGGAGTTAACATAGGTGATTACGGGAAAGGAGAATTTGGAAATAAAAGGCACCAGCATACTTTTTTTGATTTGGTTCAATCTCTAGAGCAAGTTCCAGGTATATCTCGATTGAGGATTTCTTCCATAGAACCCAATTTACTAAAAAATGAAACGATAGAATTGGTGTCTAAAAGTGAGGTTTTTGTACCACACTTTCATATTCCCCTTCAGAGTGGCTCTGATAAGGTGTTGAAAAAAATGAAGCGCAGGTATTTAACTTCTTTGTATCGTGATAGGATAAAAACCATACAAAACAAAATGCCCCATGCTTGTATAGGGGTAGATGTTATTGTTGGTTTTCCCGGTGAAACGGAACAAGATTTTTTAGAAACCTACGAGTTTTTGAACGAGTTGGCGGTGTCTTATTTACACGTTTTTACTTATTCAGAAAGAGATCGTACAGAGGCGGCAAATATGAGTGAAGTTGTGCCTTTAGCTGTTAGAAATAAGCGCTCAAAAATGCTTAGGGGTTTATCAGTAAAATTGAGAAGGGCTTTTTATGAATCTCAAATAGATACTAAAAGGACCGTTTTATTTGAAGGAGAGAACAAAAAAGGGTACATTCATGGATTCACTGAAAACTATGTAAAAGTAAAAACTCCTTGGGATCCTGCTTTGGTCAATACAGTAGCGGAGGTAAGACTAAGGGATATAGATCAAGATGGATTGGTTCGTTTTGACTATGTGGAAAATAATTAAAATCACTCAATTATAGTCAATCCTTTAAAGGGAGTATAAAACTTCCTTGTTAAGCTAGATTCTAATCCCTACGGGCAGCATTTCTTTGTACCTTCTGTTTTTCCTAACAAAACTAGCAATTTCTGGACTTGTTGGTACCACCCTTAATTCTTGGTCTTTAATATCCTCCAAAACAGCCATTATGAAAGCATCTTTAAAACCTGGTTCGGTTATCTCAGCGGGTATAATAAGCTTGGTTAAAAATATTTTACGCTCCTGAGCAGCATATTCGATTTTAGCCAAAGCAGACGCCACAGTAGCTTCATATTGTCTTAGAAAACTATTGTTCGTGATGGTTATTTTGCTCATGTTTGGGTAGGTGTTTTATAGTTATAAATCTCTCACTAAAAATATTGAGGTATTTAGCATAAAATTAACTTTGCAAAAGTAAACAAAAAAAAGCTAATTACCTAAATTTGAGGCAGTCTAGCTAGAGTTAGATGTGAATTTTATACCTGATGATTCATTGATGAGTTCCGCAAAAATACCTGTTTATTTTATGCCTGGTATGGCAGCAAATCCTAAGATTTTTGAAAACATACAATTAGATGCAGCTGCTTTTGATATTCATTATCTGTCCTGGGAACTTCCCCATAAAAACGAATCACTTCAATCTTATGCGAGTCGAATTGCCCAAAGAATTAGTTGTAAAAGCCCTGTTTTGGTGGGGGTTTCTTTTGGAGGTATTTTAGTGCAGGAAATTGCTAAGATTATAGCAGTAAGAAAAATCATTGTTATTTCAAGTGTAAAATCTACTCGGGAGTTACCCAAAAAAATGCTTTTTGCTAAGCATACTAACATTCATAAACTCCTTCCTACACAGTTGGTTACCAATATGGAATTGGTTGCAAAGTTTGCTTTGGGAGATTTTATGCAAAAGCGTATTCATTTATATGAGAAATATCTCAGTGTAAGAGACCCTTATTACATTGATTGGTCCATTGATCAAATTGTCAATTGGGAACAAGCAGACGCTATGCCAAACACCATTCATATTCAAGGCGAATTAGACAACGTTTTTCCAGTGAATTATATTAATGATTATATTTCAATCCCCAGAGGAACTCACTCTATGATCATTTTTAAATACAAATGGTTTAACGAAAACCTTCCTGATATTTTGAAAGACTAATTCAATTCGTTAAATTGTAGTATAAATTTCACTATGGATCTATTTAAAAAAGTACTTCAAATTGTAGGGTCAATTGCCATTATTTTCACTTTAATTTTTGCGATTAAATCTACTGACAATAGCAATTCCTTAGGCAGTTCTCCCCTCACTGAAAACACCAATCATTTAAAGGCTTTGGTTACGTCACTTCCTATTCCGAATGACTTGAATTTTGCCGGTGAACCAGTCCCATTAAATGAGCAAGAGGTGTTAGAAAGGGTAGATAGGGAGTTTCTTGTGAACACCTACTGGCAGTCTAATGCTATGCTACTTATGAAGCGATCTCAAAAATATTTCCCCATTATGAGGCCCATATTAGACACTTATGGTGTGCCAGAGGATTTTTTATATTTGGCTGTAGCGGAAAGTGGTCTAGAGCCACTGCGTTCCCCAGCTGGTGCTGCTGGGTTTTGGCAGCTGATGAAAGGTACCGCAAAAGATTATAAATTAGAGGTCAACAGCAATGTAGATGAAAGATATCACATTGAGAAATCTACCGCGGTAGCTTGTGAATATATTTTAAAGGCCAAAGAGAAATTTGGATCTTGGACTTTAGCAGCAGCAGCATATAATGCAGGAAACAGAGGTATTTCAAGACAATTAGAAAAGCAACAAACGAACAATTATTACGATTTGTTACTGGGCCAGGAGACAGGTAGATATGTGTTTAGAATACTTGCGCTAAAAACTATCATGAGTGACCCCATTACATATGGTTTTAAACTCAATGAGCTTGATTACTACAAATTGACTCCCACAAAAGAAGTGACTGTAAACAAGCCCATTAAAAATTTAAGTGATTTTGCCCTAACCCAAAACATTAGTTATAAGATATTAAAGCTTCATAACCCATGGTTAAGACAGGAATATCTAAACAACAGGTCTCGGAAAAAATATCAGATAAAGATTCCTTTAGTGATGGATTAATCAGCTGAGTAAAAAATCATTATTTTTTGACTAATCCTAAGTCTTAAAGCCTTATATTTTTTTTAACTGTTGGGACATCATTTTAATTTGCTCTGCCAGCATGTTTTGTTTGTCTAATTTCTTAGCTTCTTGAAGTAGGGTAGTGGCTTCTCTTTTTCTTCTTTTCTGCATGGCAATTCCAGCAAGGCTTAATTTGGCCATGGCCACATCGTAGTCCATAGTCAGTCCCAGTTTTAAAGCTTTCTTGAAAAACTTCTCCGCTTGAGATAAGTTGGTTTGTGAGTGAATAATTCCGTATAAATAGTTGTAGTATCCCTGTTGTTTCTTTGTTAGTGCAACTTCTGGGCTTTTGATTTTAGCTAACCAATTGGCAGTTCCAGCTAAATCTTGCTTTCTCATTTTTAAGAAAGCCAAAAGAATCATTTCGTTTCTGTAATAGAGAAAGATAAAAACTGTAGAGAGTATCACCAAGCTAATTCCATTACCAATATTACCCTCAATAAATTGGTAAATGGCATATGCGTTAATGGCAGCGGCAATGATAAGTTTAAAAATTTTATGAAACATGTTGTATTGTATATAATTATTTGATAGTTTTATAAACGACACTAGGGTATTTATACCCCTGTAAATGGCTGGAATGTTTACCTTTGCAAACCTACAAAAAAACATCCAAAATATTTTTTAAAATAGGCTTGCTAAAGCAAAAAGTCTTTGTATATTTGCGCCCAGCTTTTGGAAACAGATTAACAAAAGCTTTAATATAAGTAATCCGTTTAAAACACGCTCGATGAAAAGAACATATCAGCCATCCAAAAGAAAAAGAAAGAACAAACACGGTTTTAGAGAACGTATGGCTTCTGCTAACGGTAGAAAAGTCCTTGCTAGAAGAAGAGCAAAAGGAAGAAAAAAATTATCTGTATCTTCAGAACTGAGACACAAAAAATAATGATTGATTTTTCAAAATATATAGGTGTTACTTTTTATTAAGTAACACCTTTTTTTTTGATTTTTTTTAAATACACTATTACCAAAAAAAACACACTATGCCAAAAAGAGATGAACTGAAATGTATTTTAATTATTGGGTCAGGACCTATAGTGATTGGACAAGCTTGTGAGTTTGATTACGCAGGTTCTCAGTCTCTTAGATCCCTCAGAGAAGACGGTATAGAAACTGTACTGATCAATAGCAACCCAGCTACGATCATGACAGATCCCTCTATGGCAGATCATGTGTATTTAAAACCACTAACCTCAAAATCCATCATTGAAATTTTAGAGGCACATCCTAATATTGATGCTGTGTTACCTACTATGGGAGGGCAAACAGCTTTAAATCTTTGCATTGAGTGTGATGAAAAAGGTATTTGGGAAGACCATAAAGTAGAATTAATAGGGGTAGACATAGACGCCATTAATATTACCGAAGACAGGGAGCAATTTAGAAATTTGATGGGTAAGATTGGCGTTGGTATGGCCCCTCAAGCTACAGCGACCTCATTTTTAAAAGGTAAAGAAATAGCTCAGGAGTTTGGCTTTCCATTAGTGATTAGAGCTTCCTATACCCTTGGGGGTGCAGGAGCTGCTATAGTTCACGATCCAAAGGATTTTGACGAGCTATTGAGTAGGGGATTAGAAATCTCTCCTATTCACGAGGTGATGATAGACAAAGCCGTAATGGGCTGGAAAGAATACGAATTGGAATTACTTAGAGATAAGAATGATAATGTGGTTATTATTTGTACCATAGAAAACATGGATCCAATGGGAATTCATACAGGAGATTCTATTACAGTAGCTCCTGCAATGACATTGTCAGACAAGACTTTCCAGCGTATGCGAGATATGGCTATTAAAATGATGCGTAGTATTGGAGATTTTGCAGGAGGTTGTAACGTACAGTTTGCTGTTTCTCCAGACGAAAAGGAAGAGATAATTGCCATTGAAATTAACCCAAGAGTATCTAGGTCTTCTGCATTAGCCTCTAAAGCAACCGGATATCCTATTGCAAAGATTGCTTCTAAACTCGCTATTGGTTACACTTTAGATGAGTTGAGTAACCAGATTACCCAATCAACTTCTGCCTTATTTGAGCCTACCTTAGATTATGTTATTGTAAAAATTCCAAGATGGAATTTTGACAAATTTGAAGGTTCAGACAGGACTTTAGGACTTCAAATGAAATCTGTAGGAGAGGTTATGGGTATTGGCAGGTCTTTTCAAGAAGCCCTACACAAAGCCACTCAGTCTTTAGAGATTAAACGAAATGGACTAGGCGCAGACGGTAAAGGATACACCAACTACGAGCAGATTATTAGCAAATTAACCATAGCGAGTTGGGATAGGGTATTTGTCATCTATGACGCCATTCAAATGGGCATACCCCTTTCTAGGATTCACGAGATTACTCGAATAGACATGTGGTTCTTAAAGCAATATGAGGAGTTGTACATGCTCGAAAAAGAGGTCAGTACCTTCACTTTAGACAACCTTCCAAAGGACTTACTGTTAGAGGCCAAACAAAAAGGTTTTGCAGATAGACAAATTGCCCATATGGTCTCATGTCTTGAGAGTCAAATTTACCAGAAGCGATCAGAAATGAACATTAATAGGGTTTATAAACTGGTAGACACATGTGCTGCTGAGTTTAAAGCCATGACCCCATATTATTACTCTACTTTTGAAGCAGAGCAGGAAACACCAGAAGGCAAGCGCTTTGTTGCCAACGATTCTATAGTAACAGATCGCAAGAAAGTAGTGGTTTTAGGGTCTGGTCCAAACCGGATTGGCCAAGGAATTGAATTCGATTACTGTTGTGTACATGGTGTTTTAGCTGCAGCAGAATGTGGTTATGAGACCATTATGATTAACTGTAACCCTGAAACTGTGTCTACTGATTTTGATACCGCAGACAAGTTGTATTTTGAACCCGTATTTTGGGAGCACATTTACGATATTATTAGGCATGAAAACCCTGAAGGTGTTATTGTTCAACTCGGTGGGCAAACAGCCCTTAAATTAGCAGAAAAATTAGAGAAGCACGGGATTAAAATCCTGGGAACAAGCTTTAAAGCCTTAGATTTAGCAGAAGATAGAGGTAGTTTTTCTACACTTCTAAGAGAAAACAACATCCCTTTTCCTGAGTTTGGTGTGGCAGAAACTGCAGACGAAGCGCTTGCATTATCTGACAAACTTAATTTTCCATTATTGGTAAGACCGTCTTATGTATTAGGTGGGCAAGGGATGAAGATTGTGATAAACAAGCAAGAATTAGAAGAGCATGTAGTAGATTTATTACGTAAAATTCCTAATAACAAGTTATTGTTAGACCATTATTTGGACGGAGCTATTGAGGCTGAAGCCGATGCTATTTGTGACGGAGAAGACGTTTACATTATTGGTATCATGGAGCATATTGAACCCTGTGGAATTCACTCTGGAGACTCAAATGCAACATTACCTCCCTTCAACTTAGGAGAGTTCGTGATGCAGCAAATTAAAGACCACACAAAGAAAATTGCCTTAGCACTTAACACGGTTGGTTTAATAAATATTCAGTTCGCTGTTAAGGATGATATTGTTTATATTATTGAAGCCAATCCAAGAGCTTCAAGAACGGTACCTTTCATTGCAAAAGCTTACAAAGAGCCCTATGTGAATTACGCGACTAAAGTAATGTTGGGTCATAATAAAGTAAAAGATTTTAATTTTAACCCTCAATTAGAAGGCTACGCTATTAAACAGCCAGTGTTTTCTTTTGATAAGTTTCCAAATGTGAACAAAAATCTAGGACCTGAAATGAAGAGTACAGGAGAGAGCATTTTGTTTATAGACAGTCTTAAAGACGACGCTTTCTACGATTTATACCACAGAAGAAAGATGTATTTGAGCAAATAATAGTCTAGCAGTATATCGCAAAAAAAAAGGCGGCCATTGGCCGCCTTTTTTTGGACTTATTCTTCCAGTAAATTTTCAGAGTCACTTCTTTTTAGCAGTGCTTCAGGAAGTGATTTCTTAGCTTTAGCACCCATTTTCTTGAGCCTTTCTACACTAGTAATCAGGTTTCCTTTGCCCTCTACCAATTTATTCATAGCTGAGGAATAAGCTCCTTTGGACTCTTCCATTTTTTTACCCAATTGAATGAGGTCTTGAGAAAAACCTTCGAATTTGTCATAGAGTGCGCCTGCTTGTCTCGCAATTTCTAGGGCGTTTTTCTGTTGTTTTTCGTTGGTCCACATAGTGACTATAGTCCTTAGTGTTGCTAATAAAGTGCTTGGGGTAACAATGACAATATTTTGTTCAAAAGCTTTGGTATAAATGCTGGGATCCTCATTTATAGCTACCGCAAAAGCAGGTTCAATGGGAACAAAAAGCAGCACAAAATCTGGACTTTCTATTTGGTAAAGGTCTTCATATTTTTTAGCAGATAATTGATCAATATGCCTTTTAAGTGAATTGAGATGTTCTTTTAACTGGACTACTGCGTCTTGGTCATTAGGTGCATTCACATACCTTTCATAGTGGGTTAATGAAACTTTTGAATCTACGATCATTTTATTGCCGTCTGGAAGTGCTATTACTACATCTGGCATAAGCCTATTGCCTGCTTCTGTTTCAAAGCTTTGTTGCACAAAATATTCCCTATCTTTCTCTAAGCCAGACTTCTCCAAAACCCTTTCTAACACTAATTCACCCCAGTTTCCTTGCATTTTTGAATCTCCCTTTAATGCTTTGGTTAAATTTTCTGCTTCCTGGGTAATCTTTAAGTTTTGCGATTGCAGGGTAATCAGTTGCTCTTTTAGAGCGGCGTGAATATGAATATTTTCTTTTTGAGAATCGGATACTTTTTTCTCAAACAGTTGAATTTTCTCTTGAAGGGGAAGGAGTATGTTTGTAATATTTTCCTTGTTTTGATGGGTGAATTTTTGACTTTTTTCGTCTAATATTTTATTGGCAAGATTCTCAAACTCTTTGGTGAATTTTTCTTGAAGCTTAGAGAATGCCTCATTTTGTTCCTTGTTCTTTTCTTCTAAATGCTTTAGGTTTACTTGCATTTTAGCCTTATCAATACCTAGAAATTCTTTCTCAGATTGTAAGATTTGTTTGGCTTCTTCCGATTTTTTTAGCAGTGTTTCGCTTTGTAATAATCTGGCTTCTAAGCCCGCAATTTTTTCATAGCTGTTTCCAGATGAGGCCTTTGATTTTAATTTATATACATAGCCGCCAAAGAAAAAACCAATCGGGAAAAATAGAATACTTAATAAAAAGGGAAGAAAGTCCATGGTCAGATAGTTTTACATAAAGGTACTATTTTGACTTTGAATCGAGGTATAGAAACCGGTTTGTGGTGGAATCAAAATATACTCGATCTTTTGGGAATAAACGGTTAAACACCCCTTTTTCTATGAGTTTTTTAGGCGTATTAAAAAATGATTCTCCTTCATTAAGGGCTAAGATGTAATCTGCATGGTTTATGGCATTTTCAATGTCATGGGTAGTGTAAACAATGGTTTTGTTTTTTTCGGTCACTAATTTTTTCATTAGTGAGAACAACTGTGCTTTATGGTGGTGGTCTAAATGCGACATGGGTTCATCTAACACCATATAAGGGGTTTCTTGTGCAAGAGCCCTTGCTATAAAAGCCCTTTGCTTTTGTCCGTCTGACAGCTCATGTATTTTAGTCTTTGCAAGTACATCTAATGCAGTAAAGGTCAGGGCTTCTTTAATGGAGTCAGTATCTTTTTTACTTGGTTTGGAGAACCAGTGAAGAAAAGGGTATCGGCCAAGGGCCACTAATTCATGAACCGTCATATTCTCGCTTGAAAGAGTTGTGGTATAGACAAAGCTTATTAAGCGGGCTCTTTGGTTGTTGCTTATATTCAAAAGCGATTGTTCATTTAAATACACCCCTCCCTTTAAGGAAGCTAATTGCTGTCCAATAGTCTTTATTAAGGTGGTTTTACCAGAGCCATTTTTTCCAATGACTGCAATGAGCTTTTTCTCAGGAATTTCTATATCAAAGGGACCAGCAATTTCTTTTAATTTGCTTTTATCCCTATACCCGATAATTAGATTTCTAAACTCTAGTGGCATTACAGTTGAATTTGTTTTTTTCGAATCAAAAGCCATATCACTATTGGAGATCCAAATAAGGCAGTAACAGCATTAATGGGTAATACGTTAGCGCTCCCTGGCAGTTGTGAAATGCTATCTGAAATTAGCATAAAAATAGCACCCATTATTAAACTGGTGGGAATTAATATTTTGTGGTTGCTGGTGTCCCAGATTAACCTACAAATGTGAGGAACTGCTAAGCCTAAAAATGCTATTGGCCCCACTAATGCGGTAATACTTCCTGCAATGAGTCCAGTTGCTATAAGAATGATTAAGTGGGTCTTTTTAAGGGAAACCCCTAGGCTAATTGCATAGTCATCTCCTAGTAACATGGTATTTAAAGCATTTGTATTGAGAATACTCAGCAGGCTTCCTATGCCTACGAATAACCCTAGAATTCCAATTTCTGAGGGCCTTAAGTTTCCCAGATTGCCATAGGTCCAAAAAACAAATTTCTGTAGGGATTCTTTAGAACTGAAGAAGGCTAAAATACTTACAATTGCACTACTCAAACTCCCAAACATTAAACCAATGATAAGTAACGCCATGGTGTTTTTTATTTTTGTTGCTACTGCAGCCACTATAAATAAAACGGTGAAACTTCCAATGCTAGCGGCAATAGTTGTAGACCAATTACCCATAAGCCAATGGGGTACAAAAGCACTTAGTGCGCTAGCTCCCATGAGGTATAATGCGGCTCCTAAACTTGCCCCTGAGCTAACTCCCAGGACGTATGGTCCCGCTAAGGGATTTTTAAATAAGGTCTGCATAAGTAAGCCACTGATGGATAGTCCCGCGCCTACTATAACGGCTGTAATAGCTTTTGGAATTCTATACTGATGAATAATATAATCTATTTGAGGCTCATTAATATTATAGCCCATGACACTTTCTATTATTTTTTCTACGGATATTTCAACAGATCCTAAAGAAATATTTAGTAAAAAAGCCCATAAGAACAGGAGCCCCAGAAGGAGATAGCGAAGTTGTCTTTGGGTCTTTGTTGGGCTAGTCATCTAGTTTTTTGAAAAAAGTAAACGAATGGTTTGGAAGTAATTCCGGGTGTAAAATAGCAATAAGGTCTTTAAGCACCAAATCAGGTCTTTGTGGAGCCAGTTCATAATAAAGAACCCCTCCTGTGGCCCCCTTATTTGACGAATAGCTAAAGATTTTTTTATGCTTGAATGCTTTAAATTGACTGTAGTGAAAGCTGCTTTTTAGCATTTTTCTGTAGCTGGTATATTGTGCAGGTCCTATCCAAAAATCAGAATATGCCGCTTGGGTTAACACATATTCAATTCCATATGAGTCACTACCCGTATGATGGTTATTAAAAATATAACTTCCATTGGCATCTTTGATAAATTGAGCTGCCCAACTTTTTCCGCCTGGAGCATACCATACATCTTTATACATAGCTCCACTAAAAACAGTTGGGGTAGTTAAGGCCTTAGCGGCTAATTTTTTTGCATCATTGTATTGGTCGTGAATAGCTTTAAATAACTGATCTGCCTGATCAAGTTTATCAAATAATGCCCCATACAAATATATCCATGAAGCTTTACCCAAAGGGTGTTGTGCCAGCCAATCGTGATTTAGAATAACTGGAATCCCACTTTGTACTAATGTTTTGTATAATTTGGGTATTTCACCTACAGCGTATCCAATGATCAGTTCTGGAGCTGCTGCTAATACCAATTCTAAATTGAGCTGCTCTTGCTGCCCCATTTCTTTTAACTTTCCTTTTTTTATGAGGCTTCTAAAAGAAGCCGACGAGATAAAATCTGTGCCTGGAAACCCTATGACTTTTTCACTGCTTTGTAACATGTCAATTCCTGGGAGGTGCGTAGTAGAAGTTACAATTATCTTTTCTGCGGGAATTCGGATGACATTTTTGTATTGCTTTTTAAGAGAATTAATGAGTGCAACGCTGTCTCTGTGAACTAATACAAACTGCTCATGAGAGGTCTTATTGTATGGAGTATTTATTTGTTTAATCTCCAACATTTTGTATCCCTTTTTTGCCGTGATATTAAACCCCTCCACAAATTCAGGATACGAAAAAATAGCTTTAGCTTCTTGTGAAAATATAGATTGCGAAGCAAAGAAGATGATAATATAAATAGGATATAAAAAAGATTTCAATATGATTTGTTTATATATTTTTGAAAAGAATTAAACATTCAAAAATACATATCTCCAATTGATAATGCACTATACGAACTTGCAAATTATCTTTTAGGCATATAACCATTATTCTAATGTTTAGTTCTGCCTCATACATAATTAAACACTACTTTTGAGCCTGAATATTGGTGTGTCTCATTATTGGGATACTTAAAAGGGAAACTAGTTAGAATCTAGTGCTGTTCCCGCAACTGTATGCTCAGTCTTTACAGACGCTGATTGTTTTAAGACCACTGTAGTAAATCTATGGGAAGGTGACAATTCAGACGCAAGCCAGGATACCTGCCGTGTTCAAACATAAATGTTAAACTTTCGGGATAAAAGTTTTGGCGTGCATTAGCATTCTGATTGCCCGTACAATTTTGTACAAAAATGAAATTTAAATCTAAGTTTACAGCCATTTTTATGGTGGTACAGTTGCTCAGTTTTTCTCAAACCGACGCAAAAAATCAATCGAAAAATGCGGTAAAATCTCCATTAAAAGAGTCTAATCCATTACCGCAAAATCAATCACAGCAAGACACTACTTATTTGAATGAGGTTATTCTTAGTGACCTCAAAGCACCCTTAGGACCTAATTTTAGGGGCGCCACTCAGGTTATTTTAGAGTCAAGCGATCTGTTGCCATTTAGAACCAGGGGGGTAGCGGCTGCCTTAAACCAATTGGCGGGTATTGAAGTCAATGGATCTAGAGGTCCTCAGGGAAGTATTCTTAGTATTTATGCCAGGGGAGGAAGGTCCAAACAAGCCCTTATCATTATAGATGGCATTAGAGTAGCAGATCCTGCGTCTGCTTCCTTGAGCTATGATCTGAGACTATTAGACCTTTCTCAAATAGAAAGTATTAAGATTATAAAAGGAGCTAACAGTAGCCTTTACGGTACTAATGCAGGGGTGGTGGTTATAGATATTAGCACCAAAAAGGCTGTTGAAAAACCTATTGGTTTTGTGATTAATACACATATAGGAACGCATCAGACCGCTGAAAATCAAAACAACTCATTAAATTACACCAGTGTTTTTACTGGTTTAAGCGGTGGAATAGCGTCTTGGAATTACGCTTTGAGATACAACCAATTAAACACTTCTGGGGTGTCTTCATTTAAGACTCCAGGGCAAAAAGAAGATCCCTTTGTTCAATCTGGATTGCACCTTAGTTTGGGCAAGAATTTTTCTGATAGGCTGTCTGCTAAACTCATAGTGGAGACCCAAAAAATAAGTGCAGACTACGACGACGCTTTTATGGGAATAGATGCAGAAAACACTTTTCAAACAACCCGAAATCATTTGGCTTCTCAATGGACTTGGAGACAGTCTAAAGGGGTACTTAAGGCATCTGTTTCACTTGCAAGTTACGATTCAAATGATATTAGTGCTTACGGGAGTAGTGTTTTTGCCAATAATATAAATGCAGAATTACTCTACAGGTACTTTGTAAACGAACAATGGAATATAATCACCGGCGTTCAATATATCAATGATCAAATTGAAGATAATCCGTACCAAAACACCCCAGCGACTGATTATACAATTATGGACCCTTTTGCCTCTATTGGATATAAACAAGGGCGTTTTGATATTCAGTTTGGAGGGCGTTTTAACCACCATAGTCAATATGGAGGTCAGTGGGTGTATCATATTAATCCAAGTCTTTTTCTAGATCAATCAAAGCAATTTAGGGCACATTTATCCCTTTCATCTGCCTTTATTACTCCTACACTTGGGATGTTTTTTGGTGCTTACGGGGCTAATGTAGATCTATTACCTGAGACCAATCAAAATACCGAGTTTGGTTTGTCTTTTAATGCTAAAAAAGGAACTCAATTGGGACTCACTTATTTTGAAAGAAAAGAACAACAAGCGATCTATTTTAACGGTCCTGCTTTTTTGTATGAAAATCAAATGAATGATGCTTGGGCCAAGGGATTAGAGTTTCAACTAGCTTCATTGTTAGGAGCACAATTTAATGTTCAAGCAAATTACAGTTGGACACAGGTTTCAGAGACCGCCATTAGAATACCCAAGCACAAGGCCAATGTTAACCTACAATTCAGTCCAAGTGACATTGCTCATTGGAGTTTCTCTTTAGCTTACACAGGAAAAAGGGTAGACACTGATTTTTCTACCTATGAACAAAAAACACTCAAAGCCTTTTCACTGATTGACCTTCAATACGGATTCCCATTGGGTCTATTGAATTCTAGAGGATTTGTATCAGTTAATAATATAGCAAATGTTTCATTTGAGGAGACTGTTGGTTTTCAAACCTTAGGGAGAAACATACGTTTAGGAATAGAAATAGGGCTCTAAGGAGCCCTATTTTAATGGTCAAAAAACTTAGGGAAAATTATTCTATTTCTAAGCTTATATTTTTATCTAAGTACATTCTATCTTTGAGTATCGTGTGGTTTTTTGAGTGATCAATTTCGTTTAGAGGCATAGTTTCAAGCGGAGAAATTTTAGAAGAACTTTCTGTGTTTACACCAGTAATTAAAGACAATGCTTTAGCTAAAAGGGGTTCAGTAAGTGATCCAAATTCACCATAGTTGCCAAGTACCTCTCTAATTTCATAATCAGGCGTAAATCCTGAAGTATAATCAAAAAAGCCAACTGCATTTTCATTTCTGCCCACCAAAGGTTGTAATCCCCATGAGTTTTTTGGATTAATGCTAGAAGCTTTATCTGAGTTGTAAATAAAGCTGTTACTGGGTAGGTCTACGAGTGTAATAGAAAATTCATTTTTACCTCTAGTTGTACTTCCCACATGAATTACTTCCATATATGGATCTAGACCATTCATTAATAATTCAGAAGCAGAAGCTGAGCTTCCTGTAGCAATTATGAATACCCTAGGAAGATTGAGGGTATTTATAGGACTTTCTCCTGTAGAATTGGCGAAATAATCTTTTAATTGACTATCGCTAAGTTGTGGCTGTATTTTTGAATTCCAGCGTTGTTGAATATATAATTTGCTGGTGTCTGTTCCATAAATCATGCTAGCCAATAGCCTAGAGGAGTTTACAGAACCTCCTGGATTATAGCGTAAATCTAAAACCAGTTCTGTAACGCCCGCAGCTTTTAAAGTACCAAAAGCTTCATTGAGTTCTTCGTTATAATTACTCGTGAAGCCGTTATATACAATATAGCCTACTTTAATACCATTGGTTTCAATTACTTTGGTTAGGAAAACTGGATTTTCTGATAGGCCTTCTTCCTTCGTTAATGAAACGGATTTCCCATTTGGTGCTATAGTGTTATTTTCTATACTAGCCATATTTAATGTATAGGTCGTGTTGTCTCCAAACAGAAGGTTTTGGTAGTTGTCTAAGTTTAAGGTCTGACCGTCTACCCCTGTAAATATTTCTCCTCTAGAAATGTCTGCTGTAGCAGCGTTAGATCCAGGAACAATATATCTCACATAGCCATAAACATTTTCACTATTGGCAAAAAGGCTCAAGCCAAATTCTAAGCCGTTGCTTCTAGAAATTCCCTGAAATGACTGTACCAAGTCTACATAGTCTTCTGCTAAATAGCTAAAGCGATCTTCTGAGAATAATAGTTTGTCGTTAAAAAATGCGTCAGGTTCTCCTTGTGCTTGTAAATAGTCATTATAAGCTTTGTCAGTACTAAATCGAGTATCTGACAAATCAGCCACATCTGCTTGCCAGAAATACCACAAATTCATGGCTTTCCACATAAAGTCATGTGCGGTAACATCTTTTGAAATTGGTTCTGGATCTGGTGTGTCAGGAACAGTAGGTGCTGGTGTGTCTTCTTTTGAGCATGATATACTAATGAGTGCAACAAATGCAAGTATGAAAAATGGTTTGTTAAAAATAATTTGTGTAAATAACTTCATAGGGTGTCATATATTAGAGTCATTTAATACAAATGACAATTGAACACCACAATTTACACACAAGTGCACAGAAAAAAAATTTTTTGGTAACAAATCAATCCTTGGCTCGTTATATTAATAAGCAGACAGAATAAAATGAAAGAATCCGATTTTATATCTTTTATTACGCCCCTTCAAGAGCGACTTTTCAGACTATCTAAAAGGTTGCTTGTTTCTTCTCAAGAAGCACAAGATGCCGTAGGAGAGATTACCCTGAAACTATGGGAAAAAAGAAACGGCCTTTCTTCTGTAAAAAATTTAGAGGCATACGCCATGACAATGACTAAAAACTTTTGCTTGGATCGTTTAAAGTCTAAACAGGGAAGTCATTTGAGATTGGTACATGTGAATTATGAGAAAGCGAATGATAGTCTGTCACAGGCTTTGGAACATAAGGATAGTTTATCCATTGTTGAAAAGGCCATGCAGGGGTTGCCAGAAGTTCAACGATTGCTCATACAACTCAGAGATATTGAGGGCCTTTCCTATACTGAAATTGAAGCAGTAGTAGCTATGAAACCTACTGCGATAAGAGTAGCCCTTTCTCGTGCTAGAAAGACATTAAAAGAACACTTAGTAAAAAACCATTCCTATGGACTTACAAAAAATTAATACACTACTAGAAAAGTATTTAGAGGGACAAACGGATGTTTCTGAGGAAAAAGCGCTCAAAGCTTTCTTTCAAAAAGAAGACATACCGGCTGATTTAGCCCCTTACAAAGCACTTTTTAACTACCTTTCACATGAGGCGTCTGCTAAGGCTGCGCACCAAGAGAACTGGTCTCCATGGCAAGACCAGCATAGATCTGACGAAAAAGACAGTTCTCAATGGTGGACCTCTAAATGGTCACATGTGGCAGTAGTGGCAATACTTTTTTCAGTATCTATTTTTTCTGGAAGAAACTACTATCAAAAGAAGCAAGCAGAAATAGCCTACCAACAAACACTAGAAGCTTTTTCGCTTTTGGCACAAAACTACCAAAAAGCCACTGCCCCTGCAGTCTATTTAAACGAATTTGAACAAGCAAAAACAAAAATTTATAAATCTAAAAACAAATAGAAACTATGAAAAAAATATTATTAACAGCCCTTTTATTAGCCACAGTGAGTGTTGGTTTTAGCCAATCTGTTTTCGATAAATACGAAAATGAAAAGTCCGTAAGCGCTATGGTCATAAGTAAGAGTATGTTCTCTTTATTGGCCAAGTTCGAAGTCGTTGCAGAAGACAAAGAAACCAAAGATTTTATTGATATTGCAAAGAGCATTACAAGTTTAAAAGTATTTACGACTACAGACAAACAGGTAGCAGCAGCCATGAGTAATGATGTGGCATCTTACTTGAAATCATCTAGACTTTCTGAACTCATGCGTTTTACTGATGAAAACACACAGATAAAATTTTACGTACAAGAAGGTAAAGATGACGATCATGTAAAAGAACTTTTAATGTT
This sequence comes from Sediminicola sp., assembly GCA_024643325.1. Classification (GTDB taxonomy): domain Bacteria; phylum Bacteroidota; class Bacteroidia; order Flavobacteriales; family Flavobacteriaceae; genus MAG-120531. Next base: position 55,781 of record JAHEND010000004.1, read on the forward strand.
TGTTTCAGGGATCTCTGAGTTAGAAAAAATTGATATTAATGGTAAGCAAATAGAGACCGTATTGTTGTCTTTAAGCGGAGATATTGATCTCAACAAGATCAATGCCCTTATTACTAAAATGAACCTACCTCAAGAGTTAAATAAAGTAAACCAAAAACAACAGTCCTAATGAAAAAATCACTATTAAACCAAAGATTCAACTGGAGCTTGGGAATGGTATTTTTGGTACTTAGCATGGTTGCTTGTAATTCTGGACCTACCTTACAATCCTATTTTGTAGAAAAGTCAGAAGACCCCAATTTTATAAGTCTCACATTGCCGTCTTCTATTTTAAACATAGCGGTAGATTCATTAAACGCAGACCAACAAGAGGCCTTAGCTACTTTGAAAAAACTCAATGTTCTTATTTACAGAAAATCTCTAAATGAGCCAGCTCAATTGGACGTAGAATCTGACGTAGTTATTAAAATTCTTTCGAATAGTGACTACACCGAGCTCATGAAATTAAATGCAGAAGATTACAAAGGCGCTGTTTCTTATTTAGGTACAGAAGACGCTATAAAAGAAGTTGTCATTTACGCCAAAGGGGGACAGGAAGGTTTTGTACTTGTAAGAGTAATTGGAGATGGAATGAACCCTAAATACCTAAAGCCATTTGTAGAAGCGCTTCAGACGTCTAAAGCATCTGCAGAAGATTTTAAAAACTTACTTCCAGATCTGGGAATATAATTTGAATAGTAATTGAAAAAGCCCTAGGTGCCATGAAATGAGGCGACTAGGGCTTTTTTGTATTGAAATAAATTCGTTAAATTCCAGTATAATTATTTGGGCTAATCGCTTTTAGTTCTTGCTTAATAGCAGGTGAAACATCTAATGTTTCAATAAAATCTGCCATACTTTTTTGATCAATTTTACTGTTAGTCCTTGTGAGACCTTTTAATGCTTCGTAAGGGTTTGGATACCCCTCTCTTCTTAAAATAGTTTGAATGGCCTCTGCTACTACTGCCCAATTGTTTTCTAAATCCAGTGCAATTTTATCTGAATTGAGTAGTAATTTAGAAAGCCCTTTTTGGGTAGCGGCAAAAGCAATGATGGTATGTGCCACTGGGACCCCAATATTTCTTAGAACAGTGCTATCTGTTAAATCTCTCTGTAATCTTGACACGGGTAATTTTGCAGCAAGATGTTCGAAAAGAGCATTAGCTATTCCCAAGTTACCCTCTGAGTTTTCAAAATCTATAGGGTTTACTTTGTGCGGCATAGCAGAAGAACCCACTTCTCCGGCTTTAATTTTTTGTTTAAAATAATCCATAGACACATAGGTCCAAAAATCCCTATCTAAGTCTATAAGTATAGTGTTGATTCTTTTCATGGCGTCAAAAAGAGCGGCCATAGAATCATAATGTTCTATTTGGGTGGTAGGAAAAGAGTGAGAAAGCCCTAAAGAAGTCTCCACAAATTGAGTACCAAAATGCCTCCAATCTATAGAAGGATAAGCTACAAAATGTGCGTTATAATTTCCAGTTGCGCCACCAAATTTAGCACCATAAGGAATGGTTTTCAAGTCTTTTAATTGATTTTCAAGTCGCACGACAAACACCATAATTTCTTTCCCTAGCCTTGTAGGAGATGCCGGCTGTCCATGGGTTCTAGCCAGTAATGGAACGTCTGCCCATTCATCACTCAAGCGTTTAAGTTGCTCAATAAGGGCCTCTAGTGTTGGAATATAAGCGGTTTGGGTGGCTTCTTTTAAAGAAAGTGGAATGGCTGTGTTGTTAATATCTTGAGAGGTAAGTCCAAAGTGAATAAACTCTTTGAACGATTGTAAATTTAAAGCGTCAAACTTTTCTTTGATAAAGTATTCCACCGCTTTCACGTCGTGGTTTGTTACTAATTCAATCTTCTTAATAGCCATTGCGTCTGCATCGCTAAATTGAGTGTAAATCTCTCTTAATTTTGGATATAAGTTCTTGTCAAAGGCGCTTAATTGAGGTAATGGACATTCACAAAGTCCTATGAAATACTCAATTTCTACTAGCACTCTATACTTGATAAGGGCTGCTTCAGAGAAAAAAGGAGATAAATTGGATACTTTATTTGAATAACGCCCATCTATAGGAGAAATGGCGTGTAATGCGTCTAATGCCATGATAATTTAATTAAGGGGCAAAGATAGGAAAACCTTTGTAAAGAAATTGTTTATTTAAGCGTTCACAGTGGCTCTTTTGTAGTACACGTTTTAAAAAATTACTTTATGGGGAATGGGACTCCTTTTTAAGTGTTTTTAAAAGTCTTTTGCTTCTAGCTTTATAAGCGGCAGTTTTCCATTCCATTTGAGATTCGATCAGATCTGCTAAGTGTTCTCCAATCCACTTAAATTCATGGCGCCATCTAAAGAGCGTTTCCATTGCATATACTTGAACAGCTACTTCGTGGGGCTCTGTCAATAATTCTAAGGCCCTCTCAACTAATAAATTACTTTTTTGGGGAACTTTTTTTATCTGAGTAAAATAATAAGGGTCTTGTGACATAGCAGCACAAATTTTCATCAGGGATCTCAAGCAACTGTCTTTTTTTTGTACACAAAGTCCTTTGACAATATACGGAAATGCTTCCCTGAAATACAGTGGAGACTCCAAGAAAGCAATATCTAAGGACCAACACAAGCGTTGAATATTAGGGCTATGAGGAGTGGTGATTTTTTCTAAAGTGTAGTGATATAACGCTTTATTTTTAAGAATTAAATCAGCAATAGCCTTTCTATCTGAAAGCCTTCCCGAGCATTTGGCTAATTTTTCTTCGAATAATTCTTTCATTTGATGGTGCATCTCCCTTCATATCTAATTTTAAAAATATGTATTTTTGTGTAAACACAAATGGTAATAAGATGAAGAATATGGTAAAAAAAGCACTATTATTAGTAGGCCTCATTTTCATAGGGATGCAATTTTATAGACCGGAGAAAAATATTTCTGAAACTTATAGTACCAGTTTTTTTGAAAACGAGACCAATCCTCCTGCTCCTATTTTAACTACCCTGCAGTCCAAATGTTATGATTGTCACTCTAATAACACTGAATACCCTTGGTATAACAACATAGCTCCTGTTTCTTACTGGATAGACGCCCATGTAGAAGACGGCAAAAAACACCTTAATTTTTCTAATTGGGAGCAGTACTCAACTAAGAAGAAAGACCATAAAATAGAGGAAATTGTAGAGGAAGTTCAAGAAGGAGAAATGCCTCTAAAAGAATATACATGGACACACGGTTCACTCACCGAAGATGAGAAAAATGGTCTTATCGCCTGGGCAGAACGCAATAGGGTCATTTATCAATATGCACTGAAATACAAAAATGGACAGTTAGCCAATTAAAGGGCCTCTAACAACACCATAGTGTGAGGAGAATTTAATTGCACTTTTCCTTCTCTCACCTTAACGGTAACTCCTGAATAAGCATCTTTTAGGTTCTGACCATTTTTGAATACTGTTCCTACTGAAATTTCTTTATCGCCCTTGGTTAGATCTAATCCAACGACTACTTGATCTGTAATATTATTTTGACTATAAATTCTTGAAAAAACATAAGGAAATTCGGTAATATCCTTATGGTTTCCTGCGCCAACGGCTATATGGTTTCCTTTAAACTTCCCTAGAATTTGCCAGTGTTTTAGGAGGGCTTCATTAGCGGTTATGTCTTCCCAATTCATAAAACTTCTAAGGGTCGCATCTCCTTCTGTTCCAGCGATGTCTAAACTTCTATTGGTTTCATCTCCGTAGTAAATTTGAGACCCACCAGGGGTCAATAACAATACATTTGCAGCCCTATAACCTTTCTCTCTTAATTTGTCATAGGGTTGACCGTCGTCATGAGAGGTGAGGTAATTTAGAACACTTTTACCCTTTAAAGGGCCTTGAAGCAAGCTGTCGTATTTTCTAAAAATTGCAGCATAAGGTCTATCTGCGTCATATTTAAGTTCAAAATTGATTAGAGAATGAAATCCATGACTGTAGTAGTCTACTTTCTGGTCTCCAAAGTCATAGTTCCTCCCTCCAGAGATGCCATAATTATACACTTCACCCATCATGTAAAATGGGTTGCTATCTAGTGTTTTTTTTGGATGAGACGTTTTCCATTGATCAAAAGACCAAGAGGCTTCTTCATAAAGCATATCCCAAGCAGATTCTGAGGCATGTTTAACGGTGTCTACTCTAAAACCATCTATTCCAAAATCTTTCACATAATCTGTGAGCCATTTAACAATGTATGCCTGAGGTGTTTTAGGATATCCAGTTCTAGAAAAATAGTCTTCTAAAGAGGCCAATTCTTCTTCCAGTCTTCCTTCTTTCTCCCATTTTTCCATTAGAAAATTGGGTAATGAAACTTCTTTTTCAGATTCTGTTAAAATGTCTGGTAAGTTTTTTACCAGGGTACAAGCGGTGGTATTTTCATAAGAATCATAAGTACAGGCAGGTGAAGTTCTCACCCAGTCTGCTGGCCACACAGGATCTTGTTCTGTAACAGGCCCTGTATGGTTTAACACCACATCCATGACAATCCTTATTCCGTTTTCGTGAGCGGTCTCTACAAGTTTTTTAAAAGCATCTTCTGTTCCAAAGTTAGGTTCAATAGCAGTCCAATCTTTGGTCCAATAACCATGAAATCCATAGGTATTTCCAGTGCCCTCGTTAGTAGCACCGTGAATTTGTTCTACAATAGGGGAGAACCAAAGTGCATTTACTCCTAAGTCATTAAAATAACCTTCATTTATTTTTTGTGTGATGCCTTCAAAGTCTCCACCTTTAAACCCCCTTAGGACAGCGGTTTCTTTAGTTCTATTAAAGTTTATGTCATTTGTTATGTCCCCGTTACTAAATCGGTCTGTCAATAGGAAATACATATGGGCATTTTCCCAAACAAAAGGATTGTTTTGTGTCTGTACTTCTTGTTTGCTACCTTCTTGGCAACTCTGAAGAAAAAACGACAATAAAAGTGAAACTAAAAAAAGGATAGATTGCTTCATGAGATATAAACTAAATAAAAAGCAATATAGTAAATTGCTTTATTTTTGCCTGTTTAAAACTTTGTATTCTTCATAACAGTCGCTAATAGCGTCAAGAATTTGAAGGTCGTTTGCAGTTTTAATAAAAGATTTTGAGTAATTGCAATTACTGAGTATGTCTTGAATATCTACTTCTTCAATTTGTAGCAAAGCAATAAGTGTTTCTCTGTCGAATTTAGAAGCGAGCAAGTCTTTTATATTATTATCTTCTTTAATCTGCCTAAGCTTTCTCATTTGCTTTGGCTTCTTTCCAAATAAATTTCTTAATAGGTCTGCCGGATTTAATATTGCACCTAATACCTTTGAGACTGAAGAGGGACGTTTATTTCCAGCTTCATAACTTACATTTAGACCAGAAATACTATACTGAAATGCTGTATTTACAGGTAGTTTTCGGATATCAATTTCCAAATAGCCAGTGAGTTGATATGGTTTTAACACTACTTCCTCTAGGGCATATGCAAGCTCTGTCAAGGCTATTTTTGTACTTTGAAAAGTCATCATATCATTGGTCACCCTAACCTTAATTGTTTTAAAACCTAGATAAGATAAAAGTAAGGTGTCATTGGCTACTGCTGGGACTGTGAAATTTCCATCTTTGTCTGTAATAGTTCCCTTTATTTGAGAAAGATTAATGACGTGAACACTTTCTAAAACCTCTTGTGTTTGCGCATTAATTATAGTAGCACTTATTTCGTCTGACTGAGCCTTTATAGACTGAAGTCCGAGAAAAAAAGTAAAAGCAAATAAGACTGCTTTAATGATTTGGGTGTAATTTTTCATATCTTAAGATTGGTATAAAGATAGAATGGAAAACAAAAAAAAGGCGCCTTGGCGCCTTTTTTTTAACTAAAATATATGATTACATAAATCCGTTTCTTCTTTTACCTTTCTTGTTTTCTGAGAAAGGAGACCCACCAAAAGACTTACCTCCATCTCTGGAACCACCATCTCTTGAACCTCTTCTTCCTGAATCAGATCTGTCTGAACTGGAATGTCTAGAAGGACGATCTGATCTTGAAGATCCTCCACCTTTATAGCCACCACGTTCTTTATTTCTGAAACCGCCACCGCCTCCAGAACCACTTCTTCCTCTTCCTTTAAAGCCTCCGCCACCTCTGCTTGAGCCACCTCCAATTGGATTGTTGGAGACTTCAACATTAACAAAGCGACCGTCTACCTTTAGGTCTTTAAAAGTACTTAAAATGGCTTCTTCAACATTTGCTTCTGAATTAAAGAATGAAAAACTTTCTTTAACATCTACTTTGAAAATGTCGTCTTTACCAAGGTTGACAGTATCTCTTAAAAAGTCTTTTAAGGACATCCAATCATAACCATCTTTCTCCCCAATATTTATGAAATAACGGGTAGATCCATCTCCTCCGTAGTTTCTAGAAGCACCGCTCTCTCTTGAGCTTCCAGAATCTCTTCTTTCTCCTCTTTCTCCCCTGTCGCGATCATTGGAGTTTAAATCCTTTGCTTTGTTGTAATAATTGAAGAAGCGACCAAATTCAACAGATACAATTTTTTGAACTAATGTTTCCTTATCAATTCCTTCTAAAATTTCGTTAATAGCCGGAAGGTAGTTCTCTACATCTGCATTTACCTCTGTGTCTTTAATTTTATTTACTAAGTGGTATAGTTGAATTTCGCATATCTCCATTCCTGTTGGAATAGGTCTTGCAATAAATTTCTTTTGAATCTTGTTTTCTATGGCTTTTATCTTTCTCATCTCTGAGCGGGTGATAATTACCATGGATGTTCCAGATTTACCTGCCCTTCCGGTTCTTCCTGAACGGTGATTGTAGGTCTCTATTTCATCTGGAAGTTGGTAGTTTATAACATGTGTAATGTCGTCTACATCAATTCCTCTGGCAGCTACATCTGTAGCCACTAACATTTGAATTTGTTTTTTTCTAAAAGCATTCATAACCAAATCTCTTTGGTTCTGACTTAAGTCTCCGTGAAGTGCTCCAGCATTGTATCCGTCTTCAATTAAATTTTCTGCTACTTTTTGAGTATCTCTTTTTGTTCTACAGAAAATCACTGAGAATATGTCAGGATTTGTGTCTGCCAGTCTTTTTAATACCGGGTAACGGTCCCTTCCTCCGGCCACATAGTATTCATGTTGTACCGTCGTTGCTCCTGAATTTTTAGTTCCCACAGTAATTTCTTGTGGGCTATTCATGAATTTTTTAGCTATAATAGCGACTTCTTTTGGCATGGTTGCGGAAAACAACCAGGTCGCTTTTTCTTTAGGGGTATTGGATAAAATGTCTTTGATGTCTTCAAAGAATCCCATATTTAACATTTCATCTGCTTCATCCAATATGCAGTAATCAATCTTAGAAATGTCTACCATCCCTCTGCTGATCATATCCTTCATTCTACCAGGAGTAGCTACTACAATTTGAGCACCTCTTTGAATTTGTCTGGCTTGATCTTGAATACTTGCGCCACCATATATAGCTACAGTATTTAATCCTCTTTCGTATTTTGAATAAGCCTGAATTTCCTTAGTAATTTGTAGACAAAGTTCTCTTGTTGGAGAAAGAATTAAACCTTGTGTTGTTTTGCTGGTAGGGTCTATTCTTTGAATAAGTGGAAATCCAAAAGCAGCTGTTTTACCAGTACCTGTTTGTGCAAGTGCCACTAAATCTGTGTGGTCTGCTAATAAAATTGGAATGGCTTTTTCTTGTACTTCTGACGGGTTTTCAAAGCCTAAATCTTCAATAGCTTTGAGTAGGGACTCTTGTAGCCCTAATTCTGAAAATGGTATCATTTTTAAATGTTTAATCGCAAATATGTCTGTTGCATAGAGCGATTAACCTTTTACTAACCTTTTACTCAGCGCAACACATGCTATACTAGCGGCGTTATTTGAAGTTGCAAAATTACAAAAAATAAACCACTATACCTTGAAACTTAAAGCTTAAGTTATGGGCTTTAATGTACTGATTTTACTGAGCATTCAAGGTTTTATTGTTATATTTCTTGAAACTTATGTTTTTTAAGATAGGTGATTAGTGACCTAATTGCCTTGCCTCTGTGTCCAATTTTTTGTTTTATCTCTAGGGGCAAGTCAGCAAAGCTTTTTGTGTAATTATCTGGAATAAAAATAGGATCATATCCAAAACCTCCGTTCCCTTTTTTATCCAAAGCTATACTACCATGGACCTTTCCTGTAAAGTATTTTATTTCTGCTTTTGTTTTTAATGCAATGGTTGTTTGGAAATAAGCTTTTCTATCGGTTATATTTTCAAGGGCTTTAAGTAATTTATCCATATTGCTCTCCGGAGTAGCTTTGGGTCCTGAATATCTTGCAGACTTTACCCCAGGCAGGCCATTTAAAGCTGGAACGAATAATCCAGTGTCGTCACTAAAACAGGCTTCGTTAAAGCATCTAAAAATAGTATTTGCTTTAATTGCGGCATTTTCTTCTAATGTGTGGTATGGTTCAGGGATCTCTTGATTAAATGACAGATCCTTTAGCGAAAGTATTTCAATATTATTAGGGAGTTGAGATTTTATTTCAGAGAGTTTGTTATGGTTGTGTGTAGCAAAAATGAGTTTCATCTAAAATATTTTTTTCAAAGATACTTCAAATTTATCTCCTCATCTCTGTTGTAAATTCTCAATAAAGCCAAGGTTTTATTTTGGAATTGTGTGTTTTTGCTTGTTAAATTACATTTTTGTGAATATTGTTTGTTATGTGCATAACTCCTTTAAAAATGAATAGGTAAAGCGCTTGTAAAGCATAAATATTAGCTATTTTTAACCTTTAATTTAAAATTCCTTATCGTGGGTAAGAAATACGTTTTTGACTTTGACAGTACTTTGACAAGTGTGGAAGCATTAGATGTTTTGGCTGAAATTACTTTAGCTAATAAGCCTGAAAAAGACGCAGTAGTTTCAGAAATCCAAGCTATCACAAACCTTGGTATAGATGGGGACATTTCCTTCACAGAATCCTTGGAGAGAAGGCTGTCTTTGTTAAATGCCAATAAATCAGATTTGGATACTTTGGTTCAAGAATTACAAAATAAAGTGTCTGAGTCTATAGTGAGAAACAAAGAGTTTTTTGAGAATTATTCTGAAGATATATACATTATCTCATGCGGTTTCAAGGAATTTATAGAACCCATTGTAGCAAAATATAATATACCAGCCCATAAAGTATATGCCAATACATTTACATATGATGAAAAGGGTAATATTACAGGCTTTGATAAAGAAAATGTATTGTCTTCTCACAACGGAAAAATTGAGTGCCTGAAGCGAATGAATTTAGAAGGTGAAGTTCAGGTAATTGGGGATGGTTACAGCGATTATGTGATGAGAGAAGCAGGTATTGCTGATAAGTTTTTTGCCTATACCGAAAATGTATCTAGAGATAAAGCAACTGCAAATGCAGATCATGTAACCCCAAATTTAGATGAGTTTTTATTCGTTAATGACCTTCCCAGAAACATCTCTTACCCCAAGAATAGAATCAAAGTCTTATTACTAGAAAATGTTCACCCCGAAGCTTTCAAAAAGCTTTCTAAGGATGGTTTTTCAGTGGAGTTGGTAAAAACAAGTTTAGATGAAACCGCCTTAATTGAGAAGATTAAAGGCGTCCATGTTTTGGGAATTAGATCAAAAACACAACTCACACAGAAAGTTTTAGAAGCAGCAGATAAATTAATGGTTGTGGGCGCTTTTTGCATTGGAACTACTCAAATTGATTTAGACGCTTGCAAGAAAAAAGGAGTGGTTGTATTTAATGCTCCATATAGTAACACGAGATCTGTAGTGGAATTAGCTATTGGTGAGATTATTATGTTAATGAGGAGCATCTTCCCAAGAAGTACAGAAATTCACAATGGACAATGGAACAAGACAGCTGCAAACTCAAGAGAAGTAAGGGGGAAAAATTTAGGTATTGTTGGTTACGGAAATATTGGTAAGCAATTATCTGTCTTGGCGGAAGCTATGGGAATGCATGTTTACTTTTACGATGTAAATGATCAGTTGTCTATAGGTAACGCTACAAAATGTGATCATTTAAATGAACTCTTAGAAATTTCAGATGTAGTAAGCTTGCATATAGATGACAACAAGGCAAATAAAGACTTCTTTAATAAAGATGCTTTTGACGCTATGAAGCCAGGAGCATTACTGGTGAATCTTTCAAGAGGGTTTGTAGTAAATATTGAAGCCTTAGTTGGTGCATTAAAATCTGGCCATTTGGGTGGAGCTGCAGTAGATGTTTATCCTGAAGAACCTATAAGTAATGGGGCATTTGTGACTGCGCTCCAAGGAATGGAAAATGTCATTTTAACCCCTCATATTGGGGGAAGTACAGAAGAAGCACAAAGAGATATTGCTAACTTTGTGCCCAATAAGATAATGGAATATATGAATTCTGGAAATACGGTAGACGCTGTGAATTTTCCAAATATTAGATTACCAAAGCAACAAAATGCCCATAGGTTTTTACATATTCATAAAAACGTTCCAGGGATAATGGCTAAAATCAATGAAGTGTTGGCGTCTTTTGACATGAACATTAGTGGTCAGTTTCTCTCTACTGATGCTCAGGTCGGTTATGTAATTTCAGATTTGGATAAAGGCTATAATAAAGAAGTTATCAAAGCACTTAAGGAAATACCTAATACTATTAAATTTAGGGTATTATACTAAAAGGGTATTGTACTGAAAGGAAATTTCACTAAAAGGGTATTGTATTAAAGTGGTAGCTTTAATGGTATAAAATTATTTCACCTGTGGTGGTAGGGTTCATTTTTTAAAATACTAAACCCTCTATACAACTGTTCTACCATGAATAGACGTATCATTTGATGTGAAAATGTCATTTTAGAAAGGCTAATTTTTCCATTTGCTCTCTGGTATACTTCTTCACTGAACCCATAGGGTCCGCCAATTACAAATACCAATTGTTTTTGACCACTTAACATTTGCTTTTGGAGGTAATTTGAAAATGCTATTGAGTCATAACTTTTTCCATTTTCATCTAAAAGGATAAGGATATCAGAGGGGATTATTTGCTTTAAAATAAGAACGCCTTCTTTTAATTTTTGCTGAGATTCACTTAGATTTTTACTGTTTTTTATATCTGGAATAATATTTATGTCAAAACTAACATAATGTTTGAGTCTTGAAACATAAACATCTATAAGGTGTTGAAGTTCTTTTTGGTCTGTCTTGCCTACAGCAATTAGTTGAATAGTCATTTTAATCAGATATGCCCACAAAGGTATTTGTTTTTATTAATTTAGCCCAAAGACTTTTCGTTTACCATGTCAAAGGAGATTGAGATAAAAATTCAAAAAATACCCCTACTTAGAACCATGTTGTCCTTACTTAAAAAAGTTCAGTTACCTGGTTTTGAAGGTTTATCTGCATATGACCTCATTGAAATGTATTTATTGGGTATTATTCGAGGAGCACTCTCTACAAGGGCAAGTGCCATTTCTTTCTCACTTTTTACTGCACTATTTCCGTTACTTATATTTATATTAACATTGGTACCTTATATTATTCCGTACATTCAAATTGGTGACCAGGCATTCGACGAGCAATTGTTTTTGTTTATGGAATCTTTTTTACCTTCAGCAACGGGAGATTATTTTTCTGAGATTTTTAATCAAATTAAGCAGCAAAAACAGTCTGGTCTTTTGTCTTCCTCGTTTTTGGTGTCTATTTTTTTAATGGCCAATGGAGTTAACGCGATTTTTGGCGGGTTTGAAAACTCATACCATACAAAACTCAGTAGAAACTTTTTAAAGCAATATTTATTTGCGCTGGCTGTAGGACTTTTTTTGTCCTTGCTATTTATATTAGGTGCTATAGGATATGTTTATTTTGAATTTTACATTTTAGATTATATGATTGACTTTTCAAAAAGTGATCCTTATACTTCTGTAGATCAAGAATTGCAATTGGTTTATTGGTTAAAAACTGTTTTTTTTGCAGGTGTTTTTTATCTAATTACGGCTGTGTTATATTTCTTTGGAACGGCAGAGACTACAAAGACCAATTTTTTTTCCATTGGGGCTTTTATGACCACTGTATTGTTTTTGTCTACCTCTTATTTTTTTGGAATATATATAGATAATTTCTCCACCTATAATCAGTTGTATGGAGCTTTGGGAGGGCTTTTGATACTGATGTTTTACATATGGATTAACTCAAATATTTTGCTTTTAGGATTTGAACTTAATATAAGTTTATTTTCATTGAGGAGTGGTATTGACAAAAGAAGGAAAGATTCAATATGAGGTATTTTGTTTCTGTAATTCTTCCCCTGCCTTTAAGGCAATTATTTACATATGAATTAACAAAGTCAGAATACCAATTTCTTGTGCCTGGAATGCGGCTAGCCGTTCCTTTTGGTAAATCTAAGGTTTACACAGCATTGGTCTATTCTCTTAGCAATACTTTTGAAGGCTCTTATGAACCAAAAAAGATACTTTCTATTTTAGACGCGACCCCTATTGTTACTGAGATACAATTGAAGCATTGGTCTTGGATGGCAGGTTATTATATGTGTAGTTTAGGTGAGGTATATAAAACGGCGGTACCCACTGCACTGATTTTAGAAGGAGAGACCCATCTAAGGCGCTCAGATATCTTACAAAAGGAGCACGATATACTTACAGCAGATCTTTCGGATAATGCCTACATAGTTTTGGATGCACTGTCCTCAGAAGTATCACTTCCTATTCAAACTTTGAGTAATTTAGTTCCAAAGGATAATGTTTTTAATATTATAGAGGTGCTCTTATCCCTAAGACTTGTTGTTGTAGAGGAGCAACTCACGGCACGCTATAAACCAAAATTTAGAAACGAATACTCTTTTCCAAAACATTTCCTCTCAGATATTAAAAGTGTTGAATCTTTAGTGTTATCACTTAAAAATGCACCAAAACAGTTAGAGGTTTTAAATTTCTTTATTTCAAGGGTATCTCATTCAAAAGTAATTACCGACTTCGATATTAGAAGGAATGGACTAAGTCCTGCTGCTTTAAAAGGACTTATTTCTAAAGGGGTATTACAAAAATCAGAAAAGCGGATAGATCGTGTTGAACTTGATTCAGATTTTAAAACGGTACCTATTAAAACTTTAAATCTTTCACAATTAGAAGCATTGGCAGCAATTAAGTCTCATTTCAAGGAACGAAAAGTTGCGCTTTTACATGGTGTTACTGCTTCTGGAAAAACAGAAGTGTATGCGGCTTTAATTCAAGAAACCCTTTTAAAGGGGGAACAGGTGTTGTATTTACTCCCTGAAATTGCATTAACAACTCAGCTTATTGCCAGACTTCAGTCTTATTTTGGTACTTCGGTCTCTGTGTATCATTCCAAATACAATTTGCAAGAGCGTGTAGAAGTTTGGCAAAATGTGCTCCATGAAAATCACAAGGCGCAACTAATTGTTGGCGCTAGATCTGCACTATTCTTGCCTTTTAAAAAGTTAGGCCTTGTTATTGTAGATGAGGAACATGAGAATTCATTCAAACAGTTTGATCCAGCACCTAGGTATCATGCTAGAGATTCAGCGATTGTTTTGGCTCATATTTCGCAGGCGGCTATTGTCTTAGGCTCAGCAACACCTAGTTTGGAATCTATGCAAAATGTATTTCAGCAAAAGTACGGTTTAGCAGAATTGACTCAAAGGCATTCCAACATTTCTATGCCTAGTATTAATCTAATAGATCTCAAGGAGCAATACAAGAAGAAAAAAATGAAGTTTCATTTTTCAGAGCCACTAAGGTGGGCTATTAAAGAAACTTTGTCTGCTGGAGAGCAAGTGATTTTATTTCAAAATAGGAGGGGATACGCTCCTGTAGTTGAATGCTTTAGCTGCGGTCACACCCCTAATTGTAAAAGTTGTGATGTGAGTTTAACCTTCCATTCAAATGCTGGGGTACTTCGTTGTCATTATTGTGGATATGAAGAACACAAAAAGTCACAATGCACCTCTTGTGGTAGCCTAGATTTATCTACAAAAGGTTTTGGCACAGAACAAGTAGTAGCTTCTTTGGAGACTCTTTTCCCTGATGCTAAAGTAGGCCGAATGGATTTAGATACCACTAGGGCTAAAGATGGTTACCAGCAAATTATTGATCGCTTTGAGCAACATGAAATAGATATACTTGTAGGTACCCAAATGTTAAGTAAAGGATTAGACTTTAGAGATGTTGGTTTGGTAGGAGTAATGGCTGCAGATTCATTGCTGAACTTTCCTGATTTTAGGGCGCATGAAAAAACTTTCCAATTACTCACTCAGGTAGCTGGACGTGCAGGTAGAACGGAAAAAAAAGGAAAAGTACTCATTCAGACCTACCATCCGGAACATCAAATACTCCAACAGGTAACTACTTATGAATTTCAATCCATGTGTAGGGAGCAATTGTATCAGAGAGAGATATATAAATACCCTCCTTTTAACAAAATCATTAAAATAACGCTAAAGCATAAAGACTATAACAAATTGAACGATGCTTCAGATTGGTTTGCAAAGGGTTTGTGGAATATATTTAAGACCGGTATTTTGGGGCCTGAATTTCCGGTTGTCTCTAGGGTTAGAAACCAATATATAAAACACATTCTTTTAAAAGTACCCCCACAGTATGCCCTTAAGCAAGTGAAAAGTTCTTTGCTTAGGTTAGAAAAATCCTTTAATGCAGTAGGTCCTTTTAAAGGGGTGAGAATTGTCTTTAATGTGGACCCTTATTAAACCTGATCATTGAGGGTTATTTCTTTCTAAATATACTGCAGCACTTATTGTACCATTTATTTTAAAATTGTTAACGCATTAGCCGTTTCACATAAATTTCATGGCTTCTGACAAACAATTTTTCTTTGCCCTACTTACAGGAATAACCTGACCACTAATAGCCACTTCTCTAGCATTGAAACGATCTATTTTTTCAATGTTAACAACAAAAGATTTGTGAATTCTTATAAAGGTGTCTTTTGGAAGTAAATCATGGAATGCTCTAAGCGAAGAAAGCACTAATACATGACTGTCAAGAGTGACTATTTTTACATAATCTCCTTTTGCTTCAATCCATTTAATTTCTCCAAAACTAACTCTCTTTTTATTTCTCTTAGATCGGATAAAAATTTGATTTTCAGAGTCGTTATTATGGTGATCTTGCTCGTATTTTAACTTGGCTCTTTTTATCGCTAGATCAAACCTAGTTTGTTGAATAGGTTTTTGTAAAAAGTCAGTAACGTCATATTCAAAGGCTTTGAGAGCGTGTTCTGTTTTCCCCGCTATAACAATTACTTGAGGTTTGTAGTTTAAGGTTTCTAATAATTCAAAACCTGAAATTAAAGGCATTTCTATATCTAAAAACACCAGGTCAATGGATCTGTTGTTAATACCGTTTTTTGCCTCTATCGCATTTCTGAAACTTATCACTAGCACAAGATCTGGATTTGATTTAATAATTCTCTCTAAAGTGATTCTTTGAATTTCTGAATCTTCTACAATAACACATTTTAGCTTTGACATATTAAATAGGTTTTTCATTGGGTTCTTATACAATGTATTTAAACTTTTAACCTATTCATTAAAAATGATGTGAACTTAGGCTATAATGTTGTGAAACTAATTTAATCTGTTGTTTTTGTATTTTATGGGAGTTAGTTTGAAGCAAAAAAATCGTTAAACAGATAAGTAATTAGGTTAATTAGATTCGTTAGTGTTTAAATTCACTAGAGTTTGTAAATTTTTTGCATATACAGAAAAAAGACTTACTTTTGCAGACTTAAATTATATAACATATGAATCATTACGAAACTGTTTTCATTTTAAATCCCGTTCTGTCTGATACTCAGATAGAGGAAACAGTTAAGAAATTTGAGGATTTCTTAATTAGTAAAGGCGCCAAAATGGTAGCTAAGGAAAATTGGGGGCTAAAAAAATTAGCCTACGCTATTCAGCACAAAAAAAGTGGTTTTTACCATTTGTTTGAGTTCACTGCTCCTGGAGAGGTAATTACTCCTTATGAGCAAGAGTTCAGAAGAGATGAGCGTATTATGCGATTCTTAACTGTGAAATTAGACAAGCATGCCATTTCTTGGGCAGAGCGTAGAAGAGTTAAATTACAAACTAAAGCCTAATTATTATGTCTATAGAACAACAAGCAAAAGGTAAAAAAGACGGAGAAATCAGGTATTTAACTCCGTTAAACATAGATACAAACAAACAGAAGAAATATTGTCGTTTCAGAAAGTCTGGTATTAAATATGTAGACTATAAAGATCCAGATTTTTTAATGAAGTTAGTAAACGAGCAAGGGAAACTTTTGCCTAGAAGATTAACTGGTACTTCATTGAAATATCAGCGTAAAGTGGCTACTGCTGTAAAAAGAGCGCGTCACATTGCATTAATGCCTTACGTAGGTGATTTATTAAAATAAAAGCAACGCATCATGGAACTTATATTAAGAGAAGACGTACAGAACTTAGGTTTTAAAGATGATATTGTAAACGTGAAAAACGGATACGGTAGAAACTATTTAATTCCTCAAGGATTGGCTGCTATGGCTACTTCTTCTGCTAAAAAAGTATTGGCAGAAAATTTAAAGCAAAGAGCACATAAAGAGAAAAAAGTTGTTGCAGAAGCCAATAAATTGGCAGAAGCATTGAAACAATTAGAGATTAAGCTTACCGCCAAAACTGCGGGTGGGGATAAATTATTCGGATCTATTTCAAACATAGATGTTGCTGCTGCTTTTGAAAAAGCAGGACAAGCGATTGAAAAAAAGTTTATTACCATACCAGGTGGAACTATCAAGCGCACAGGAGCATATACCGCTCAGGTTCGTTTACATAGAGAAGTTATTGTAGACATTGCTTTTGAAGTAATTGCTGAAGCATAACATTTTTTTAAATGTAATTAAAAAAAGGCGGTGTTTTTACACCGCCTTTTTTATTTTTGCAAAATGAAATATACCCGTTTAACCAAAGAGCAATTAGAAGAGTTGCACCCAGAATTCATCAATTTCTTGGCCACCCAGTCTATTACAGCAACTGAGTGGGAGGAGATTAAAGTCCAAAAGCCAGAAGTGGCTGAGGAGGAGTTAGACGTTTTTAGTGATTTAATTTGGGAAGGTGTGTTAAACAAGGTTTCCTATTTAGAAAATATAAGTGCCCAACACATGCATTTATTTGAGGCGCTTGAGAAAGAGATTAAACTCATTTCAATTAAAGTCCTCAATCCAGACATTGATTTAAATACCACCACTGGATTTGCTTGGTTTAAGAAAAATTATCAGGGAGATTTTGTGGAGTATTTGTCCGCCGCAAAAGCATACAAAAACCCCAGAAACTCTGAGTTATTCGATTTAATTAAACAAGGGGCTAGTATCACTAAGGGCGAATTATACCAGTGGTTTGACAATCTTATAGATTAAACCGATATTTACTTTTTTATAACACGCTTTTAGAATTAAATTTATATGGCTCAAAAACCAACAATACCAAAAGGTACTAGAGATTTTTCTCCTATTGAAGTGAATAAGAGACATTACATCATGTCTTGTATTAAGCGTCAATTTGAGCTTTATGGTTTTAACCCAATAGAGACTCCTTCATTTGAAAATTATGACACCCTTATGGGGAAATATGGTGAGGAAGGGGATCGGTTGATTTTTAAAATTTTAAATTCTGGAGATTTCTTGTCTAAAGTTTCAGACGAGCAGTTAGCTTCTAAGGACATTAGGTCATTAACACCTCAAATTTCGGAGAAAGCCCTTCGTTATGACTTGACTGTTCCTTTTGCGCGTTATGTAGCCATGCACCAAAACGAGATTGATTTTCCTTTCAAGCGTTACCAGATTCAACCGGTTTGGCGTGCCGACAGACCTCAAAAGGGCAGGTTTAGAGAGTTTTTTCAATGTGACGCAGACATTGTTGGTTCTAGCGCTCTACTTCAAGAAGTAGAGCTGATACAGTTATACGACGCTGTTTTTTCAGATTTAGGTCTCCAGGGGGTGGTTATTCATATAAATAATAGAAAAATACTCAGTGGAATAGCAGCTGTAATTGGAGCAACAGACAAACTCATTGACTTTACGGTAGCTTTGGATAAACTGGATAAGATAGGTCCAGAAAAAGTGGCTGTTGAAATGCTTGAAAAGGGTATTTCACAGGAAGCCGTTAATATGGCGGCTCCTTTGTTTGACTTAAAAGGTACTAATGAGGCTATTTTGGATACGCTCTCCTCATTTTTAGCGACATCTGCCGTTGGCCTAGAAGGGGTCTCTGAAATGGCTTATGTTTTAGAGGCATTGGCTCGCACAAATCTTTCTGTCTCTTCCGTATCTATTTCTGTAACGCTGGCCCGAGGGCTTAATTATTATACCGGGACTATTTTGGAAGTTTCTGCTCCTGAGGGGGTCTCTATGGGGTCTATTGGAGGAGGAGGTAGGTATGATAATCTCACCGGAATTTTTGGACTTCAGAATGTGGGTGGAGTAGGAATTTCCTTTGGTCTGGACCGTATTTATTTGGTTTTAGAGGCTTTGGATCTGTTTCCGGAGGCTATTTTGGCCGGACCGCAAGTGTTTTTTGTGAATTTCGGGGATTCAGAATCTTTGAAAGCCATGACATTGGTGCATAAGCTAAGGAAATTAGGAATTTCCTGTGACTTGTATCCCTCCGCGAGTAAGATGCAAAAGCAAATGAAATACGCCCACCAAAAAGGCGCACAGTACGTAGCGCTTTTAGGAGCTCATGAAATTGAAAAAAATATCTTGATACTAAAGCATATGGATAGTGGAGAACAGATGGAGTATTCTTTAGATGAAATGGAGGCTATTGCAGCTATTTTTTAAATACCTTTTTAAAGTTTTATATATAAAAAAAGCATCCTATTTTGGATGCTTTTTTTATTCAATACGCTTTTGATTTAGTCAAAATAGCTGAATGTCTCTCCAGATTTGATGGTTAGAAGCGTTTCATATATGAGTCTAATGACATTCTCTACATCTTCTTTTTGAACCATTTCTACGGTGGTGTGCATATACCTTAAAGGCAGTGAGATAAGTGCAGAAGCAACCCCTCCGTTGCTATATGCAAAGGCATCTGTATCTGTTCCTGTTGATCTAGAAGAAGCCATTCTTTGAAATGGTATATTGTTTTTCTCAGCTGTTTCAATGATTCTAGCCCTTAATTTGTTTTGCACCGCTGGCGCATATGAAATTACCGGACCATCTCCAAGCTGGGTAAGCCCTTGTACTTTTTGCTCGATCATTGGGGTAGTGGTGTCATGACAAACATCTGTGACAATAGCGATATTAGGTTTTATGGTTTGAGTAATCATTTCTGCTCCCCTTAGACCAATTTCTTCTTGAACAGAATTGGTGATATACAATCCAAATGGAAGTTTCACCTTATTTTCATGTAACAATCGCGCTACCTCTGCGATCATAAAACCACCCGCCCGATTATCTATTGCTCTACATACAAACTTATTGCCATTGAGCACTTGAAAAGTATCTGGATATGTAATTACACAACCTACGTGGACCCCCATTTCCAATACTTCCTTTTTGTTCTTAGCACCAATGTCAATGCATATGTTGTCTAATTTTGGAGTGTCTTCCTTGTCATTTTTCCTGGTGTGTATTGCTGGCCAGCCAAAAACACCCTTAACAATACCTTTGTCAGTGTGAATGTTCACCCATTTAGACGGAGCAATAATATGGTCGGATCCCCCGTTTCTTATCACGTAGATAAGTCCTTCTTCCGTGATGAAATTTACATACCATGAAATTTCATCTGCATGGCCTTCTATGACTACTTTAAATGGAGCGTCTGGGTTTATTACTCCTACTGCAGATCCGTATGTGTCTGTAATAAAGGTGTCTACATATGGTTTTAAATAATCCATCCACAGCTTTTGTCCTTCCCATTCGTAACCTGTAGGTGCTGCATTATTGAGATATTTTTCTAAAAACGCTTGAGAAGCGTCGGTCATTATAGGTTTGTGTTCCATGATTCTAAATTTGTTGCTAATGTAATAATATTCACTTTTATTTAGCACTGTTGTCTGTTCTTTATCCTTAATTTTGTAAACAAATTACAGTGGCTTTTAAAGTGTATGAAACAGCTTTGTATAATTGTTTTGATGTTTATGTGTAGTGGAGTTTCTTCTGCTCAAGACACTATACCGCAAAGTCAAACGCAAAAGGAATTTGTGAAACTCCAAGGAGACGCCTATTTCTCTTCTTCTATTCCTCTAAATGAAGTGGTTGTTTTCGCAGACTTGAAGTTTCAGTCTACCCAAGAGATTTACAGGTATTTACTGCTTAAACGTAGAACTATCAAAGTCTATCCATATGCTAAGTTGGCTGCTGAGAAACTCACAAGCTTGCAGGACAGTATTTCGCAGCTTTCTTCTAATAGAAAGAAAAAGAAATACACCAAGCAAATGCAAAAGTATATAGAAGGCACCTTCTCAGATGAATTAAAAAAGCTTACACGATCTGAGGGCCAGATTCTTGTTAAACTAATTTTTAGACAAACGGGTTCATCTTCATATGATTTAGTGAAAGACCTGCGCTCTGGTTGGCGTGCTTTTTGGTATAGCACCACAGCAAGAATGTTTAAGATCTCTTTGAAAGAAGAGTTTCACCCAGATCTTGTACAGGAAGATTATCTTATAGAAGACATTCTTCAAAGGGCTTTTGTAGAGAATAAGCTAGAGTATCAAGCTTCTGCTTTGAATTATGATTTTGCCAAGTTGTATAATAAATGGAAGACTAAAAAAAAGTCTCCATAATTCTTGTTAGCTTCATTTGTTTGTACTATTTTTATTACCCTCATTTTTTTTGAGGATGCAAATCACTGGTTTTAAGTGCTTTTGATAAAGGAGCGAAAAAAAAAATAAAAAACTTTTATTTTAGCCTTTTAAATCGAAAAACTCGTTCTATATTTGCACCCGCTTTGGGAGACAGAGCGAGAATAAAAAAAACAAGTTCATAGACATATTGAAAAGACAGCGCGTAGAATCATAGCGATATGGTTTTACAATAAGATT
>JAHEND010000030.1 GCA_024643325.1 Sediminicola sp.
ATCCCTTGCATGGCATCTCTAGGGCATTCAATGATTTTAACTCCTTTTATCATGCAGTTCTTTTACAGCTTAAAGTTACAATTAAATTAGGGTAGAAAAAGAAAAATTGCAATTCCTATAAATAAGACTATCTGTAACCAATGCAGGGCGTTAAAAAAAACAGCTTGCGACTTTGAAGCCGTATTTAACAGCACCGAAGACAATAAGGCTATACTAGTGAACACTATGGTGGAAATGAGTATAAATACGCCGCCTAGTGCTAGAAATTGCGTCCAAAAAGGCAGTGATGGTATAAATAAAAATCCTGGAAAAAAAGCAATAAAAAACATACCGACCTTTGGGTTTAACACACTCATCACAAAACCTTGCTGATACAAATCAATGGGCTTTTTATATACAACTTGAACCGATGAAAGTGCTTTAGAAGGGCCTTGTTTGTATATATTATAAGCCAAGTATACTAAATAGATTGCCCCTAATATTTTAATTCCAATGAGCAAAAATGGAAAACGATTTAAAAAAACAGCGGCGCCAAATGCCCCTAAAATAGTGTGAACAAGACAGCCACTCATCAGACCCATAATGACGTAGAAGCCACTTTTAAAACCAAATCTAAGGCTCTGAAAAGCGACAAAAATATTATCTGGACCTGGAGAAATTGCCAGGAAAAATACCGCAATTGAAAAAGAAATAAGTAATTGAAATTCGATCAAAATAAACCCTTAGCGCTGGGCTAATATAGCTTTATTTATTTTCTTGACAAGAGCAGGTCCTTCATAGACAAAACCAGTCCACAGCTGAATGAGTGTGGCGCCTGCTTCTATTTTTTCTAAGGCGTCTTCTGCAGAATGAATACCTCCTACCCCAACTATTGGAAAAGCCTTGTTACTTTTTTCTGAGAGGAAACGGATCACTTCAGTGCTTCGTTTCCTAACGGGCACACCACTTAGTCCTCCGGTTTCGTGGACCAATGATTCCTCTGAAAGCAAGCCCTCTCTACTAATGGTCGTATTGGTCGCAATGACTCCATCTATTTGAGTCTCTTGAATAATAGCTATAATATCTAACAATTGATGCTCTGTAAGGTCTGGAGCAATTTTCAATAAAAATGGCTTAGGCTTTTGAGCGTACTTAGTAGCAAGTACCGCATTCTCTGCTTTGAGCGCTTTTAAAAGTGCTGTTAATGGGGCTTTTTCTTGTAATTCTCTTAGTCCTGGTGTGTTTGGGGAACTGACATTGACCACAAAATAATCTACATGAGGCCAAAGGGCTTGTGTACAAATAATATAATCCTCAGTGGCTTGATCGTTTGGCGTAATTTTATTTTTACCAATATTACCGCCTATTAAAACATTGTGCTGCTTCTTTAGCGCTTTTACTGCACTGGCCACTCCAGCATTATTAAAACCCATTCTATTAATAATGGCCTGGTCTTTTTTGAGTCTAAAGAGTCTTTTTTTAGGATTTCCATCTTGCGGCTTTGGGGTCAATGTTCCTATTTCTATAAACCCAAACCCAAAGTCTGAGAGCTCATTATACAGCAGCGCATTTTTGTCAAATCCAGCTGCCAAACCTACCGGATTTTTGAATTTTAAACCAAAAACTTCTCTTTCTAAGGCAGGATCTTCTAACGTATAAACGCGTCTAATGATTGCACCAAAACCCAATTTAGACAAGAATTTAATTACAGAGAAACTAAAATAATGAACCGCTTCTGGATCGAAAAGAAACAGAAGCGGTCTAATGAAAATCTTGTACATATTTTATTTTGCTGGTTCTTGAAGTCTTTTTGAGAGCTCCATTGAAATAGCAGACAGGTCAAATTTAATTTTGCCTGCCATAGTTTCAATGACACAACTGGCGTCTTTGTCATTTAACTCTACTACTTTACCGTGCATACCACTCTTGGTAATTACTTTATCTCCCTTAGCTAAAGCAGCTGAAAATTTCTTTTCATCCTTTTGACGCTTCATTTGGGGTCTGATCATAAAAAAATAACCCACAACAATAATTAAGGCTAAAGGTAAAAATTGATTTAATGCTTCCATAGGATAGTAAAAATATTAGTGTTGATTAATTAGACGGAATAGACGCTGCGTTTGGTGCCAAAACAAAGGCTTGAATTTTTAACAACTCACTACCGTTAGCTGTATTGGCCTGCACATTAATCGTTTTAGTCACTTGATTTTGTCCTGAACCATTAAAATTCACTACCATTTGACCTTGCTCACCTGGTGCAATTGGAGTGTTTTTTGGGTAATCTGGAATAGTACATCCACAGCTAGACGTGGCGTCTGTAATAATTAAGGGTGCGTCTCCAGTATTAGTGAAGGTAAATACCGTTTGTTGCGGTGTTCCCTGAGCAATTTGACCAAAATCATGGAAGGTTTTGTCAAAAGACATGACCGCCATTTTATTCGCAGAAGCGTCTCTTACAGCTGCAGCCTCCACATTGGCATTTTCAATTTTTTCAGTCGCTTTCTCTTTACATGAGAAGGTGATGAGTGACATAGATACAATTGCTATTAAGCTAAATTTTTTCATGATCTGGACAATTTAAAATTATGAAATACGAATATAAAAATTATTTACAACAAACCACGTCCAACTTTCTCAAGCCTTCCTTGGTCTTTGTACTCTTTTGATAAAGAATCTAATATACCATTTATAAATATACTGCTCTTCGGGGTAGAATATTCTTTGGCAATCTCTAGGTATTCATTGATTGTTACCCTGACAGGAATCGAAGGAAAGAAAAGCAATTCACAAATAGCCATTTTTAATAAAATACCGTCAATA
This sequence comes from Sediminicola sp., assembly GCA_024643325.1. Lineage (GTDB taxonomy): Bacteria > Bacteroidota > Bacteroidia > Flavobacteriales > Flavobacteriaceae > MAG-120531. Next base: position 2,800 of record JAHEND010000030.1, read on the forward strand.
TCTGCAATTCTATCCTTATCCCATTTGGGTGTTTTGTCTGCTGTTTCTTTGGCTAAAACGCTTTCTTTAAGCGCTGTTTTAACCAGTAGATTTTGGGCAAATTCAATGTCGTCTTCTAAGATTGCTAAGCCTTTAATAAAATCAGA
>JAHEND010000021.1 GCA_024643325.1 Sediminicola sp.
TAGATGAAGACGACAATAGTGTCATGAAACTTCGTTTTCCCATTTCTGTCACCCCAGGAAAAGTAGTACTTGAGATAGATGGTGTGTCTAAATCTTATGGAGACAATCAAGTGCTTTCTGATATTGATTTACTGATAGAGCGAGATTCAAAAACAGCCTTTGTAGGTCAAAATGGACAGGGAAAATCTACCTTAGCTAAAATTATTGTATCTGAATTAGAAGCCTCAAGTGGCTTGGTGAAATTGGGACATAATGTACAAATTGGCTATTTTGCCCAAAACCAAGCTGAGTATTTGGATGGGAGCAAAACAGTCTTAGACACCATGATAGACGCTGCTAATGAATCCAATAGGGCAAAGGTTAGAGATATTCTTGGATCTTTCTTGTTTAGGGGAGAAGAGGTAGATAAGTATGTGAGAGTACTCTCAGGAGGAGAACGCAATAGACTGGCGCTGGCAAAGTTACTCTTACAGCCACTCAATGTTTTGGTCATGGATGAGCCTACAAACCACCTAGACATTAAATCTAAAAATGTACTAAAACAGGCATTGCAAAGTTTTGAAGGAACTTTATTGTTGGTATCTCACGACAGGGATTTCTTGCAGGGCCTCACCAACAAAGTATACGAATTTAAAGACCAGAAGATTAACGAGTACCTCGGAGATATTGACTTTTATTTAGAGCAGCGAAAGGTGCAAGATTTCAGGGGCATTGAAAAAAAACAACAGGTAAAAACGGAGAAGAAGGCTCAAAGCAATCAAAAACCAGCCCTAGATTACCAACAACAAAAAGCCCAAAAATCACTTCAGAATAAACTCAGTAATCTAGAGACAAAAATTTCAGACCTAGAAAAATTAATTGCCACTAAAGACAAGTCTTTAGAAGATGATTATGAAAAAACTGCTGCTGATCCAGCTTTTTTTGATCGCTATCAAAAAGATAAAAAGGATTTACAGCAGGCTATGAAAGATTGGGAAAAGGTAAGCTTGGATCTAGAATCATTTTAAACTGAGAGTGTTACTTTTAATTTAAGGGTTTTTTAACATTTCTTCTCTTTACTTATAGATAGTTTTGGTGTCTCAATACTTTATTTAATCAGAGATTTCATGGAATTAAAAAAATTAAGGAGTGTTATCCTTATTGGCTTAGCCCTAATAGGTGTTGTTGCATCTATTTTTTTAGCTAAAAAATTGATTGACAATAAAGCAGCAGCTGTTGCCCCAGCTAGAAAAATAGTCAAAGAGGTAGTAGTGCAAAAGGCAGTTAATGGTCCCGTGACTATTAGTGTTCCAGCACAAGGCTTGGTGACCGCTAAAAGACGTATAGAAATATTTTCTGAAGTCCAAGGTGTTTTTAGAAAGGGGGCTCAATTGTTTAGAGCAGGTCAGTCGTATAAATCAAATGAAATCTTATTGCAAATAGATGCTGATGAATACTTGGCAAATGTAAAATCTTCAAGGACTAATTTATACAATCAAATTGCAGGAATACTTCCAGATATTAGATTGGATTTCTCCAAAGAATATCCGACTTGGTTGGCTTTTTTGAATGCCATAAATGTGGACAAAAATCTTCCAGATATGCCTGAGATGTCAGATGAAAACCTGAAATTATTTGTTTCGGGTAGGGGCGTATTGGGTGCCTATTACAGCGTCAAAAATTTAGAGCAAAGACTCTCTAAATACCAAGTAAGGGCACCATTCAATGGGGTCCTTACAGAGGCTTTAGTCACAGAAGGCACCTTAGTGAGATCTGGACAAAAACTGGGGGAGTTTATTCAGCCTGGTTTGTATGAACTCATGGTATCTATTCCAAAATCTTATGCATTGAAATTAAATCAAGGTGCTACAGTTTCTTTATCTAATATGGAAGGAACCCAATCGTTTACGGGTAAAGTAGTCCGTTTGAATGCAAAAGTAGATCCCAGTACACAGACTACAGCGGTCGCTATAGAGATTAATGATCCCAATTTATATGAAGGCGTATATCTCAAAGCAACTTTAGCAGGGAATACCCTTCAAAATGCCATCTCTCTTCCAAGGGCATTGATCAGTGAAGGCAACACGATCTTTGCTTTAGAGAATAATACTTTAAAGGCAATTCAAGTGACACCCTTACATTATTCAGAGGGTCAAGTGGTAGTTGCTGGAATTCCTGAAGGGCTTGAAATTTTAGCTAAGCCACTTTTAGGAGCTTATGAAGGTATGACCGTAAATCCCATTAGATGAGAAAATTAGTAGCCTATTTTATCAAATACCAAGTAGCGGTCAATATTTTTGTACTGGCGTTTTTTCTTTTTGGAATTTTTGGGGCAAAGGCCTTGAAATCTTCCTTCTTCCCTTTGACAGAATCTAAGATTATTCAAATTAGTATCACCTACCCTGGAGCTTCACCTTTAGAGATAGAAGAAGGTGTTGTGCTAAAAATCGAAGACAACTTAAAAGGCTTACAAGGGGTAGACAGGGTTACTGCAGTAGCTAACGAAAACAGTGGTAGAATTACCGTAGAAATAGAAAAAGGGCTGGACATAGATTTCATGCTCTTAGAAGTAAAGAATGCTGTAGACAGGGTGCCCTCATATCCAACAGGTATGGAACCCTTAGTAGTGGCCAAACAAGAAGTAGTTAGACCAACTATCTCTTTGGCATTAAGCGGTAAAAATGTTCCGCTACAGACCTTGAAACAATTGGGAAGAGGAATTGAAAATGATATTAGAGGGATGGAGGGAATTTCTCAGATAATCGTGTCTGGTTACCCTCAAGAGGAAATTGAAATTGCTGTGAATGAAAGTCAACTATTGGCCTATAATTTAAGTTTTACAGAGGTGGCACAAGCTGTGGCAAATGCGAACTTACTCATTACAGGTGGTACAGTTAAAACAGCAGAAGAAGATTTTCTCATCAGAGCTAACAATAAATATTATTTTGGAAAAGAGCTCTCTAACCTCATAGTGAGCACACAACCCAATGGAACATTGGTTCGATTAAGCGAAGTTGCTGAAATAAGAGACCGTTTTGCGGAGTCTCCCAACGCCACTTTTTACGATGGAGAAGAAGCTGTTAATATTACCATTAATAGTACCAATACGGAAGATTTAATCTCCACTGCAACCAAAATAAAAGAATACGCCCTTCAATACAACCAAACTCATGATGGGGTACATTTAAGCGTGTTGAGTGACCAATCCATCACATTGACCCAACGAACAGAGTTGTTGGTGAAAAATGCCTGGCAGGGGATGTTATTGGTGTTGTTCTTCTTATCCCTGTTTTTGAATACAAGATTGGCTTTTTGGGTGGCGTTTGGTTTACCAGTGGCTTTTTTGGGAATGTTTGCTTTTGCAGGATTATTTAATGTGACTATTAATGTTTTGTCGCTATTTGGAATGATCATTGTAATTGGAATTCTTGTAGACGACGGAATAGTGATTGCAGAAAACATTTACCAGCATTACGAACGTGGGAAAAAACCTGTACAAGCAGCTATTGATGGTGTTCTAGAGGTGATACCTCCAATTATATCTGCGATAATAACAACTATTTTGGCCTTTTCTATTTTCTTGTTTTTAGACAGTAGAATTGGAGAGTTTTTTGGAGAGGTCTCCGTGATTGTAATACTTACTTTGGTGGTGTCTTTGGTAGAAGCATTGATTATACTACCTGCCCACTTGGCCCACTCCAAAGCATTGCAGCCTCTAGATGAAACGCCAAAAGATGGCTTAGCCAGTGTATTTGCTAAACTCAGAGGTTTTAATGCTATGGGCGAAAAGATTATGAATTGGATGAGAGATACTTTGTACGCTCCTACCCTTGATTTTTCCCTTAAACATAAATTCTTCACATTTGCTTTGTTTATTATGGCCTTAATTCTCACGGTAGGCTCTGTAGGAGGTGGAATAATTAAAACCGCTTTTTTCCCTAGAATAGCCAGTGATAGGGTTCAAATTACCTTGGTTATGCCCAATGGTACCAATGAAAAGATCACCGATTCCATTATCAGTATTATTGAAGAAAAATCTGCTGTAGTAAACCGAGAGCTCACAGAAAAATACTTGTCACCAGGAGGAAAACCACTCTTTGAAAATACCATTAAGACCATTGGGCCTGGTGCTTCTAAGGCCAGCCTAGAGATTAACTTATTACCGGGAGAAGAGCGTCCGGACAATATAAGGGCAGACATGGTCACTACGCGATTGGCGGAACTCGTTGGTCCAGTGATTGGGGTAGAGCAACTGATTTATGGTTCAGGAGGTAATTTCGGAGGGAGTCCTGTATCTGTTTCGCTCTTAGGAAACAATATAGAGGAACTCAAAGCAGCCAAACGAGAGCTCAAAACAGCTCTGGTAGAGAATGATCTACTCAAAGATGTGGTAGATAATGATCCGGCAGGAATAAAAGAAATTAGGCTAGAACTCAAAGACAACGCCTATGTGTTAGGTTTAGATGTTAGAAACGTTATGGCACAGGTGCGTTCAGGTTTTTTTGGAGCACAGGCACAGCGTTTTCAAAGGGGTCAAGATGAAATTAGGGTTTGGGTTCGCTATAATAAAGAGGACAGATCTTCTATTTCGAATTTAGAGGACATGAGGATTCAAACACCGAGTGGGGCAAAAGTACCGCTAAGAGAAATTGCTTCTTATAGCATTGAAAGAGGAGATGTGTCTATAAACCACTTAGACGGGAGAAGAGAAATTCAGGTTTCTGCAGATTTAAAAAATCCAAATACCACTAGTGGTAGTGATATTATGGAAGAGATAAAGCTTCATATCATGCCAGATATTCAAGCCAAATACCCTTCTGTAAGTCCTTCTTATGAAGGCCAAAATAGGGAAGCAAATAAACTGACTAAGTCTTTAAACAAGGCAGGAATTCCTATTTTATTTCTCATATACCTCACTATTGCCTTTACTTTTAGAAGTTATACACAGCCCTTATTGTTAATGATAATGGTCCCTATCAGTCTAACAGCAGTAGCTTGGGGGCATTGGATTCACAATTTCCCCATAAATATTATTTCCCTTTTAGGAATTATTGCCTTGATTGGAATTATGGTGAATGATGGTTTGGTGCTCATTGGTCGTTTTAACACCAACCTCAAAGGGGGGATGCCCTTTGACACCGCACTATTAGAGGCTGGAAAATCTCGATTCAGGGCTATTTTCTTAACTTCTGTGACTACCATAGCAGGATTGGCCCCTTTGCTTTTAGAAAAGAGCAGGCAAGCACAATTTTTAAAGCCTATGGCTATTTCAATTGCCTACGGTATAGGATTTGCCACCCTTCTGACCCTTGTATTGCTCCCGGTGTTTTTGTCCTTTAACAACAATTTAAAAACAACTGTTAAATGGTTGTGGTCTGGAAATATGCCTAGTAAAGAATCTGTAGAAAGAGCCGTATTGGAGGTGCAAGAAGCAAAAGATTTAGAAGAAGGCACTCAATTAACTGAGAAATAAGTACTATGAAAAGGAGTTTACTATATTTAGTTTGTTCTCTTGGCGCATGGAGCGTTCAAGCACAAACTACACGTTTAGATAAAGAAGCTGCATTTTCTGCGGCCTTGGATAAAAACTTTGGGATTCAGGTGTCTAGGAACCAGCTCAATATTGCGAAGAATAATGCCGCTATATTAAACAGTGGTTTTTTGCCTACGGTTTCTGCTACATCAGCAGCAAATTACAACCAGGACAATAGTACCATAGAATTTCCTGGACAAGTATTAGCAGACGGAACGCCAAGACCTAATGTAGTTTTAGATCAGGCAGAAGCACAGCGTTACAATGCAGGGGTACAGGTAAACTACACCTTGTTTGACGGTATGGGAAGGCGTTATAATTACAAGGCACTAAAAAGCAGGTACGCCTTAAGTGAATTACAACTGAGAGAGACCATTGAGAATACCGTAATGCAACTTTTTTCTGTGTATTTCCGGGTAGCTCAGTTGTCAGAGAATCAGACGGTGTTGGAAAACATTTTAGCGCTTTCTAAGCGAAGGCTCACTAGGGCGCAATACGCTTTTGAATTGGGTCAGACCAATAAATTAGCTGTATTAAATGCCGCTGTAGATGTGGCTAATGACAGTATTTCGCTATTGAATGCCCAACAAAATTTAGGAACTGCCAAACGAGACCTAGGGGTATTGATCAACGGGGATCTTAAAGAGGATTATAGTGTAGATACTAGCGTGGTTTTCTTGCCCATGCAAAGGGTAGAGGCACTCCTAGCTGGAGCCAAGAAGAACAATGTTCAGTTATTGCTCGCCCAAACCAATACAAGGATAAACGAATACGATCTAAAGGTGAGTCAGTCTGGATTTTTACCTAGGGTGGGGCTTACGGGAAGCTATGGTTGGAACTTAAACCAAAGTGCGGCATCGGCTTTTTTTCCTGGTACCAATAACACCAATTACAATATCGCTTTAGGGGCCAATCTCACCTGGAATTTATTTAGTGGAGGCCAAACCCTTACCAGGATAAAAAATGCCAAATTAGCCCTAGACAACCAAGAAATTTTAAAGGCACAACAAGATTTAAGTTTTGAAAGAGACCTCATGAATGCTTGGCAGGTATATGAAAACAGTTTGTCTATTTTTGCCCTGCAAGAGGAACTGGTGAAAACATCAGCGGTCAATTTTAAACGCACCGAGGAGCAATACGCTTTAGGTACCATTACCGCCATTGAATTCAGACAGGCACAATTGAATTTGTTAAATGCAGAGACCAGCAGCAATGCGGCCAAATATAATGCTAAATTAGCAGAGTATGCCCTGTTACAACTCTCAGGACAATTGTTAAATACCGAGTTTTAAAAGACCAGGCTTACAAACTCCATTTTTGGGCAATAGCATCTACACAGTTTATGCCGTCTATGGCGGCAGAAATAATACCACCAGCGTAGCCCGCTCCCTCTCCACAGGGATACAGTCCTTTAATGTCTAGGTGTTCCATTGTTTCTGGATCTCTAGGGATTGAGACTGGGGAGGAGGTCCTGCTTTCAGGCGCGTGTAAGACCGCATTATTAGTGTAATAGCCTTTCATTTTACGGCCAAATTTTATAAATGCCTTTTGCAGTCTTTTTGCAATCAGTGGTGGCAATACTTCTGCCAGATTTACACTCACAATCCCAGGCTGATATGAGGTTTTTGGAAAGTCTGTAGAGGTTTTATCCTCAACAAAATCTACCATTCTCTGGGCGGGTACTCGCTGTGTTTTACCCCCAGCAACCCAGCAGTCATACTCCACTTTTTTCTGAAAATCGAGGCATACAAAAGGATCATTCTCCTTGTAATTGGGTAAATCTTCTGGAGAAACACTCACCACAATACCGGAGTTGGCATAGGGATTATTTCTCTTGCTTGGACTCCAACCATTAGTCACCACTTCTTCCTTTTCCGTAGCACAGGGGGCAATAATGCCTCCCGGACACATGCAAAAAGAATAGACGCCCATGCCGTCTACCTGTTCCACTAATGCGTAAGACGCCGGGGGTAGATAGGGGTTTTGATGGTCTCCATGGTATTGAATGTCATTGATTAATTCTTGGGTGTGTTCTACACGAACCCCTAATGCAAAGGGTTTGGCGGCTATAGTGACCCCTCTTTTATGAAGTAGGTAAAAAATATCTCTTGCAGAGTGTCCTGTAGCTAAGACTACTTCTGAGAAGTTATGCCAAGTGTCTCCGTTTATTTCGAGTCCTTTAATGCTGTTGTTTTCTATTTTAATATCGGTGAGTTTGGCATTGAAATGCACTGCGCCTCCGTGTGCAATTACGGCTTCTCTCATGGCCGTAATAATGGCGGGTAATTTGTTGGTGCCAATATGAGGGTGAGCTTCTACTAAAATGTTGTCAGAGGCACCAAAGTGAACCAACCACTCCAAGGCTTTAAGTACATTACCCCTCTTTTTAGATCGAGTGTATAATTTACCGTCAGAATAGGTTCCAGCACCCCCTTCTCCAAAGCAATAATTGGATTCTGGGTTTACGGTTTGTGCTTTGTTAATGGCGGCCAAATCCCTTCTCCTCGCACGCACATCTTTTCCTCTTTCGAACACCACTGGAGTAATGCCTGCTTCTATGGCTCTCAGAGCAGCGTATAATCCTGCGGGACCAGCCCCTATAATTGCGATTTTTCTCTCTGGATCTACTGTTTTTGCGGTCCAGGCTTGCGTTGGCTCCCTCACTTCACCCACCTTCCAAAACTCCAGCTGTACATTCATTTTAATAGCCGCTTTCCTGGCGTCTAAAGAACGTTTTCTAATGCGCCAATCAATGACCTCATCCGGGTTTAGTTTGGCCTTCTGAAGTCCTAAACGGTAAATGAATTCTAGGTCTTCCTGCTGCTGCGGTTTTATGACAATTTGAACGAGTGCACTCATGGTGCAAAGGTAGTTTATAAGCTGTAAATAAACCTAAAAGTTACAAACCTTGGTTGAATGAAAGTTTCTGAGGTAAAGACAGAAATATTATTGGCGTTGTTTCTAATTTGTGCGTCTATGTTAAGTAGGTTGGTACCGCTTAATTGGTATTCCCATTTAGCATCTTTGTCTTTTCTGTATGAAATAGTTCCATTCCAGTTTTGAAAAGATTGCGATTGGCCATTTCCAATATCTTGTGAGGTATAGGTATAATCTGTTCTGAAGGTAATTTTTTTCAATATATACGCATCAAAATTCACGGATGGAGCGCGGTTGGTGAAAGTGGTTTTACGGCTTCCTTGGTTATTGGTAGTTACACCATACCTATAGTTAAAACTCACATTGGGTGCTACCTTAAAATTGGTGCGTATTCCGGGCGTGTAGGTTTGTGTAATTCCTTCATTTACGGATACTTGATTTTGAATAAACTGGTTTATTTTACTGTAGTTTAAGCTGGCGTTAAAACTGGCCCTAATTTTCCCAAAAGTCCTTTGAATTCTCCCAAAGATATTGGCATTTTCATCTGCAAAACTAGAGTTAAAAAACGTACTTGTTCTGATCACATTTTCAAAGTTTGTAAGGCTCCTGATTTGGTCAATATTATTCGAATAAGCCGCCCTTACAAATACATTGGTGTAATTGAATAAGTTAAAGCTGCTGTACAGCAAGCTCAAGTTATTGGACAGGGCATTTTGCAAGTCTGGATTTCCAAATTGAATGCTGTTGTAATTGTTTAAAACCAATCCCTGGGCCAAACGAGTAACGTCTGTAAATTGGTTTCTCATATTGTAGTTAAAGGTGAGGCTTTCTCCTTTTTTTAACTGAATTCTAGTCTCAAAATCTGGCAGAAGTTTTATAAAGTTATCTGTGAAAGTTTCTTGAAATTGGGTGTTGTTGTTCCCGTAAGCATGTACAGAAAAGCCAGGTGTAAAGGTGAATTTTCCGGTCCTAAACCTATAATGTGCTCCTACATAAAAATCTTTAAAAGCATAACTAACATCATTACTTGCTTTTCCTTCATTGAAGTTTGGGCTTGGACTCAGTAGGCTATTGTCTTCTAAAAACTGAAATATATTAGAGTTGAATTGCTGGTAGCTCAGAATAGTTCCAAGGGTAATATTAATATTGCTCTTTGAATTTATTATGTGGTAATAATCCAATTTAGCGTCTAATTGATTGCTCTTGATTCTTCTGTTTTGCCCAATATTATAATCAGAAAAGCCATTGTTGAATCCAATAGCGTTTGCTGTTATCATATAAGGATTAGTACCACTGCTGTTGTCTAGAATGGCATTGTAAACAGGATCTTCATCTTTGATGAGGTGTTGGGATTCAAAAGCGAATATATTGTTCTCATCTAGGGTGTAATAATACTTAAGACTTTGGTTAATATTAAAGGGCTTTACTTCTTCTGTTTGAACGGTACTACCAATAACGGAAGATAGAATAGTTTGGTTTTGGGTGTCGTTAGAAGTTCTTCCCAATATGTCGTAATCTATTTGATTGTTAAAGTTTGGTTTGTAAGAAAGGCTGAGTTTTGCTAAGGCTTGATTGGATCTTTCGTTTCCTTCTTGGTCCGTGGCTTCATCCGGTATACCCAACTCTGGGTTGGTATATTGGATGAGGCTAACTTCTTTAGAAAGAATTTTACTGCTGTTGAAGATTAAAAAACCACTAATATCTAAGGCTTTATTTGGGGAGTAGCTAAAATTGGCTGTAGCCAATTTGTTTTCTATTCTAAGGGCATTGTTTTGGTTTGTCAGGAAATTTAGGCTGTTGTCTCCTAAGTTAATACTGGTTCCGCTTGTGCTGCTTGGTGGGTTAAAGCCACCACCAAAGCCTCTAATATCTCTTCTGGATAGTCCTATTTCACCAATATTATTCAAATCCCCAATAAAATTAATACTGTATTTAGGGCTGTAGTAAAATAACTTTGGTTGGGCTAGAAATAAGGTTTCCTCAGGAGCCGTACCACTCCCTGCGGTAACATTACCAAACCAAAAATTTTCTTTTCCCTCTTTGAGTTTAATGTTTATAGCTACATTGTCTTGGTTGTTTCTCACCGAACTCAATTGCCCCACCTCAGAAAAATTTTTAAGGATTTGTATTTTATCTACTGCATTGGAAGGAATGTTTTTGGTGGCCACCTTGGTGTCTCCGTCAAAAAAATCCTTGCCGTTCACCATGAGTTTATTCACTACTTTTCCTTCCACCTCTATTTGTCCGCTTTCATTGATCTCTACCCCAGGAAGCTTGTCTATAATGTCTTCTAGTTTTCTTTCAGACCCATTGGTATAGGAATCTGCGTTGTATACCAAGGTATCTCCTTTAACCGCTACCGGCATTTTATACACCAGCTCAACCTCATCTAAGGCAAACTCAGGGATAAGGTTATAATCTTTGTTGAGGTCTACATCCGTGGTGCTAATGGAATCGTTTTGAGTCTTAAGCCCAATATAACTCACCTGAACTTTGTAGGTAGTATTCTTTTTTAGTTCCAGGGTATAAGCACCGTCTTTATTGGTGATGGTATAGGATTCAAACCCATTGGTTTTTTTGTTAATGGCAACCACACTGGCGAGCTCTAGTGGATTGTTTAGGCTGTCCATGACAACCCCTTGCAATTTTATTTGACCCAATAGTACGACAGGAAGCAATATGGCAACCCATAAAAGGCACTTTTTCATACAAAAAGAAATTATTTGATTAGTTGGATCTTCTACCCCTGTTGTTTCTCATCTCGAGCATTTTGCCCACAACGGTTTCTTGATATTCTTTTTTAGTGACTTCTTTCCCTTTCTCAGGAATTTTAATGTCTACGCCATCTTTAGGGTTCAGTACTATTTGTGAACACAAGATGGTGGTGTTACCCGCACTCACTTCAAGGATAAGACCAGGAAGGCCCCAGTATTCTGCAGGTCCATGTCTGAGTGGAATTTGCAGGGTATACCAAGCTTCTACTTGTGTGTATTCCACCGCTTTTTCTTCTGTACTTTCATTGAGTTTACCCCATGAAAAATCGTACCAACTCAAGTCATCTGTAGGGATGGAAGCAGTAGCCTTAAAACACATATACTGCCCTATTAATTTGGACTCAGCGCCCATAGTCCAATTAATTTCTTGGAGTTTGTCTTTCACTAAAAACTTTTTTCCGTAAAACTCCTGTTCTTGAACCAAGCTGTTGTCTTGAATATTTTTGTACTGTGGCCCTCTAGAGAAATTACTTCCCCAAGAATCTGTAGCCCCTGAATAGGCGTCTACTTTTTCCTCTTCTTTAAAGAAAGACGCCTCCTTATTGAAACTGAGCACAAAGGTCTTTTCCAGCCGATTTTTAAGTCTTTCTTTCATTTGTTTCTTCTGTGCCTCACTCATTCGAGCCCCCCAATTCCCTAATTCCATTTTAGATTGAGAAAAATAGTACGCTTTGCCTTCAAAGTCTTGACTTTCAGTCGATGCTTTATAGAGGCTACTGTTAATTAAAAAAGCAGATAATAATATGAAAAAGGTTGTTTTCATGGTTGTTGGGTTATTTTGTTTAACGAATGTACAAATAATTTAAACAGAACAAATCAAAAGGAGGGTTTATTATCACTTAGAGACCTGTGATTATACTTTGGGCGAGTAAAAATGAGTGCTTTAAAGTAACAAAGCCTTTCAGTAAGGTGAAAGGCTTTGATCCATTAACTAAATATATCTTAAAGGAATATAGGGGAACCTTAAGATTAATCAAATTTAGGATAACTTTAAAGGCTCACCAATAGTCTCAATATAATGAGAGTTTAATTTTTGGGTTACGTCCATTAGAAAAAAGCCTTCAAAATAGCTATTTTTGAAAATAATGTATGAATTACTAAGAACCATTCATTTAATTGCAGTAAGTCCTTGTTTAATTATAGGTGCCTATTTGATTTATTTTTCATCCAAGGGTTCTGAAAATCATAAAATTCTCGGCTGGACCTATATGGGCTTAATGTTTTTTCAGTCTGGCATATCTCTTTTCATGGAGGCAAGAGTAGGTCCACAACTTTTTAATCATTTTGGATGGATTCATCTACTAAGTGTTTTGACCATATACTCGGTACCAAAGAGTATTTATTATATTAAAAAAGGGAATATTAATGCCCATTCCAGATCAATGGTCATTCTATTTTGGTCAGGTTTAATAGTAGCAGGTGGGTTTACGCTTGTTCCTGGAAGATATCTATACAATGTCTTTTTTACATAAAAAACGGTATGCTACATAACAGTAAAACCGTTTTATTGTTTAGTAGCGAGATTTTTTTTCTCGTGTTGCTCGAAAAAGAGCCTTGTAGACAACTTCATTGAAATATCGAACATTAGTTTTACTCCAAGAGATTTAATCAATACTCATCACATAATGACTCGTATTATGAAAAGTTGAAATGATGTGGTTTCTCATTCTAATATTATACAAAATTGCAGCACAATTTTAATAGTCAATTTCCTGGTTTAAAATTTCAATTAACTGATTGCCTGTTTTAATATGATTTTCGTAAAACCCTGTTAAAAAGGTATTATTAGTGCCTCCTCGAAAAAGTAGTCTCATTATGATTTTGTGACCAGGGTGGTTTTTTAATTTTGAGGTATAATTACCCATTAAAGTAAATAAATCGGTATGCACCTTTTGATCAAGCTGTGTATAGCTGTAAAAAAAGCCATTTCTATCTAATTCTAATTCTAATGCATTAGCCCAATCTCTTTGGTCAATTTCAAACATTTCTATTTGATTAATTTGATTGTAATAGTCATTAAGTAATTCTTCAAGTTCTTCATTGTTCAGATATCTTAAATACCCCGAACTTTTCAAAGATTCGAACGCATCTTTGTTGTAATTTAATTGGACTTCAATAATCATCTCAAATATTGCTTTTTGAATCAATAACTGATCTGAAAAATCATTTTCAATCAGGGCCTTAGCCACTTTATTACAACTAACAATATGGTCTTGTCTAAATTTTAATAATCTTTTGGATTCTTTTATGTCTGCATTGATATTAAAGCTAATTTTTTGAAAATAATCTTTCATTGCCCTCTTTTCTATTCTTGTCTCATTAAGGTTATTTACTTGTAAAGCAATTAGAATACCCAGAACAACAAGAATAATTTCGCCTAGTGCATATTTTACGTAACCAAAGTTTCCATTGGAATTTTTACGAAATAACTTAAAAAATCTCATCTAATTTATTTTATCAAATATATTAAGAAATAATGTAAAGGTATTAAATAGAAAAAACGGTTATACTTTATAAAAGTATAACCGTTTTATTGTTTAAGTAGATAACTCATTCGAAATATCGAACATCAGTATCACACCAAGAGATTTGATTGACACTCATCATATAATGACTCTTGTTATGAAAGGTTCAGGTGTTTGAATTTTAACTCCTCTTCACCCAAGATAAAATTACTTTGAAACATTCAAGGTTACTTTTGAAGAATTAAAATCGGTTTCGTCGATATGGCCTAACACTTTAAGATCATCGGAAATAAAGTGTGCGTGAAAGAAACTGTCGTGGTGCGTAAAAACAGCCTTATGATTTCGAGAAAAGAAGCCGATCAAAGATCCACTAATATTTTTGAAATCATATTGAGTCAATCCTTGGTGCGCTTCATCTGGGGATGATACTTTCTTACCCTCAGGTAGATTCACACTGTGAACTTTTATGTTATCAAATAAACCATCGATACGTATTAATAGTGGTTGGTCATAATCTTTGTACACTGAATTAATATATTCCTCAAGCTCCTTTAAAGTAAAATTTTCACGATTGAATTCAACAACTTTTAAATCACTATTTGTGCTGTATACAAAAAAGGGAGCCCTGACTGAAGGGATTTTAGTTACCTGATGAGAAATACTATCAATAACCTTCGAGACAAATGTTTGTCCATCAAATACTACTATTTCTCCTTTTAAAAACTCAATAGGTCCTAATCCATAGGTTTCTTTGTAATTTAATGAATCTGTTGCAATCTTACCTTTTAAATCTCCTTTCCACATCACATCTCTCATTTCACCAACAACCTTGATAGAAGAAGTGTTAGTCGATTTGGTACACGAGGAAAACAGAAGTAAGGAAAAGATGTAAATAATATTTTTTAACATGCTATAAAAATAAAAAAACGGCTATACTCTATAAAAGTATAACCGTTTTATTGTTTTAGTAGCGGGAACAGGACT
>JAHEND010000032.1 GCA_024643325.1 Sediminicola sp.
TTTCCATCATAAGTGTGGCTATATAGCCAGCATATCTAGAGCCGTAATACCCGTGTTCTACATAAACAGAAATAGCAATTTCTGGTTTTTCTACTGGAGAAAAGCCTACAAAAATAGAGTGGTCGGTCAGCTGCTTTCGTTCCCCGTTAATTCGGGTGTAGTTTTCGCCAGTACCTGTTTTACCCGCCATAGTAAGCCCTTTTGTTTTCAAGTGTTTCGCTGTTCCAGACTCATAAACCTTTTGCATAGCCTCAATGATTGGCTCAAAATGTTCTTTGCTAATACTGGTGAATATTGGTGTGTTGTACACACTGTCATTAAAAGAAACACGGTCAATCTTTCTAAGTATATGAGGTCTAAAATAAAAACCCCTGTTGGCTATTGCTGCAGTCATATTAGCTAATTGAATAGGAGTTGTTGCTACCTCTCCTTGTCCAATAGCGTTAGAAATAAAGTAGGTAGGCCCCCATCTATTATCTCCATAAAAAGCGTCGTAAAACGGAACGCCAGGGATTCTTCCTGGTGCACCTGTAGGCAAGTCAGTACCCAAATAATCCCCTAAGCCAAAACTTTTCATATGTGAGACCCAGGCTTCTAGGCCAGCGTCTGAGTTGGGATATTTATGGAATATTTTTTTAAAAACCGCGACAAAGTACGCGTTGCAAGACTCAGATATGGCTGTGTATAAGTTTCTTGAACCACCCCCACAGTGGCATCCTTTTTTGTCTTTCCCGACAAAATATCCATTGTTGCAGTAAACGGTTTCTAAAGGGTTTAAAACCCCTTCTTCTAAAGCGGCAAGTGCATTGATTATTTTAAATGGTGATCCTGGGGAAGGCTGAGCCAATAAACTTCTATCCCAAATGGGTTTGGCTATAGAGTCGTAATACAAGTTGGTGTAATTTCTAGATCGACTTCTTCCAACCAATAAGGAAGGGTCAAAGCTGGGGCCTGTAATGAGGGCTAGAATTTCACCTGTACTTGGTTCAATAGCGACAATGGCACCGCGTTTGTTCTCAAGTAATCTCTCTCCGTATTCTTGAAGTTCTTTATCTAGGGTGATTTGTAAATTTGTTCCCGCTTTTGGTGTTTTGTCATGAGCCCCATTTTTATAAGGCCCTATAATTCTATTGAATCGATCTTTTTGTAGGTATTGGACCCCTTTTTCACCCCGAATAATAGACTCATATTGCTTTTCTACGCCTGTTTTACCAATAAGTTCTCCAGAGTTGTAGTCTGGGTTGTTCTTCACCTCCCAAGGATTTACCTCGCTAATGTAGCCCAGTACATTGGCTGCAGCAGTTGTTTTATAATCTCTTAAATTTTGTTTTTGAATATAAAAGCCTTCGTACTTTCTCATTTTTTCTTGGAAAGCAGCGTAAGTCTCTTTGGAGAGTTTAGACACCATTACAGAAGGTAACCTAGGGGAGTATCTTTTGGCTCTCTCCATTTGATTTATAAAAGTCTCTCTATTGATGTTTAGTAATTGACAAAAAGCCAAAGTGTCCTTTAACGACACTTCTCTAGGTACTACCATAAGGTCGTAGGCCGCCTGGTTGGCTACCAATAATGTATTGTTTCTGTCATAGATGTATCCGCGACTGGGGTAGATTGTTTGTGCACTTATTGCAGGATCCGATTTAAAAGCTTCAGGATTAGCACCACTAATTTGCAGACTACCAAGTTTAATGATAAAGCTAATGGCAGCTATTATAACAACTGAGAAAAGTAATAGTTTTCTCATTTTCTTCTCGGACTTAGTAGTGTGATTAACAGCAGGCTAAAAATAAAGCTCACTATTCCAGTGGAAAAGGTTTTTTCAAGTACCAGCAACCATTTAGACCAGCTAAATGCTTCCAAGCTAAAATAAACCAAATGGTGTAAAATAATTATTGCTGCTATAAATGAATAACGTTGTGCCACAGGTGCTTGTTGAATTCTAAAACTTTTTTGCTCAAAGTTCAATCCAAACATAATTCGCATCATTTTAGGCCTTATATAAGCCATGAAAACCAAAACAATGGCATGAAGGGCTAAAGTGTCTAATAAAATATCTAAGCTAAGACCAAACAAAAACGCCCATGTAATCCAAAGACTTCTATTTTTATGGGTAGGATAAATATATAAGATTAGGAGGTAGATCATTGGGCTAATAAAACCAAACAAAGCCATTTTACTAAAAACAAAAGCTTGAATAAGGATCAAAAGAACCACTTTTATAGGCAGGTATATAGGAAGCTCTCTATTCATCTGTATTTTTTTCTACCGCTTTAATCTCTTGTTTTAGATGATTTTTTATAACATAAACAGGCCCAATATTTTGCATGTCATTAAACAGTCGCACCTCAATAATATAGTAATTCTTAGCGGCAGTGAGTTTAAAGTCTTCAATAGTACCTACAGGAATATTCTCGGGAAAAATGCTAGACATTCCTCCGCTAATAATGGTGTCTCCTTTTTTGATAGGCGCTAAATCTGGAATGTCGATCAGTTGAACATTGTTGGGTTTTTTTCCATTCCAAACTAAGGATCCAAAATAGTCAGTTCCTTTCACCTTCACATTTATTTTAGATTTGCTGTGTAAAATACTCTGAACGGTGGAAAATGAATTTCCGCTGAACTCTATAATTCCAAGAAGTCCTTTTTCATTCACAACACCCATGTCTGTGAACACACTGTCTTGTTCGCCCAAGGAAAGGGTGAGGTAATTGTCTATTCCGGTGAAACTATTTTTTATAATTCTCCCGTTAATGAATTCAAAATTTTTATTCATTAGGGTGGAGTCATGGTTTAATTCATACTTTTCAAAAGCGACCAAGCGCTCCATTAAAACCTTATTTTGAGTGGT
>JAHEND010000033.1 GCA_024643325.1 Sediminicola sp.
TTATGAACGTCTTCCTTTGCCGCTGAAACCCCTCTTTGACTATACCTTCCCTGTTGATTTGAATCCATTAATGCGTCTTTTGTGCAAAAATAAGGGAATCCTTAAAAAGTTCAAGCTATTGTGGCATAATATTCCCAAAACTTATCCCCAATAGCAAACAATCTTTTGAAGAATTATCTAATTTGTAAAAGTTCCCTGTATTTTAACAGCGGCCAATGGCTGTCACTCATGAGTTTTTCTAATTGATCGGCATGAATTCTAATTCTGCTAAAGATGGGTTTTACCTCTAGGGCATATGCGTGAGCCCTTTCGCTTGTAGTCGCTAATTTATTGGCTGCTTTCCTTGCTTGGGTCATTGTATCTACGCTTTTTTTCAACCCTTGAACATGAAGATTAATTTCAGAAAATAACTGACCTTGTGCACTTTCTTCTAAGGCAGTCACCTGCTCCATTACAAGATTTATTTTACTTATGTTATCTAGCAACACATTCGTATAACTTATGGCAGAAGGTAAAATCTGGCTATATACCAACTCCTCATACACCCTTCCTTCAATTTGGGTGTGCATGACGTAAGCTTCCCACTCCACTTCTTGTCTGGCCTTTAATTCAATAGAACTCAACACGCCCATTTGCTCAAATAAAGTCACATGGGCTTTTTCACTCATCACAGCCACTGCTTCTGGTGTAGTCTTGAGATTACTGAGCTTTCTTTTTGCCGCTTCTTTTTCCCAAGCTTCACTGTACCCATCTCCCTCGAAACGAATGCGTTTAGAAGATTTTATATACTCTCTGAGAACATTAAATATAGCCTCATCTTTCTTGAGTCCTTTTTGGTCTATTAAGCGGTCTACTTCTTTTTTAAACAATCGCAACTGCTGCGCTACTGCAGTATTCAACACTGTCATGGGCTTGGCACAATTGGTTTTAGACCCCACGCCCCTCATCTCAAATTTATTCCCTGTAAAGGCAAATGGAGATGTCCTATTTCGGTCTGTGTTATCCATGAGTATTTCAGGAATTTTACCCACTACATTAAGCTTGAGTTCTGTTTTTTCTTCTGGTGATAATTTACCCAAAGAGACCCCTTCTAATTCATCTAACACTGCAGAAAGCTGCTTTCCAATAAATATAGAAAAAATGGCCGGTGGCGCCTCATTGGCACCCAATCTATGGTCATTACTCGCAGAAGCAATAGACGCCCTTAATAGTGATTCATAGGTGTCTACTGCTTTAATGGTGTTAATAAAAAAGGTCAAGAATTGTAAGTTCTTCATTGGCGTAGAGCCTGGACTCAATAAATTAATACCAGTATCTGTAGCGAGAGACCAATTGTTGTGTTTTCCTGAACCATTTATCCCAGCAAAAGGTTTTTCGTGAAACAACACTTTTAAATGGTGCTTGTCTGCAACCTTATCCATCACATCCATTAAAAGAAGGTTGTGGTCTACTGCTAAATTGGCTTCTTCAAAAACTGGTGCCAATTCAAATTGATTGGGTGCCACCTCATTGTGTCTGGTTTTTACTGGAATACCCAAAACCATACACTCCTTCTCCAACTCGCTCATAAAACCAATCACCCTAGAGGGAATAACCCCAAAGTAGTGATCCTCTAATTGTTGTCCTTTGGCAGCCGTATGGCCAAGCAAAGTCCTACCAGTAAGTGTAATGTCTATTCTTGCAGAAGCCAAGGACTTGTCTATCAAGAAATACTCTTGCTCCCAACCCAAAGTGGCGTTTACCTTAGTCACTGTTTTATCAAAATATTTGGCCACGGCGGTGGCTGCTTCATCTACAGCATTCAGCGCTCTTAAGAGCGGTGCTTTATTGTCCAAAGCTTCACCGGTATAAGAAACAAAAATGGTAGGAATACAAAGTGTGGTACCATATACAAAAGCTGGAGAACTAGGGTCCCAAGCAGTATAACCTCTTGCTTCAAAGGTGTTTCTAATACCACCACTAGGAAAACTAGAAGCGTCTGGTTCTTGTTGCACCAATTGAGCTCCACCAAAGATTTCCAATGCTTGGCCATCTTGAATATCAAAGAAGGCATCGTGCTTTTCTGCAGTTGAACCTGTTAAAGGCTGAAACCAATGGGTGTAATGCGTTGCCCCCATTTCTATGGCCCAAGTTTTCATCCCCTCAGCTACCTGGTCTGCTAACTTCCTGTCAATCTTACTCCCAGAAGTAATGGCATCTCTAACAGCACTAATAGCGTCCTTAGTGAGGTATTGGAGCATTTTATAATCATTAAACACATGGCTCGCAAAAAGCGAAGACCTTCTGTTGGGTTCGCTCACTGGGACAGATATTTGCTGGGAACTTTGGGCCAAAGCATTAAATCTAAGTTGGGAGAAATCTGTTTTCATAAGTAGTCAATTATCAATACTGCAAAATAAAGCCAAATAAATATATTATTTATAATATACCCCCTAAAAAATATAGGGGTCAAAAATTTTTAATAACTTTTTAATAAAATACCCCTTCTTTTTACATGGCTACGCTAAAAAATGATAATTTTATAGCGTCGTTAAACTTAAACAATCAACTCATGAGTAAATCTAAATTAGAATACCTTTGGTTAGATGGTTATGTACCAACAGCCAACTTAAGAAGTAAAACAAAAGTAGAAGAAAACTTTTCTGGAAAATTAGAAGACTGTCCTATATGGTCTTTTGACGGAAGTTCTACGAAACAAGCTGAAGGAGGTTCTTCTGACTGTTTATTGAAACCAGTGGCTATTTACCCAGATCCAGCAAGAAGAGATGGTTATTTAGTCATGACAGAAGTTTTAAATGCAGACGGAACACCACATGC
>JAHEND010000013.1 GCA_024643325.1 Sediminicola sp.
ATTTTGAGACCATCGTTCAAGACGTATATTTGGGAACTATCCCATATATGACTCCAAGTGGTACATTTGTTATTAATGGAGCAGAGCGTGTGGTTGTTTCTCAGTTACACCGTTCACCAGGTGTATTCTTTGGACAATCTTTTCACGCAAACGGTACTAAGTTATATTCTGCAAGAGTTATTCCTTTTAAAGGATCTTGGATTGAATTTGCTACCGATATTAATGGGGTAATGTATGCTTACATTGATAGAAAGAAAAAATTACCAGTAACTACACTATTTAGAGCTATAGGTTTTGAAAGTGATAAGGATATACTTGAGATCTTCGATTTATCTGAAGAGATTAAAGTATCTAATGCTGGACTTAAAAAAGTATTAGGAAGAAAGTTAGCTGCAAGAGTTTTAAATACTTGGCATGAAGACTTTGTAGATGAAGACACTGGAGAAGTGGTTTCAATTGAGCGTAATGAGATTATTTTAGACAGAGATACTGTTTTAGAAAAGGACCATATCGCAGAGATTATGGAAGCAGATGTGAAGACCATACTTTTGCACAAAGAAAGTACTGGTGCGTCTGACTATTCTATTATCCACAACACCTTACAAAAAGATCCAACCAACTCAGAAAAAGAAGCGGTTGAACATATTTATAGACAATTGCGTAATGCTGAGCCGCCGGATGAAGAAACGGCTAGAGGCATTATAGATAAGTTATTCTTTTCAGACCAACGTTACAATTTAGGTGACGTAGGACGTTATAGAATGAATAAAAAGTTAGGTCTTGACATTGGAATGGACAAACAAGTCCTTACTAAAGAAGACATTATCACAATCATCAAATACTTAATAGAGCTTATTAACTCTAAAGAAGAAATTGATGATATTGACCACCTTTCCAATAGACGTGTTCGTACCGTTGGAGAACAACTATCTCAGCAATTTGGTGTAGGTCTTGCCCGTATGGCAAGAACCATTAGAGAGCGAATGAATGTAAGAGATAATGAAGTGTTTACACCTATTGACTTAATTAATGCAAAGACCTTGTCTTCTGTGATTAATTCTTTCTTTGGAACAAACCAACTGTCTCAGTTTATGGATCAAACAAATCCATTGGCAGAAATTACGCACAAGAGAAGATTGTCGGCCCTTGGGCCAGGAGGTCTTTCTAGAGAGCGCGCCGGGTTTGAGGTGCGTGATGTACATTACACACACTACGGAAGATTATGTCCTATTGAAACCCCAGAGGGACCAAACATTGGTCTAATTTCTTCTTTAGCAGTTTATGCTAAAGTGAACCAGATGGGATTCTTGGAGACGCCATATAGAAAGGTTACTAAAGGTAAAGTAAATACGGAAGAGTATGCCTACCTAAGTGCTGAAGAGGAAGAGGGAATGAAGATTGCACAAGCCAACATTCCTCAGAAGAAAGACGGTGTAATAGATACAGATAAAGTCATTGCAAGAGAAGAAGGAGATTTCCCAGTGGTAGATCCATCTGAGGTTCACTATACTGATGTTGCTCCTAATCAAATTGCTTCTATTTCTGCGTCTTTAATCCCATTCTTAGAGCATGATGATGCGAACAGAGCCTTGATGGGATCTAACATGATGCGCCAGGCAGTGCCTTTGCTTAGACCTGAAGCACCCATTGTTGGAACTGGTTTAGAGAAACAAGTAGCTGCGGATTCAAGAGTATTAATCAATGCAGAGGGAGATGGTGTAATTGAGTATGTAGACGCTCAAAAAATTACTATTAAATATTCAAGAACTGACGAAGAACGTTTGGTAAGTTTTGAAGAAGACTCTAAAACGTACAACTTGGTGAAGTTTAGAAAAACCAACCAAGGAACGTCTATTAATCTTAAGCCAATTGTTCGCAAGGGAGATAAGGTTAAAAAAGGGCAGGTGCTTTGTGAGGGATATGCGACTCAAAATGGTGAATTAGCACTTGGTAGAAACCTTAAAGTGGCCTTTATGCCATGGAAAGGGTACAACTTTGAAGATGCGATTGTAATTTCTGAAAAAGTAGTTAGAGAAGACATCTTTACTTCTATTCACGTAGATGAGTATTCTTTAGAAGTAAGAGATACCAAACTCGGAGCTGAAGAATTGACCAATGATATTCCAAACGTTTCGGAGGAGGCTACTAAAGACCTTGATGAAAACGGAATGATTAGAATTGGGGCAGAAGTGAAGCCTGGAGATATTCTAATCGGTAAGATTACCCCTAAAGGAGAATCTGATCCAACACCAGAAGAAAAATTATTACGCGCCATTTTTGGAGACAAAGCCGGTGACGTAAAAGATGCTTCTTTAAAAGCGTCTCCTTCTTTGAGAGGAGTTGTAATTGAAAAGAAATTGTTTTCTAGATCTGTAAAAGATAAGCGTAAACGTTCTGAAGATAAAGAGGCTATTACAAAATTAGAGTTGGAATACGAAGTGAAATTCCAACAACTAAAAGATGTATTGGTAGAGAAATTATTCTCTCTTGTCAATGGGAAAACCTCCCAAGGAGTATTAAACGACTTAGAAGAAGAGGTATTGCCAAAAGGGAAGAAGTACAGCCTTAAAATGTTAAACTCTGTAGATGATTTCGCTCACTTGGTTGGTGGAAGCTGGACTACAGATAAAGCGACCAACGCTTCTATTGCAGACTTGTTACACAATTACAAGATTAAATTAAACGACCTTCAAGGAAACTTGAGAAGGGATAAGTTTACTATTTCTGTGGGAGATGAGTTGCCAGCTGGTATTATGAAGCTTGCTAAAGTTTACGTGGCTAAGAAACGTAAATTAAAAGTGGGTGATAAAATGGCGGGACGTCACGGAAATAAAGGTATTGTTTCTAGAATTGTGCGTCATGAAGACATGCCATTCTTGGAAGACGGAACACCTGTAGATATTGTATTGAACCCATTAGGTGTACCTTCTCGTATGAACATTGGACAGATCTATGAAACTGTTTTAGGATGGGCAGGTCTTAAGTTAGACAAGAAGTATGCCACCCCTATTTTTGACGGAGCTACTATTGATCAGATCAATGGTTTCACAGAAGAGGCGGGTATACCACAGTTCGGTCATACTTATTTATATGACGGAGGTACCGGTCAGCGTTTTGATCAGCCTGCAACAGTAGGGGTGATCTATATGTTGAAACTTGGACATATGGTAGACGACAAAATGCATGCACGTTCCATTGGGCCCTACTCTCTTATCACGCAACAGCCATTAGGAGGTAAAGCACAATTTGGAGGTCAGCGTTTTGGAGAAATGGAAGTTTGGGCATTAGAGGCTTACGGAGCTTCTGCTACCCTTAGAGAAATTTTGACTGTTAAATCTGACGACGTAATTGGTAGGGCTAAGACTTACGAAGCTATCGTTAAAGGAGAAACCATGCCAGAACCAGGTTTACCAGAATCTTTCAACGTATTAATGCATGAACTTAAAGGTTTAGGTTTAGACATTAGATTGGAAGAGTAACAAGATTCGGTCTTGAGGATTATAGATAATATACATTTTAATTAGTAGCACCATATTGTTATGGCTAGACAAAA
Source organism: Sediminicola sp. (assembly GCA_024643325.1). Taxonomy (GTDB): domain Bacteria; phylum Bacteroidota; class Bacteroidia; order Flavobacteriales; family Flavobacteriaceae; genus MAG-120531. Next base: position 3,554 of record JAHEND010000013.1, read on the forward strand.
AGATAATAACACGGTTAAAAGGTTTGATAAAATTTCCATTGGATTGGCATCTCCAGAATCAATTCTGGGTGCCTCTAGAGGAGAAGTTTTAAAACCAGAAACAATTAACTATAGAACCCACAAACCAGAGAGAGACGGTCTTTTCTGTGAGCGAATTTTTGGCCCAGTAAAAGATTACGAATGTGCTTGTGGTAAATACAAAAGAATCCGTTATCGCGGAATTGTTTGTGATCGTTGTGGGGTAGAAGTAACAGAGAAGAAGGTTCGTAGAGACCGCGTAGGACACATTAATTTAGTGGTTCCTGTGGCTCATATCTGGTACTTCCGTTCTTTACCTAACAAAATCGGATACCTTTTAGGCCTACCTTCTAAGAAATTAGATATGATTATTTACTACGAGCGTTACGTAGTGATTCAGCCAGGTATTGCCAAAGGAGCAGAAGGAGAAGAACTTCAAAAAATGGATTTCTTAACAGAAGAAGAATACTTGAATATTTTAGAATCTATTCCTGTTGAGAACCAATACTTAGAAGACACAGATCCTAATAAATTTATCGCTAAGATGGGTGCAGAGTGTCTGATTGACATTCTTTCTAGAATTGACCTAGATACCCTGTCTTATGAACTGAGACACAAAGCCAATACAGAGACCTCCAAACAACGTAAGACTGAAGCACTTAAGCGTTTACAAGTGGTGGAGTCTTTGAGAGAGTCTCAAGAAAATAGAGAAAACAGACCTGAGTGGATGATCATGAAAGTGATCCCAGTTATTCCACCAGAATTAAGACCATTGGTACCTTTAGATGGAGGGCGTTTTGCTACCTCTGATTTAAATGACTTATACCGTAGGGTAATTATCAGAAACAACCGTTTAAAGCGTTTGGTGGAGATTAAAGCCCCTGAGGTTATTTTGAGAAACGAGAAGCGTATGCTTCAAGAATCTGTAGATTCATTGTTCGACAACACGCGAAAAGCCTCTGCTGTAAAAACAGAATCTAACAGACCGCTCAAGTCACTTTCAGATTCATTAAAAGGGAAACAAGGTCGTTTCCGTCAGAACTTATTAGGGAAACGTGTAGATTATTCTGCCCGTTCCGTAATTGTTGTTGGACCAGAAATGAAATTGTTTGAATGTGGTCTTCCAAAAGATATGGCAGCAGAATTGTACAAGCCATTCGTAATTCGCAAGCTTATTGAGCGCGGAATTGTGAAAACGGTTAAATCTGCTAAGAAAATCATAGACAAGAAAGAACCAGTTGTTTGGGACATTTTAGAAAATGTTTTAAAAGGCCATCCTGTGTTATTAAACAGGGCCCCAACCCTTCACCGATTAGGAATCCAAGCATTCCAGCCTAAGTTAATAGAAGGAAAAGCGATTCGTTTGCACCCATTAGTGTGTACTGCCTTTAATGCAGATTTCGATGGGGATCAGATGGCGGTTCACTTACCGTTAGGACCTGAAGCTATTTTAGAGGCGCAATTATTAATGTTGGCTTCTCACAACATACTTAATCCAGCCAATGGGTCTCCAATTACTGTACCTTCTCAGGATATGGTCTTGGGTCTGTATTATATGACCAAAGAGCGTGTTTCTACTAAAGAAGTGCCTGTTCAAGGAGAAGGCCTTACTTTTTATTCTTCTGAAGAGGTAGTGATTGCTTTTAACGAAGGAAGGGTTGCCCTAAATGCAGGAATTAAGGTAAGAGCTAAAGACTTTAACGAAGCAGGTGAATTGGTGTACCAAATTATAAAAACTACTGTTGGTAGGGTTTTATTTAATATGGTAGTACCTGAAGAAGCAGGTTACGTGAACCAAGTCTTAAATAAAAAATCATTAAGAGATATTATTGGAGATATTTTAAGTGTAACCTCTGTACCGGTAACGGCAGACTTCTTGGATAAGATCAAAACTATGGGGTATGAATTTGCCTTTAAAGGAGGTCTATCATTTAGTTTAGGAGATATTATTATCCCACCAGAGAAACACGAAATGATTGCAGATGCCAATGGTCAAGTAGAGGGTATTATGGCCAACTACAACATGGGTCTGATCACTAATAATGAAAGATACAATCAAGTTATTGACGTTTGGACTTCTACTAACGCCATGCTTACTGAATTGGCTATGAAACGTATTAGAGAAGACCAGCAAGGGTTTAACTCTGTGTATATGATGCTAGATTCTGGTGCGAGGGGTTCTAAAGAACAGATCCGTCAGTTAACAGGTATGCGTGGATTAATGGCTAAGCCTAAAAAATCTACCGCAGGTGGTGGAGAAATTATTGAAAATCCAATTCTTTCTAACTTTAAGGAAGGTCTTTCGATTCTTGAATACTTTATCTCTACCCACGGTGCTCGTAAAGGACTCGCCGATACCGCTCTTAAAACAGCAGATGCCGGTTACTTAACTAGAAGATTGGTAGACGTATCACAAGATGTGATCATTAACACAGAAGATTGTGGTACCCTTCGAGGAATTGAAGTTCAATCTTTAAAGAAAAACGAAGAAATTGTAGAGAGTCTTGGAGAGAGAATTCTAGGACGTGTTTCTTTACATGATGTTTATAACCCACTTACTGAGGAATTATTATTGGCAGCAGGTCAAGAAATATCTGAAGCAGATGTAAAACGTATTGAAGCTTCTCCAGTGGAGAAAGTAGAAGTGCGTTCTCCATTGACTTGTGAGGCAGATAAAGGTATTTGTGGAAAATGTTACGGTAGAAATTTATCTACTAATAAAATGGTTCAAAGAGGTGAAGCAGTTGGTGTAGTTGCCGCTCAATCTATTGGAGAGCCTGGAACTCAGCTTACATTGAGAACTTTCCACGTAGGGGGTATTGCAGGTAACATTTCTGAAGACAACAAATTAGCAGCTAAGTTTGACGGAATTGCAGAAATTGAAGATCTTAGAACCGTTAAAGGTCAAAATGCAGAAGGTGAGGCAACTGAAATTGTTATTTCTAGGACCTCTGAAATTAAGTTAACCGATGCTAAAACTGGAATCGTATTAAGCACAAATAATATTCCTTACGGATCTGTTCTTTCTATTAAGAATGGCGCTAAGATTAAAAAAGGAGATGTTATTTGCTCTTGGGATCCATATAACGGGGTAATTGTTTCTGAATTTACAGGAAAAATTGCTTACGAGAATATAGAGCAAGGAGTTACGTACCAAGTGGAAATTGATGAACAAACAGGTTTCCAAGAAAAAGTAATTTCTGAATCCAGAAACAAAAAGCTCATTCCTACTTTATTGATTAAAAACAATAAAGATGAAGTGTTGCGTTCTTATAACCTTCCAGTAGGATCTCATATCATGGTAGATGATAATGAGAAAATTAGCGAAGGAAAAATTTTAGTAAAAATTCCACGTAAATCTGCCAAGGCAGGTGATATTACAGGAGGTTTACCAAGAGTTACAGAGCTTTTCGAAGCACGTAACCCTTCTAATCCAGCCGTAGTCTCTGAAATTGATGGTGTGGTTTCTTTTGGTAAGATTAAAAGAGGTAACCGAGAAATTATTATAGAGTCTAAATTAGGAGAGGTTAAAAAGTATTTGGTAAAACTTTCAAACCAGATCTTAGTACAAGAGAATGACTACGTTCGTGCAGGTATGGCACTTTCAGATGGGTCTATTACTCCAGAAGATATTTTAGCTATTAAAGGGCCTTCTGCAGTGCAACAATACCTTGTTAATGAAGTACAAGAAGTATATCGTTTGCAAGGAGTGAAGATTAACGATAAGCACTTTGAGGTAGTAGTACGTCAGATGATGCGTAAAGTTAGAGTTCAAGATCCAGGAGATACCATATTCTTAGAGAACCAACTGATTCATAAAGATGACTTTATTAAAGAAAATGACGACATTTTCGGTAAAAAAGTGGTTGAAGAAGCGGGAGATTCTGAAACGTTAAAACCAGGTCAGATTGTGACCGCTAGAGAACTTAGAGATGAGAATTCTTTATTGAAGCGCAACGACAAAGCCCTGGTAACAGCAAGAGACGCTGTAGCAGCAACGGCTACGCCAATCTTACAGGGTATTACTAGAGCTTCTTTACAGACCAAGTCATTCATTTCTGCAGCTTCCTTCCAGGAAACTACAAAAGTGTTAAACGAAGCAGCAGTTGCTGGTAAGGTAGACGGTTTAGAAGGACTTAAGGAAAATGTTATTGTAGGTCACAAAATACCAGCTGGTACTGGTATGCGTGCTTATGACAATGTGCTCGTAGGTTCTAAAGAAGAATACGATGAAATTCTAGCAAGAAAAGAAGCTTTAAAATTTTAATCTGAAGCTATGAGTGATAAAGAAAACCAAATCAATATAGAATTAGATGAGAAAACCGCTGAGGGCACTTACTCGAACTTGGCAGTGATTAATCATTCTGTATCTGAATTTGTGGTAGACTTTATTAGTTTAATGCCAGGAGCTCCTAAGGCTAAAGTGAAGAGTAGGGTGATACTCACCCCACAACACGCTAAAAAATTCTTGAAAGCATTGCAAGACAATGTGACCAAGTTTGAAAGTAGCCATGGAACCATTAAAGATTATGAACAGCCAGGCATACCCATTAATTTTGGGCCTGCAGGTGAAGCTTAACATAAAAAAACCCCACTCATTTTGAGTAGGGTTTTTTTATTATAAATAGTTGCTTTTATTATTCTTTCTTAGTTATAGTTCCGCTTCTGAGGTAAATCTCAATTTTACCGTAGGATATTTTTGTTGAGTCATTTGCAATGAAAAGGCAGAATCTGCTAAAAATACCAATTGTCCTCTTTTGTCTTTGGCAAGAAATTTGCTTTTTATTCTAGAGAACTCTTTAAATTCTTCATTGTTTTTATCCTCTGGCACCACCCAACAAGCTTTGTACACAGGAAAGTTCTCGTAGGAACATTTGGCTCCGTATTCGTGCTCTAAACGGTATTGAATGACTTCGTATTGAAGGGCGCCCACTGTTCCAATAATTTTTCTTCCATTAAGTTCCAAGGTGAATAATTGCGCCACTCCTTCATCCATAAGTTGGTCTACCCCTTTATTGAGCTGTTTGGCCTTTAGAGGATCTGCATTGTTTATATACCTAAAGTGTTCTGGAGAAAAACTTGGAATTCCTTTATAATGAAGCGACTCTCCCTCAGTAAGGGTATCTCCAATTTTAAAATTTCCAGTATCGTGAAGTCCTACAATATCTCCAGGATAAGAGATGTCTACAATTTCTTTTTTCTCTGCAAAAAATGCATTGGGACTTGAAAATTTCATTTTTTTGTTATTCCGCACATGCAAATAAGGTTTGTTTCTTTCAAAAGTGCCTGAAACAATTTTAATAAATGCGAGCCTATCCCTATGCTTCGGATCCATATTGGCATGTATTTTAAATACAAATCCAGTCAGGGCTTTTTCAGAGGGTTCTACGATTCTTTCTTCTGCTTTCTTAGGTCTTGGGGTTGGGGCTATATCTATAAAACAGTCTAAGAGTTCTCTCACTCCAAAATTGTTTAAAGCAGAACCAAAAAATACAGGTTGTTGGTTTCCTTTTAGATAAGCGTCTTTGTCAAAAGGAGGGTAAACACCCTGAACCAGTTCAAGGTTCTCCCTTAATGCGTTAGCCTGAGTACTCCCAACTATTTTTTCTAGTTCAGGACTATTGACATCGTCAAAAGCAAGGGTGTCTTCTATATTTTTTTTGCTGTCACCACTAAATAAATTAATGTTGCTTTCGTAAATATTATAAATTCCTTTAAAGTCATACCCCATACCAATTGGAAAACTCATAGGGGTAACCGTTAAGCCTAATTTTTGCTCTACTTCATCTAATAAGTCAAAGGCATCTTTCCCCTCCCTATCTAATTTATTAATAAAAACCAACATAGGAATGTTTCTCATTCTACAAACAGACACCAGTTTTTCTGTTTGTTCCTCTACTCCTTTAGCCACATCTATTACAACTATCACGCTGTCTACTGCAGTGAGGGTTCTAAAGGTGTCTTCAGCAAAATCTTTGTGCCCTGGTGTATCTAAAATATTGATTTTTTTATCCTTGTAAATAAATGCCAATACAGAGGTTGCCACAGAAATCCCTCTCTGCCGCTCAATTTCCATGAAATCACTGGTAGCCCCTTTTTTGATTTTGTTATTTTTTACCGCACCCGCCTCTTGAATTGCACCTCCAAACAGCAATAATTTTTCTGTTAAGGTGGTTTTACCGGCATCTGGATGGGAAATAATTCCAAAGGTCCTCCTCTTACTAATTTCTTGTGCTAAACTCATTAAAAAAATTTGTACAAAAATAAGCTAAATATTAGGCTTCAATGCGCAGATTTAAAAAAATCATATGACTAATGTTATTTTGCTTTAAGGATTAATTCTGCTTTAAATTATTTATTAATTACACTCTTAATCGTTTTTTTTATTCATTTAGTCGATCGTTATATCTATTTGAGCGATATAAAACTATTTTGCGGATCAAATATTTTTTTTAATTCAAGGACTTAAAAACTTCAAAGCTTATAGTAAGAGCTAGATATTAGTATATAAATCATTAAGTATGGAAGTGATAAAAAAAAGCGTATTCACTAAAGTCTATATGATTTTACTAGTTTTCATGGTATTCCCTAAACTTTATGCACAGCAAGAAGCACAATTCACGCAATTTATTCAGAGTACTCAATCGTATAACCCTGCATATGTTGGATTAGATAGAGAGAAGAATTTGATAGCTCTCTATAGAGCGCAATGGATTGGTGTAGAGGGAGCACCAAAAACACAGGCGATTAATTACGGGGGTCCAACAGGTTGGAAAGATTTAGCCCTTGGTTTTGGTTTATTAAATGATAAAATTGGACCTACCTCTGAAACCCTATTAAATTTAGATTTTTCCTATACCGTAGATCTGTCTAGTGATATTAGAGTCGCTTTTGGAATTAAAGTCAGTGCACATCTATTGGATATTAATTTTAGTTTACTAAACCAAGATTATAGCCTTGGACCAGACCCGGTGCTGAAGAGTTCTATTGACAATCGTTTGTCTCCAAACATAGGTGCAGGAGTTTTGTATTACACCCCTGATTTTTATTTAGGTTTATCTGTTCCTACATTCTTAGAAACACTATACTTTGAAAACTCCTCTCTTTCAAAAGCAAAAGAAAAAATACGTTTTTATCTCCATACTGGTTTTGTAAAGGAGGTATCTAATGAGGTTCTTTTAAGGCCCAGTGTCTTATTTAAAGCCGTTGCAGGGTCACACCTACAAACAGACCTTTCTTTGGCTGTGCTACAAGAAGAAAAAGTCACATTTGGTCTGTCATATAGGGTAAAAGCAGCTGTCAGTGGTCTTATAGGGTATCAGTTTTCTGATCATTTTTTTACAGGAATTTCATATGATAGGGCAGCGACAGATTTGGGGCAAGAAATATTTAATAGTGGCTCTATTGAGCTAGTTTTGAAATATTGTTTTATAAAAACTCCCTCTAAGATAAGATTCAATTTTTAATAAAATACAGTCATTTTTAGATGTATGAGTCTAAAAAATGTATTTTTATAAAATGGAAGAATTTGTTGTTTTAGTTAACGAGAAAGATGAGCCACAAGGGCTCATGGAAAAGATAGAAGCACATGAAAAAGCATTACTTCATAGGGCTTTTTCTGTTTTCGTTAATAATGATAAAGGAGAAATAATGCTCCAACAAAGAGCACTTTCTAAGTATCATTCTCCGGGTCTATGGACGAATACGTGTTGCAGTCACCAGAGAGATGGAGAGGCAAATTTAGAGGCTGGAAAAAGACGCTTAATGGAAGAGATGGGATTTCAGACCCCATTAAAAGAATTGTTTTCATTCGTTTATAAAGCAGATATGGGAAATGGCCTTACGGAACATGAGTTTGATCATGTAATGCAAGGTATTTTTAATGAGGAACCTAGTCTTAATCCTAATGAAGTTGCTTCTTGGAAATGGATGTCTCCAGAAGCAATTAAATTAGACATAGAAAAAAATCCAGAACTCTATACTCCATGGTTTAAGATTATATTTGAGAAATATTATATGTACCTTTCGTAAAAAATTGACATGAGAGTTACTATCAGTAGAAAAGCACACTTTAATGCCGCACACAGGCTCCACAATGAACATTGGAGTGAAGAAAAAAACAACAAAATTTTTGGCAAGTGCAATAATCCACATTATCACGGACATAACTATGACCTTGTGGTAAGTGTAACAGGAGACATTGATCCAGACACCGGTTATGTTATGGATGCCAAGATTTTAAAAGACCTTATTAAAGCAGAGGTAGAGGAGGCATTAGACCATAAAAATCTCAATCTAGAGGTTCCGGAATTTAAAAGTCTAAATCCAACCGCTGAGTATATTGCTGTAGTCATTTGGAATAAGCTAAAGCCTCATTTAGACGCTTCTCATGATTTGTCTGTTACCCTGTATGAGACTCCTAGAAATTATGTTACCTATAACGGATAAAAATCCTAGCAATGTCATTGTATCCACTTAAGTTTTCACCCATTTTAAAAGAGCGAATTTGGGGAGGAAACCGTCTTAGAACGGTTCTATCTAAAGAGAATTCCTTTGAGGGAGTAGGGGAGAGTTGGGAAATTTCTACAGTAGAAGGAAGTGTTTCAGTTGTGGCCAACGGTATTTTTAAAGATACTTTGTTAACAGATCTAATAGCAAATTATTCTTCTGATTTGTTAGGTCACAAGGTGGTTAGGGACTTTGGACTTCAATTCCCCATACTCATTAAATTTTTAGATGCAGCGGCGAATCTCAGTATTCAAGTGCATCCAAATGATCGGTTGGCCAAGGAAAGACATAATTCATTAGGAAAAAATGAGATGTGGTATGTAATGGATGCTACCCCTGAGGCTTCCTTAATTGTTGGGTTTACCCCAGAAATGACTCCAGAAAAGTACCAAGAGTGTATAGCTAATGGTACTATTGAAGCTTTTATGGAAAAACATCCCGTTCGTTCAGGAGATTCATTTTTTATAGAAGCAGGAACGGTTCATGCCATTGGAGCAGGCATATTATTAGCAGAAATTCAACAGACCTCAGATATTACTTATAGGGTTTATGATTTTAACAGAAAAGACGCTCAAGGAAATTTCAGGGAACTTCATACCGAATTAGCTGTAGATGCGATTAATTTTAAAGCTGATTCCCAAGAAAAATGTGTTTACACCTTAAAGTCAAATGCAACTAATCAAATAATAGCAACGCCCTATTTTACAACAAATTACTTGCCAGTTCAAGGGGAATATCATACTAATAAATTTTCACAAGATAGTTTTAAAGTATATATATGTGTGCAAGGCAGTGGAATAATTCAGAACAGCCACGGAGAGGTAGATTTTCTTTATGGAGAAACGGTTCTATTACCCGCTAACAGTGAGTACGTTAAAATTATCAGTAATGAAGGCTGTGTTTTATTAGAGGTACAATATTAGTTCTTTTCTTATCTTCAAATCATAGTTGGAGTTACGTCTAAAAAACGTAATTTTGTCAAAATTTAAAAAATAGCATTATGGCTAGCATAAAAGACTTAAAAAAAGATATTAACTACGTATTAGGAGATATCATTGAAGCGGTTTACCTTTGGGAAGCTGCGACTAATAATTTAGATTCAAAAGAAGGATCTGCATTAATTGATCAAGCAATTGAAGTATTCGACGGGCTTATCGCAAGAGTTAATGACAAAAAAGCAGACAATCGTTCTGCTCATTTAAAGTCAGTTAAAAATGACCTTGAAGCAAAAGCAACAGAATTAGTTACTTCACTTAATAAGCTTTCTGCTTAATATTTTTGTAGTAATCTTATAAAAAAAATGCCCGCTTTAAAGTGGGCATTTTTTTATGTATGGTTATGAGCCTTTACTAGTTTTTGGATTTAAGCTCTTTTATAAATTTGTATAGTTGCTTTCCATATTTAGAAGTCGCTACCTCTGGTGTAAGTTTGTTGTATATGGAATCTAAAAATTTAACATTAGCATTAGCAGCATCATTTAAAGTGACATAAGGAGCTACATAAGAGTCTGAGTTATTTAAAGCAAAATTCAGCACAAATAAATACCTTCTTAAAGCATTCTTATCTGCTGCTTTTTGAAGTGAATCTAATACCACTTGGTTATTATCATTTGAAGCTTTTACGGCTTTTTCCATGACCATCATGTCTTGGATGTTGAACCTAGACATCATTTCGGTGTATTCCATGAAGGTGTCGTTAGTGCTTGTTCCTTTAATGACAGGGTCTGAATCGAATGTATTCCATTTAGTGTCTATTTGAATATTACCAGGCTCTCCAAAAAAGGTAATACGGTCATTAATGTCATTATTATCTTTTTTATTTAAGTATAAATAAAATACTTCAGGGCTTTCAATTTTAGTGTCAAATTTAAAGTTACCAGAACCATCAATTTCAATAGAATCAATTGTTACTAAGGTACTATCTGGAATATGCTGCAGGTACAAAGTACCTTTCTTTAAACCTTTAACTTGCCCAGACACAATCATGCTGTCTATAGATGGAGTTTGATTACAACTGATCAATGTAATTGTGAGTAATCCTAAAATGTAATGTTTCATTGGTTTTGAATCGTTTGCCACAAAGATGGCTAAACTCTTTAAGTTATGGAATAAAAAATATTAAAAATTAGAAGCAATTTCCATTAAATAGGCACAAAATAGCGCTCCTGCAGTTCCAACAACATAACCGCCAACAGCTAGTAAAACACCAACAGAGGTCAGAGATGGGCTAAATTCAGCTGCAACTACAGGGGCAGAGGCTGCCCCACCTACATTTGCCTGGCTCCCTACCGCTAAGAAAAAGAAAGGCGCTTTGATTAGTTTGGCGACAATAAATAATAATATTGCATGGACTGTAATCCATATAAGACCTATTGCAATAAGTCCTGGATTGTCTAAAATTTGGTTGAGGTCCATTTTCATCCCTATGGTAGCTACTAGAATGTAAATAAATACGCCCCCAATTTTGCTTGCCCCAGCGCCCTCATAGTTTTTAGCTTTAGTAAAAGATAAAATAATACCAACAGTAGTTGCAATGACTATCATCCAAAAAAATGAAGAACCCAAAAATGACGCAAAACTCCTTTTATCTGCTACAAATGAAAATTGTTCCGTTAAGGACTCACTGAGGTAATTTCCAGCCAAGTGAGCCAATCCAACAGAAGAAAATCCAATGCATAATAAAACCATATAATCTTTGGTTGTTGGGATCCTATTGACTTTTTCTTGGAACTTAGCGACCTTAATTTTAAGAGATTCAAGGGCTGAGGTATCTGCCTGAAGCCAACGGTCAATTTTTTCAGTTTTACCCACACCTAATAATAGTATAGCCATCCAAATATTGGCTACGACAATATCTATTAAAACCATACCGCCATACTTCTCTGGGTTATAGTTAAAGATCTCAAGCATTGCAGCCTGATTGGCTCCACCTCCTATCCAACTCCCTGCAATGGTAGCAAGACCTCTCCAAATAGCATCAAAGTCATTTCCGCCAACAGTTTCAGGAGAGAAAACAGATACCAAAAGAATGGCTATTGGGCCACCAATAACTATTCCTAGCGTTCCAGTGAAAAACATGATGAGCGCTTTCTTACCCAAGCTAGCAATGGCTTTTAAGTCTATACTCAAAGTCATTAGCACCAAAGCAGCAGGCAAAAGATACCTGCTGGCCATAAAATATAAGTTAGAATGATTGTCAGATGTAATTCCTAAACTCACCAAGAATGAGGGGAGTAAATAGCACATCAGTACTCCAGGAATAAAGGTGTAAAATCTTTTCCAAAAACTATTATTGCTGTTTGAGGTTAAAAAGACAAAACCTAGACAAGCAGCTAAAAGTCCAAATACAATAGTGTCGTCTATTATTAAAGGGTCATTCATTTTAAATAATCTTAAAAAGTGTATTGATTTGTTTTTGAAACTTGAGGCCTACAAATGTTTTTCTAAAAATGTAGGCAAAAAATTTGCTACACCATCGTTAATACATGAGTCGATAGTTTCTTTGGCAATTTCTTTTACGGCCTTTCTAGCATTTTCTACTGCTACACCGTAACCCACAGCAGAAAGCATGGAAATGTCATTAAAATTGTCTCCAAAAGCCAGAATATTTTCTAAACCAATATTGTGGTATAGTAAAGATTTAATAGCGCTTAGCTTGTCAATACCTCCTGGGGTAATTTCAATTAGGGTGTCATTGGATCTATACACACCAAGATCGGAGGAATATTGGGCAACAAGGGTTTTAAATAACGCGTCTATATTTTCTTTTACACCCATTAGCATTAATTTATGTGCCCCTATTTTTTGTGCTTCCCACCTTTTAAGTGTAGTTAAATTGGATTCTAGAATTACTTTAGTTTGGGTATTAAACTCTTCTTTGTCTATTCGCTCACTTCTAAAAGGAGCCGTCCATTGATCATGGGAATATAAACCAATAGCAACATTAAATTCTTGGCTAAGCTCAATTATTTCAGCGACCAGATTTAACGAAATATAATGGCTGCTTAATGTTTTGCTACCCTGCATGACTAGCGCTCCATTATAGCATATTATGGGCTGTACCTCAATGCCTAATTCTTTTTGAATGTAGTGCATGCCACTGGGCATTCTAGCAGACACAAGTACCATTTTCAGACGATCTTTATAGGTTTTAAATACCTTATTACACTTTGGTGTTGTGTTATTTTTAAGTCCAAGTAAAGTTCCATCTAAATCAGAACAAAGCATTTTTATGATCATATTAAATATTTAGCCAATAAGTGAATTTTAAATTTAAAGACCTGAACTTAGGGGCGAAATCAGTAACAAAATAATTGTCATTATACACTATAAATAGGTCAGATAATGGCGCAAAGCGCCACTGAACGCGGCTGTTAATGCCTAGATTGTCATTTCTATTGCTGTACTGAATCAGGGTAGTCCAAAAAACCGATTTATTAAAGGTTACAGCTACCCTTGGGCTTAGCAGCCAGATATCTGCGTCTGCATAGGGTTTTGGCATTCTCAATTGATTGTATTCATACTGAAGTCCAACAATCACTTTGGGCTGTAGTCTCAAGTTTAAGCTGCCTTTAATAACGTTTCTGCGCCCATTATAAAATTGACCAAAACCAGGTTCAAAAGAATAAGAAAATACTTTTCTCCTGTCCGACTCATACCGCAATTCAAAAGAAGTGTAATGGTAACCAATGTTACCTGGTATAGCAACAGCACCTTCTGTATTACTGGGTTCAAAATCCTCAGTTAAATAAGTATACCTATTAAACATTCTAGCAGACCATTCACTTTGATTTTGAAATTTTGTAGTCCACATGCTAAATAAAGTAAAGTCAGTATTTTTATAATCTAAACTTGGCCTCCAAAACACAAAAGGATTAATTCTAATGCTATGACTGTTTACCTTTGTTTTTTTTGGCCAGATAACGACCTCCGCAAATGGATTTGTCATTATAATATCCTTTCTCCTTAAAAAACCAAGATCAGATTGAAACTCTTCTCCAATGTAGTTTCCACTAATTCCAAAATTAAAAAACTTAGAATTATAAAATAACTCCACACCTCTAGCGCCATTATTATCATGAACTTCAGGCTTTATAGAGTGGTGAATATAAAACTTACCTACCCATTTATTATCTGCACTAGCTAAGTTATAGTCAACACCAAAAACCCTGTTGTATTTTTCTTGATTACTGATGAATTCGTATTTTTTAAAAGTCTCTCTGTTAATAAAGAAAACACCAATATTAGATCTTGAAAATATTTTTTTTTGAAGAGAGAAAACTGTATTGTTATTACTAGCAATTTCATTTTCAAGATCCTCATCTGTTTGAATACTTAAAAGACCTAAGCGCCAATCTTCTGAAAGTTTTCCACTTAATCTTATTCCTCCAATGATTCTATTTTCTATGGTTTCACCCTCTTTATTTTTAGCCAATCCTATTCTTCTAGAAAAAAAAGGATTTTCACCCCAGGAATTCCCAAAATTCCCAAATAAATCATTATTGTCTACAAAAAATTGTCTTCTTTCTGGTAAAGAAATCTCAAATCTGGTCAGATTAGTAACAACATTATCTACTTCTACATTAGAAAAATCTGGATTTAAGGTTAAGTCAAGGTTCATTCCATTACCTATAGCCAGTTTAGCGTCTCCCCCCACTTTATACTGAGATTTTGAATCGTGCACGTTGTAATCTCTAGAGGTAATTCCATTTATATAAGGAATAAGCGCTAAGGGAGTTCTCGATTTGCCCAATGGTTTTTCAAAAACCATTTCTTCCATAAAAGCTAAATTATAAATAAGTTGGTTTTGAGGGATATTTGAATAAGTACTTGTTTCATTTTCCTGCATGTCAAACCTATAGCTGTTAAACCTCCATTTGGTTCCTCCCTCTTTAAACTTAACAGAAGTTAGTGGAATAGCCATTTCAATAGTATAATATCTATCATAAATTTTTGTTTCTCCCTGCCACTTAACATCCCACGAAGTAGAGAATCCATCTCTGCTGGAACCTCCATTAGAGATCAGAGCCTCTCTTCTAACCCCAAGGGGGTTGATGCCGAAAAGGAAGGCATTTGTTCCATCATTAAAAGTGTCAAATATAAAGCTGATATTGTCATTGTTGCCTGCCCTAAAATCTCTTTGTAAAGAGGGAATGACAAAATCATTTCCGGAGGTGAACACTTTAACACCCAAATAGAGATTTACTTGGTCATAAAGCATTTTAATACTTGTTTTTTGTTTTGCTATTACAGAATCTGAAGGGAAATACTGCTGAAAATCAGCAGTTTCAAAAGCTTCTTCCCATATGTTTTCAGAAAGATCTCCGTCAATTAATATGGGCTGATCTATAAATTTTACAAAGATTTCTTTTTCTTTATTCTGACCTAATGCGGTGGTAGTTAATGCAAGAAATAGGAACCAAAAGGTTTTATTCATGGGATTTAGTTTGGTGGTTTTTCAAATTTACGTTATTTAATATTTTATTTAATTATAATTTCACATTCCCTTGCAAAAAATAGTTTGGATTCTGTTATTTTTACAAAAATATATTCACATGAGATTTATAATTATTTTTTTATTAGCGTCACAATCTATTTTTGCTGCCAGTGAAGATTGGGGTAAAACAGGTCATAGGACAGTAGGAGAAATAGCCACTTCAGTGCTTAGTAAAAAGACACTCAAAAAGATTGAAGCATTATTAGACGGTGAATCTTTAGCCCTTGTTTCCAATTATGGAGATGACATAAAATCAGATGACAATTACAGAAAATACGGCCCATGGCATTATGTGAATTTACCTTTAGACGGAAATTATAGTTTAGAAACAGCTAATCCTAAAGGAGACATCATTCAAGGCATTCAGGTTTGTATAAATACCATAAGAGATGTTAATTCAAGTAAAGAAGAAAAAGCTTTTCATCTAAAGTTATTGGTTCATTTCATTGGAGATCTTCACCAGCCTATGCATATGGGCCGTCCAGAAGACAAAGGAGGTAATGACGTAAAGCTAACTTGGTTTGGGAAAAGCACCAATTTGCATAGGGTTTGGGATAGTAATATGATTGATGATTACGGTATGAGTTACTCTGAATTAGCCAAAGAATCTCCTAGGCTGTCTAAAAGAGCGCGTAAAGAAATGATGAAAGGGACCCCTTTAGATTGGATGAAAGAAGGACATCTCATCACAAAAAAATTATATGAAGACTTACCTAAAAACGGCAAATTAGGTTATGAATACGCTTATAAATATACTGGAGTTATGAGAGAGCAGCTTCAAAAGGGCGGGCTTAGGCTTGCAAAATTATTAGAGGCCTTATTTGACTAAATTGCGAAAGACCTATAATACTTAGCGACATATAGATTCGCTATGTCAAAAAGCTGTTAAGTGAGTTAAAACTCTAAAGAATTGTACCAGGCTTTTATTTGGTAATTTATCGTTTGGAAATTTTATTACCACTGATTTGGCGCTGCATGTTGCATTTGAATCGGCCTACGGCCTCTGACCTTAGTTTGGCGTGTTTGGTAGCCCTTCCTTGCACTCTGGCTCGCCACATTCTAAAACTACTCGGTTTCATCTCAGTACGCATTATTTCAATAGTTTCTTGTTCAGAGATGCCAAACTGAAAAGTTATGGCCTCAAAAGGAGTTCTGTCTTCCCAAGCCATTTCTATAATTCGGTCTAATTGTATTTCTGTAAATTCTTTTTTCATAGCCTTACAAAGGTATGAAAGAAATTAGATCCAATAACTATATGCCCAGTACATGAGTAAAAATTGAAGTGGAATTCTTAAATACAATATGATTTTTGGTATTCCTGCAGCTTCCTTTTCTCCGCTTAGCATATAAAAGTGTACCCATAGAAATAGTATTAACATAAGTATAATGCCAATCAAAGCAATATTTCTAGTTTCTTTAAATAATGCGCCAACCCCTAGTATTATCTCTGCTGCACCACTTAGATGGACCATAAGTAGCGGTTTTGGAATAGCCCTTGGCATAATTCTTAGATATATTTTTGGTTTTACAAAGTGCATAATACCTCCAAAGATATAGAGGCTAGACATTAAGTAAAGTGACAAAGTTGTTTGCATATTCTAAAGGTACGTCAAAAGCACTTTGAAGTAAATCTCAAATAATAGAAAATCCATATATTTTTGCCATCAGAATTTATAACAGATTAAAATGAAGACTAGCCATTCAGCTTTAACAAAATAAAAAAAGCCACCCAAAGGGTGACTTTTTATTACTTCTGATCAATATCAATGTATTGATTATTTGATCATCTCATAGCTTCTAGAAATAAAATCACTTAGGGCAGCTCCTTTAAGTAAGCCTTTAGAGAGTTTTGCTAGATCTATAGATTGACTGATCAATCGCTCTTGTTTTTTCTGTGTTTTGGTTTGAAGAATTTCACCTACTAATGGGTGGTTAATATTGACAATTAGGTTGTGCATGTCAGGCATATTTCCCATACCAAACATTCCACCCCCACCGGTTTGCTGCATTTCTTTCATTCTTCTCATAAACTCTGGCTCTGTAATTACAAAAGGAGCACTATCACTATCCATGGCTTCTAATTGAACAGTTAAACCTCCCTCTCCCGTAACTTTTTCAATTTTTGCTTTAAGGGTTTCTTTCTCTTCATCTGAAAGTTTAGAAATAGCATTTTCTTCCTTTTGAATCAGTTTATCTATTGGATCTGCGTCTACTCTTGCAAAGGAAATTTTTTCCTTTGATGTTTCAAGCTTTTGCATTAAATGAGACACTATAGGAGAATTTAACAAAAGCACTTCATACCCTTTAGCTTTTGCCGCTGCAATATAGGCGTGCTGAGCTTCTTTGTCAGAGGCATATAGCAGAATTAATTTACCATCCTTATCTGTCTGGTTGTCTTTTAACTTTTCTTGCAACTCTTCAAAAGTATAGTAAGAGCCGTCTACAGTTGGGTATAGTGCAAATTTATCTGCCTTGTCAAAGAACTTATCTTCGGATAGCATACCGTATTCAATGACAATTTTAATATCATTCCACTTTTCTTCAAAAGCTTCCCTATCATTTTTAAATAAACTGCTTAGTTTGTCTCCAACTTTCTTTGTGATATAGGTAGCTATTTTTTTAACTGCTCCGTCTGCTTGAAGGTAAGACCTAGATACATTTAATGGAATATCTGGAGAGTCAATTACCCCTCTAAGCATGGTTAAGAATTCAGGTACTATCCCTTCTACATTATCTGTAACAAATACTTGATTTTGATAGAGTTGTATTTTATCCTTTTGGATATTTAAGTCGTTGGTTAGTTTTGGAAAATATAAAATTCCTGTGAGGTTAAAAGGATAGTCTACATTCAAATGAATATGAAATAATGGCTCTTCAAATTGCATGGGATACAATTCTCTGTAGAATCCTTTGTAATCTTCATCTTTTAAATCTGCAGGGGCTTTGGTCCATGCAGGATTTGGATTGTTTATGATGTTTGGTACTTCCTGTGTTGGCGCTGGGTCCTCTTCTTTGGCATCGTCTGGTTTTGGAAGGGTTTCTGTTTTAGTTCCAAAAACAATTGGAACAGGCATGAATTTGTTGTATTTATTAAGTAACCCACTAATTTTATTTTCATCTAAAAACTCCAATGAATCCTCAGCTATATGTAAAATGATTTCAGTACCTCTATCTTTTTTGTCGGCTGCTTCTAAAGTGAAATTTGGAGATCCATCACAGGTCCAATGAGCTGCTGGCTCATCTTTGAAACTTTTTGTTATTATTTCTACAGTATGAGCAACCATGAAAGCAGAATAAAAACCTAAGCCAAAATGACCAATAATTCCAGCATCTTTCCCGGCGTCTTTATATTTGTCTAAAAATTCTTCTGCTCCAGAAAATGCTACCTGGTTTATGTATTTTTCAACTTCATCAGAAGTCATTCCAAGTCCTTGATCCGTAATATGAATTTTCTTTCCTTCTTTGTCAATTCTAATTTCTATCTGAGGATTTCCATAGTCTACTTTAGCTTCACCTATAGCAGTGAGGTGTTTTAATTTAAGTGTAGCGTCAGTAGCATTAGAAATTAATTCTCTTAGAAATATTTCATGATCACTGTATAAAAACTTTTTAATCAGGGGGAAAATATTTTCCACTGATACATTAATCTTGCCTTTGGCCATAACTTATATATTTTAAAATTATACAAACCTATTAGCAATTAAAATACCAAGCCTTAACAATATGACAAACTGACACAGCGTCCGACAGAATTACATATCTAAATATGTTATAATCATGTTAATTTTGTTCATCTATTTGGATAAATGATTAAACATTCGTTATATTTGTGCTGGAGATGGGAAATGCTTTGCTATGAAAAAGACAAAATCAATATTCGCAACTCCTTATGTTTATTTATTGGTTAGGTTTGAAACGCACTTTTTTACAAAGTGCGTTTCTTATTTTCAAACCTACTTTATTTAGTTTTATTTTTTTGTAATTTAACTTAAACAAAAAATCGTCGATGGCCACAAAAAAAATATCCTCAAAAAAAACAAGTGTTATAGATGCAGACCAGATTATTTCTGCCTACATGGAAGATGTGTTAAATAACGAAAAAAAGCCAGTGACTGTATACGGCTTTTGTAAGACACATGATTTTGAAGAAGTCTCTTTTTATCAATTTTTTGGAAATATTGAAGCATTGGAAAAAGGTGTTTGGGAAGCATTTTTTTCTCAAACCATGCGTTTACTCCAAAAAAATCCAGATTTTGCAAGTACTTCTAGCAGAGAAAAAATGCTTGGATTTTTCTTTAGTTTTTTTGAATTACTCACACTAAATAGATCTTATGTATTATTCACGTTAAAGTCAGATAAAAAGATGTTACACAGTTTAATGGCTTTAAGCGGCCTGCGTAATCATTTTAAATCTTTTACAAAGGATCTGATCGATCTGGACAATTCAAGTGCGCAATCAAAATTAACACAATTTCAACCCACTGTATTTTCAGAAGCTGCTTGGGTACAACTCCTCTTTACCATTAAATTTTGGATGGACGACAATTCTCCAGGTTTTGAAAAAACTGATATTCTTATTGAAAAGTCTATCAATACTGTTTTTGAAGTATTTAACAATACGCCTCTTGAGCAGGTATTTGATTTAGGAAAATTTTTATTTAAAGAGCGTATGGCTTAGTCCAATTAATGAAAACATTAGACCATATTCCCACGGGCAAGATTGAAAGAGCCACTACTTTAGTTAAAACAGGTATTAAAATTGGAGGTAATTACGCAAAGTACTATTCTAAGAAAATAATTAGTCCAAGTTTAGACAAGGAGAAACTCAATAAAGATAACGCAGAAGA
This sequence comes from Sediminicola sp., assembly GCA_024643325.1. Taxonomy (GTDB): domain Bacteria; phylum Bacteroidota; class Bacteroidia; order Flavobacteriales; family Flavobacteriaceae; genus MAG-120531. The sequence continues at coordinate 23,422 of JAHEND010000013.1, forward strand.
TATTTACGATGGATTAAAAGACCTTAAAGGCAGTGCACTTAAGGTGGCTCAAATGCTGAGTATGGAAAAAAATCTTCTGCCTAGGGCATTTGTAGAACAATTTTCTTTAGCGCAATTCTCTGTTCCTCCGCTTTCGGCTCCTCTAGTGAGAAAAGTATTTAAGAGATACCAGGGTGCTTACCCTGAAGAGGTATATGATACATTCTCTAAAGATTCTGTTAATGCAGCGAGTATAGGTCAAGTACACAAAGCGACCAAAGGTGGAAAAACACTTGCAGTCAAGATTCAATATCCTGGTGTTGCAGACAGTGTAAAATCCGATTTGGCACTTGTAAAGCCAGTTGCTTTGAGAATGTTTAACTTAAAAGGTCAAGATACTGACAAATATTTCAAAGAGGTAGAAGACAAACTTATAGAAGAAACTGATTATGTATTGGAGGTGGAGCAAAGTCAGGAAATTTCTAAAGCTTGTAGTGTTATTAAAAATATTTCTTTTCCTACCTATTACCCCTCTATGTCCAATACGAGAATTATTACAATGGATTGGATACAGGGAGAACATTTGAGTGAATATGTGGCTAAACCATTTTCTGAAGCACATGGGAACCTTCTTGGTCAAGCTTTGTGGGATTTTTATATGTATCAAATTCACGTTCTTAGAAAGGTTCACGCAGACCCTCATCCAGGTAATTTCCTCATTAGACCTTCTAAAATCCAAGTTGGAAATCCAGAATTGGTCGCTATAGATTTTGGTTGTATTAAATCAATTCCTGAAGATTTTTATGTGCCCTATTTTGAATTGGCCAATGAAACAAGTCTAAAAGATCCTGATTTTTTTATGCAAAAGTTAAAAGCCTTAGAGATCATAACTCCTTCAGACACTACAACAGAAATAGATTATTTTAAAGAATTGTTTCATGAAATGCTCAGTCTGTTTACAGTGCCTTTTCACAAGGAGGTATTTGATTTTGGAGATCCTGTGTTTTGGGGTAATATTGCTTCTTTAAGTGAACGCTACGCCAATGATCCTACCATTCGTAAAATGAATGGGAATAGAGGTTCTAAGCATTTCTTGTATATTAATAGAACCTTCTTTGGGTTATTTAATTTAATGTTTGATCTTAAAGCTAAAGTAACAGTGAACACTTACAAAGACTTGCCGCTAGTATAATAGAATTCTCACTATATTGCAGTCTCAAGAAACATTTTAAGATGACGTACCATTCAAAAATTATTGGTTTAGGCCATTACGTACCCGAAAATATAGTGACAAATGATGATTTGTCTAAATTAATAGATACCAATGACGCATGGATTAAAGAGCGTACTGGTATAGAACAGCGAAGGCATGTGGTAAAAGGATCTGGAGAGACTACCACAACAATGGGAGTTAAAGCTGCTCAAGTAGCTATAGAAAGAGCAGGTATAGACAAACAAGAAATTGATTTTATTGTTTTTGCTACCTTAAGTCCAGATTATTATTTCCCAGGCCCTGGGGTACTGGTTCAAAGAGACTTGGGTATAGATACAGTAGGTGCTTTGGATGTGAGAAACCAATGCTCTGGATTTGTCTATGCACTCTCTGTAGCAGACCAATACGTGAAGTCGGGGATGTATAAAAATGTACTTGTTATTGGGTCTGAGCTCCAGTCCCATGGAATGGACATGACCACAAGGGGGAGAAATATATCTGTAATTTTTGGTGATGGCGCTGGAGCTGCAATAGTCTCTCGAGAAGAAGATTTAACTAAAGGTATTTTGTCTACACACTTACATTCTGAAGGAGAACATGCAGAAGCACTTTCTTTATTAGCTCCTGGAATGGGAAGTAGGTGGGTGACAGATATTTTAGAAGACAATGACCCTGAGGACATTTCTTACTACCCTTATATGGATGGGCAATTCGTATTTAAAAATGCCGTAGTACGTTTTTCTGAAGTCATTAATGAAGGACTCAAGGCAAATGAATTAACTAAAGAAGATATTTCGCTCTTGGTGCCACATCAAGCAAACCTCAGGATAGCACAATTTATTCAAAAGAAATTTGGCTTGTCCAACGACCAGGTCTTTAACAATATAATGAAATACGGAAATACCACTGCCGCATCTATTCCAATTGCGCTTACGGAAGCTTGGGAGCAAGGAAAGGTTAAAGAAGGAGATCTAGTGGTATTGGCTGCATTTGGTAGTGGATTTACTTGGGGCTCAGCCATTATTCGCTGGTAGCAGATACCCCTTTCATTAAAATTATGTTACAGTCAAATTTTCTATAAAAAAAAAGAGGCTACGGCCTCTTTTTTTTTGTTATTTTTCACGAATAAGGTACAAACCTATAAAGGTAAGCAGCCCATTTAAGGGCAATAATTCATACCCAATAATGTAACCATTTAACCATGCCACAGGCAGGTTGGCAATGGTAATAATGAGTCCCAAAACAACTAGCGCTACAATCCAAGCGTATTGGTCTTTAATTTGATGCTTTGTCAATACGCCAAAGGCAAAAAGCCCTAAGAGGGGACCATAGGTATACGTGGCCACTGTGAGAAGACCGTCAATGATATTTTTATCCAATACGTATTTGAAACTAATTATCACCAAAACCAGCAAAGCGCTCATTACTATATGCACTTTTTTTCTGGTACTTTTCTGTGTTTTTTCTTCTTGCTTTTCAATGCCCAAAAAGTCAATGCAAAAAGAGGTGGTTAAAGAAGTTAAAGCAGAATCTGCACTAGAGTAAGCTGCAGCAATGAGGCCTAGCATAAAAGTAATTCCAACCCATATCGGTAAACCACTATTGAGTGCTATTTCAGGAAATAAAAGGTCTGTTTTAGGGCTACCATCTAAAAGTGGTATGGCAACATTGAAACGCTCTGCATAAATAAATAACAAGGCACCCAGGAGTAAAAAAATTAAATTGACCACGACGAGAACCAGACTAAAACTAATCATATTTTTTTGCGCAGCTCCTATATCTCTACAGCTTAAGTTTTTTTGCATCATATCTTGATCCAAACCTGTCATACAAACAGCAATGAAAAGCCCTCCGAAAAATGATTTAACCAAGTGATTTTTTTCAAAAAAGGAATCTGTTACCCAAAGATCGCTCAAAGGAATTAGTGCTTCACTTGAAATAAACTCCCCCATTGTCCAGCCTAATTTTTGATTGATAAAATAGATCGAAAACCCTACTGCTAAAAGCATAAATAAGGTTTGCAAGGTATCTGTCCATACAATTGTCTTTATGCCTCCTCTAAAGGTATATGCCCAAATTAATAATATGGAGAGTATCACGGTAGCTTCAAAGGGAACACCCCAACTGTCAAATACAAATTGTTGTAATACTATGGCCACTAAGAATAGTCTAAATGAAGCCCCAAGCACTCTAGATATGAAAAAGAAAAATGCCCCAGTCTTATAACTAACTACCCCAAATCTGTTGTTTAGGTACTCATAAATAGAGGTTAGGTTGGCTTTGTAGTAAATTGGCAATAAGACAAATGCAATAATAAAGTAACCAGCTAGGTAACCAAAAACCACTTGCATATAACTAAACCCTGTACTGGCAACCCAGCCAGGGACTGAAATAAAAGTCACTCCAGACAAAGAAGCTCCTATCATACCAAAGGCAACTACATACCAGGGAGATTTCCCTCCTGCCTTAAAAAAATCATCATTGGAGTCGTTTTTTGAAGTGGCAAAAGATATGCCCATGAGCACAAGAAAATAAAGACTGATTAAAACGACAATAGCAATTGGACTCATTTGGATGTGTTTTGTGACCACAAGATACATCAGTTTCTTTTAAATAGATCATGACTTTTAATTCTGTAATAATACATTGAGTTAGAAAGTTAAAATTGCCGTGTTGAAGTCTGTTAAATATTGTATTTTTACCCTATGGAATTTTCTTCTAAATTATTGGAAAATGCAGTAAATGAGATGTCTCAATTACCGGGTATTGGTAAGAGAACAGCTTTGCGATTAGTGTTGCATTTACTCAGGCAGGAGGCTTCGCAAACTACCGATTTAGCAGCTGCTTTGGTGCATTTGAAAACAGAGATTAAATATTGTTCCAACTGTTTTGGTATATCAGATACCGCCCAATGTCATATCTGTGCCAATACCAAAAGAGATCAGAGTTTGCTTTGTGTGGTAGAAGACATTAGAGATATTATGGCCATTGAAAACACCTCTCAATACAACGGTTTGTATTTTGTTCTAGGAGGTAAGATTTCTCCTATGGAAGGTATTGGCCCTGGGGATTTAAACATTACACCATTGGTAGAGAAGTTGAGGGAAGGTGTGGTCAAAGAAGTTATTTTTGCCATGAGTGCCTCTATGGAAGGAGATACCACCAACTTTTATATTTTTAAACAAATAGAAGGTTTAGCCATTAAAACATCTACCATAGCTAGAGGAATTTCTGTTGGAGATGAATTGGAATATGCAGATGAGGTTACCCTTGGTAGGAGTATACTTCAGCGAATTCCGTTTGAAAACGCATTAAAAGCACAGTAAATTAAAGTAAACTCAGTAATGAAGACTTTTTTATGCTATTTTTGCAAAAAAATAAACAAATAAAGCACTATAATTATACATATGGCAAGATTTGAATTAAAACTGCCTCAGATGGGGGAAAGTGTTGCAGAGGCAACCCTTACTGCATGGTTAAAAGAGGTTGGTGACACTATTGAACAAGAAGAAGGTGTTCTTGAGATTGCTACTGATAAGGTAGACACAGAGGTTCCGAGTGAGGTTTCAGGAATACTTGTTGAGAAACTTTTTGAGGTAGATCAGGTGGTTCAAGTGGGTGCCGTAATTGCAGTGATAGAAACAGCTGGAGAAATGCCTCCACTTGCCAAAGGTCAGGAAACGGTTGTCACAGAAAATCCTGTCTCCAATGATGTAAACCACTCTGTACATAAGACAGAAGAAATGGATGATGAAATTGCAGCAGAGGTCCCTTACATTCCATCAGCCTCTGTGGCGGTTAATCCTGGGTCCGATGACAAGCGTTTTTATTCGCCATTAGTGAAAAATATTGCCAAGCAAGAGGGATTATCCCTTTTAGATTTGGCACAAATTGCTGGTTCTGGAAGTGAAGGTAGGGTCACTAAAAATGATATTTTATTGTTTGTTGAGTCAAGAAAAACAATGGCTCCTATAGCGGGTCTTCAAAGCTCAATTAATCATGAAGACAATGCGGTATCGAGGGAACCTAAAACAGCTTCTACTCAGCCGTCTATTCCCTCTGGAGTAGGCAATATAGCCTCTGAAGTGGTAGAAATGAGTAGGATGGGGAAACTTATCGCTCAGCATATGATGGCTAGTCTTCAGACCTCTGCCCATGTGCAAAGTTTTATTGAAGTAGATGTGACTAAAATTGTCGCCTGGAGAAATAAGGTAAAAGAGGTATTTGCTCAAAGGGAAGGGGAGAAATTTACGTTTACCCCAATTTTCATGGAGGCGGTTGCAATGGCTTTGAAAAAGCACCCCATGATGAATATTTCCCTTGAGGGAGAACGTATTATAAAGCACAAACATATACATATTGGCATGGCTGCTGCGCTTCCAGACGGAAATCTTATTGTACCCGTAATAAAGCATGCAGACCAATTGAATATGACGGGTATGGCTAAGGTGGTGAACGATTTAGCGACTAGGGCTAGAGAAAATAAATTGAAGCCAGATGAGATAAAAGGAGGAACATATACAGTGACTAATGTGGGTTCTTTTGGTAGTGTTTTTGGCACCCCTATTATCAATCAGCCACAAGTGGGTATTCTCGCTTTAGGTGCCATTAGAAAAGTGCCTGCTGTGATTGAAACTGTTGAGGGAGATTTTATTGGAATTCGCTCTAAAATGTTCTTGTCCCACTCCTATGATCATCGCGTGGTGAATGGTGCGCTAGGCGGAATGTTTATTAAAACAATCGCAGATTACCTAGAATCTTGGGATCCTAATAGAGCGGTATAATGAAAAAGGTAATAACTGTTTTATTGATTGTTTTATCATGGGGATTTGTGGCAGCACAAGACACTTCTGAAACACCTTCATATGAAAAGAGGGTCTTTCATATGGATGAAGATGAAATGCCTTATGCTATTTTATTACCAGAAAATTACGATGCTTCTAAGTCCTACCCATTGTTGCTGTTCCTCCATGGAGCTGGAGAAAGAGGCTCAGACAACGAGCGTCAATTAATTCATGGGGCGTCTCTTTTTACGGCCCAATCATTTAGGAAAAAATATCCAGCTATTATTCTCATACCCCAATGCGGGTCTAGTGATTATTGGAGCAATGTAAAAAAAGAAGTGAATCAAGGGGGATTGCCAGATTTTAGCTTTTATAAAAAAGGGGCTCCAACTAAGGCAATGCTTCTTTTAGAAGGACTTTTAGATGAAGTTCTTCAGAACTATTCATTGGATAAAAACCGCTTGTATGTAGGAGGCCTATCTATGGGAGGTATGGGGACATTTGAATTGGTCAAACGCAATCCTAAAATGTTTGCAGCGGCTTTTCCTATATGTGGTGGGGCGTCACCTAAAGCAATTAGAAAATATAAAAGACCTTCATGGTGGGTTTTTCATGGAAATGCAGACCCAGTAGTTCCTGCAGATTTTTCTACTCAAATAGTGAAGAGATTCAAAAAGCGTGGCTATGATGTGCGTTATACCCTTTATGAAGGGGTTGGCCACAACAGTTGGGATCTTGCATTTAAAGAGCCTGGATTATTTCCATGGTTGTTTTCAAATACCAAATAAAGCCCCAGGGAGCGTTAGGAGAAAGGGCTTGTATATCTTATCTTTGGGTATGGAAAAGACACAACTTAAACTTCACAGGCCTATTTGTTTTTTTGATTTAGAGACCACTGGAATAAATGTTGCCAAGGATAGAATAGTAGAAATTGCTGTGCTTAAGGTGTTCCCTAATGGAAACAAAGAGAGCAAAACTTGGTTGGTCAATCCAGAGATGCCTATCCCAAAAGAAGTGATTGCAGTACACGGTATTACTGATGAAAAAGTAGCGAATGAACCCAATTTTAAGACCCTTGCACCTCAAATACACGCACTTATTAAAGATGCAGATTTAGCTGGGTTTAATTCCGATAGGTTTGACATTCCTTTGTTGGCAGAGGAAATGCTAAGAGCTGGAATAGACTTTGATATGAAAAATAGGGTTTCTGTAGATGTACAAACTATTTTCCATAAGATGGAGAAGAGAACTTTGGGAGCGGCTTATCAGTTTTATTGTCAAAAAGAATTGAAGAATGCTCACGCTGCCGCTGCAGATACATTAGCTACTTATGAGGTGCTGTTGGCGCAATTAGATCGTTACGATGATTTGGAGAATGAAGTAAAATGGCTCTCTGAATTTTCTAGTAGAAAAAAATCGTTAGATTTTGCAGGCTTTATTGTTGAAGATAAGAATGGTGCAGCAGTTTTTTCTTTTGGAAAGCATAAATTTAAAAAAGTGGTTGATGTTTTAGAAGCTGAACCTGGTTATTACGGTTGGATTATGCAGGCAGATTTTCCTTTATATACTAAAAAAGTACTGACCCAAATAAGGGTTTCGAGTTTAAATAACGCTTTGTAAATATCATCATATGAAGATTATATGTATAGGTCGCAATTATCAAGACCATATCTCTGAACTTTCCAATCAAAGACCAAAAGACCCTGTAGTGTTTATAAAGCCAGACTCTGCTGTATTACCCAAAGAGCAAGATTTTTATATCCCTGATTTTTCTTCAGATATTCATTATGAGGTAGAGGTTTTAGTGAAAATCAAAAAAGTAGGAAAACACATTAGTCCAGAATTTGCGCATTTGTATTTCGATGAGGTGGGTCTAGGTATTGATTTTACAGCTAGAGACCTTCAGGAGGAACTTAAGTCTAAAGGTTTGCCTTGGGAGAAGTGTAAGGGCTTTGACGGCTCTGCTGTGATTGGCGAGTGGAAGTTTGTTAAAGACTTTCCTCAGCTCAATAGTCTTAATTTTTCACTTGAGAAAAATGGTAAAATGGTGCAACAGGCCAACACTAAAGATATGTTATGGTCTGTTGAGGAACTGTTGTCTTATGTCTCTACTTTTTTCACTCTAAAAAAGGGCGATATTATATTTACAGGAACCCCTGCAGGAGTTGGAACTATTTCAGCGGGAGATTCTTTAGAAGGTTTTCTAGAAGGACAATCTATGTTTAAAATTGGTGTTAAGTAATCACAAACAATTTAAAAATAGATATGAAGTATAACTTAGCAAGATTAGAGACTTTGGCAGAGGGGGATAAGGACTTCATAGTGAGAGTGCTAAAGGTTTTCATAACAGAGGTTACTGCAGATATTCAGAAAATGCAAGATGCATTTGAATCAGAAGACATATTGGATATTTCAGCACTAGCCCATAAAATAAAACCTAATTTAATTTTACTTGGCTTGGATCAAGCAACGGCAATATCTATAAGATTAGAAAAAAATAGATTGAGGCCTTTGTCCTTGTCTATTTTAAAAAGTCAATTGGATCAACTTCAAGCTTCGGTATCTGAAGTGGTGGTTTTATTAAAAAAAGATTTTTTATTAGTATGACTGCAAAAATAATCACAATTGGAGATGAAATTCTCATTGGTCAAATTGTAGATACCAACGCTACCTATATGGCTCAAGAGCTTAATAAGATAGGGGTTAGTGTGATTGAAATGCTAAGTATTAAGGACCAAACATCGGCTATTTTAACTGCCCTAGAAATGGCACAAAATCAGGTAGATTTGGTTCTTATTACTGGTGGATTGGGCCCCACAAAAGACGACATTACTAAGGCTGCACTTTGTACCTATTTTGACGATCACTTGGTAGAAAATACTGAGGTGCTTGCACATATTAAAATGCTTTTTGAAAAGTATATTTCTACTAAAATGAACGCCAGTAACCTTACCCAAGCTTTGCTCCCGTCTAAAGCCATTCCATTAAAAAATAATTATGGTACTGCCCCAGGAATGTGGCTTAAAAAGGAAAGAACTGTTTTTGTTTCTATGCCTGGAGTTCCCTTTGAGATGAAATCTCTAATGATCGAGTCAGTGATTCCTAAAATTGTGTCAGACTTTAAAAGACCTCATATTATTCATCAAACTATTCAAACTTATGGCGTAGGGGAGTCTGCCATTGCAGAGACTATTGCAGACTGGGAAGACGCTTTGCCGGAGCACATAAAATTGGCCTATTTGCCTAGTTTGGGGAAGGTTCGCTTGCGGTTGTCGGCCGTAGGCCCAGATAAAGATCTTTTAGAGAAAGAGGTTTCAGACTTAGTGAGTGAAGTGCTACCCATGCTGGGAGATATAGTCTATGGGATGGAGACCGCAGATCTTTTAGAAGAGGTGGTGGCCAAAACACTCACTTTAAAGAAGCAAACACTTGCTGTGGCGGAGAGTTGTACGGGAGGAAAAGTTTCAGCTGCTTTTACGGCTTTGCCGGGTGCGTCTGCTTATTTTAAGGGGGGGGTTGTCGCTTATGAAACCCTACAGAAAACGAATCTCTTAGGGGTAAGTGAGTCGCTCATAAATCAGTATTCAGTAGTGAGTAAAGAGGTGGCTTCTGCTATGGCCCTAGGGGTTCAAAAACTTATGAATACTGATTTTGCCATAGCTACTACTGGGAATGCAGGGCCCTCAAAAGGAGACTCAGACGCTGCTGTTGGCACCGTTTGTATTGCTATTGCACATCCCAAAGGGGTGCATTCTGAAATTTTCTCCATGGGAAACCATCGGGAACGCATTGTACAGAAGGCTGTTAACAAGGCTTTGGAGCTTTTACAAAAAGAAATTATAAAATTCTAAAAAAGATTTTTGTAAGAGAGATAAAAAAGATATAAATTTGCAGCCTGTTTAAAATAACTCATAAAGAAGCGAAATGTCTAAAGTTTGTGAAATTACTGGAAAGAAGGCTATGGTTGGAAACAATGTTTCCTTCTCTATCAATAAGACCAAAAGAAAGTTTGAAGTAAATCTTTCTAAAAAGCGTTTCTACATTCCTGAAGAGGATCGTTGGATCACTCTTAAGGTTTCTACAAGAGCTCTAAAGAGCATTAATAAAAAAGGAATATCTGCTGTTTTAAAAGAAGCAGGTAAAAAAAACGGATTGGTTAAGTAATCCTATAAAGAATAATTAAGATGGCTAAGAAAGGCAATAGAATCCAAGTTATTTTAGAATGTACAGAGCACAAAGAATCTGGTGTTGCTGGAACTTCTAGATACATTACAACAAAAAACAAAAAGAACACGCCAGACAGAATGGAGATTAAGAAATTTAATCCAATTCTAAAGCGCATGACTGTTCATAAAGAAATAAAATAATAAGCCATGGCAAAGAAGACAGTAGCATCCCTACAGACAAGTTCGAAAAGATTAACCAAAGCTATTAAAATGGTCCGTTCTCCAAAGACCGGAGCCTACACTTTTGCAGAGTCTGTAATGGCTCCTGAATTAGTAGACGAGTGGTTGTCTAAAAAATAATCGCACTTTAGCGTATACTAAAAGCTACTTTCCATTAGAGAGTAGCTTTTTTGTTTTATATCTTTACCTAACAGAACCGATCAAATGAGTTTTTTTAAAAAAATTTTCTCTTCAGATAAGAAAGAGACCTTAGACAAAGGTCTTGAAAAGACCAAATCCTCTTTTCTCTATAAATTAGAGAAGGTAGTAGTTGGTAAAACCACAGTAGATGCAGAAACACTCGATCATTTAGAGGAGGTTTTAGTTAGTTCGGACGTTGGCGTAGACACCACCCTTAAAATTATTGACAGAATTGAGGCTAGAGTAAAGTCTGACAAATATGTTGGATTAGACGAGCTCAATCAAATTCTAAAGGAAGAGATTGCCGGCTTGTTGTCTGAAACAGATCACGGAGAAGCTGCAGATTTTAGTATTCCTAAAAGCGAGCATCCGCATGTGATTATGGTGGTGGGCGTGAATGGCGCGGGAAAGACCACTACTATTGGCAAGTTGGCGCATCAATTTAAAGGAAAAGGATTAAAAGTGGTATTGGGCGCTGCAGATACCTTTAGGGCAGCAGCTATTGATCAATTGGTAGTTTGGGCAGACCGAGTAGGGGTGCCTATCGTAAAACAACAGATGGGGAGCGATCCTGCCTCTGTTGCCTTTGACGCTTTAAGTGCCGGTGTGGCGCAAAACGCCGATGTTGTAATTATAGACACCGCAGGACGTTTACACAATAAGATTAATCTCATGAATGAGTTGGCTAAGGTTAAACGGGTTATGAACAAAGTCATTCCTGGGGCCCCTCATGAGGTTTTATTGGTTTTAGATGGATCTACTGGTCAAAATGCTTTTCAGCAAGCGCAGCAGTTCACAAAAGCCACTGAAGTTACTTCTCTGGCCATCACAAAACTAGACGGAACCGCGAAAGGCGGCGTGGTGATTGGTATTTCAGATCAGCTTCAAATTCCAGTGAAATATATTGGCGTAGGGGAAGCCATTCAAGACCTCCAAGTATTTAATAAATACGAATTTGTAGATTCCTTCTTTAACAGAAGCTAAACTTTTTATCCCTCTCTATGCGTACAAAGTCTATTAAGACCAATAAAATTAATGTAGTCACTCTTGGTTGTTCTAAGAACATATATGACTCAGAAGTATTAATGGGCCAGTTAAAAGCCAACAATAAGGAAGTTGCTCATGAAGAGGAAGGGAATATTGTAGTGATTAATACCTGTGGTTTTATTGCTAATGCCAAAGAAGAGAGTGTGAACACCATACTGTCTTATGTAGCCCAAAAAGAGGCTGGAGTGGTAGATAAGGTTTTTGTAACCGGTTGTTTAAGTGAGCGCTATAAGCCAGATTTGCAAAAGGAAATTCCAAATGTAGATGCTTATTTTGGGACCACTGAACTGCCTAATTTATTAAAAGCTCTAGAGGCAGATTATAAACATGAGCTTATTGGAGAGCGCCTTACTACGACACCAAAGAACTACGCCTATATGAAAATTGCTGAAGGCTGTGATAGACCTTGTTCTTTCTGTGCCATTCCACTTATGCGAGGAAAACACAAGAGCACCCCCATAGAGGAGCTAGTCACTCAAGCGGAATCATTAGCAGCAAAAGGGGTGAAAGAGCTTATTTTAATTGCTCAAGACCTCACCTATTACGGATTGGATTTGTACAAGAAACGCGCCTTGGCAGCATTATTAGAGGCACTTGTAAAAGTAGAGGGCATTTCTTGGATTAGATTGCATTACGCCTTTCCAACAGGTTTTCCTTTGGAGGTCTTAGACCTCATGAAACAAGAATCTAAAATTTGTAATTATATAGACATTCCATTACAACATATTTCAGATCCTATTCTCAAGAGTATGAGAAGGGGAACCACTAAGGCTAAAACAGATGCACTCATTGCTGAGTTTAGATCTAGAGTACCTGAAATGGCCATTAGAACAACCTTGATTGTGGGGTATCCTGGAGAAACAGAGGAAGATTTCCAGACCCTTAAGCAATGGGTAATAGAGCGTCGTTTTGATCGTTTGGGTTGTTTTACCTATAGCCATGAAGAAGACACTCATGCCTATGCTTTAGAAGACAATGTTCCTCAGGAAGTTAAAGAGGCTAGAGCGGCAGAAATCATGGATATTCAAGCACAAATTTCATGGGAACTAAACCAAGAAAAAGTAGGCCGTTCTTTTAAATGTATCATTGATCGAAAAGAAGGAAACTATTTTGTGGGAAGAACAGAAGCAGATTCTCCGGATGTAGACAATGAAGTACTGATAGACGCCAGTGTGTATTACCTTAAAGTAGGCGAGTTTGTTAAGGTAGAAATTACAGAAGCAGGAGATTTTGACTTGTATGGGGTTCCTAAGAACGTAGCACCACTAGAAAAATAGCCTTTTAGAGCTCTTTTTAAAAGGATCTAATGCCCTTTAGATATGGAGATGCTTGGATGCTTTTTTCTGTATTTTTCGTATGTGTGAATTTGTCTTCCTAGTTTCGCTAGAAATGGAATTCCTATGCTGTCATACTCGTAGTTGTTGTCATTGAATATGCCGTTCTGATTGACTAAAATGGTGGCTGTCACAAAATAAGACAAGTTGTTTTTACGATCTTCTATATAAGCGCAATCTGTGAGGGTGCCATAGGCATACCCTACTTTATTGTAGATTTTTATATGTTTTGGTAATTGTTTCTTGGTGTCTCCAAACCAAAGAAACTTACCGTAACTGTCATAATAGATTTTTGGATCATAGCCTTGTTCTCTTGGGAGTTTCTGCATAGATTCCAGCAAAAAACTCCGTTTTTCCTCTGATATATTAAAGCGTTCTGTTTCTTTAAAGGCCTCAGGAAAAATGACTCTTTTGATCATTTCGTGTTGTGCGCTGAGTGAAAAGTAATTTTTATAAGAAAAATCGAAAGGGGTTTCTACAATAAATCCATCTTGAACATAGCCAATTCCTTTATTGAGGTGGCTGAGGTTTAAAGGCCTTGGGGTATTATTGGTGTTAGAATGAATGGTTAAAGTGTTGTTCCCATTGAAACGAAGGTCTATTGTCTTGGTGATAGGATTAGCAGCATCTGACGTAGATAGTCTGTGCGATATTCTCAGCTGGTGTATACCTTTGCTTTTTAGTTTGCTGTTGATATAATCACTTCCAAGAAATTCAAAAAGCCTGTTGTTGGCTTCATTATCACTAACAGCGAAGATCTCATTGATCGTACCCGCAAAATTATACATAGTGGTATCTCCTTCTACTAGATAATGGTCTAGGTGAGACCTATTTAATTCAGTGAGTTTTTCTAGTGATAGTACTGCTGCAGGAAATTTCACAGTGCTTGCTGGATAAAAATAATGTAGGGAGTCTAATTGGAATGAATGCTCTTGAAATACAAGGCTTTCTAAAGGGTCTCTTTCAACGGTTGTCAATAAAATTTGAATCTCGTGAGCCTCTAAATTATCCATGACCCTCTTAATTTTCTTAGAGGGGCTGGACAGCGCATAATCCAGCGCATTTTCAAAGTTTTTAGGATGGCTGCCGCAGCTAAAAAGAACCATAGTAGCGGCAGTTAAAACAATACCTTTTAGGGAGTGATATGTTGTTTTTAAGACTTGTTTCATGGGCCTATGTTAAGCTATTTTTTCTCCTCTATGAGGCCTGAGCGCGTCTCTAAATACTATCATAAGGTCTTTTGGAACCACCACATATGCCGTGCTGTGCATTTCAGAAATGAGGGAAGTGCCAATGTCTAGTTCTAGGTAATTTTCTTTTTCACAAAATTCCTTTAAATGAATGGTGTGATGTGTGGCTGTGGGCGCTGCATTAGGACCTCTGAAGTCCCAGATTAATTTTATTTTTTCTTCCATTTTATTGTCAGTCTAAGTCATAAATTAACCTAATTTTAGGCTTATAAACAAGCCATAGACCAGCTAATTTTTTATTTTTGTAAGATGGTTAACGGGAAAAATTTATATTTATCTTTTGGGCTAATAGCCCTACTTTTTTATTTACAGTCCTGTGAGTCATTTTTACGTACAAATGTTGATCAGAACGCAGTGGCAAAGCTTGGAGACCAATACTTGCTTTTAGAAGACATTCCATCCTATTTATATCAGAATGCTAGTCCCCAAGATTCCGTAGCAATAGTCAATGATTATATTAACCAATGGGCTGCTAAAGAGTTGCTCATACAGAAATCATTAATTAACTTGCCTGTTGAAAAGATGGAAGCTTTTGACCGCTTGGTGTCTAATTACAAAAGTGACCTATACACATTGGCTTATAAAGAGGCACTAGTCAATTCTAGATCAGATACAGTGATTGGCTCGGAAGAGCTGGCTGCTTTTTATGCTAATGAGCAGCAAAATTTTTTAGTGAAAGAAAAATTAGTTCGGCTGAGATTTGTAAGCCTTCCAAGAAATTACAGTGATGTTGCTTTAATTGCTAGAAAGTTAAAAACTTTTGAAGAATCTGACATACGGTATTTAGATTCCATTAGCATTCAATTTAATAAATTGAATCTAAATGACTCCATATGGGTTCCTTTGACAAGAATAGTTAAGGAAATAGGTCCATTGGCACTAGATAATGAAGAAATATATTTAAAAAAATCACAATTTTTTGAATTACGGGATTCATTAGGGGTATATTTGGGACAAGTCCAAGAAGTGTTAGAAGCTAACGACATAGCCCCTTTAAGTTATGTGAAACCCACCTTGGAGCAAATTTTGAAAATCAGAAAGAAACAGGAGTTTCTGAGACAAATAGAAAGAGATATAATTGATGAAGCTATTAAAAATAAAGAACTTGAAATTTACCATTAAAATCACTCGTTTTATAAGTGCAACGCTATTATTTATGTGTTCATTGACCTTAATGGCTCAGGACAATTTAGTGGTGCAAGACAGTCAGGTAGAACCCCCTCAGTCAATGGATTCATTAACTCAATCCGAAGTTAAACAGGCATTCAAAAGAATAAAGTTGGACGGTATTGCAGCTGTTGTAGGTGATTATGTCATATTAGAATCTGATATTGAAAAAACACTGATAGACTTAAAAAGTCAAGGAGTATCTGATCAAGATGTAAACCGTTGCCAACTACTAGGTAAACTTATGGAAGACCGTCTTTTTGCACACCAAGCAGTTCAAGATAGTGTGCTTATTTCAGACGACGAAATTGCCGCTATTGGGGAACGCCAGTTACAACAGTTGGTTTCACAGGCAGGTTCTTTGGATCGCGTGCTTAAAGTGTATAAAAAAGAAGATGAAGAGAGTTTTAGACAAGAATTATATAAAATTAATAAACTCAGAATGCTTTCTGAAAGAATGCAAACTAAGGTAGTAGAGGAGATAGAAATTACTCCAGAGGAAGTAAGACAGTTTTTTAACGATATCCCTAAAGAAGAGCGCCCTGTGTTTGGTGCTGAGTTAGAGATTTCTCAAATTGTAAAAACCCCTAAAGCTCCTGAGGAAGAGAAGCAAAAAGTGATAGACAAGCTCAAAGAATTAAAAGCGGATGTGGAAGACAATAATGCCAGTTTTTCTGTTAAGGCTATTTTATATTCACAGGATCCTGGATCAAAATCTAAAGGTGGTTTTTACGCTATGACAAGAGAAACTCCTTTTGTTAAAGAATTTAAGGATGTGGCTTTTTCTTTACAGGAAGGTGAGATTTCAGAACCATTTGAAACTCCCTTTGGTTACCATATTATTTACATTGAAAAAATCAGAGGTCAGGAATTGGATTTAAGACATATTTTAATGGTCCCTGAAGTGCCAAGTAGTGCTGTAAAAGAGGCTATTGATGAATTAAATGATATCAAAAAGAAAATTGAGGAAGGAGCCTTTACTTTTGCAGAAGCTGCACTTAATTTTTCTGACGAAAAAGAAACTAAATTTGACGGTGGAGTACTCAGAAATCCAACTAATTATGACTCTAGATTTGAATTGACCAAAATGGATCCTAGTCTCTACAAACAAGTGAGTAATTTAAAAGACAATGAAATTTCATCACCCATAGAAGAACCAGATCCAAGAGGCGGACAGACCAAATACAAAATATTGAAAATCTCTAATAGGTATGATGAGCATACAGCAGATTTTGCCAGAGATTACATGAAAATTCAAGAGCTCGCTAAGACCGAAAAGCAATTAAAAGCAATTAATGCTTGGCGTGCAACCCATATTGAGGATACTTACATTAGTGTGAGTAAATCCAATAGAGACTGTGATTTCGCAAACAACTGGGTGAAAGAATAATTTTCATGGGTGTTTGTTGTCAATTTATTAAAAACATGACTGTTTCTTAATGAAAGTTGAATTAACTCCTTTCGAAAACGATTTCTTGCTATTGAACTCCTCACTTTTTACTATTTTTACCAGCATTAACTTAAATACCAAAATCAAATGGCATTTGACATAGATATGATTAAAGGGGTGTATTCCCAAATGGCGGAGCGTGTAGACCAAGCACGTGAATTAGTGGGGAGACCCTTAACTTTGTCTGAAAAGATATTATATAGCCATTTGTGGGATGGCACACCAAATAAAGCATTTACTAGAGGTAAGGACTATGTAGACTTTGCTCCAGATAGAATTGCATGTCAAGATGCTACCGCTCAGATGGCTTTGCTGCAATTTATGCAAGCCGGAAAGGCCAAAGTTGCAGTGCCCACAACAGTTCATTGCGACCACCTCATTCAAGCTAAAAGTGGTGCGGTGGCAGATTTAAAAGTAGCTAATAGTACCAGTGAAGAGGTATTTAATTTCTTGGAATCTGTTTCAAATAAATATGGTATTGGTTTTTGGAAACCAGGAGCGGGGATTATTCACCAAGTAGTTTTAGAAAATTATGCTTTCCCAGGTGGAATGATGATTGGTACGGACTCACATACTGTAAACGCAGGTGGTCTTGGAATGTTAGCTATAGGAGTAGGAGGTGCAGACGCAGTAGATGTAATGGCAGGTATGGCATGGGAACTAAAATTTCCTAAATTGATAGGTGTGAAGTTAACAGGTAATATTTCTGGTTGGACTTCCGCTAAAGATGTTATTCTTAAAGTTGCTGGAATTCTCACTGTTAAAGGAGGAACCGGCGCAATAGTTGAATATTTTGGGGAAGGTGCAACAAACTTGTCTTGTACCGGTAAAGGCACTATTTGTAATATGGGTGCTGAAATAGGCGCTACTACCTCTACCTTTGGGTATGACGCTTCAATGGAACGTTATTTAAGGGCTACAAATAGAAATGACGTTGCAGACGCTGCAAACGAGGTTAAAGATTACCTTACAGCAGATCCTGAGGTGTACTCTCAGCCAGAAAAATACTTTGATGAGATCATTGAAATAGACTTAAATACTTTAAGACCTCATTTAAATGGGCCTTTTACACCAGATCTTGCCACTCCAGTTGGAGAATTAGGAGAGAAGGCCAAGGCAAATGATTGGCCTTTAAAAGTAGATTGGGGATTAATAGGATCATGTACAAATTCTTCCTACGAAGATTTGACAAGAGCAGCTTCTATAGCAAAACAGGCTATTGACAAGAAGATTAAACCTAAGTCAGATTTCGGTATTAATCCAGGTTCTGAACAAATTAGATTCACAGCAGAAAGAGATGGACTACTTCAGATTTTCGAAGAGGTAGGTGCTACTATTTTTACTAATGCTTGTGGTCCATGTATTGGGCAATGGGACAGAAGTGATCTTAAAGGCGATGAGAAAAATACTATTGTTCATTCTTTTAATAGAAACTTTTCTAAACGTGCAGATGGTAATCCAAATACCCATGCCTTTGTAGGTTCTCCAGAAATGGTTGCCGCTATAGCAATCTCAGGAAGGTTAGATTTCGATCCAATGAACGACACCTTGATCAATGAAGATGGAGAAGCCGTTAAATTAGATATGCCACTAGGTATTGAATTACCTGTAAACGGTTTTGCAGTAGAAGACGCTGGGTTTATCGCTCCCGATGAAGATGGTTCTGGAGTTTCAGTTAAAGTAAGCCCTACTTCAGAAAGGTTACAATTGTTAGAATCATTTGAGCCTATTGAAAACGAAAGTCTAGCAGAGGTGAAACTTTTGATTAAAGCGCAGGGAAAATGTACTACTGATCACATTTCTATGGCAGGTCCGTGGTTGCGTTTTAGAGGACATTTAGATAATATTGCGAACAATACATTAATTGGAGCAGTTAATGCCTTCAATCAGAAAACTAATTTTGTGAAAAATCAGCTTTCTGGCGAATATATGGGTGTTCCAGACGCACAAAGGGCTTATAAAGCTGCTGGTATTAAAACCATTGTAGTAGGGGACCATAATTATGGAGAAGGTTCTTCAAGAGAACATGCAGCTATGCAACCAAGGCATCTTGGTGTTGCAGCAGTACTCGTTAAATCTTTTGCACGTATTCACGAAACAAACCTTAAAAAGCAAGGGATGTTAGCCTTAACTTTTGCAAATGAGTCTGATTACGATTTAATCAAAGAAGACGACACCTTTAACTTTGTAGATATTGCTTCATTTAAAGCTGGTCAACCATTGACTATTGAAATTAAACACTCAGATGGAAATGTTCACACTATTCAAGTAAATCATACTTACAATGATTCACAAATAGCTTGGTTTAGAGCAGGTTCTGCTTTAAATGTAATTAAAAAGGAGAATGCTGCTTAGGTATAAGTAGTCCGATCAATTAAAAACACTCCATCTATTATGGAGTGTTTTTTTTTAATTTTATACTATGAAGTTAAAATCTGTCCTAATACTTATTGCTCTTGGACTAGCGTTACTACTGATGTATTCACCACTGGGGAGTCAGGGTAAATTACTATTGACCAAATTACTCGCGCCAACACCAAGTTTTTTAAGCATAGACGATCAATACGAACTTCCCAACTATCATTGGAGGTTGAAAGATAAGGATTGGAACTTTTTTTCTTTAGAGCAGTCTAAAGGAAAGTTTGTTTTTGTATCATTTTGGGCCTCTTGGCATTTGCCTTCAAAGGCTTCACTAGAAAGTATTGAAAGGCTTTACAAGCGTTTTGGCAATGATATTGTCTTTCTTATTGTTACAGATGAGGAACGCGATCCCGTAAGGCAGTTCATTAAAAAACAAGACTTTACATTTCCTATTACTTATAGGGTAGTGGAAGATAAAAGCCCTTTTAAAAGTATGGATTTAGGCACAACTTATGTCATTAGTTCAAAAGGTAGAATAGTGTTAGAAACCTCTCGAATTAGCGATTGGGACAAACCAGATTTTATAGCAGAATTGTCCTCGTTACTGAAGCAATAAATAAGCCGCGAAAAAAGCGTATTGACTTAGGATTAGATGTAGCGAAAACTTTCTATTTCCATAAGAATAGCTGTCGTTTATAAGCAGCTGAATCACAAATGCTATTGCAAACCAGCTTAGGTAGTTTTTTAAAGGCGCTAACCCACCCTCAAAGTACCAAAAGTCTAGTGAAGCTGCTGAGTATTCCATAAATAAGTCTAAGCCCACCATGATACTTGCAGCAAATAGTGCTTTAGTGTATTTAGAAGTATTTAATTTATGTACGAGATCTGCCGATATTAGACTAAGTACAGCCCAGTTTACACCAATAAGTAGTGGTACGCCACCTAACTTGACCCCTAAATTTTCACCGTAGAAGTAACTGCCAAAAAGCCAAGAGGTATGTACACCAATCCATTCACTAGACATGCCAATTAGAAACGCCAAGGAGAAAAGGAATATATTTCGAGAGGTGTTTATAGGGAATAGTGCGATTAAAAAAACAGTGTAAAGCATCATATTCACATATGTTTTCTCAATAAACCATTCTTGGTGTCCTAATCCAATACCAATGATTGCCGTAATGTTGAATAGCCAAACCAAACCAATAGCCAAACTTGTTTTAGGTTCAATTTGTCTTTCAATAGTCTTTGCCATCTATGTTTTTTTGTCTTAATTTTAATTAGTGATTTTTTAATAATTCTTGCTCTAGCAACATTTTAGGGTATTTGATCAAATTTAAATTATGAAATTTTCTATAAAATTTAATTGTCTTGGATTAAATTGCTGGAACTAGATCAGCCGTAATTTTTGCAGACTGAAGACATAGCGGAATTCCACCACCAGGATGTGCAGATCCACCGCAAAAAAATAAATTATCAATATGACTTTTATTAGATTGTCTTAAAAATGCTGCTTTAGGATCGTTACTTGAAGTGCCGTAAAGGGCACCTTGGTATGCACTAGTGCTTTTTTCTATACCAATTGGGTCTAGAATTTCTTCACAGACAATATAGTCAGATATATTAACCCCCAATATATTAGATAATTTCTGGATAATTGTATCCTTCATTTTTTGTTTTAAATCTTCCCAGTCTTGACCTTTATTGGCTGGGGCGTTGACCATCACAAACCAATTTTCACAATTTTCAGGGGCGTCCGAAGGTTTTTTCTTCGAACTTATATTTACATAAATTGTTGGATCAGAAGGTAGGGTGTGTTTTTCAAATATTTCATTGAATTCACTTTCATAGTCATCACTGAAAAAAATATTATGAAGGTTTAAGGAAGGGAAAGTGGTAGCAATACCCCAATAAAATATGAGCCCAGAACTCGATCTCTCTTCTTGGATAATTCTCTTAGGTGTTCGAATGGTTGGAAGTAGTTTTTCATAGGTGTGAAACACATCTGCATTTGAAACTACCACGTCTGCTTCTAAGTATTGGTTTTGTCCATTTACGGTTATTTCCACCCCCTTTGCGCTATTGTTTTTGACATTAATTTTAAGTACTGGTGATTCTAGTAGAAAACGGACTCCCACATCTTTGGCCAATCGAAAAAGCGATTGTCCTATAGCATGCATACCCTCTGTAGGGAAATAAGTCCCTTTGTGCATTTCTAAATGAGGAATCATACTCATAATAGCAGAAGTCTTGAAGGGAGAGGAGCCATTATAGGTGGCAAACCTGTTAAAATATTGTATGAGCTTTTTGTTTGTAAATATATTTTTATGGTGTTTGTCTAGTGAACTAAATAGATCTAAAGCGCCTAAATTAAAAATAGCTTTTAGTGTATGAGTACTAAAGTATGTGTTCCAATCATGTAGTGATTTTTCTAAGAAAATTGGAGCGGTTAAAGCGTATTTTTTGGCGCTATTATCTAAATAGTCTTTCAAAACTTCTGAGGGTGTTCCGAAAAAATCTGCAGCTTCTTTGATCCATTTTTCCGGCTCCGCCGGTGCCTTAAAGGAGCTTCCATCAGGCCAGAAATAATGACAAATTACAGACTCTTTTTTATAAGTAAAGTAAATATCAACTGGCTTTTCAAATAATTCAAAAAGAGATTCTACCAATTCTGGCATAGTAAATAATGAGGGACCAAGATCAAATCTATATCCATCTTTTTTCAGTACATGCATTTTACCACCCGTATAACTATTTCTTTCAATAACAGTTACCTGATAGCCTTTTTTTTGCAATCTTAAGCTACAAGCTAATCCAGCTATACCTGCGCCAATAACAATGGCCTTTTTTTGCATTATTTGAAATATTTAAAGGGAACAAACAACATTCCAAAGCACTCTCCATGTTCTTTTCCTAAATGTTTGTGGTGCATTTTATGAGCCCTTCTAATTCCTTTCGCGTATTTGTTATTAGCGTTTCTAAACCATTTAAAGCGTTGGTGTATAAAAACGTCATGTACCATGAAGTAAGTAAAACCATAAGCCATAATACCCAATCCAATGGGCCATCCTTGCCAAAAAGAAGTGTTTTCTGCAGTTATTATAAAGCCCATACTAACGACGGCATAAAAAATAAAGAAAGTGTCATTTCTCTCAAACCAGTTGTCGTGGTCTTTTTTATGGTGGTCTTCATGTAAATGCCATAAAAAACCATGCATGATATATTTATGCGAGAACCAAGCCATGAATTCCATAATACAAAACGTAGCAACAAAGCATAAAATCCAATAAAGTAGATGCATTTTTTTTATTTATGAAGGTTTAATAACTAGGTTAAATTTACAACTCAAATAAGATTTTACCAACAGTCCCATCTTTTGATGATTGGCTACCCTAATTCTAGTGTTTTTTATTTCTAATGGAGGTGTATTCTTTAATTTCTTAAGTAATTTATAATAATATATGTAGGCAGTATATACCCCAAATTTCACTTCTTTAGGAAGTAAAACTATTCCTGCCAATCCATTTGAAAAATCTTCTTGAATTTCTTCTATGATCCTCGCCTTGGCCGCTTCATCTAAGGCATTTAGATTTGTGTTAGGAAAGTATGTTCTATTGAGTCCTTCAAAATCTGCCTTAAGATCTCTGAGAAAGTTTACCTTCTGAAAAGCAGACCCTAAAGCCATTGCTGCATCTTTTAAATTGTTGTACTGTTCCATGTTTCCTTTAACAAAAACCTTTAAGCACATAAGTCCTACAACATCTGCAGAGCCATAGATGTATTCTTTGTATTCTTCTTCTGTAATATAAGCCTCTTTAGTTAAATCCATTTTCATACTTTTCATAAAGGCAGAAACCAGTTCTATAGGAATTTCGTACTTATGAAATGTATGTTGAAAAGCATTTAGAATAGGGTTTAGACTGATCTTCTTTTTAAGGGCGTTGTCTAGATCATTTTCAAATCTTTCAAACAGTGAAGCCTTGTCATAATCATGAAAACTATCTACAATTTCGTCTGCAAATCTCACAAAACCATAGATGTTATAGATATCTTGTCTTATGCTTATGTCTAGCATTTTAGTGGCTAGTGAAAATGAGGTGCTATATGATTCAGTAACTTGCTTACTGCATCTATATGAGACTTGGTCAAATAGGCTTTTCATCCGTATTATTTTTTTGAAATAAGGTCTGCCACAATTTTTCCAGAAATAAGTGCTGGTGGAACACCTGGTCCTGGAACCGTAAGTTGACCTGTGAAATATAAGTTTCGCACCTTACTACTTTTTAGTTTTGGCCTTAAAAAAGCAGTCTGCATTAAAGTGTTGGCCATACCATAGGCATTTCCTTTGTATGAGTTATAGCTTTCTTTAAAGTCTTTCACGCAAAAAGACTCTTTAAAGATAATATTTTTGCGAATGTTTTTGCCAATTTTAAGTTCAAACCTGTCCATTATTTTATCAAAATATTGTGCTCTTAACGATTCATTGTCTTCTAAGTCTGGAGCAATTGGAATTAGAAAAAAGCCTGTCTCACAATTCTCTGGAGCCATAGAGGGGTCAGAAATAGAGGGGAAATTAGCGTAAAATAATGGGTCAGAGGGCCAAACGGCATTGTCGTATATTTCTTCTGAATGTTTAGTGAAATCACTATCAAAGAATAGGTTATGGTGTTCTACATTTGGCACCCTCTCATTGAATCCTACATAAAATAGTAAAGAGGAGGGGGCAAAGGTTTTCTTATCCCAATAGGACTCTGAATACTGTCTGAAAGATGGGTCTATTAAGGTCTCTGAATGGTGATAATCTGCACCACTTAATACAACATCAGACATAATATCTTTTCCTTTCACGGAAATTCCTACAGCTTTCTTATCTCTTACAATTATTTTATCTACTGAACTATTGGTGTTTATCTTGACTCCTAATGAAATTGCTAATTTTTCCATAGCCAAAACAATCTCATACATACCACCTTTAGGGTGCCAAGTGCCCAAACCAAAATCCGCAAAATTCATAAAACTATAGAAAGAGGGTGTTTGATTAGGTTTTGCTCCTAAAAACAATACTGGAAACTCAAGTGTTGCTATTAATTTGGGATTCTTAAAATCTTTTCTTACTCTTTGACTGATTGTTCTAAAGAATCTATCTACCCTACTAATTGTTTCTGGCGTAACCAATTCGAGTGGAGATAAACCTGGTCTTAAAACTATTTTATCTATTGCAATCCTGTAATGGTCCTGAGCTTCCGCTATGAATTTCTCCAGTTTTACACCACTTCCAACTTCAATTTCTTCAAAGGCTTGAATAATTTTCTCTAAACTATCTCCAATAGTTAAATCCCCTTGTTTAAAATACACCTTATAAGCAGGACTAAGCTTATCTAACTGATAATAATCAGATGTTTTTTGATCAAAATCTGCAAAAAACTTGTCAAAAATATCAGGCATCCAGTACCAACTTGGTCCCATATCAAATGTAAAGCCCTCTCTCTTTAATTGTCTGGCTCTTCCGCCAACCGTATTATTTTTTTCGTATAAATCTACACTGTGTCCTGCTTTTGCTAAATAACAAGCGGCAGATAATGCAGAGAAACCAGATCCTATTATGCTTATATGTTTCATTTATTATAAATTTAAGGCTTCGATTAAATCTTCGAAACCTCTGTATACACCTATGTTTTCTGGTTTAGTATTTAGATCTACAAACTGCGTTTGAAAACCTAAAAGAGACAGTCTACAGTTTTTTTTATCTAATATTTTCTTTTTGAATTTTTGCAAGTAGTTATTAATTTTCTCTTTTGAAGGTTCTACGGTCACATAAGCAATAAATTCAACAAACTCATTACTTGCAATCAAAGGCTCTAAGTTTTCTATAGGAACACTCTGTCCTAAAAATATGCTTTTATACCCCCTGAGATTCAATTCATAATTGAGATATAGAATACCTAGTTCGTGAATCTCATTTTCAGGTAAAAACAGTACAAATGATTTGTTGTTCACATATTCAGACCTGTGTACTTTTTCTGTATTTGTGTAAACCTTTTGCTTGACCAAATTTGTTATGAAATGCTCATGGGTCGTACTAATGGTGTTAGATTGCCATAAATAACCCAATTCTTGAAGTAGTGGAATAAAATATTCTTTGAAAATTTCTCTAAAACTTAAATCTACCACCAATTGGTTGTAAGTGCTGTAAAATAAGTTTTGGTCAAAATTAATCATTGATAACTTAAATGCATTCATCATATTGTTTTTGACGGACTTCTCGTCTATAATCTCCCTTACTTTTATAGGAATTTCTTCGTTTTTTAGTTGGGCGATTTTTGAAATTTTCAGTCCATTCTCATACAATAGCGTTATGTTTAAGAGTTTCTGTAGACTCAAAAGGCTATACATTCTTATATTTGTCTTGGTGCGCTCTGGACTTAAAAGGTTGTATCTTTTCTCCCAAATCCTTATGGTATGGGCTTTAATCCCAGATAGGTTTTCCAGATCTTTTATGCTAAAGGTCTTTTTTACTAAACTCATTTGATTTTTTTGAACTTAAACAAAGTTACAATTTTAATCCAATTTGTTTATCTTTTTTTAATTTATATTAAACAATAATTATGTTTTGGAAGTGTAGGATTTTTTTATGCAGTATTTTTTATAACTTAATACCGACCAACCAACCAAGTTTATATTATGAAAAAACCTAATCTATCATCAAACACTCCTTCTAGTTTTGGATGGAGTAGAAAGCAATTTGTGCAAAAATTTTCAATTGGAAGTATGGCACTAGCTACTTCGCCCTCTCTTCTATCTGCAAGCTCTATACAGCCCCTTAAAAGGATTTATAAATCAGGTCTTTCATCAACAAAAAATTCAACAGTCCAGATCGCTCTTATTGGAGCTGGGGGAATGGGAACACAAGACACATATGCTGTTTTAGCGCATGCTGGTGTAAAGTTAGTGGCTGTTTGTGACCTCTATCAAGGTCACTTGGACAAGGCTACCTCTCAATGGGGAAATGACATTTTCACTACAAGAGATTATAAGGAAATACTAGCCCGGCCCGAGGTAGACGCCGTTATTATTGGAACACCAGATCATTGGCACAAGCAAATTTCTATAGATGCTATGTATGCTGGAAAACACGTGTATTGTGAAAAACCCATGGTTCACAGTTTGGAGGAAGGACACGCTGTTATTAATGCACAGAGAAAAACTGGAAAAGTTTTTATGGTAGGAAGTCAGGGTCTCTCCTCTCTTGGAAATGAAAAAGCTAGAGAACTATTGGCGCAAGGCGCTATAGGGGATATAAATTATGCAGAAGGGTTTTGGGCCAGAAGAAGCCCTACAGGAGCTTGGCAATACAACATTCCAGAAGACGCTACTACTGATACGGTAGACTGGGATACTTTTTTAAGTAATACCCACAAGAGGGACTTTGATCCCATGCGTTTTTTTAGATGGAGAAATTACAGAGATTACGGGACTGGAATGTCAGGAGATTTATTTGTGCACTTATTTTCTAGCTTACATTTTATCACTAATTCTTATGGACCTGATCAGATCTATGCCTCTGGAGGACTCAGATACTGGAATGATGGGAGGGAGGTGCCGGATGTAATGTTAGGCGTATTTGACTATCCTGAAACCCCGCAGCACCCAGCTTTTAATCTCTCGTTAAGATGTAATTTTGTAGATGGCACCTCTGGAACTACTTATTTGCGCATTGTTGGTAGTGAAGGCGCTATGGATGTGCAATGGGATAAAGTAATTGTTAGGAGAAATGCAGAAAGTTTTGAGACAGACCCCTATTTAGCTGCTCAAGCAAAAGACAGTAGCTCTTCTAATACTGTTGCTAGAAAGAAAATGAAGCCTCAAGAGGAAATTGTGTATGAAGCAGAAAAAGGATACTTAGGGGCGCATCACGATCATTTTGGTAATTGGCTTACTGCAATTAGGGGAGGGCAATCGGTGGTAGAGGACGCTGTTTTCGGTTACAGGGCAGCTGCACCAGCCTTAGCTTGTAATGACAGTTACTATCAAGACAAGGCCATTTTATGGGATCCTAAAAATATGAAATTAAAAAAATAAGTAATGAAAAAGATATATTTATGGAGCATCGGGCTGCTTTTAGCAGGCCAATTCAGTTGTAAAAACAATCAAAATAAAGTTGTTCTTTCTAACAGTGAACCCATAGTTGGTTTAACAGATGTAGAAGATTTAAATAAAAATGATTCTTGGGAATCTTTAATGTCTGCAGAAAAATGGCGTGGCTATAACCAAGCCTCACTGCCATCTAATTGGCAAATTTCTGATAGCATCATCAGTTGCTTAGGGTTAGCTGGAGATGTGGGAGGTGATATTATTTCTACTAAAATGTATGAGAATTTTGAGCTTTCCTGGTCTTGGAAAATAAGTCCAGAAGGCAATAGCGGTGTTTTTTATCATGTAATAGAGGACACCATTTATCATTCTCCCTACCAGACTGCACCGGAGTATCAGCTTTTGGATGACGTTGGATTTCCTTCACCGATTGAAGATTGGCAAAAAACAGGCGCAAATTACGCCATGCATATTGCTAACGACGCCAAGCGCTTGAATGCCGTAGGGGAATGGAATAGCAGTCGTATTATTTTCGATCATGGTAAGGTGTCTCATTACCTAAACGGTGCTTTAATAGTGTCTTTTGATAAATTTACGCCAGAATGGGAGCTGCTTAGAAACAGCGGAAAATGGACAGATTACCCGGACTATGGGAAGGCTAATAAGGGATATTTAGCCCTACAAGATCACGGTTCTGGGGTGTGGTTTAAAGCAGTTAAAATTAGGTCGCTCGATTAGAATTAGATTTAGGGATTAGAATTTTCGGTTAGGATCAAAGGGTGTTAGATCCATACTGGGTTTTTTATTTAAAATAATTTCCGAAATTAATTTACCTGTGGCTGGTCCAAGACTCCATCCCATCATGGCATGACCTGTTGCGAAACAAAGATTTTTTATGGCCTTTGGCCTTCCAATGTATGGAAGGCCGTCTGGAGAAACGGGACGCATTCCGGAAGCGGCTGCCTCTTTTTCAGCAGCTGTGATTTTAAGCCCAGGGTAATAAGCCTCTGCTGCTTTAACAATAGCATTGACCCGCTCTTTTCTAATGGTTGTATTAATACCGGATAATTCCATGGTTCCTGCAAAACGTGTAAATCCTTTCATTGGGGTTACGGCTACTTTTGCTTCCATGAGTATGGCGGGTATTTTTATACCGGTCTCTCTGTGAACATCTATTCTGTAACCTTTTCCTGCCTCTAGTGATAAATCTATGTGTAGCTGTTTGGCTAGTTGGCCACTCCACGCTCCTGCAGCTATAACGACCTCTTCTGTAAGGTATTTATTTTTGTTCGTGACAATAGCGGTAAGTTCATTTTTATTTTGTTCAAAGCGGCACACTTTTTCTGTGATGAACTTGACCCCAGAATCTTGGAGTCTCTTTTTTAACTTAGGCATTATTTCTGTAGGAGTGGTGTGGCTGTCACAATCGTACAATATACCCCCTAGAATGTCTTTGCTTAGCTGGGGTTGCAAGCTGTTTAATTCTTCCAGATTTGGATAGCTCACCTGTAGGCCAAGGTTGGCCGCTTTTTTGGCTACCTCATTTTCAGTCTCACCTGCAGCTTTAGTTTTAAAGAGCATGAGAAGTCCATGATGGTCTAATTGAAAGTCTCCTAAATCTCCACTTAATAAAATTTCTTTGAAGCACTGTTCACTGAGCAGGTTTATCTCTTTTATTACAGGTATGGCGGCAGTTACTTTTTGTAGTGTACTTGATTTGTAAAAACGCCAGGACCATTTTAAGAAAGCACGGTCTATTCTTGGTTTCACATAAAAGGGACTACTTGAATTTAGCATCCATTTTAATCCTTTACTTATCATTCCTGGTGCTGCCAATGGAATAATATGGCTGGGGGTAAGGTAACCAGCATTGACATATGAGGCACCCGTCTCTGCTGTTTTTGGCTCAAATATACTTACCTCAAGGCCTTCTTTTTTGAGATAATAAGCGATACACAGTCCTTGAATTCCGCCGCCAATGATTGAAACTTTTTTTGGTGAAGCCACAAATGATTTATTTCATGATTTAATACATGATTAAATGTAGTAAATCTTTTGTAGTTCAGCGGACAAAAAAAAGCGACTTCCGTAGGAAGTCGCTTAGGTGAAGTACAATACTTTTTAGTGCTCACGACTGGATTCGAACCAGCACGTCCATAGGACACCACCCCCTCAAGATGGCATGTCTACCAATTTCACCACGTGAGCATTTGCATACTAAAGAAACAAAAAAATGTTCAAAAAGACTGCAAACAAAAAAAGTTAAGTGCAAGACTTAACTTTTTTGTGACCGGGCTGGGGCTCGAACCCAGGACCCTCTCCTTAAAAGGGAGATGCTCTACCAACTGAGCTACCAGGTCATTAACTAACTTTATTGCTGTTAGCGGGTGCAAATATACTATCAATAATTAATTTTCCAAGGCTAATTACATATAATTTTTTGTTTTTTTTTAAAAGGGTACTGCTATACAGTCAATTAGGCTTTGAAATAGAATGTGTTTTTTTTATTTAATGCTTTTGTGTGTGACTTTTTGGTATAAAACCTTTGAAGAAATGTAACTTTGTGTCTGTAGAAGTATATAAAAATGAAAGTTGTATTGGTAGGGTATATGGGAAGTGGTAAAACAACCACTGGGAAACTTTTAGCTGAAAGTTTAGCCATTCCTTTTATAGATTTAGATCACTATATCTCTGAAAAGTACGAGATGTCCGTTACAGATTTGTTTAAAACTAAGGGGGCAGTTTTTTTCAGAAAGGCAGAACGAGAAGCCCTTATTCATCTGGGAAATTCTGAGAACTCATTTGTTTTGTCTACAGGAGGGGGAACCCCTTGTTTTGGCAACAATATGGAAAAGATGAAAGCTTTTACCAATAGCGTTGTAGTGTATTTAAAGCTTTCTATACCAGAATTAGTCACTCGTTTAGAAGATGAAATGGATCAAAGGCCACTAATTGCAGGTTTAGATAAAGCGCAATTGCCGGAGTTTTTAGGAAAACACCTTTTTGAAAGGGCACCCTATTATGAACAAGCGCATTTAGTTTTTCATGTACTTGGACAAGCACCTAATGAAATCTCTGAAAAAATTATTAGTAAAATTGAGCAGCTATAGGAAACCTTAGTAAAATAAAGTAGCGATAGGCAGTCTTAGAAAAAAATGTAGCAAAGTAATCCTTAGCAAGATAAAGTAGTTATAGATTAGTTAAAAAGACTACTTCAAATACACTGCGTCATTGTCCTTTTCGAATCTTACCTCAATGTGTTCGTGTAATGAAGTGGAAAGTGAAATTCCTTTAAAATCTGCTTTCACTGGGTATTTCTTGTGATTTCTATTGACTAAAACGGCTGTTTTAATTTGTTTCAGAGGCACTTGAAGAAAATGATGTACCCCATATATTAAGGTGCTTCCTGAATTTAAAACATCGTCCACTAATACCACTGATTTATTTTCATAATCACTTTTATTAATAGAGGTACTTACACCCTTAAGTGGGTTTTTCTTGTCCATTTTTAATTCACAAAGTAAAATAGTAGCATCGGTGATTTCTTGAAGAACACGACTAATTTTTTTTGCAAATTCAAGTCCAGTTCCTATAATACCTGCCACTACAATTTCTTTTTCATTTACATTAGATTCATAGATTTGATATGCAATTCTCTGAATTTTATGGGCAATCTCTCGGTGTGTTAATATTTGATGTGACATGTTGTAGATGTTTAAGCTTGTTTTTGAGATCTATTTTCAAATATAAAGAAGAGTTCTTTCTCTGCTCTAGGTTTTATTGAATTTTGGGCAGTTTCCATAAAATTTATTAAAAAATAAGGGTCAAATAAATCCAAATATTCTTCTATGCTTCCTCCAAATGGAGGTCCTTGATCAGTTAAAGGAAAATTAAAAAACAGGCCAGTTAAAATACCTTTTGGCTTTAGTAATTTATGCATTTTTAGGACGTACATTTCTCTGGAGCTAGGTGGTATGGCGCAAAAAAACGTTTGCTCAAAAATAATATCAAATGCATCTTTTTTAAAATTAAAGAAGTCTTCACAATGCAAGTGATGGCTTGGGAAATCATTGCACTGTAGGGCAATTTCTGTTAAAGGTTTTTTGGCAATATCCAATACATGAACATTTGTATACCCTTTTTGGTGCAAATAAATGGCTTCATGTCCCAAGCCAGCTCCAGGAATTAAGATGCTTAAATCTTTTTGTTCTGGATATTGAAAGGCCAATTGGTCTATGGCAAATTTCATTGGAGGAGAAATACCTCCAATATCCCAACCAGTTTCCTGCTTGTTGTATCTATCTTCCCAATAGGCTTGAGTTAAGTCTTGATTTGTATTCATAGTTGCTGTATTCTTATTCCCAATCGGTGTTTTCTTCATTCTCTTGGGCGTAGTCAGAAAGGTCCCTTCTCTCTTTCTTTGTGGGTCTGCCAGTCCCACTTTTCCTGTAATGTTCTTGAGCCAGTGCAGCCACTTTGTGTTGTTCTAATGCCTCTAATGGGGTGGTGTCCTTACGGTACATGTCCACGAGTTTAGCCCCTAATCGACTACTGGGAATATCTAGTACAGTACATTGAAAATTAATCTGATTTTTTCGAATGATCAGTTTATCCATAGGATAAACTTCCCTGGAAGGCTTGGCAATTTGATCATTAACCCTAATTTGTCCCTTCTTACACGCTTCTGTAGCAATGTTTCTGGTCTTAAAATATCTCAGGGCCCACAGGTATTTGTCTAAACGCATAAACAATACAAAATCTTTGTTAATGTCTCTGACAAAAATAAGGGAAAATTGTATCTTGCGGGCCTTAAAATGATTCTAAATGTCTAAGAATACTTTATTCCTATGTGCTTTTGTATTACTCACTGCTATTTCCTGCAAGAAAAATGAAATAGTAGGCGTAGAATTAGTACCACCTTTAAATTTAAGTGAGGTAGAACCAACCAATGCCGAAGATATTTCTACTTTTTTGGAGACACACTTTTATAATTACGAATCTTTTCAAAATCCACCTGTTGGTTTTGACTTTAAAGTGAGGGTAGACACCCTTGCTGGAGATAATGCCAATAAAACTCCTCTTTCTCAAATGATGCAATCTGAAACCATTGCAATTGATTCTGATTACTATGGCTTGGATACAAAAGAGGTAGTGAACCATACCTACTATTATTTGGTTGTAAGAGAGGGCGCTAGTGGAATCTCTCCTACTGTTGCAGACTCTACGCTTATTAAGTATGAGGGAAGTTTTTTAAATGGTAAATCATTTGACGCATCTGCCAGTTTTCTCTGGCAATACCTTCCTTTTACCATAAGGGGGTATCAATTGGGTGTAAACAAACTTAAAGCGGGTCTTAATGTTGAGAACCATCCCGATGGCACAACAACTTTCACCGACAGTGGTATTGGCTTGTTTGTTTTTCCCTCTGCGCTGGGTTATTACAATTCTAGTTCAGGCGTGATTCCAGCATATACGCCATTGATGTTTTCTATTGAATTAGGTAAGTTTGTAGTAGATACAGATTATGATAATGACGGTATTCCTTCCATATTAGAAGATCTCAATGGAGATGGAATTTTGGGTAATGACAACACAGATGCAGACGAGGAAGCCAGTAGTTTTCAACAGTCTTTAGCCAATCATGCAGATTCAGATGACGACAACGATGGTATTCCTACCATAGAGGAAATAGTTATTAATGCAGACGGTTCTATTACCTTTCCTGATACCGATGGGGACGGTATCCCTGATTATTTGGATAAAGATTAATCCGATCGAACAAGTTTAAATAAAAAAAAGCCCTGCGTATTGCAGGGCTTTTTTTTTTGAATATTTCTATATGTTTATAAGGCATATGAAAGCGCAAAGATCACTTGGGTGGGCCTGGTGTCAATAAAACTTTCTGAAATAGTAGTGATATTGTTGTTGATCAGTGAAATTTGATTCGGACTTAATCCCCTTTCAAACCTTACATCTAATCCTAAACGTCCTAGGTTTATACCAGCGCCAAATTGAAAACCAATGGTGGTATTTTTTTCTAGATCTGTTAGAGCAACATTGCTCAAGTCAAAATCATTTCCTAATACCAATTGAATAGATGGGCCTGCAAAAATATGTAGAGGACCTATAATCTCATAGCCTAATAGAATAGGTAGATCTATTTTTGATTGACTATATATTCCATTTCCTCCTGAAAAATCATAAGCACTTTTAGTATGGGTGAAGATCAATTCAGGCCTGAGGTAAAAAATAGGGATATTCATTTTAGCATAAAGACCAAGATGGTAGCCCATTTTTTGATCCGAGCCTGAAATAATGTCATTTGCAGCGCTATATACAGCAGTTTTTAAATTGCCATTCTGATTATAATTTACGCCAGCTTTAATTCCTATCCCAGTTTCTTTCTGTGCAAAGCCTTGAAAAGTGATTAAGGCCACTGCAATAAATAATGCTTTTTTCATCTTAAATGATATTTTAAAGTAAAAGGCGCATTTATGATCTTTTGAAAGAATTAAAATGCGCCTTTAGACATTTGTATAGTAAAACGATTTTATTTGCGTTTTATTACTTTTTCACAAGCCTTTGTAATGGCCGCTGCGTTTAATCCATATTTCTCCATGAGTTGTGCAGGTGTGCCACTCTCTCCGAAAGTGTCATTTGTTCCAATAAATTCTTGTGGCACAGGATGTTTTGAAGCCAAAGTTCTCGCAACACTTTCTCCTAATCCACCTAAGATATTGTGCTCTTCAGCGGTAACAACACAAGATGTTTTTGCTACAGAAGCTAAAATAGCAGCTTCGTCTAATGGTTTAATGGTGTGTATATTAATGACCTCTGCACTGATCCCTTTTTCTGCTAACGCGTCTGCTGCAATTAAAGCCTCCCAAACTAGGTGTCCGGTGGCTACAATAGTGACGTCCGTCCCTTCCTGCAATAAAAGAGCTTTTCCAATTTCAAAAGGTGCATCTGGTGGAGTAAAATTAGCTACTGCAGGCCTACCGAAACGTAAGTAAACGGGACCATGGTAATCTGCTATTGCAATGGTAGCTGCTTTTGTTTGGTTATAATCACAGGTGTTTATGACCACCATCCCTGGTAGCATTTTCATTAAACCTATGTCTTCAAGAATTTGGTGCGTGGCGCCGTCTTCTCCTAATGTTAAGCCCGCATGTGAGGCACATATTTTAACATTCTTATTTGAATAAGCAACAGATTGTCTGATTTGATCGTAAACCCTACCAGTTGAAAAGTTGGCAAATGTCCCAGTAAATGGAATTTTCCCCCCAATAGTCAAACCAGCTGCAATTCCAATCATATTGGCTTCTGCAATTCCTATTTGATAAAAACGCTCTGGGTTTTCCGCAATAAACTCATCCATCTTTAAAGAGCCAATAAGATCTGCGCACAATGCAACAACATTCTTATTGGTTCTTCCTAAATGGGCTAATCCTGCACCAAAACCACTTCTAGTATCTTTTTTTCCTGTATCTATATATTTTTTCATTGTCTTGTGGTTTAGTAGTCCCCTAAAGTTTCTGCATTTTGGGCCAGTCCATTGGCCAATTGTTCGTCGTTTGGTGCTTTACCATGCCATGCGTGGGTATGCATCATGAAATCTACCCCATTACCCATTACAGTATGCATGAGTACACAAACAGGTTTACCTTTTCCGCTAAGTGCTTTGGCTTTTTGTAGGCCTTCAATAACAGCCTCCATATCGTTCCCTTTTTCAATAGAGAGTACTTCCCAATCAAAAGCTTTAAATTTCGCGGCAACATCTCCCATGTGTAATACGTGGTCTGTTGACCCATCTATTTGCTGTCCATTTAAGTCTATGGTGGCGATTAAGTTGTCTACCTTTTTTGCAGAAGCATACATAATGGCTTCCCAATTTTGACCTTCTTGTAGTTCTCCATCTCCGTGAAGACTATACACTAAATGAGCATCTTTATTGAGTTTTTTGGCTTGTGCTGCGCCAATAGCCACAGACATTCCTTGGCCCAGAGAACCAGATGCCATTCTTATTCCTGGCAGACCTTCGTGTGTTGTTGGGTGTCCTTGAAGTCTCGAGTTGATTAATCTAAAGGTGTTTAATTCTTCTACTGGGAAGTATCCTCTTCTAGCTAAAACGCTATAGAAAACTGGAGAGATATGTCCATTGGATAAAAAGAATAAATCTTCTTCTTTACCGTCCATATCAAAACCTTCTTTTAGCTCCATTACCTCATTGTAAAGGGCTACGAAAAATTCAGCACAACCTAATGATCCTCCTGGGTGACCAGAGTTAACTTTGTGTACCATACGCAAAATGTCTCTTCTGACCTGCGTAGTCAATTGGTTTAATTCTGTAATATTTGCCATGTTTTTATTGGGTAGTTTAACAGCGGTAAAAATAAGGCCCTTATGTGGGCTACACAACTTGAGTTGTTACTATTTATCAACGAATTCACATTTTATTTTACACCTTCAAAAGTGAATACTCCATAGGGGTTTAGTATATTTGCGGCTAGATTTATATACTTTGAAATTTAACTTATCCCATAGAGACCCACAATCTAAAGCTAGGGCAGCTACTTTAGAAACAGATCACGGTATTATTGAAACCCCTATTTTTATGCCTGTAGGTACAGTGGCTTCCGTAAAAGGGGTGCATCAGCGCGAGCTAAAAGAAGAGATTAAACCAGATATAATTTTGGGAAATACCTATCATTTGTATTTGAGGCCAAAGACAGATATTCTGGAAAAGGCTGGTGGTCTTCATAAGTTTATGGGATGGGATAAAAATATTTTAACAGATAGCGGTGGTTATCAGGTTTATTCACTTTCCTCTAATAGAAAAATTAAGGAAGAAGGAGTTAAGTTTAAGTCTCACATTGACGGTTCATATCATGTTTTTACTCCTGAAAATGTGATGGAGATTCAGCGAAAAATTGGTGCAGACTTTATCATGGCCTTTGATGAATGTACCCCCTATCCTTGTGATTATTCATACGCTAAAAGATCTATGCATATGACCCACAGATGGTTAGATCGTTGTATGACACATCTGGACAAAACACCCTACACTTACGATTACGAACAAACTTTTTTTCCGATTGTTCAAGGATCTACCTATAAAGACCTCAGGAGACAGTCGGCAGAGTTTATTGCCTCTGTAGGTGCCCAGGGTAACGCTATTGGAGGTCTTTCAGTTGGGGAGCCTGCAGATGAAATGTACGCTATGACTGAAGTAGTTTGTGAGGTGCTTCCGGAAGACAAACCTAGGTATTTAATGGGGGTTGGAACTCCTATTAATATTTTGGAAAATATTGCATTGGGAATTGATATGTTTGACTGTGTTATGCCTACTAGAAACGCTAGGAATGGAATGTTATTTACGGCTCATGGGACTATCAATATAAAAAACAAAAAGTGGGAAGCAGATTTTTCTGCTTTGGATGAAATGGGACACACTTTTGTAGATACTGAGTATTCGAAAGCGTATTTGCGTCATTTGTTTGCGGCCAATGAGTATTTAGGGAAACAAATTGCGACCATTCACAATTTAGGTTTTTATATGTGGTTAGTGCGTACTGCTAGAGAAAAAATTATTACAGGAGAATTTGCTGCTTGGAAAGCAATGATGGTGGTTCAAATGGACAAAAGACTATAAGAGTGAAAATTCTTGATTGGTACATACTCAAACGATATTTACTCACCTTCTCAGTGATGCTAATGCTTTTTGTACCTATTGGAATTATGGCTAATCTGGCTGAGCAAGTAGGTAAGATTATAGACAATAACGCACCCCTTGAAGAAGTGCTTGTGTACTATGGTAACTTCACCATTTATATTGGGAGTTTATTGTTTCCTATATTTCTTTTTTTATCGGTTATTTTCTTTACCTCTAAACTGGCTAACAATACAGAAATAGTAGCTATTTTAAGTTCTGGCGTTTCATTTAATAGGTTTTTAAGGCCCTATTTTATTGGGGCAAGTATTATTGCAGCACTCATGTTTTTTATGGTGATGTTTATTGTTCCTCATGCGAGTAAAGGGTATAATGAGTTCATTTTTAAGTACCTCAAAAAAGGAAAAGAGGACCGGATTACCAATAATATTTTTAATCAGGTAAACGAAAATGATTTCTTGTATGTGAGTAGTTATGATCCAAGTAGATCCAGGGGGTATAATTTCACCCTTGAACATTTTAACGAGGCCAATAAATTGGATTATAAAATTAGTGCGGCTACGATTAGATGGAGGGAAAAAGATTCCATGTACCAGCTCACTTCTTTTGAGAAGAGATACTTTACAGATAGTCTAGCCAGGATAGAATCTAAAGCGACCTTAGACACTGTATTTGATTTTAAGATTTCAGACTTAACACCTGTATCTTACATTGCCGAAACCAAGAATCTCATAGAGCTCAATGAATTTATAGCAGATCAAAAGCGAAAAGGCGCTAGTAATATCAATACTTATATTATGGTTAAATACAAGAGATGGGCCCTTCCTTTTACAGCCTTCATTCTTACCTTCATTGCTGTTGGAGTTTCAGCAGCTAAGAGAAGAGGAGGTATGGGTGTTAACTTAGCTTTTGGTATTTGTGTGGCTTTTATTTACATCTTTTTTGACAGGGTTTTTGGTACTTTGGCACAGCAATCTGGATTGTCTCCTTTATTGGCTATTTTAATCCCTAATATTCTATTTAGTTTTATAGCTGTTTATCTATTAAATAATGCCAAACGGTAATCTCAAGCACTTCGCTCACCTTCACTTAATTGTATTTATCTGGGGTTTTACTGCAGTCATAGGAAAGCTTATTTCTATAGACGCCCTTCCATTGGTTTGGTATAGAATGGCTATGGCAATGTTTATGGTGATGATCTATATTAAAACCATGCGTTTTCCTTGGCGTTTACCCATTAGAACAGTACTAGGTCTTCTGGGAACAGGAGCTATAATTGCTTTGCATTGGGTTACTTTTTTTAAGGCTATAAAAATCTCTAATGTATCCATAGCCTTGGCTTGTATGTCAGTAGGCGCATTATTTGCCGCATTTCTGGAGCCTTTGTGGTACAAGAGAAAATTAGTGGGCTACGAGGTGTTATTTGGTTTGATGGTTGTTTTTGGTTTAGGCGTTATTTTTAAAGTAGAAACCCGGTATTGGCAGGGTATTGTATTAGCGGTAAGTTCTGCTTTTTTAGTGGCTGTTTTTTCAATGATCAACGGCTTGTATATCGCGCGATTAAAACCTTCTGTGATTGTTTTTTATGAAATGGCTGGTGGGGTGTTACTACTGTCTCTTTACCTAGCTTTTACCGGTGCTTTCGCAAAAGATTTTTGGGCCGTTTCTTCATCAGATATAGGCTATTTGTTTTTGCTGTCCTCCCTATGTACAGCCTACGCTTTTATTGCCTCTGTAAAGCTAATGGCATTTATTAGTCCATACTCTGTGATGTTAACCACTAATCTAGAACCTGTGTATGGTATTGTGCTAGCTTTTTTTGTTTTTGGATCTAGTGAGCAAATGACCCCGATGTTTTACGCAGGTGCCAGTGTTATATTGTTGACAGTAATTGCCAATGGTATTTTAAAAAACAGACTGAAGCTAAAAACTAAAACTAAGGCATAGATTATAGCATATAAATTTTATATTTGTCAGTTGTTACCAATTAAAACACCCCATGGAGTATTTAGATTTTGAACTTCCTATTAAGGAACTAGAAGACCAGCTAGAAAAGTGTGTGATTATAGGAGAAGAGAGCGACGTAGACGTTAGTGAGACCTGTAAGCAAATTGAAAAAAAATTACAAGAGACTAAAAAAAACATATATAAAAATTTAACTGCATGGCAGAGAGTTCAGTTGTCTAGGCATCCTAATAGGCCCTATACTTTAGATTACATTAAAGCCATATGTGGAGAGACTTTTCTAGAGCTCCACGGAGATAGAACGGTTAAAGACGACAAAGCCATGATTGGTGGTTTGGGTAAAATTGGCGATCAGTCCTATATGTTTATTGGACAGCAGAAAGGCTATAATACTAAGACCAGACAATATAGGAATTTTGGAATGGCCAATCCTGAAGGCTATAGAAAAGCCCTAAGACTCATGAAATCTGCAGAGAAATTTAACATTCCAGTAGTCTGCCTAATAGACACTCCAGGGGCATACCCAGGAATTGAAGCTGAAGAAAGGGGCCAAGGAGAAGCTATTGCAAGAAATATTCTTGAAATGACTAGGCTTAAAGTCCCCATTATTGTGATGATTATAGGTGAAGGTGCTTCAGGTGGAGCCCTGGGAATAGGGGTTGGAGATAAGGTGCTGATGTTAGAGAACACCTGGTACTCTGTAATTTCTCCTGAATCTTGTTCTTCTATTCTATGGCGGAGTTGGGAATATAAAGAATTGGCAGCAAGCGCCCTTAAGTTAACGGCTACTGATATGAAGAAGCTCAAGCTTATTGATGAGATTGTGAGAGAGCCTTCAGGGGGTGCTCATAGTGACAGGACAAAAATGTTTGAAATCACCAAGCAAAAGATTAGCGCTCATTTTAATGAGCTCAAAAACTTATCCCCAAAAGAATTGGTGGCTAGTAGAATGGAAAAATACGCTCAAATGGGTGTCTTTAACGACTAAGTCCCTAATTTATAAAGTCTTCTCAAAACTGCTGTTCTTTAACAGCAGTTTTTTTATGCTTATTAACAATTTTTGTAACTTATTAACAGTCAGATTGTGAATGAACGGTGAATAGTCGGTAGGCACTTTTTTAGGTCTGGCCGCATCTTATTACGTACATTAGCACTTATGGAAAACCCAAAAGCATTTACAAGGAATATCCCTAATAACGCTTCGCTTGTTACTTTAGAGCGCGGAAAAATACCACCTCAAGCAACTGATTTAGAAGAGGTTGTATTAGGGGCAATGCTTATTGACAAAAAAGGAGTAGATGAGGTTATAGATATTTTACATCCTGACGTATTTTATAAAGACGCCCATAGATTTATTTATGAAGCGATATTCACACTATTTGAAACCTCTGAACCCATTGATTTATTAACCGTTTCTGCGCAATTAAAAAAAGAAGGTCAGCTAGAAAAAGTTGGAGGGGATTTTTACTTGATTAACCTCACCCAAAAGGTGGCTTCTTCTGCTCATATTGAGTTTCACGCTAGAATCATTTTACAAAAATACATCCAGCGAAGTCTCATTAAAATTTCTAACGAGATCATTCAAGAAGCTTACGAAGACAGCACGGATGTTTTTGACTTATTAGACGCGGCAGAATCTAAGCTTTACGACGTTACCCAAGGGAATTTAAAGCGTTCAGCAGAAACAGCGCAAAATCTTGTAATACAAGCTAAAAAACGAATTGAAGAAATTGCCAATAAAGAAGGGCTCAGCGGGATTCCATCTGGTTTTGACAAGTTAGATAAGCTTACTTCAGGATGGCAACCCAGTGATTTAATTATTGTAGCAGCAAGACCAGGTATGGGTAAAACTGCACTGACGCTTTCTATGGCGCGCAATATGGCGGTGAACAACAACCATGGTGTAGCCTTCTTTTCATTAGAGATGTCTTCTGTGCAATTAATTACCAGGCTCATTTCTTCAGAAACTGGATTGTCTTCTGAAAAACTGAGAACTGGTAAGCTTGAAAAACATGAATGGGAGCAATTAAATGTTAAGGTGAAAGCCTTAGAAACGGCCCCTTTATTTATAGACGACACCCCTTCTTTATCTATTTTTGACCTAAGGGCCAAAGCGAGAAGATTGGCTTCACAACACGGAATTAAACTTATTATAATAGATTACCTTCAACTAATGACTGCAGGAACCAGTCAAAAGGGTGGTGGAAACAGGGAACAGGAAATTTCCACTATTTCCAGAAACCTAAAAGCCTTAGCCAAGGAATTAAATGTTCCAGTAATAGCACTGTCTCAATTATCGAGGGCAGTAGAAACCAGAGGAGGTTCTAAGCGACCAATACTTTCCGATTTAAGGGAGTCAGGAGCCATAGAGCAAGATGCTGATATTGTTTCCTTTATCTACAGACCTGAATATTATAAAATTGAGGAATGGGACGACGACGAAAGATCCCCAACAGACGGCCAGGCAGAATTTATTGTCGCCAAGCACAGGAATGGTGGTTTGGATAATATTAGGCTTAAATTCGTGGGTAACTTAGGTAAGTTTGAAAACTTAGATACCTTTGACACTCCTTTTGAGTTTCAGTCTAAACTCAATAGCAACCAGGAATCTAATCCATTTATAACTAAGGACTTGCCGTCTCCAAATGACGCATTTGGAATGCCAGATTCAGATGACGTCCCTTTTTAGGGATCCCAAAAATGTGTGGCAAAGTGTAATGAATTTGAGACGCTCCATTTTTCAGACGTCTATACTAGTTTTAGTAACTTTTCTAAAACCGTTTCTACACCAAATTCACTATTAGAGCCTGTCTTATAATTGGCTTTTTTGATAATTTCAGGATGTGCGTTGGCCATAGCATAGCTAAAATATGCTTGTTCCATCATCTCTAAATCATTGAAGTAATCGCCAAAGACCATGGTTTGCTCCCGGCTCACTCCTAAGTGTTTTTGCAGGGCATTTAAGGCGAATCCCTTATTAGCATTTGGATGAGAAAGATCTACCCAATTAGGGCCAGAAATTTTAATTTTCACTGCATTGGCTAAGTCTTGCACTACAGGGTAAATATACTTTTCTGAGCTTTCAAAATGATAAATAGCAATTTTAAGTACCTCTTGTGTGCAATCTTCCAGGCGATCAATTACATTAAAAGCGC
This sequence comes from Sediminicola sp., assembly GCA_024643325.1. GTDB lineage: Bacteria > Bacteroidota > Bacteroidia > Flavobacteriales > Flavobacteriaceae > MAG-120531. Next base: position 65,471 of record JAHEND010000013.1, read on the forward strand.
TATAAAATTCTCTGAGGATAGGTTCAAACTTTTCCTGCCCTTTACTTATAAATGCAGATCCGTTGGTGCATAGTACCGGATGCATGTTTTCTTGCTTTTTTAAAAGCGCCAGTGTTTTGTTTAAATGCACCTTAGGGTAGGGGGTAAATACGGTTTCTTTACCATGAAAAGTGGTCATAGCCCCATTTTCTGCAATTACGGTGAGCTCATTTTTTATAGCGGCTAATTTTTCAACAATACTATTGTGTTGTCTCCCACTAGCAGCAACTACTGTAATCCCTTTTTCCTTAAGTGCCCAGAATTGATCAATGAACTGAGTGCTCACCTCATGATTGTGGTTTAATAAAGTGCCATCCATATCAGTTACAACGAGCTTTACGTCTTTTAGTAGTGGTGTTTTCATAGGTTGAAGGTAAAAAAAATCCCACGCTGAAGGCGTGGGATTTTTATAAGTGAGATAGATTCGTATTATTTTATTTTGTCTACTACAGCTTTGAACGCCTCTGGATGATTCATACCCAAATCTGCTAAAACCTTACGGTTTAGTTCAATGTTGTTAGCTTTTACTTTACCCATAAACTCTGAGTAAGACATTCCGTGTAATCTTGCCGCTGCATTAATACGTGTAATCCATAGGGCACGGAAATTTCTTTTCTTATTTCTACGGTCTCTGTATGCATAAAGCATCGCTTTCTCGACCGCGTTTTTAGCAACAGTCCAAACGTTTTTTCTTCTTCCGAAGTAACCTTTGGCTTGTTTCATTACTTTTTTTCTTCTAGCTCTTGAAGCTACTGAATTGACTGATCTTGGCATGTCTTAATTGTTTTTTGTAGTAGGCGGCTGTTAGCACTTTAAGGCCTAGCTCCATGGTTAATAATTGTTACCTTAATTCGTTTACTTTAAACGTAATTGAATTTTGATGTTGTTCTCATCTGCTTTGTGTACCAAACCATCATGAGTTAATTTAAGCTTACGCTTTTTTGACTTTTTAGTTAAGATGTGACTCTTAAAAGCGTGCTTTCTTTTTAATTTTCCAGAACCTGTAAGCTTAAAACGCTTCTTGGCACTAGATTTAGTTTTCATTTTAGGCATTGTCTTCCTATTTATAGTTATCTCACTTAATGTATTCAGGGCCATTAAACACCCTTGTGACTATTTTTTAGTTTTTGGGGCTAAAAACATTGTCATTCTCTTTCCTTCCAATCGAGGCATTTGTTCTACTTTTCCTAGTTCTTCTAGTTCAGAAGCCAATTTTAAGAGTAGAATTTCTCCTTGATCTTTATACACAATAGAACGTCCTTTAAAGAATACATAAGCCTTTAATTTGGCTCCATCTTTAAGAAACTTCTCTGCGTGTTTCTTTTTAAACTCATAATCGTGGTCGTCTGTTTGAGGTCCAAAACGGATCTCTTTAACCACCACTTTAGTCGCTTTAGCTTTAAGTACCTTTTCTCTTTTCTTTTGTTCGTAAAGGAATTTCTTGTAATCGGTAATTTTACAAACAGGAGGGTCTGCCTTAGGAGAAATCTCTACTAAGTCTAATTCTAGTTCCTCTGCTTTGACAAGTGCATCTTTAATGTCATAGACACCTACTTCTACATTGTCTCCTACCAAACGAACACTAGGCGCTAAAATGCTCCTATTGATGTTGTGAGGATTTTTATTTTCCCTTCTTGGTTGTGGCCTGAACCTTTTACGTATTGCTATGGCTTCTAATTTTAGTTAAACATTTATATTTTTAAAACGGTTTTAAGGTCGTTTCAATCTCTTTTTTTACTAGTTGAGCAAAGTCTTCCACCGAAATAGTGCCTATTTCTTCTCCTCCGTGTTGCCTTACAGAGATAGTTTGGTCTTGAGCCTCTTGGTCTCCAACGATCAGCATGAATGGGATTTTACTCATTTCTGCCTCTCTAATTTTCTTACCAATAGTCTCATTTCTACTGTCAACGAGGCCGCGAATTTCGGCATTTTCTAGTGAATTTAAAACTTTTTCAGCATATTTTTCATGCTTCTCACTTACAGGGAGTATAATGGCCTGCTCTGGAGTAAGCCATAAAGGGAAATTCCCTCCAGTATGCTCCAGCAATAATGCAATAAAACGCTCCATACTTCCGAAAGGTGCTCTATGGATCATTACCGGCCTGTGTGATTGATTATCACTGCCTTTGTAGCTAAGCTCAAATCTTTCAGGAAGGTTGTAATCTACCTGAATGGTTCCCAATTGCCATTGTCTTCCCAGGGCATCCTTTACCATGAAATCCAACTTTGGACCATAGAAAGCAGCTTCACCGGCTTCTACCACATAATTCAATCCTTTTTCAGCTGCAGCATTAATAATGGCGTTTTCTGCTTTTTCCCAATTCTCAACAGATCCAATGTATTTTTCAGGCTTAGTTAGATCTCTCACAGAGACCTGTGCAGTGAAATTATCAAAACCAAGCGAGTTTAATACATATAAAGATAAGTCAATCACATCTTTAAATTCCTGATCTAATTGGTCGGGAGTACAAAAAATATGTGCGTCGTCTTGTGTAAACCCTCTAACCCTAGTCAGCCCGTGTAATTCGCCACTCTGTTCGTATCTATACACCGTTCCAAATTCAGCAAAACGCTTGGGAAGTTCTTTGTAGCTAAAAGGCTTGCTGTTGTATATTTCACAATGGTGCGGACAGTTCATGGGTTTTAAAAGAAACTCCTCATCCATTTTAGGTGTTTTAATAGGTTGGAAGCTGTCTTCTCCGTACTTCGCATAGTGCCCTGAAGTCACATAGAGTTCTTTTTGGCCAATATGTGGTGTCACCACCATCTCATAACCCGCTTTCTTTTGTGCTTTTTTCAAAAAGTTCTCTAACCTTTCTCTAAGTGCAGCTCCTTTAGGCAACCACAAAGGCAAACCTTGGCCTACTTTTTGAGAAAAAGTAAAGAGTTCCATTTCTTTACCTAATTTTCTATGGTCCCTCTTTTTAGCCTCTTCTAAGAGTTCTAGGTACTCGGTAAGCTCCTTTTGTTTAGGGAAAGAAATTCCGTAAAGTCTAGTGAGTTGGGGTTTATTCTCGTCTCCCCGCCAATAAGCACCAGCGACACTTAAAATTTTAATAGCCTTTACAATGCCCGTGTTAGGAATGTGACCACCCCTACACAAATCTGTAAAAGAATCATGGTCACAAAAAGTAATACTACCATCCTCCAGGTTTTCTATCAGTTCAACCTTATAAGGGTTGTTTTCATCGCGGTATTTTTTAAGTGCCTCTGCTTTAGATACACTGCGCATGTTAAATTCGTGTTTGCCTCGTGCAATTTCTAAAGCGGTTTTTTCAATCTGGCTAAAATCCTTATCAGAAATCACTTTACCTTCAGGAAGTTCCACATCATAATAGAAACCATTGTCAATGGCAGGACCAATTGTTAAATTTATTCCAGGATATAATTGTTCTAAAGCCTGGGCAACAATATGAGAAGAAGAATGCCAGAATGCTTTCTTACCAGCGTCGTCATTCCAAGTAAAGAGTACCAGGCTACCGTCCTCCAGTAAAGCCGTCTTGGTTTCTACAACGGTATTGTTAAAACTGGCAGATATTACATTTCTCGCCAATCCTTCACTAATACTCATGGCTACGTCCATAGGCGTAGTGCCTTTACTAAATTCCTTTACGGATCCGTCTGGTAAGCTAACTTTTATCATCTTTATATATACATGTAAGAGGCGCAAATATAACACCATTGATTTACTTGGCAATAATCATAGCCTCTTTTCCTTATATAAAGGGTCAATTATTATTATTCTCCTCTTAAATTCACTTTGAATCCTGGGCTCACGCCCGATACCCTAACTTTTTTCATTTTTTTATTTGGTCTAACTCCTTGTAAAATAAGGCAGTGGCTTAGGGTCGTAAAAAAGATTAAATATTTTTACAAATAGATGTTGTGAAACCAGAAAACTCGTTCTATATTTGCACC
>JAHEND010000024.1 GCA_024643325.1 Sediminicola sp.
ATGACAGGATTTGAACCTGCGACCCCACGCCCCCCAGGCGTGTACGCTACCGGACTGCGCCACATCCCGATTCCGATAAGAGTGGCAAAAATAACAAAACATTCTAATTACTAAAGCAGAATGTTTATTTGTTTTAACAGTGATTCCTCATAATTTTATAAAAACGTTTTATAAGGCCACAAAGAATAGTATATTGGACCACAATTAACATAGCTATTATTTAAATGACCCTAGAAGAAACAAAATTTTTCTTTGAACATAAAACTGAAGAAGCAACCAGAAAATCTCACAAAAGAACTTATAAAGATTTTGCACAGTTCTGTCACATTTTAATTGACAGACCCCTGACTGAAAGTCAAAGAAACATCATCGAACAAGAGTTAAAAGATTACCGATTAAAAGCTTCAGAAGAAAACACCTATGCTAAACACAAGAAGAAACTTAATAGGTTTAAAAAGTTTTTGCGAGAACGTTTCGGTTGGGTAACAAATAGTTACTATACCACACTCTACATGATATTAGGCATGGTACTAGGACAAACCATAGGACTAAGTATTCATCCTAGTATAGGTCTTTCAATAGGTTTAGGGGTAGGCATATCTGTAGGAATGGCATTAGGAGCTTTGAAAGATAAGGCCTTAAAAAAAGAAAATAAGGTATTAGAATTCTCGTCAAAAAAATGAAACCATGAAAGTAAGTGTTCAAGACATAAGCGCTTTATCTTTATTAGCAAACCCATGTGTAGGGGCAGAAAACCTCTCAGCTGCTTTAACAAGGGTGGTTCACTTGGCTATGGAAAAAGGAGCGATGGAAGATTCTAAAACAAAAATTCTCACCATTTTTCATGACAGCTTCAGAGACACACCAGCAAATAAAGTGAGGATGAGTGCGTGTATTACGAAATCTAAAGTGTTAGAAGCTCCTTTTTTAGATGCTATAACAGTAAATGCAGCAACTTGTATTAAAGGTGATTTTGAAATTGGCATTCATGAATTCTCTAGTTCGTGGGCCAGTTTATACGGCTGGATGAATGCCAATGGCTTCCGAACTACTGGTCAAGATCCATTTGAAATATACCATAATGATTACCAATCCCATCCTGAGAAAAAATGTATAGTGAGTATGTATATACCTATTGTAAAATAGCCAACTAATAATAAATCAAAATAGGTTACATCCCTTGAATTAATAAAAACATATCTTTAAGTTTTCAACGCTATGAAGGAAATTCAAGAAATTTTTAAAGCTCAAATCCAGCACCAATACACACTAGGGAATAGCAGTGCTTCCCAAAGGATTAATCGCTTAAACGCTTTAAAAAAAGCCCTAGAAACTACCTTTAGGATCCCACTCCAGGAGGCCTTGTTCAAAGACTTTAAAAAACCGGCTATAGAGACAGATCTCACTGAAATTCACCCCGTGATTAGTGAGATTAAACTCGTTAAAAAACAATTAAAATCCTGGATGCAACCCCAAAGGGTCAAGTCACCTCTTGTGTTTATAGGTTCAAGTGCCTACGTACATCACGAACCAAAGGGCGTTTGCCTGATCATTTCCCCATGGAATTTCCCTGTAAACCTCACTTTTGGCCCGCTAGTTTCCGCAATTGCTGCAGGAAATACCGTCATGATCAAACCCTCTGAAATGACTCCAAATACCGCCTCTGTTATGGCAGACATAGTGGCAAGTATATTCAAACCAGAAGAAGTAGCATTATTCCAAGGAGGCGTGACTGTGGCACAATCCCTACTATCACTGCCTTTCAATCATATCTTTTTTACTGGATCACCTGCTGTAGGAAAAATTGTCATGAATGCCGCTGCCAAAAATCTCAGCTCAGTGACCTTAGAGCTGGGTGGTAAGTCTCCCACCATTGTAGATGCGAGTGCAAATATTGACCAAGCAGCAAAAAAGATTGCCTGGGGTAAGTTTTTAAACAATGGCCAAATCTGTGTAGCACCAGATTATTTATGGGTACATGAAAGCGTCAAAGACGCTTTTGTAAAGGCTTTTATAAAGCACACCACCCATTTTTACACAGAGCAAGCAGCACAATCTAACGATTACAGTCGCATTGTGAATGAAAATCATTTCCAGAGACTAGCAAATCACTTAGAAGATGCGAAAAAGAATGGCGGAATCATTGAAATGGGCGGCCATGTAGAGGCTTCTGAAAATTTTATCTCCCCTACTCTAATCTCTGGCTTAACAGCCGATGCCACTTTGCTAAAAGATGAAATTTTTGGTCCCATCCTACCCCTCAAAACATTCACTGAAATAGAAAAGGTAATAGACTACATAAACGCAGGTGAAAAACCATTGGCGCTTTATATATTTAGTAAAAAACCCTCTCACATCAAGAAAGTCATTAATAATACCAGAGCTGGTAGTACGGCAATAAACCACAGTGTGGTGCAGTACTCCAACCACCATCTCCCTTTTGGTGGGAGTAATAATAGCGGTATAGGAAAGGCTCATGGGTATTTTGGTTTCCAAGAATTCTCCAACCAACGAAGCATCTTAAAACAATTTAGCTTCAGTGCCGTAGAAATGCTCATGCCCCCCTACACCCCGTTCAAAAAGAAACTCAGCGAATGGACCACCAAGTGGTTTTAAGGACTTATTGTTATAAGACATGTTTAAAGACCCTGTATTAAAAACACTCTGCAATACTTATAAAATAGCAGATATTGAAAGTACCCAATCTGTCTTTCATGACCTGATTAGCTGTATAGTAGAGCAACAAATACACTACAGAAGTAGTAAAAAGACTTTTGAGAAAATGATTCAGCTAGCTGATTTAAGATTGCTGACACTTGAAAATTTTGAGATCTTTGAAAGTAAGGGCCTACTGAAACAAAAGCTGAGTCTTCAAAAATATGAGAGTATATTATGCATTCTGGATTTTTTCACTAATAAAACAATAGACTTCTCTACTTTAAGCGATCAAGAAGTTAGGCAAACTTTAACCCAAATAAAGGGAGTAAGTGATTGGACAGCAGACATGATTCTCATATATACGCTAAAAAGACCAGATGTATTTCCGTCAAAAGATTATCACCTCAGAAAACTATTAGAGTATTATTTCCCTCAAGAAGCACCTTTCACACCTGGAAAGGTAAAAAAAAAGACCGCTGAATGGCAACCGCACAGATCTGCTGCCTGTTTACTACTATTGGCGACTAAAGGATAGTTAACCGATTTAAACCAGATTAAAACAAAAAAACCAACTACAAAGTAGTTGGTTTTTTTTGTCGGGGTGGCAGGATTCGAACCTGCGACCTCCGCGTCCCAAACGCGGCGCGATAACCGGGCTACGCTACACCCCGAATGTAGCTGTGTTTACAGCGGTGCAAATATAGTATAAAACCACACATATAACGGCATCTTTTTAAAAAGATGTATCCTTAAATTTTGAAATGCTAATCTTTAGTATATTTACAGGAATTAAAATAAACCTCATGACTTTTAAAAATGCTATTACTGCTGTTGTTTTAATCATCACGGCATCGGCCTGCGGCCAAAACAAACCCAACGAAGTAAACCTTCCAAAAGAAGATTTATTCACGGTAGAAACTGTTGTAGACGGAATTAACAATCCTTGGGGGATGGTATTCTTACCAGATGGGAGTATGTTGGTATCTGATAAAGAAGGGGAGTTCATAAAAGTGAGTAATGGAGTAAAAACAGTTATTGAAAACGCACCAAAAGTGTATGTAAGGGGTCAAGGTGGTCTTTTAGATCTTGAATTGGACCCCAATTATGAGCAAAATGGATGGATTTATATTTCATACGCCTCTGAAGAGGGGGAAGAAAAAGGAGGACATACGGCTATTATGAGAGCAAAACTCAAAGGAAATAGTTTGGTAGAAAATAAGCTGCTTTACAAAGCTGGACCTAATACTACCAAGGGGCAGCACTTTGGTTCTAGACTAGAGTTTGATCAAAAAGGGTATTTGTATTTCACTATTGGAGAACGTGGAGATAGAGATGTAAACCCACAGGATATTAAAAGAGATGGTGGAAAAATATATAGAATTAACGCAGACGGAAGTATTCCTTCCGACAATCCATTTGTAGGTGTTTCTGGCGCTAAAACAGCTATTTATACCTATGGAAACAGAAACCCTCAGGGACTTATTTATCATCCAATTAGAAAAGAAATGTGGGCACATGAGCATGGCCCTAGAGGCGGAGATGAACTCAATATTGTTAAAAAAGGAGCCAATTATGGATGGCCAGTCATCACATATGGAATAAATTATAGTGGTACGCCAATTACAGATAAGACCAGTATGCCTGATATGGAGCAACCTATTCATTTCTGGGTTCCCTCTATTGCACCTAGTGGCATGGCTTATGTGACGAGTGACAAATACCCCTCATGGAAAGGCAACCTTTTAGTGGGATCCTTGTCTTTTCAATATCTGGAGCGATTGGAGCTAGAAGGTACTAAAGTAGTGTACCGAGAAAAATTATTGGCAGACATAGGTAGGGTTAGGTGTGTGCGTCAAGCACCAGATGGTTTTATCTATGCGGCAGTAGAGGGAAAAGGGATTGTAAAATTAGTCCCTAAAAAATAACTATTAACCAAGTGTTTTGCATGGTTCAGGAACTTGCTGCTTCTATAGCGGCATGTACTGAACCGTATTTATTTAGCATGATTTTTCCTATTTCTTCTGAAACACCCAAAGCTTGTGCTATATAAGAGGCACCTCTATGCACTAGCTTATCATTGCTGAGCTGCATATGGACCATTTTATTGCCTTTTACCCTACCCACGCGAATCATGTAAGCTGTAGAGAGCATATTCAGGGCGAGCTTTTGAGCGGTACCACTTTTCATTCGTGTGCTCCCTGTTACATATTCTGGACCTACCGGAATTTCTATAGGATAGTCTACCGCCAAGGCCAAAGGGGCTCCCGGATTATTGGTAATACAAGCAGTAGTAATCCCAGCAGCTTTAGCTGCGGCAATCCCTCCCAATACATAGGGAGTAGTTCCAGAGGCAGCTATGCCCACCAATACATCCAAGTCGTTAATATCATGTGCTTTTAAATCAAGCCAAGCTTGAGTCTTATGGTCTTCTGCGTTTTCTACCGCTTTTCTAATAGCGGTGTCTCCACCAGCAATAAGCCCAACTACCCGACCGTGGGGCATACCAAAGGTAGGAGGAATTTCGGAGGCATCTAGAATTCCCAAACGTCCTGAAGTGCCTGCACCAATGTAAAATAGGCGGCCACCCTTTTCAAAATTAGCTACTAAAATATCTATAATTGGGGCCATCTGAACAATAGACTGTGCTACTGCTTGGGCAATGGTTTGGTCTTCTTTGTTAATATCCTGAAGGATCTCCAGTGTAGATTTTTCCTCTAAATGATCATAATGAGAAGCAGACTCTGTAAGTTTATTAAATGGCATATGATTAAATAAAAGCTTGATTAAAGAGTTAAAAAATAACTAACAATGAAATAATGTGTACACTAGATCAGTAATACTGATTCATTACAATAAATTAATGTCGTAATTTCTAAATGAATTGAGCTTAGGATTGCTAGGCTCTAGTTCTGTGACCATTGTATTTATAGCATTAATATCTGCTGTTTTATAGCGGTGTTGGGAGTTTAATTTCTCAGAAATAGACAGTAAAACAGTCTTTTTGGAAGCGTCAATCACTGCTTTTTTTAACTGCACAATGTCCCAATCAAACTCAGTAAGACCATAAACGGGATCTACATAGCCCGTTCCAATAAAACTGTAATCTACCCTAATGTCTGATAAATTATTTACTGCATTGGCACCAATGGAAAGTTGTGCATCTTTGGAGAGCTTTCCGCCAATAAAAATAACCTCAACATTTGGTTTGGTGAGCATTTCTAATGCCACTGGTAAACTCAAAGTAAAACAGGTTAAATTTAATTTGTGCGGAATGAGTCTGGCCAATTCCAAGCAGGTTGTTCCGCCATCTATGAGCACCACACTGCCGTCTTTTATCAAAGAAATGGCCTTTTGAGCTATAGTAGTTTTTTCTGAAAGCGCGTATATATTAGTGTTTTTAGGACTGAAACTCACAAATCCAAGTGCTATAGCACCTCCATGTACTTTTTTGAGTTTATTAAGGGCGTCTAACTCTTTCACATCCCTTCTCACGGTGTCTATAGAAACGTTGAGACTTTCTGCAATATCTGTGAGTAACACCCTATTGTGAAGTGCTACTTCGTTGAGGATTTTTTGGTGACGTTCTTCTTTAAGCATATTCAGTGATTCAAGGTCTGTTAAAGTAATACAAATATATCAAAAAATCTTGCCGTTTTTTTCAGTTTAAGCCCTGTTAAATCAGTTGTTTCTAGATATATTAGAAAATAAAAAGCATAAAACGGCAATTTTTGCATTTTTTTTCTATATTTGAAAGGTCTAAAGTAACCAACCAAATTAAAAATGGTCGAGGAAGAACAAAAAAAGTTTGAAAAAATAAATACCATTATTCACGAAAATTCTCAAGAGGCCTCCTATTATGTGGCCCAAGAAATTATATCCTTAGTCACCCAAAGACAAAAGGAAGGAAAGAAAATGGTCCTTGGCCTTGCTACAGGGTCTACCCCTATTAAAGTCTATGATTACTTGGTTCAAGCACACAAAGAACAAGGGGTGAGTTTTTCCAATGTCATTAGCTTTAATTTAGATGAATACTTCCCCATGGAGCCAGAATCCATACATTCCTATGTACGCTTCATGCGAGAACATCTATTTGATCACTTAGATATTCCAACACATCAAATTAACATTCCAGACGGACAGCAAAATAAAGAATCTGTCAGGGTATATTGCCAGAATTACGAGCAAAAAATTATAGCTGCTGGCGGTATAGACATTCAAATTCTAGGAATAGGAAGAACAGGACATATTGGTTTTAACGAACCTGGGTCTTCTCTTAAGAGTAAAACCCGTTTAGTGCGTCTGGATAGGATCACCCGATTAGACGCTGCAAGTGACTTTTTTGGTAAAGAAAATGTACCTTCCAAAGCCATTACTATGGGTGTAGGAACCATTATGGACGCCAAAAGAATTATATTAATGGCATGGGGAGAAGGAAAGGCTAATATCATTAAACAAGCTGTTGAAGGTCCCATTCAGGAATCTATACCTGCCACATTTCTACAAAACCATCTAAATTGTGATTTTATAATAGATAGGGCTGCCGCAACAAGCCTTACCAGAGAAGCTACGCCATGGCTTGTAGGAGATTGTGAATGGACAGAGGGGCTCATTAAAAAAGCGACTATATGGTTGTCTGAAACAAGAAATAAAGCCGTATTAAAACTGACCAATGAAGACTACAATGAATACGGAATGGGTAGTCTTATTGCGGAAATTGGTAGTGCAGAGGAACTCAATGTAAAAATTTTCAATCAATTACAACAAACCATTACTGGTTGGCCTGGAGGTAAACCCCAGGCCGATGACACAAAGAGACCAGAACGTGCTAATCCTTTTCCTAAGAAATCTATTGTTTTTAGTCCACATCCGGACGATGACGTTATTTCCATGGGCGGTACCCTACTGAGGTTAGTAGATCAAGGACATGAAGTTCATGTGGCCTATCAGACTTCTGGAAACATTGCTGTTTTTGACGACGAGGTAATTCGCTTCTTAGATTTTGCCAATGACATACAAGAGAATAATAGTGAATTGCAGAAACAGTTTCAAGAGGTAAAAACCTTTTTGAGTAATAAATCTCCTGGAGAGGTAGACCAACCGATTATTCAGAAATTCAAAGGCCTTATTCGAAAAGGAGAAGCTATGGCGGCCTGTCGTTACTGTGGGGTTAAAGAAACTAACGCTCATTTTCAAAACCTACCCTTTTATGAAACAGGAACTGTTAAGAAGAATCCATATTCGGAAAAAGATATTGCCCTCACCTACGAGCTTTTAAACCGAATAAAACCTCAACAAATATTTGCAGCAGGAGATTTATCTGACCCACACGGAACACATAGAGTATGCTTGGATATTATTTTTGCTACCATTGATAAATTGGTAGCAGATAAAGTAGCATGGATTAAAGATTGCTATGTGTGGCTCTACAGAGGTGCCTGGCAAGAATGGGATATAGCAGATATGGAAATGGCCGTACCCATTGGTCCAAAAGATATGATTAGAAAGAGAAATGCCATTTTTAAACACCAATCACAGAAAGACGCCGCCATGTTTCCAGGAAGTGATGAAAGAGAATTTTGGCAACGGGCAGAAGATCGCAACAGGGAAACAGCAAAAAAATACAATGCTTTGGGGCTAGCAGAGTACGAAGCCATGGAAGGCTTTGTTAGATATAAATTTTAGTTAATCCAACCATAACCACCCCAAAAGGTCTATTTTAGTTATAAAATAGGCCTTTTGTATTTAATTGTTTTGCTAATTTGGCGCTATGAAACTACCCAAATCAGTCTATTGCTTTAGCTTCATTTTAAGCTTTTTAATATACTCCTGTAGTGCACAGCGAACTACAGGACTAGGAACATCTACTGCAGAAAGCTTAGTCGTTGAAAAAAACAACAATAAAACAGCTCATCTTACTTTTATAGATCCAGCTCGTTCTTTTAGAGCCGTTTGGGTAGCAACAGTAGCCAATATTGATTGGCCTAAAAAACCCAATGACTCTTTTGAAAAAATGCAAAAGGATTATTTAGAGCTCTTGGAATTTTACAAAAAAATGCGCTTTAATGCAGTCATAGTTCAAATAAGAGCAGCAGGAGACGCTTTTTACCCTACCCACTTGGCTCCTTGGTCTAAATACCTTACGGGCAAACATGGAGAAAACAGCAAGTTTAATATAGATCCATTAGAGTGGCTCATTGAAACCACCCACAAATATGGCATGGATTTTCATGCATGGATTAATCCCTATCGGGCTACCATGACAAAAGATACCTCTTTATTGAGTGAGTCCCATGATTTTTACAAACACCCTGAATGGATGGTACCATATGGATCAAAATATTATTACAACCCTGGACTTCCGGAAGTGCAGCAACATCTGATTACTATTGTACAGGACATAACGAAACGCTATAATATAGATGGCATACATTTAGATGACTATTTCTATCCCTACAAAATAGAAGGGGCACTATTTAAAGACCAAAAAGCTTTTGCTCAATATGGAAATGGACAAGCCATTGATGATTGGCGCAGGGAGAACATTAACAATTTAATCAAAGAGATTCACAGCACAGTGAAAAGTAAAAAACCTTGGGTTTCCTTTGGCGTAAGTCCCTTTGGTGTTTGGAAAAACAACCACACTGATCCTAGAGGATCTAATACACGCGCTGGACAAACTACTTTTGATGACCTTTATGCAGACCCTTTGGTCTGGATGGAAAAAGGATGGATTGATTATTTGGCACCTCAATTGTACTGGAGCATGGACTTTGCTCCTGCAGCCCACAAAACACTAGTAGATTGGTGGGCCAATGAGAAGAAAAAATCGAATATTTATATTGGCTATGGTGCCTACAAAATTTATAATAATTCAGATCCTTCTTGGGCAAACCCCAATGAAATAATAGACCAATTGACTTATGGAAGTAAACAATCCGAAATTACAGGCCAGATCATTTTTAGCGCAAAATCACTGATGCAACCGGGGCTACAGGAAATAGTGACTCTGTTAAAGAAAGGCCCTTTCAAACACTGGGTACTCCCCCCCTTATCCCCATTGAGTTCATCTAATGAAGGCTATCCATTAGAAGCAACTATATATAAAGTTTCACAAGAATACTTTAAAGTTAATTTGAGTGATCCCAACTTAACAAAGCTGGTATTATACAGTACGAATGCAAACAACAATTTGGCTGAGGTGTTAAGCATTATACCTGTTCATAAAGGTTTAGCACATATTAAAAATTCAAAAGTTACTTTTATAAAAGGAGTAAATCGCAACAATGAATTAAGTGAAGCGTTTTCAATTGACAAATAAGATTTTCTGATCATGAATAAAGAAAAAGAGCTTTTTTTTTTAGGAGTTATGTCTGGAACCTCTTTAGATGGTTTAGACCTGGCACTATGCTCATTTTTGGCGAATCCGATAGGCAAAGGATATCAGTTTAAAATACACCACACAGAAACCTTGGCTTATAGCGTAGAAATGAAGACTATGCTACGAGAAGCTTACAGTGATTCAAGTACCGTTTTATTGGAAAAACACCAGCAATATGGCCATTGGTTGGGACAACGTATTCGACTTTTTTTAAAATCTAACAAATTGGACTGTGACTATATTTCCAGCCATGGACACACTGTATTTCACAGACCAGAACTGGGATACTCTTTTCAACTAGGTGCTGGGCAAGCTATCGCAAATGAAACTCAAATTCCAGTTATTACAGACTTTAGAAATACAGATATTGCCCTTGGTGGTCAAGGAGCGCCATTGGTTCCAATAGGAGACGCTCTTTTATTTGATCAATACAAATACTGTATAAACATTGGAGGTATTAGTAATATTTCTATCAAATTGAGTAAAAATAAAGAAGAGAATTATGAACCTCATATCATAGCATATGATATTGGTATTGCCAATATGCTACTGAATGATTTGGCTGGAAAAAAAGGTCTAGAATACGATCATAATGGAGCTATAGCTGCCAAAGGAAAGATAGATTGGACTTTATATGACCAATTAAATACACTAGGATATTATGCTGCCCCATTTCCCAAATCTTTAGGCTTAGAATGGTATGAAGCAAATATGAAACCGATATTTGAAAACAATAACGCTTCCATTGAGGACCAACTTCATACCGCAGTGCGTCATATAGTGCACCAAATGTTTAGATCTATAGCGCCTAGTATAGAAAAAGGAGATAAAATTTTATTGAGCGGTGGTGGTGCCTTCAATCAATTTTTAGTCCATTGTCTTTCAGAAAAGCTACAGTCCTTAGCTAGAATTGAGATAGGCAACAAAGAAATTATAGCCTTTAAAGAAGCCCTCATATTTGCCTTTATGGGATATCTTAAAGTACAGGCTAAAGTAAATTGTTATAAAAGTGTTACTGGTGCTTTTAAAGACAGTTCCTGCGGCATTATTTTTAATCCGCTCTAATGAAACTTTACTAAATCAAAGCCATCTTGAATCATGTACTGAAAGGCTTTGTAGTCTTATGATAAGAAGCCCTGCTGTACTTTTTATATTCAATGCAGTAGTCTTTATAATATTTCGCTTTAATTTAGTTTGTTATTGCTATTTTTGAAAAAAAATATACATTATGCTCATCATTGGAATTACAGGAGGCACAGGCTGCGGAAAAACAACTGTAGTAAACCAAATTATCAATGAACTTCCTGAAAATGAGGTGGGGGTAATTTCACAAGACTCCTACTACAATGATTTGAGTCATTTAACTATGGAAGAAAGGGTTAAAGTAAATTTTGACCACCCAAACTCCATTGATTTTGAACTATTAGCGGCGCATTTGGAAGCCTTAAAAAAAGGCAACAGCATAGCGCAACCCGAATATTCGTTTGTTGCACATAATAGAACAAATAATACCGTAAAAACGGATCCTAGAAAAGTAATGATCGTAGAGGGTATTTTAATCATGAGTCACCCTGAATTAAGAGATCTTTTTGATATTAAAATATTTGTACATGCAGATTCAGACGAACGTCTAATGAGAAGGCTTAAACGAGACTTACAAGAACGCGGTCGTGACTTAGAAGAAGTTTTAAATAGATACCAAACGACTTTAAAACCCATGCACGATCAATTTATAGAGCCTGCAAAAGAATTTGCAGATATTATAATACCAAATAACCATTACAATACAGTAGCTGTCGATATTGTGAGAACTATTATCAATGACAAATTAAATTAGCTACAAAGATTAAAATGTGTTCATGCTTAGAAAACTAAAACAATTCAGACAGAAAAAATGGGTCTCATTCGTGACCAATATTTACGTGCTTATTTTAAGTGCTTTTCTGGTTTGGATGTTTTTTTTTGACACCAATTCTTTTCTTATTCAAAAAGAACTTCAATCTCAAATTGAAAGTTTAGAAGCTGAAAAGGAGTATCTTGAAAGGGAGATAAAAAAAGACAGAAAAGCCCTCAAAAACTTATCTTCAGATGAAGCCATGGAAAAATTCGCAAGAGAAAGGTATTTCCTGAAAAAGAAAAATGAAGCTGTATTTATTATAGAATACCAAGACAGTATTTTAGATGAATAACCACTGCGCCAATACACCTATTTTTCCCGCCGTTTCTGGAAAGGCTTGGAAACAGAGAATTCAATATGAATTAGATGGAGCAGATTACAACGAGCATATGCTTCATGAAAGTTCAGATGGCATAAAAACAAAACCCTTTTATACTCACGAAGACCTCCCTGAAAATTTTAATCGCAACACACCAGACCAGGACCCTTTTCATATTGGCATTGAAGTGTTTTGTAACAATAGCAAAATGTCTGTTGAAAAAGCACTTTGGAGCTTTGAAAAAGGATGTGATCAGGTAAAATTTCTCATTCAAGAAAATATAGAAAACCCGCTAGATCTAACAAAAAAATTACCTAAGCATAAGTTTTTCATTTTTGAATTACAAAAAACAAACTCCAAACAACTTAAAAATTTTATAGGGCATTTAAATACTGATTTAAAAAAGTCCTGCCGTATTCAGTTAGACCCGATTAGTCAGTTTTTCACCACTGGAAACTGGTGGTCTAGTGAGCAAGCAGATATGGACTTAATCTGCCAATTCGTATCCCTTAGTGAAAAGCCAAGGATTCTTATAGACACTAGAAGTATTGAAGGTGCAGGAGCAAGTATTTCACAGCAGCTGGCTTATGCCTTAGCCCATGCGCACGAATATCTATTAGTACTCTCCGAAAAAAAACTATTAGATAGAGTTCATGCTTTTGATTTTGTTTTTAACATGAGGTCCTCGGATTTCTTTATGGAGATCAGTAAACTCAAAGCCTTTGAAGTACTCTGGGATAATTTAAAAAAACTTTATCAATTTAATATACCTTTTGAGCTGAGCACTCAACCTTCAAAAATTGACCAAACTCTATTTCAAAACAACCATAACCTAATTAGAAATACCAGCAGTTTAATGGCTGGAATATTAGGCAAGTGTCATAATTTGTACAACCTACCATTTGATCACATTCATAAAAAAAGTCATCCTTACAGCGATCGTTTGTCTATTAATCAGATGCTGATTTTAAAATTCGAATGTGGCTTGTCTGGAACAAAAGACCCCGTATTAGGAAGTTTTTCAATAACCCATATTGCTTTTGAAATTGCTGAAAAAGCATTGTCAATTTTTAAAAGTACTGAGGCTAATGGAGGTTTCATTGCTGGACTTAAAAACAACAGTATTCAAAAAGCCATTCACCTTCAATTTAAAAAGCAAATGGAGTTATATCGCTCAAAAAAGCGATCACTTTTGGGGGCAAACCTATTGTTTGAGGTGGAAGAATTGACTTATGAAAAATATCCATTTTTAAGAATAGACAAGAGAAAAACCCTAATTGAACCTATAATTCCTTATAGATACGCTGCCTACTTTGAACAAAAAGCTCTAAAAGACTTAGATGAAAATTAGTAGAGACACCATTGAATATTTAAATATAGACAAGGATCTGTCTCCAGAAACTCCTTTAAAGGAATCTGGGAAAACAGGAACGCATGTAGAGATTGAAGGAAATGCTGCAGGTTTCCCTCCTTTCACCAGAGGCCTTCACAGTAGAATGTACTTGCACAAACCTTGGACTATACGTCAGTATGCAGGTTTTTCTACCGCAGAAGAAAGCAATGATTTTTACAAAAAAAACCTAAAGGGAGGACAAAAAGGACTTTCTGTAGCGTTTGATCTACCCACCCACAGAGGCTATGACTCTGACCATGCATTGGCCAGAGCAGACGTGGGTAAAGCCGGTGTGGCGATTGATTCTGTAGAAGACATGAAACGACTTTTTAAAGACATTCCTTTAGATC
>JAHEND010000026.1 GCA_024643325.1 Sediminicola sp.
GCCTTTTTTTGAATCCCGAATACAGTAATGTGTTCGGGATTTTTTTTGTCCTATTCACAAGGGAACTTACTTATTATATCACCAGAAACCACAAAAAAAAAGGGAACCCAATGGGTTCCCTTTTTTGCTATTTAAAATATGTTTTTCAGTCTTCCAAAACGGTTTTAAAATCTTCAAAGAAATTTTCAAATTGAGACATCGATTCATTGAGAAACACCATGGCTTCTTGCCAAGTATTTTTGTTGTGAATGGAGACTCCTTCTAATATTACATATACCCTTGAAATGTCTTTTTCTTGATCTATATAGAATATCTCTTCAAATATAGCATTTGATAGGTAGCTTTCTAAAACTACGGTTTGCAATGATTGTATTTTGTCCCATAATTCCAAGCGTCTTTCTAGATTGTCGTCTATGTCCAGACATACCATTGCATTCTTTTTGTCAAAATGGAATTTAAACTCTAAGCCTTTTATTTTTGTATTGTACAGCGTCCACTTTCTTGGAAACGACTTCCCAAAGGAGGTCCAAAAGTCTTGTTTTAGTGCTTTTAATGCTGCTTTACTATACATGTTTAAAGGAAATAAGCGGTAGTTATACCTAATATAATAACCAATATTTTTCTGAGATTAAAAGAGTGTCCTTCTGAGCTTTCGAACAGTATTACAGTGGCAATATGCAAGAGCACCCCTGTTACCAATGCGCTAAGTGCGCTGGACCATATTGGAGGTAATGGGTATAAGCTATAAAATAAACTTC
The DNA here is from genome assembly GCA_024643325.1 of Sediminicola sp. Classification (GTDB taxonomy): domain Bacteria; phylum Bacteroidota; class Bacteroidia; order Flavobacteriales; family Flavobacteriaceae; genus MAG-120531. The sequence goes on from JAHEND010000026.1 coordinate 759, forward strand.
CCAGTGGTGTCATTATGGAGAATAGGGTCATTACCAATAAAGCTTGGTGAAATTTTATATTTGTTTTTAGAATAAAAATGCTCAATATGACTGCTACGGTAATTTTATGAATGACAATACCATAAAGTAAGTGATGGTGGTCCACAACCGGTATGCCTTCTAAAAATGCATGTATGGACAAACTCACAAAAAGCATCCACGGTATTTTAGTGCTTTTTGCCTCTAAATGGACATGACCGTGTTCTGCTCCTTTAGAAAAAAATTCAAGGACTATTTGCAATAATATTCCCAATAGAATGAATAGACCCATTTGCTTTGGATCTTGGTGTTCGTACAATTCAGGAAATAACTCAAAAATGAGTACTGATAATAGGAAAGCACCACTAAAGGCTAAAAGTAATTTAAGTAATTGTTTGCTTTTTGGTTGAAATAAATACACCCCTAAAAAGCTTAGAATTACTGCGAAAATAGGAAGGGCGTAAATCATTTTGTTTGCCGACTATGTATATAGATAGTCTTTGGATAGGTTTGGTATAAAATTAATGTATTTTTGTGGCTTAATCCAACGGAATGCGAGACAAAAATTTTAAAATGGTTGCTAAAACCCTTTTTGGGTTTGAAGATATATTGGCTAAAGAACTTCGTGATCTAGGAGCACTGAATGTAGAAACTGCCATAAGAAGCGTTTATTTTGAAGGAGATACGGGTTTTATGTATAAAGCCAATTTATGCTTAAGAACAGCTACAAAAATCATTAAGCCTATAGCCACTTTTAAAGCTACAAACGAAGACAGTTTGTACCGACAGGTAGCTAAAATGGATTGGACCTCTCTTTTGGATTTAGATACCACATTTGCTATTGATACTACTGTTAATTCTGAATATTTCTCCCACTCTTTATATGTGTCACAAAAAGTAAAAGACGCTATTGTAGATACTTTTAGAGAAGCTACTGGAGAAAGGCCTAATGTAGATGTGAAACATCCAGATCTAAAGTTGAATGTTCATATTCAGAAAGATCAATGTACTATTTCATTGGATTCTTCTGGTCGTTCTCTCCATATTAGAGGCTATAAAACGGCTACAAACATAGCGCCCATAAATGAGGTATTGGCTGCTGGAATATTATTATTGAGTGGTTGGAAAGGCCAATCTGATTTTTTAGATCCTATGTGCGGTAGTGGAACACTATTAATTGAAGCAGCTATGATTGCGTGTAATATACCGCCAAATATTAATAGAAAGGAGTTTGCTTTTGAAAAATGGACCGATTTTGATCCTGATTTATTTCAAACAATTATGGAAGCCTCTTTAAAAAAAGTGACAGATTTCCCCTATAAAATTACAGGTTATGACAAGGCGCCTTCTGCTATTAGAAAAGCACAGGATAATATAAGTGAGGCCCAATTGGAGGAGTTTATTACCGTAGAGCGAAAATCTTTTTTCACTACGGAGAAAGAAGTGCCAGACCAACCCCTTCACATGGTATTTAATCCACCTTATGGGGAACGACTAGATGTGGAGATGAGAGATTTCTATGAAAATATAGGTAATACCCTTAAAAAAAATTATCCAGGTACTCATGCTTGGTTTATAACCTCTAATTTAGAAGCCCTCAAATTTGTTGGATTAAAGCCTTCTCGAAAAATAAAAGTATTTAATTCACAGTTGGAATCTAGATTGGTTAAGTATGAGATGTATGCGGGCAGTAAACGGGCTAAATTTAATCCATCTTTTACCTAGTCTATGAAAGCAAAAGCACTGTTGTATAATTTTATCGGGTTTACTTTTTTCTTTTTAGTACTGAGGTATTTATCCGCATTTGTAGTAGCTGAAATGCCTATCTATATGGTTGTTATTGCTGCTGTTTTGGCTAATTTTTTGAGTCCTAAATTTGGTGTAGTAGAGACTGAAAAAGGAATGAAAATGATGATGAAATGGATTTTTATTAAAGGTCTTAGAGAAATAAAATAG
>JAHEND010000016.1 GCA_024643325.1 Sediminicola sp.
TGATACAGTATTTTAACAAGGCTATTGGCCCCTATTTGTCTTTTAATAAAAAATCTTATTTGTATTTTGGAGGTACCAGCTACCTCAGCCTTCAGACCCATTACAGGTTTAAACGTTGGTTATTAAAAGGAATTCTCAAATACGGAGCGCATCACGGAGCGTCGCGACAATCAAATATTAGAATATCCTTATTTGAAAAAGTAGAAAAAGTATTGGCCCAGCAAACAAAAGCGCCTCGGGCATTACTAAGTTCTTCTGGATATTTGGCTGGTCAGATGGTAGCCAAACAGTTTTTAAATGATCCTTTTGTTCCCATCTATTTGCCTGGAACACACAGTGCCTTAAAAATAGACCCTAAGGCTATAGAAACTCATTACGATAGTATTAAAACAAAATTAAATGAGCTGTTTGCGTTAAAAAAACAAGCAGTGATTTTTTTAGACAGTATTGATTTTAAAGGGAAACATTATCCTCAATTCCGCCCTTTAAAAAGTATTGATCTTTCTTCTTGTATTTTGGTTGTAGACGACTCTCATGCCCTAGGAATCTGTGGCTTAAACGGAGCTGGATCCTATGAAATTTTAAAACAATTAAAGCCCAAAGAGTTAATTGTTGCGGCCTCTATGGGAAAAGGAATGGGAATTAGTGGCGGAGTAGTATTCTGCGAAGACCATAGAGCAAACGCTATTACAGCTAGTGCTACTTACGGTGGCGCTAGCCCAGCAGCTTTGGCAGGACTTTATGCCTATTTAGAAGCACCCGAAATTTATCAAAAACAACTCCTTAAATTACATAAAAACACCAAGCGTTTTATAAAAGGTCTTGACTATCCTGATTTTTTTGACAATCACTTAGGACACCCCGCTTTTGAATTTCAATCGCCACAATTATCAAAAGAACTCAAGGAGGCTGGTTTTATTATAACAAATTTTCCATATCCCACGGAAAAAGACCCTATAATGAGCAGAATTGTCATTAGTGCAGGGCACAAAAAAAAGGATATTGAGTCGCTTTGCAAAACACTCAATACCCTTATTCCTTCTTTAAAATAACTTAAAATATAGCACTTAAATTGCGCCTTTTATTGGTTTCACTATTCCAGAGTAGCCAAGTAACGTTCAGCGTCTAATGCGGCCATACATCCTGTACCAGCTGCAGTAATAGCCTGTCTGTACTCTTTGTCTTGAACATCTCCACAGGCAAAAACTCCTGGCAGATTGGTTTTAGTACTCTTGCCTTTAGTGTGAATATAACCGGTTTCATCCATGTCTAACTGTCCCTTGAATATATCTGTATTCGGTTTGTGACCAATAGCAATAAAGAGTCCTGTTATGGCAATATCTTCCTTTTCTCCAGTTTGGTTGTTAACCATTCTTAGACCCTCTACCACTTGGTCTCCAAGAACTTCTTCTACCTCTGTAAAGTATTTTACTTCAATATTATCTAAACTATTGACCCTGTGTTGCATGGCTTTTGACGCCCTCATCTCTCCTTTTCTAACAAGCATGGTCACTTTGCTACAAATATTGGCTAAATAGGAAGCTTCTTCTGCAGCAGTATCTCCTGCCCCTACAATAGCCACTTCTTGGCCCTTATAGAAAAAACCATCGCAAACCGCACAGGCAGAAACACCACCTCCCCTTAGTTTTTGCTCACTAGGTATATTTAAATATTTGGCCGTAGCCCCTGTAGAAATTATCACTGTCTCCGCTTCAATAGGCGTTTTACCGTCTACCATAGCTTTGTGAATACCCCCAACTTCTTTACTCAATTGTACCTCTGTGATCATTCCAATACGCACTTGGGTACCAAAACGCTCTGCCTGCTCTTGCAGCTGAACCATCATTGTGGGACCATCTACACCCTGAGGGTAACCAGGGAAATTGTCTACCTCAGTAGTTGTAGTTAATTGCCCTCCTGGTTCCATTCCTGTATACAAAACAGGTTTTAAATCTGCTCTTGCTGCGTAAATGGCTGCAGTGTACCCTGCAGGCCCTGAACCAACTATAAGTGTTTTAATACGTTCAATATCTTGAGACATTTGCAATGAATTTTTAATGATTAAAGACCAAAATTAATCAATTTGGCCACCTTGTAAATGGTAAAGTTATTAAAAGTTATTACAGTATTATTTGGAGGATTGATTTAGATCTTGTTTAAATTTTCTATTTGTTTTTAACAAAAAATTTCAGAAAAGATTAGTATGTGAAATAGCAACACAATTAAAATAAAGGTTTTTAAAAAAAATATAACTGCTGCTGTTTTACAATATAGTTTTTGATTATAATCAAACCATAAGAATTAAAACTCAAAAAGAAAGTATATTCCTACAAAATCATTACTTTTAACATGGGTATTATAAATTTAGGGGCTTCCCTAACAAACAATTTAAAAAATGAGTAATTCAACATTTAGATCTAACTGTGGGTTAGCCACAGGCTTGGATATTATTGGTGATAAATGGTCTCTATTGATCGTAAGAGATCTCATGAGTGGGAAAAGAACATTCACTGAAATGAGATTATCAAAAGAGGGTGTCGCTACCAATATACTGGCAGACAGACTGAAAAATTTAAGTAACCATGAAGTTATTTCCTTTTATCACGCCGCAGACAATCGAAAAACAAAGTATTACTTTTTAACTGAAAAAGGATTAGAATTATATACCATTCAATTGGAGGTTATGAGGTGGGCTTATAAATTTTATCCTGAACAAGCTACTAATGACACTGATTTTCTGGAGCAACTCTCTCAAAATACCACTCAAAAAGTTTTTAAAAAACACACTAAAAATTATCAAAATGAAAAGGATGCCCATTTTCATCAAATGAATCCTGACGGATAATTATATAGTGACCTTAAAAATAAAAAAAAGGCGGACCGTTGGTCCGCCTTTTTTTTAACCCTGCTTCAATACAATTATTTCTTTACACCTAACTTTTTTAAAATGTCTTCCATTAAGCACCAATTAGTCAAAGATGATTGAAATAAATTGGCCCCTACAAAGGCTGTAAACCACAACCAATTTTGATTAACATAAATAGATAACGCAAGACTAATTAATATAAAAGATCCTGCAATTCCTTTGATTATTCTGTGTAACATATAATGGTGTTTTAATTAATCGATTTTATTTTATAAGCTTTGTTCTATTGGAACTACCACTGCGTGAATAGGACTAAGTGCTTCAAGAGATTCGTTAAAGGCCCTTAAGGCTTGGAATAAAGGCGCAATTTTCTCTTCTGCTACAAAAGAAAATACCAATTCGGAATCTACTTGAATTGCACTAGAGGCAAACCAATTTTTAATGGGTGAACTTTGGTCACTTTCTTTATGTCCTGAAATATCTGTACTGCTGTATGCAGATATTCCTGCCTGCTTGAGCATCTTTAACACACTTGGTTTATGCGCGTCTATTATTGTAATTACTAATAATTTCATAGGTCTTATTATTGATGGTTTTTCTTTTCAATGAGGTAATAAACAAGCGGCACTACTAAAAGCGTCAACACCGTTGAAGCGATTGTTCCGCCCATAAGTGAAATGGCCAATCCTTGAAAAATAGGGTCAAACAGAATTACAAAGGCTCCGATCACAACGGTACCTGCCGTAAGTAAAATAGGGGTTGTTCTCACTGCGCCAGCCTCAATAACAGCTTCTTTAAAAGGTGCTCCCTCTTCCAACCTAATATTGATAAAGTCAATCAAGAGTACTGAGTTTCGCACCATAATACCCGCCAAAGCAATCATTCCAATAAATGAAGTAGCGGTAAAGAAAGCGTCTAACATCCAGTGACCAAGAATAATTCCCACTAAAGAGAGTGGAATAGCCACCATCATTACAATGGGTGCTTTAAAATTCTGAAACCAACCTACAATAAGCATGTAAATAATAACAATAACACCTAGAAATGCTAAACCCAAATCCCTAAAAACCTCTAGGGTAATTTGCCATTCCCCATCCCATTTAATGGTGTAATTAGATTCTGATGTAGGGGCACTAGCGTATAATTCATCTAAACTATATCCTGCAGGTAGGTCTATTTTAGCTAATGTTTCTTCCATACCTAGAATGGCGTACACAGGGCTCTCTAAGGCTCCTGCCATATCTGCCAATACATAAGAAACCCTTTTCTGATTCTTTCTGTAAATAGGCTGCTCGGCCATTACTTCTGAAATGTGAACAACGTCTTCTATGGCCACCAATTGATCCATTTGATTTTTAACGTGTAGGCCAGCAATGGCATGGATAGAATTCTTATCTGTATGGTCTAATGTTAAAACCATAGGAACCTGTTGTGCTGCATTTGGCAAATAAAGATTCCCCAAAGAACTATTAGACAAGGCTAATTGAATCGTTTGAATAATTTGAGGTGCGCTCAAACCAAGTTTAGCAGCCTTCTCTTTGTCTATTTCTAGGTGAAAAGTTTTGTGCTCAGCGGCTGCCATAGCATCTACATCTACCACATCTGGAGTATCTCTAAGCAATGACTCTAATTGCTTAGCAATATGTACCTGTGTATCGTAATCAGGTCCATATACTTCTGCCACAATAGTAGACAGCACAGGTGGTCCTGGTGGCACCTCTACAATTTTTATATTGGCATTGTATTTTTTACCCAAAGCTTGAATGTCAGGCCTAAAGAGACTTGCAATTTCATGACTTTGTGCGGATCTATCATGCTTATCTACCAGATTTACTTGAATATCTGCCACATTCCCTCCTGACCTTAGGTCGTAGTGACGCACCAAACCATTAAAAGTAATAGGTGCAGTAGTACCCACATAGGACTGATAGTGAACCACCTCTGGTCTTGTTCTCAAGTATTGAGCTACTTCTTGAGCCACCGCCGCTGTTCGCTCTAAGGAAGTTCCTTCTGGCATATCTATAAGTACTTGAAATTCGTTTTTATTGTCAAATGGCAGCATTTTTACAGCGACAGATTTAGTAAAAAACAATCCCATTGAAGCCAATAATAACAAGGTAGTTCCTCCTAAAAATAAGATCCTTGTTTTCTTATTTTCAAGTAAGGGTCTTTCATATTTATTATAAATCTTATAGATCCATGATTCTTCTAATGTTTTCTCCGCTTTTAAATCCGCTTCAGGAACTTCTTTTTTTCTTAAAAAAAGGTATCCTAAATATGGCGTAATAGTAAGGGCTACAAAAAGTGATAAGATCATGGCTATAGAGGCTCCAATAGGCATTGGAGACATATATGGTCCCATTAAACCAGAAACAAAAGCCATAGGAAGCACAGATGCAATAACGGTGAATGTGGCCAAAATAGTTGGGTTACCCACTTCATTAATAGCGTATAAAGCTGCCTGTTTAAATGGTAAACGCTTCATTTTAAAATGCCTATGCATGTTCTCTGCAATAATAATAGAGTCATCTACCACAATTCCAGTCACAAAAACCAAAGCAAAAAGGGTAATCCTATTTAGGGTGTAGTCCATCATATAATAACTCAACAAAGTCAAAGCAAACGTTATAGGCACTGAAAGAAATACGACCAAACCTCCACGCCATCCCATAGAAAGCATTACTACTATTGTAACCGCTATAATAGCGCCAATAAGGTGCATTAATAATTCAGAAACCTTTTGAGAAGCTGTTTCTCCATAATTTCTACTGACAGTTACCTGAATTTCATTTGGAATAAGATTTTCTTTTAAATCTTCTATTTTATCGAGGATTTGTTCGGAAATCTTCATAGCGTCTGCCCCTTTACGTTTGGCCACTGAAAGTGTCACAGCAGGGTACTCTGAAGGGTATACTGTTTGATCTTTACCACTAGCGGCACCATAGCCCATATGAACATAATCTATGGATTGTTGAGGTCCATCTTTAATTTGTGCCACTTGTTTTAAATAAATCGGGCTTTGACCCGTCACACCAATAACAATATTAGCGACTTCTGCTGCACTCGATAAAAAGGATCCTGTTTGAACGGTGAAATTCTGGTCCTGGGCATTAAAAGATCCGGTATTTAGTTGGGCATGATTGGCAGACAGCATTTGTGCTACCGTGTTAAAGTCCAATCCAGCTGCTGTTAATTTCTGAGGATCCAGCACCACACTTAATTGTCTATTTCTACCGCCAATTAATTTGGTGCTAGAAACATCTTTTATTTTCTTAATCTCTGAATCTACCTCTTGAGCCAATTGCTTTATTTGATAGTCGTCCATCTGATCACTCCACAAGGTAATACCCAACATAGGAACGTCGTCAATAGCCCTTGTTTTGACCAGTGGCATAGTCACACCTGCTGGCATTAGATCCATATGTTTATTGATCTCATTGTATAATTTTACATAAGAGCGTTCAATATCTTCTCCTACATAAAATTGAACAATCACCATGGCTTTTTCTTCCATAGCGGTAGCGTATACATACTCTACCCCTTTAATATTAGAGAGCAGTTTCTCTAAGGGCTTTATTACCCTAGCTTCTACTGCTTCAGGACTCGCTCCTGGATAACCAACAAAGATGTCAGCCATAGCAACGTCTATCTGAGGTTCTTCTTCTCTAGGAATCAAAAAAGAACTGTAGACCCCTACTACCATAAATACAATCATGAGTAGTACAGTAAGCTTGGAATCTATAAATACTTTGGCAATTTTGCCTGCTAATCCTTCTTTCATAAGTGATTAATTTTGAACGTCTAGCGCTACACCGTTATACATTTTGGATTGTGCATGGAGCACATACGTCTCTCCTGTAACCAAACCAGATAACACCTCCACAGATTCATTATGCTCTTGTCCTAAACGCAACCATCTGAGCATAGCGGTGTTTTGCGCGCTAAGCACATAGACTCCCTTTAATTGTCCTTTCGTTACTATGGCCTCTAATGGAACGTATATAGTCTCTTTTTCATTATTGGAAGCATTGAAATAAATACTGGCATACATCCCAGATAACAAAGGGGTAGTATCTCCATTTAATGTAATATTCACCCTGTATTGTCCTGCGGTGTTTTTGGAAGACAATCCAAGCTCAGTAATAGATCCTTTTAGCGTCCATTCACTAGGGTGCACTTTAACCGTAACGGTATCTCCTATTTTATAATCTCCTATATATTCACTTCCTATAGAGGTCCAAATGTCAAATCCATTACCCCCTTCTATTTCTAATAAAGGCATTCCCGGCTGAGCCATATCTCCTTGATTTATAAAACGATTGGTCACTACTCCATCATAAGGCGCCCTAATTTGAGTAAAAGCTTGTTGTGCTTTAGCCATTTCTAAGTGAGCTTTTGCTTGGTTATAAGCAGTTTCAGCAGCTACAAAAGCTGTTTTAACCCCTTGGTATTCTCTAGAGCTAACACTATTCTTTTCAAACAAAACTTTATAAGCGGCTAAATCATTTTGAGCCAATTTAAAAGCAGCCTTAGCCGCATTTACACCAGATTGTGCTGCCAAGGTTGCAGCGTCTATATCTCTGTTAAATAAGGTCATTAATACCGTCCCCTTTGAAACTTTATCTCCCAATGAAACTGATATTTGCTGAACAGTTCCCATCATTCTAGTACTGAGATTACTCGTTTTTGAAGCGGCTAAATAACCGCCAGCTACTGCGTCAGTTAATAAAGGAGACGACTTTGCTACTGCTGTACTCACTACCACAGCCTGCGAAGCACTGTTCACTGTTTCCTGTTTTTCTCCACAACTCAATAAAGTAGCTAATGGGAATAGGGTTAAAAATATTTTGATTGTTTTCATGTCTGTGATTATTCTTGGGTTAAAAATTTTAAATATGCTTTAGTGTAATTGTAATTAAAGATTGCTTGGGCGTATGACAATGATTTTTGAGCCAACTGTGCCTGACTATCAAGGACATCACTCGTCCGTGCTAACCCCGTTTCAAATCTATTTTGGCTTATGGCCACCACTTCTTCTAATTGGGATACCGCCAACCCAGCTGTTTCTAATTGTATACTAGCAATGTCTAATTGGCTTTTGGCTTTATTAAATAGCAGCTCACTCTCATTTTTATACTGAACAGCTTGCTCAGCCGCTTTGTAGAAATTAGCTTTTGCTTTTTTAGTACTACCCAATTGTTGACCCCCTTTAAATAAGTTCCATTTTAATTGAGCCCCTACCAAATAGCTTTCTGCTCCTGTACCAAAAATGGAGGTGTCGTGAAGCTCGTAGGAACCAAAAGCATTTAATTTGGGTAAAAATTGCATTTGAGCAGCCCTATATTTATATTTCATAGCGTTGGTAACTAAATCCAAGGCTTGAATGTCGGCCCTTTTTAAAGGGCTATAGAAAAAATCCTGAGCTTCAGCTAATAAAGTCAAGGAATCTAAAGGGACGTATTGAATATCCTGTGGGGCATTCATAAGCATGGCCACTTTGGCCGATGCTACCCTAACACCACTTCTAGCCTCTTCTAATTGTGCTTTTCGCTCTCCAACAGCTACCCTAACAGACAACACATCTGAACGTAATAAGTGTCCTGCTTCATACCTATCTTCTGCAATTTTCAGATAAGCATTCGCGGTTTTTAATGCTTTTTCTAATACAGATACAGCCTTGTAAGACAATTGTAGCTCCATATAGGCCCTTGTTAAAGAAAGCGTCATATAAGCTTTGGTTCTAGATTCTTTTAATTCCGTAGCTTCTAAAGCACTTTTAGCAGCCTTACGATTCATAAAACCATCCATATTTATTAAAGGCTGTTGCACACTAAAAACAGTGGCAAAATCTTTTGTTTCAGAAGGATTGTTAAGAATAATTGGATTAAAATCCGAGGCCTCTATCTGAGCCTGATTTAAACCCAAACCAAAAGCCATTAGTGGGTTATTCGTAGCTACTGCCGTATGACTCAAAGATACTTGTGGCAATAACACCGCTCTGGTTTGATTATAATCTCCCTGTGCGGCTAATGTTTCCGCAGCAGCTACTTTCAAATTTGGATTGTGCTCCATTACGGCTGCAGCAAAAGCTTCCTGCGAAATGGATTGCTGTGTTACTTCTTGCTCTTGTGCCACTAATTGTGCGGTGCTCCAGCAAAACAATCCAACAAAAAATAAGGTACTGTATTTCATCTGTATGGTAATTTTATACAAATCTAAGGGCAACTTATTCCTTGGAGCGTAACAATAGTTACCAAGCGTTTGGGATAAAAAAAAGCGCCCTGTAGGGCGCTTTTTTTTATTTAAACATTTTCTCCTTTCATCATCTTATTCCAATATAAATAAGGTAACATATATTTTTTAAGCATCCATAAACGCCAGTGTTCTTTAGAGGAGTCTCTGATCAGTAATTGTTTTAATTTAGGATCTGGAATAAAATTATTTTTATAATCAAATTCCGCTAGAACCATTTTCCCATATCCAGTAACTAACGGACAAGAAGAATAACCATTATAGGATTTATTTGTTGCTTCTTTGTGTGCTAGTAACAGCATTAAATTATCTACAACTATAGGTACTTGTTTTCTAATAGCTGCTCCAGTTTTAGCTGTAGGTAATCCTGCTACATCTCCTAAACCAAAAATATTTTTATATTTCGTGTGCTGCATACTACCATTATCTACAGACAACCACCCAGCATCATTTACTAAATTAGATTCTTTAACGAATTTAGGTGCTGTTTGCGGAGGAGCAAGATGAAGCATGTCAAATGGAATTTCAATAATAGCATCTCCGGACATTTTTTCTCCTAAGGCATTATTTTCATTAATCACACATTGATTTTCCCCTTCTGCTGTGTGCTTAAAGTAGGCTATTTTTTTATCTGCATCTATCTTGAAAGGCGCGTAAAAAGGCTTAAAGTGAATTCCATAACGCTCTATCACTTTCATCAGAGTATTTTTAATCACAGGCACACCGAAAATAACAGATCCTGGAGTAGCAAAAATAACATTAGTATCTTTTGCAACACCAGATTTTCTAAAATAATCAGCCGCTAAATAGGCTATTTTTTGAGGAGCTCCCCCACATTTAATGGGCGTAGTAGGCTGTGTAAATAAGGCATTACCCCCTTTAAAATTTTTAATAGTTTCCCAAGTGTGCTTTGGATCGGTATAATTGGAACAAACAATCCCTTTCTCCATAGCTTCTGGAAGCCCTTCAATTAAAGATGGATCCATTACCAATCCTGGTGCAACCACTAAAAATTCATATCCAATTTGTCCTGAATTTTTAGTTTCTAAGGTATTTTCATCTGCATTGAATGAAGTGACAAAATCTTTTATCCAGCTAGCCTTTTTAGGAATTAGACTTTCCATAGATCTAGCGGTATTATCATAATCATAGGCTCCTGCTCCAACCAAAGTCCATGCAGGTTGGTAGTAATGAGTATCTGCTGGGTCTATGATAGCAATATCTAAATTGCTGTTTTTCTTAAGTAACTGAGTAGCGGTCATTATACCGGCTGTTCCACCGCCTATAATAACAATTTGATGTTGTTTTTTCATTGGTTTGGTTAATGTTTAAAACCTAAATATAACCAATCAATTCTTAAAATTTTGTAACAATTGTTACATTATTTTATTTTACCAATTCTACCTGTGGCACAACTAATGAATGAAGTGGCTTTAGATTTTAAATTATTTTTAGCTGTAACAGATGGGTAACCTAATCCCTCTAATATACTCTTAACTTCTAATGCGTCATTAAAATCTTGGTATTGAAAAGAAACCATGGCATTAGATACATCTATTGAAACATCCTGAATAGTAGCCAAAGAAGCCAATGCTTTGGTAATTGTATTAGCACAACCACCACATCTTAAATTTTGAACAATTATGGATGTTTTCATAAGTTTAAATTGCTTGTTATCTCCATGAGGTGTAACCTCCTCTAAGATCATATACTTCATTGAACCCCATAGCAACTAATAATTTTGCTGCCTGACCACTCCTATTTCCTGACCTACAATATAGATATACCGGCTTGGAAGAATCTAATTTTTTAAATGCGATTTCCATGGCTGTTCTGTTAAAAAAGTCAATGTTTTTGGCATTCGCAATCGCACCCGATTTAAACTCAGAGGCCGTTCTAACATCTATAAGCTGAGTGCCTTTATTCGCAATACCTGCTTTGAAATCTTCAATACCCAACACCTTAATGTGATCTGAAGAAGTGCTTGTTCCAAATAGTTTACTTAAGAATGACATAATAACTTTATTAATTTATCTAGTAGTTTGAATATTGGTTGGGTTAAAAAGCATTTAAAAAAAGAGCAGCAGTTTCCCACTGCTCTTGATTAACCAACCAAATTATAATCACAAGTCTGTCCATTTACTTGTTTGAATCAAAATTACACCAATGGGAGTGTTTATAAAGTAACTATTGTTACACAGCTTATTTCATTTGAAACTCTCCATAAAAAGAGGTAGTTTTATTAAAAATTCAACAGGTATAAATGTTTCAAGAGCAACAACTTTTTAATCAATGGTGGGTATGGGGTATCATTATTGGAGTCACTTGTATTCCACTGATTGGCATCTATTACCAGGCCTCGACAGGAAACTCATTTGGAAATAACCCTTTGAGTAACGAAGGTTTGGCTGTGGCGCTCATTCCAATGCTTGGGCTGCTTATTTTTATGAGAATGCTACATTTAAAAACAAAAATAACCCCCAAGAGTATTCATTTTCATTTCTTCCCTTTGGTGAGGAAAAAAATTGATTGGGAGGAGGTAGCCAAAGCAGCGGTGGTAGACTATGGTTTTGTAGGAGGCTGGGGAATAAGGCTTTTTACATCATATGGTACTGTATACAATATTCGAGGAAGGTTTGGTTTGGCTTTAGAATTAAAAAGTGGTAAAAAATTGCTCATTGGCACACAAAAACCAGAGGCTTTAAAAACATTCATAAAAAAAATAAGAAACTGATCGTTTAAATAATATAGTAGGATTGCTAAAACTATATATAGCTTAAAAGCTTATTAAATAATATCATTTATTGTGTATGTGCTATTTTAATGAAGCAGGAGAAATTAGATCGTAAGCAATATATTTTTAATTGCTGTAATCAGATAATTTAAGTTTTAAATTGGGATACACTAATGATGATTTTAAATGATGTCTTAACTTTTAGTAATTTAGAAGATAATCTCATTAATAAAAAAGTGTAACAAATTAAATTATGTGATGTCTTTTAGAAAAACAAAAACTTATAAAAAATGAAAATTTTAATTTCTCTCATTTATCTTCTGTTATTAAATCTAACAGAAAACACTATTTCAACTTCAGACGGAGGTTCTTTAAAATATTATAACATTGAATGTTATGGTAACAATGGTGAAAAATGTGATATTATCATTGAAAAATATTCTGTTGATAAAAAATTAATTTGGAAAACTACAATTGGAGGGACTTCTTGGGATTATGTAGAAGATGTTTTAGAAATAGAAGATGGATTCTTGGTTCTTGGAAATACCAGTTCATATGGTATGGGGAATCTTGATGTATATGTTACTAAATTAAATTTAGAAGGAACGGAAAAATGGTTTAGAACCTATGGTGGATTTTTTAATGATTATGGAAGAACTATTGAACCATCTGGAGATGAAGATGGAGGTTATGTTATTAAAGGAGAAAAACAACATTGTTTGAAAGAAAATGTGTCAAGTGAGTGTTACATGAAACCTTTAATAATTAAAATAAATGATATTGGAGACAATTTATTTGACAACTATTAATAGCTAATACTTTAAGATTTTAACATATTAAATTCCTAAAACTAAAATCTATTCAATTCATGGAGATCAAAAATTTCAAGGGATGGGAGAATAATCAATCACTCAATAAAATTTATTCATTGAAATGGGTAGAATTAAAAATAAATCTAATTAAATCACTTATTGGGAAGTGTCACTATCAATCATTTTTCTTTTAGATAATAAAAAAGTAGAGAAACTATCAAGTTCCTCTACTTTAGTTAATTACATTATGAAAAAGTCGGGATGACAG
>JAHEND010000010.1 GCA_024643325.1 Sediminicola sp.
GGCGCGGCCATTAGTTTTAACGGCGGTCTGAGTTGGTCTTCACAGAATAATATGCCCACGGCACAATTTTACAGGGTGAATGCAGATCATTTATTTCCTTATAATATCTATGGCGGCCAACAGGACAATACCAGTGTAAAGATTTCAAGTATATCCTTGGGTAATGGGGGAATTGGTGCGGAGAGCTGGGAGGCATCGGCCGGAGGCGAAAGTGCCTTTTTAGCTTTTGACCCAGACCAGCCAGATGTAGTGCTTGGAGGGAGTTATTTAGGAACTATAGACGCTTATTATCCCAAGAGTAAATCCAGTACCAATATTATGATAGACCCTATTCAGTATTTGGGTATGGCGGCCAGCGAAATGACTTATCGTTTTAATTGGAATGCACCAATTATAAGGTCTGTACATGAATCCAATACTTATTTTCACGGTGCTCAATATGTTTTAAAAACCATAGATGTTGGACAAAGTTGGGAAATTATTTCTCCAGATTTAACCATGAATGATGCCTCCAAACAGGTACATGGTGGTGGTCCTTACACTATTGAAGCGGTAGGTGCGGAAAATTATGGCACCCTATCTTATATAGTGGAGTCTCCACACGAAAAAGGTCTTTTATACACAGGTTCAGATGACGGCCTGGTGCATATTACTAAAGATGGAGGGATTAGTTGGAAAAATATTACCCCAAGGGGATTACCTGAAACTATTATAAATGCCATTGATGTTTCTGCGCATGATCCTGGAACGGTATATATAGCGACTACACGCTATAAATTTAACGATAAAATGCCAGGCCTATATAAGAGTGTCAATTATGGCGAGCAATGGGAAAAAATATCGACTGGAATCCCAGAAGGATCCTTTACAAGAGTTGTTCGCGAGGACCCTGTGGTGAAAGATTTACTTTTTGCAGGAACGGAAAAAGGGATATTTGTTTCCTATAATGGAGGTAAATTTTGGGAACCCATGCAATTAAACCTCCCAAATGTACCTATAACAGATTTACTAATTAAAAATAATGATCTTATTGTTGCTACCCAAGGCCGTTCTTTTTGGGTGTTAGATGACTTAGACCTCATAAGACAAGCCACCCCAGCGGCTTTAAATGGAATCCAATTTTTCACACCTGAACCGGCTATTTTAGGGAATTGGTACAGTAGTATGAATGCTGCTGAACCCAAAGGGACTGATGTTCTACAAGGGGTGAATCCTACGAACGGAGTAGTGTTTTATTACCATTTACCAGAAGGAATTTCTGAGAAGGACATTTCTTTGGAGATCAGGGATGCTAATAACCATCTGATTAGACGTTTTGTTGGGATTAAAGACCCAACATATAAAGCCTATGAAGGTGCGCCTAGTCCAGCGCCTTTGTTGGGTGTGAACAATGGCTTGAATCGTTTTGTATGGGATATGAAACACCACAGCTTGCCTGGTATTCCTGAGGCCTACATAGAAACCAGTTACAGTGGTCACAGGGCGTTACCTGGAGTGTATAAAGCCATTTTACGCATTGGAGAAGTCCAAAAACAGGTTGCTGTAAGATTAGAAAGTAACCCATTAGAAGCTTTAGATGAAAAGGCGCTCATAGAATGGGACACTTTTATGACTGCAGGAGAAAATACTTATAGAGAAATGGCAGAAATGGTGAATACACTGTATTCTTTACAATTGGATTTAAAGGATTTACTGAGAAATGATGAAATTTCCGGAAACACAGCCTTAAAGGAGGCTATTACAGAGGTGTTGGAAAGCACCATATCTTTTGACAATGACATGATCCAACGCCTGTCTAAAGCCTATGACGACGTGGAAAATTATCCTAATAAATTCACGGCTTCATACCTGTATGTGCTCAACCAAACAGCAAGTAGCTTGCCTAAGCTAAATATGGGTTCTGTGTCTAGAATGGCTGTTTTAAATAAAGAATGGGCCCTTTTAAAAGTCAGAGGGGAAAACCTTAAAAATGAGAAAGTCCCCCAATTGAATAAGCTGCTTTGGGATGCAGGTATTGGAGCTATAGATTAATCTAAGTGAGTGCATAGACACCGACGGAGATGGTCTTGGAAACAATGTAGATGTAGACGACGACAATGATGGTGTTATTGATCAGGACGACGCCTTCCCATTAGATGCAAGCGAATCTAAAGACGCAGACAATGACGGCATTGGAGACAACGCAGATACAGATATTGGCAATGACGGCTTTGATGATGAAAAGGTAGTCGTGTCCGGACTACTCACCCCCAACTCAAGTGGAATGGAAAGCACTTGGAAGATTATAAACATAGACCAATACCCACAAGCTAGGGTATCTGTATATGATAAAAATGGTTTAGAAGTATTTAGTGCACAGTCTTATCAAAATGACTGGCGAGGAACCTACAAGAATAGTACAAACCCACTTCCAGCAGGTTCTTATATCTATAGGATAAACCTAGGCGACGGAAGCCAAGACAAAGAAGGCTGGATCTATATTCATTATTGATATTTTTTCCGATATTAGGGGTGTAAAAACCCCTTCTAATGACCTTATCTCGATTGTCAAAAATTGCTTTTTTATTGTTTTTAGTTTTTTCCGTAGGCACTCAAGCCCAAAAAAATAACGATAAAAAAGCCCCTAAAACCCTAATAGAAATTACGGAAGGCCTTCAAAAAGAAGCGGGTCTTATAGACAGTTACTTTGCTGTGGGGGGTAAATTATTCTTTGGAATATCAGAAGATATCTTGAATAAAGACCTGCTTATGGTGACTAGAATTGTGCGCATTCCCGCCAATTATTCTGCCTACAGCAATGCGGGTTCAAAGACCTCAGAACAACTGGTTCATTTTGAAAAAAGAGGGCAAAAAATTATATTGACCCAAGTGTCTTATAATGCTTTGGCACAAGAATCTGATCCCATTAGCCTTAGTGTGGTGCAAAACAACAACCACCCAATTTTGGCAGCATTTGAGATAGAAGCTCAGGAAGAAGGGCAGTATTTAATAGAGGTAACAGATTATTTTTCGGACGACTCACCAGGCTTTAATATAGTGGGAAGCCGCCAGAAAGAAGCCTATAAAATGGGTGGTGTAGATAAAAAGCGCTCGAGTATAGACCGCGTGCGCTCCTTTCCCATTAACACAGAAGTGACCCACACCCTCACCTATAGCGCACGTAAGGCGCCTAGAGGCAACAACACAGAAACCCTCAGTTTTGTAGTGAACCACTCCCTTATTTTACTTCCAGAAGACCCCATGCCAGTGCGTTATGAAGACCGTAGGGTAGGCTGGTTCTCTATGGATAAGATAGATTATTCTTCTGAGGCCTTAAAGGCCGATGCCTATAGCATAGTGCGCCGTTGGAGGCTCGAGCCTTCAGATGAAGCGGCCTACTCGCGTGGAGAATTAGTGGTGCCAAAGAAGCAAATTGTGTACTATTTGGATCCCGCTACCCCCTTAAAATGGCGCCCTTATTTTAGAAAAGGGATAGAAGATTGGAACAGCGCTTTTGAAAAGGCAGGATTTAAAAATGCCATAGTAGCCAAAGATGCGCCTACTCCAGAAGAAGATCCAGACTTTAGTCCGGAAGACGCCCGTTATTCTATGGTGCGCTATGTGGCGTCTACCACCAGAAATGCTACTGGACCAAGTGTTTCTGACCCCAGAACAGGAGAAATTATTGAGAGTGATATTATTTGGTATCACAACCATTTGCGCTCTTACAGAAACAGGTATTTATTAGAAACCGCTGCAGCCAATCCGAAAGCCAGAACCCTAGACACGCCTGAGGAAGAAATTGGGGAGATGATGCGCCGCGTTATTTCTCATGAAATAGGGCATGCCCTTGGTTTGCCGCACAATATGAAAGCCTCAAGTGCCTATCCGGTAGACTCTTTAAGATCTGGTACATTTACCCAGAAAATGGGGATTGCCACGACCATTATGGACTACGCCCGTTATAATTATATAGCCCAACCAGGAGACAAAAACATTCGTTTTGTCCGCCAATTAGGACCTTATGACAACTATGCCATTGAATGGGGGTATCGCTATTTCCCCGGTAAAGACCCATTGGCCGTTAAAGAAAGCTTGCGTAAATGGGTAGACGCTAGAAGTACAGATCCTATATATATGTTTGGATCAGGCGGGAACGACCCCAATTCTCAAACAGAAAATATTGGAGACAACCCTATTAAAGCCAGTCAGTACGGTTTGTCTAATCTAAAAATAGTCGGTAAAAATTTAAAAGACTGGGCACAGTTTCCTAACAGCACCTATGATGATTTAGCGGAATTACACGGAGAGTTTTTAGGGGTGTATAGGAGATATGTGTACCATGTGGCTAAGCTTGTAGGAGGGGTAAACGAAACTCGATTAAACAACAACCAAGAAGGAACGCCCTATGTGAATGTACTATCGGGGACTCAATTAGAAGCTTTGGATTTTTTAAATGCTGAGGTGTGGAACGCACCCACTTGGCTTATTCCTAAAGATTTGGTATCTAGTTTTAGCTCAGACGGGGCCTTAGACGCCCTGTCTAAGATGCAAATGGATTTATTGAAAACTATGCTTGCGCCTAAAAAATTAACCGCCATGCTCTCTGCGCATTATACCTTAGAAGGAAACGGCCTGGCATTACCGGAGCTCTTCAACAGACTGAGTTCAGATATTGTTTTAGATAAAGCGCCACAGTCAGTTCTAGACAGGAAATTACAAAAAGCCTACCTCCATATTTTAAAAGACTTAAAAGGCAATGAAGATACGGATGCAGAGGTAAAAGGCATGGTCATAGCACAATTAGAGGTCTTGAAAGACCGCTTTAAAAAATTCAGTAAATCTTCCAACCCTTTGGTAGCTGCCCACGGTGCTTATGGCCTGGTTGTGATAAAAGATTAAAATTGATTCTAGTGAAAGCCACTAATGGCAGGCTATTACTTAGAGGCTTAGGTGTTGGACATTAGTTTAAAGGCAGAATCTTAATTCGAAAACTGTCGCCTGTTTTTAATTGCGCCAAAGCATTAATACTCTCTTGGGTAAGTTGTAAAATCCTGGGATAGCCCCCCGTAGTTTGGGCTTCCCTCATGAGGACCATTATATTTCCAGAAGGGGTTATTTGAACAGTGCCTGGTAATACAGGTCCTGTAATTTGGTTTTTTTCAAAAGCACTTAATGAAGGAAGTAGCTGGTAGGCCATTCTGTTGTTGAGATTACTCACTTTAAAGGTTTGTTGGTTAAGACCCTCCTGTTGCTCTGGGTTTAAGTATTTAAATTCCGGCCCTTGAAAGGCGAGGATTTTTTTGGCGCCTAAAGGAGTATTGCTCTTTTTTTCAAGAATAATCGCCTGGTCTTTTTCCCCTGATCTGTGTTGGAGTTCCATTCCTTTTTCTAGTTTTATGATTGGACTTAAATGGGCTTGCATGGACCTACTTCCCAATAGGGGCTCATTTAGAAAACCGCCTTTAATGGCCATATAAAGCCTCACGCCTTTTTCCAGGGTACCAAAACGCAGTTCTTGGCCCGCTTTTACCCAAATAGGGGTATTGGTGCTGGCTATGTTTTGATTTATATAAATTGGAAAAATAGCACCGCTAAAAGCCACCCAAGCATTTTCTGTGAAAGTCAATACAGGTCCTGTCATGGTTATTTCCAGCACTGCGGCATTGGGTTCATTCTCTAAAAGGGCGTTGGCATTTTGAGCACTTTCACGGTCCATGGCCCCGCCCATTGGCACCCCTATAGGTTGCAGTGGGCTCCTGCCTAAATCTTGAATACTGGTGTATAAACCAGCTTTAATGACTTTAATCATGCGGCTTTTGGTTTCATGGCTTAGTATAAATCGTTTTTTCTATTTTGTAAATCCCTGCTGCTACTTGAATTTGCAATAGCTTATAAGCGTCTTTTGAGATGGGTGTAAATTGTATTTTGTCTCCCACCTGCGCAAAAAAAGGTGGGTCTTGTAGGGGGTTAAATAAGGGTATGGGTGTTTGGCCAATGAGCTGCCAGCCACCGGGACTCTCACAGGGATATATACCCGTTTGCTTGGCGGCAAGCCCAACAGAACCGGAAGGAACTTTCATTCTGGGGCTTGATTTTCTAGGGATCTCAAGTTTTGAATCCAGACCGCCCAAATACATAAATCCTGGAAGGAAGCCAACACCGTAGACCGTGTAAGTAGCCTTGCTGTGTTTGGAAATGAGCGCCTCTGGAGAAAGTTTTAATTGAGTGCACACCGCCTCAAGGTCGGGGGCAAAAGAGGCCTCGTAGCATACCGGTATTTTATACAGTATTTTTTGTGCTGGTATCGTTTTTATAGTGTTTTTGGCCTTCTTTATGGTGTTTTTAATCTTTTTGCTCTGGTCCTTTGGGTCTAGATGCTCTTTAATTTTTTC
The DNA here is from genome assembly GCA_024643325.1 of Sediminicola sp. GTDB lineage: Bacteria > Bacteroidota > Bacteroidia > Flavobacteriales > Flavobacteriaceae > MAG-120531. The sequence continues at coordinate 6,375 of JAHEND010000010.1, forward strand.
TTCACTAAACAGCTCATAGTCTTTTTTTATTTGTGCTTTTAAGAAGGGAAAGGAAGTAATTCGCTCAGGGAATACCGCTAATATAGAGGCATAAGCTGCTGTTAAAATAGCGTCTGGACAATTATTTTGCAACACCTTTTTAAAAGCAGATAGGTCCTCTAAGATATTTTCAGAGACTATTTGGGGCCACTGAATGAGTAGCGCGTATTCACTGTATGGGTGGTATTCTAAGAAATAAGGAGGCTTCGGTTCTTTTGCGTCTAACATAGCTTAATGACTAAATTTTTGAAATGGCTTTTCTAATGGCCTGCGCCCTCTCTATTGCTTTTGGATGGTCTGAATGTAAGCAAACGGTGTCTATTTGAGTGGCTAAATAGGCTATTTTACCTTGACTGTTCTGGTACGGAATGTGCTTTTCTAGCACAAGATCATGCAATTGTGCTACTATTTCCGTAGTGTTTTCTATCTGAGCGTTGTTAGATTGTCTAGAGATTAAATAGCCTTGTTCATTATACCTCCTGTCTAGAAAGCCCTCTGAATACAGCTTAAAATATTGGGCTTCAGCCGCCACAGTAAATGCTTTATGGGGCATGGCGTACAAAAGGGTACAAGGATAGTTAGATAGGGTTTCTAAATAAGCTCCAGCGAGCTCTGGACTATGGTATAGGTCTGAATACAAAGCGCCATGGGCTTTTATATGGTGGCATTGAATTGACTGCTTTTCCAAAGTATTAAAAAAGAGGTCCAATTGTTTTTCAATGGCTGCTTGAAATTCTTTTAGAGGCATTTTCATAGACTGCCTGCCAAAATTGAGGGTGTCTGGATAAGAAGGATGTGCCCCTACTTTTAGCTGTTCGTTTAGGGCCAATTGCAGTGCAGTTTCTATGGTCAGGGCATTTCCATAGTGGCCGCCGCAGGCAATACTACAACTGTCTAAATAGGGCATGAGTTCTTTATCTACTCCATAACCTTCTCCCAAATCTGAATTAAAATCTATGGTCATAGTGTTGGTTTTACAATACACTCACAAGGGTTTTTATACTGAGACCCACTGAAATTATAAAAATAATACCAAACAGTATATTTTTAGTTTTACTGTTGGTGTGTTTTCCTAACATTTTTTGGTTGTTTCCGAGCCAAAACAAAAGTCCTACCAGTACTGGGAGGATAATTCCATTGGCAATTTGAGCAAAAACAATTACACTGATGGGGGTATAGTTTAGTAATAGGGAGCACATGCCTAATGCCAATATCACTAAGCTAATGGCTTTAAATCCCCAATGGGTGGCCTTTAAACCAAGGTCAAAGCAATTATTTACTACATAAGCGGCGGCTAATGGAGCGGTCACTGCTGAGGTAATTCCTGCAGAAAGCAGGCCTATTCCTATAGCAATTTTAGCGAAGCTTCCATAGAGTGGCGCCAGTCCTTTTGCCAAATCGAGAACAGATTTTAAACTGTCCTTTGGCAAGGCGGTAGCAGTGATCACAATAGCCATAGAGACTAAGACTCCTATACTTACCGCAATTTTCGTGTCTGTTCTTAGGGCACTTAAATCCGAGGGCTGCTTCCATTTTTCTTTGACCAGTGCAGCGTGAAGAAATAAATTATACGGCACTACCGTGGTGCCTATTAAGGCCATGATGGGAAATAAACTGTCTTTTGGAAATTGAACCAAAACAACTCCCTTGATCAGCGCCACCATGGAGGGACCCACAAGTATAGCTGTAATTAAAAAGGAGCCACTGAGTAACACCACCAGTCCAATGAGAAATTTTTCCAGTGTTTTATAGGAGCCAAATCCCAGTAGAATCGCTGCTAAGCCTCCAATTACAAAGGGGTAAATTACAAGTGAATCTGGACCAAATAAGGCTTCCAGGCCTAAAATAGCACCGTTTAAATTTCCAGCCTCATAGGCGGTATTTCCGCCCAAAATAGCGGTTAATATTCCCCAAGACAACAGTATTTTGAGCCACTTTTTTTCAATTGCGTTGCGCATGACACTTGCAAGTCCCTCTTGGGTAATGAGGCCAATTCTAGCGGCGGTCTCTTGTAATAAAATAGTCATACCACCAGAGAGCAATAAAGCCCAAAGTAGGGACATTCCAAAGCCTGCCCCTGCTTTCATGCAAGCGGTTACGGTCCCAGGACCTATAAAGGCAGCTGCCACTAGCGTGGCAGGCCCCATTTTTTTAAAAGGATTTTGCATGGGTCTAAAAGATAGACCTAAGGTAATAAAATTGACAGAGTTCTTAGTCTATCTTGAGTTCCCATTCAATGATTGGCTGCACTTTTGGGGCTGTAAAAGCGCCTAATGCTTTTAAGGTCAGTACAATGCTATCTTTTCTTTCTAAGGTTTTTATTTGAAGCGTAATACTTTCTCCCGCAGGAATGGTAAATACTGGAGAATGCCTGTAAAGACTAAAAGGCATCTGATTTTCAAAGAGCAAATCACTGCTGGAATGGTTGTGAAGTGTCACAGACAAAACCTGTGTTTTGCCAATATATTTTAGGTCTGTAGCAGTGACAGATGCTTTAATTAAAGGATTTAAAAACTCAGATTTACCCACCAATAAATCATTAAATACAGCCACAGTTCTTCCATTTTTTAAAGCCTCTAATAAACTAGCGGCAGTTTTTTCTTTGGCAAAAACCAATGTAATAGGCCTGTGTTGTGCTTTTTCTGTATAATCCCAATCAATGAGGTCATGCACATCTGATGTCCCCATAATGGTCAGCCCGTTGTCTAGCGCAATTTGTAGGGCTTCTTCCGAATAGTCTCCTGTATTAATCACTTCTATGCCGTGTAACTCATCATTTTTAATACGTTCTTTCTGAAAATCACTCAGCGCAGGCGTTCCGTTAGGTTGTTGAACATACCAAGCGGGATGGTTCCAAAACACAAAAGCCCCTTGTTTTTTTGCCTCCTTAAAGGCGTCTTCAGCAGCCTCTTGTAAAATAGGGTTGGCATCATGAATAAATATGGCATTGTTATGCCCTACTGGCAACGCCCTTGTGATTTCAGAGCCTCGAATAATTAATAAACCGTGGTCTGCGGCTTCTTTCAGAGCAATTTCGTGGGCCCTATTTCTGTCTGGATGGGGAATATCTGATTTGTGGGGCTGGTATTCCAAGTGTTCCGTAAGTGAAATAGCATCTAGGTTTTCTCTCAAGGCTTCTTGTACCCGAATACTGGGCCATACGGTGCCATCTGAAAACACAGAGTGTATATGAAAATCTGTTTTTAGGCTTAAATATCCTGGTATATTAGGATATTCTATAGCCGTTGCACCCGCATGGCTGTGTTCCTGCCCTTGAGCCACTAAGGCAAATAGCATCCACAGGGATGCAAAACTGATTTTTAAGATCTTTGTCATGATGTTTGATTTTTCTAGCCTAAAAATACAAGATTAGACGGCTTATTTGGGTAAATTAATATTTAAATTTGGGTAAAGTCTATTCTTATGCGCGCTATTCTAGGTATTATCCTCTTACCATTACTTTTTATTTCTTGTCAAAAGGCATCTGTTACAACGCCTGAGGAAGTCCTTCAGAAAGCGGTGAAAGCCCATGGTGGTGAAGCCGCTTTTGAAGCTGTGAAATTATTTTCTTTTGACAAGAAAACAAGCTCTTTTGATTCCCTTGGCGAACCCAAAAAGACGGTGGAACAATCTTTTGAGTATGATTTTAAAAAAGGGACATGGGCCGTAGGCTGGAAAGAAAATAATCAAAAACACCAATTAACAAGAGATGCGCTGGGGCTTAGCCTTCGGGTGAACGATACTTTAAAAACACTCTCTGAACCAGATAAAAAGGGCTTTGAATCCCTTTTAAACGGCGGGTTATTTGTCTATTGGCAGCCCTATAAATTATCTCGTGAACTTCCCAAAAATGCTACAGTTTCACCAGACACCCTAATGAATACCCCTGTGTGGGCGGTGTCTTTTCAGTTTCCCAATTCAAGCGACCAGTGGGTCTGGTATTTTGACCAGAACTCTGGCGTGTTTTTGGGAAATAGGGTCTGGCACAACAACCGTTATAGCCTCATTTTAAACCAGTCTTGGTTGGCGTATCAGGGCCTAAAACTCCCTCAAGAAAGGGTGAGTTACAGGGTCAATACTGCCAATGAAATTTTATACAAGCAGGCGGATTATGTGTATAGTTCCGAAAAATAAAGTACTAGAAATCCAAATCATAAAATAGTCCCAACATATGACTATTTATAGCTGCTGTGTTTAGAGGGGTGTCTCTGTCTATGAAATAAGCGATCGTTAGAGCGTTTCCAGCGAGGCTCAGATCTGTTTGAAGTTTGTAACGCATGCGGTCAAATCCACTTATGCTATTGCTTCCTAAGGGTTTAAAAAACTCTACAGATACTTGTGGGTCTGCTTTCCAGTTAGGTATTTTAAATTCAACAGCTGTTTTATACCTCAAGTGATTTTCTGTGCGCGTTCCTTGTTTCTTTTCGGTGTCTTCCTGAAAGCGCAGTCTTTGCTTGAATCTTAATTGACGCCAAGAGGCCTTGTGTTTTAGTTCAGCAAAGAATCTGTAAAAAGTAAAATTTCCTTGTATCCCACCACTGCGGTCTAAAAGGGTTCCGTAACGGACACCAACAACACCACTAAAAGAGCTAGATAATTTGTAGCCCATACGCGCCTCTCCAAAATACCTGGAAATAGCATTTAGTCCAGCATTACTTCTAAAGGCTAGCGCTCCGTCTACATAAATACGGTCAGAGAGCTCAAAAGAACTGCTAGTAGCCGTCCAGATAGCGAGCTCCTTATTTTGAGCGAAGGCAGGTTTGGCCATTAGGGTCATTAAAAAAAGCGATAGTAGACATCTCATAAGTGTTTCAGTCAGGAATTTAGTAGAAGAGTGTTACTTTAACACTTTGGGTCATAAGGTCAATTTTACCAATCTGGACTTTTTTAATATCCAGGCCAGTTTCTGCCACTAAAGAAGCAATTAAAGCATCTTTTTGGTCTGGTTTTATTAAAGCAGAATGAGGAATAACAATTTCCTGCTGTTTTAAAGAGAGCGGTGCCTTCATGACCCTTTCCAAAATCATTAGCATGGCAACCACCGCAATATTTCCAAAAAGAATTTCACCCATAGGGACCGCATTGGTAGAGAGCGCATTTATAACAGCCACTCCAATAATGACAAATAGGTAGGTCATTTCTTTAATGTCAATAGTATCAGTGCGGTAACGAATAATGCCAAAAACGGCAAAAAGACCAAGGGCTAGTCCAATATCCAATTCATTTCTTTTCAAGGAATAGCAAAGCAAAAAAACTACGGTACTTATCATGAAATAAGTAAACATATAGGCTTTGTTTTGAGCGTATTTATAATAGATAAAGCGAATGATGATGGCAGTAAAAATAAAGTTTAATAAAAAACGCTCTACCAAATCAAAGAAAGTGAATGTTTGTATAAAGGTGTTTAAAATTTCCATAGTATCATTTGAATCGTGACCTCACCAGGAATCGAACCTGGATCTAAAGTTTAGGAAACTTCTATTCTATCCGTTGAACTATGAGGCCTGATGTTTGCCCTAAGGCTGGCCTAAATTAGAATTTTATTTTGTTATTAGGGAATTTGAAAGCTGTTTTGTGATTTGAATTCACTCACAAATTTTTCAATTTCTTCCATATTAAAAAAAGCCAATTGCGGGTAACATGATTTAATTACAAATTCAATGTGGTAAGATTCCCTTTTCGATTTTAGCTTTCTTAGCTGTTGGTAAAAAAAAACGAATTGAAACAGATCAACCCCAGTTAGGGCATTTTTCATGAGGTTTTCACCCTCTTGTATTTGTTTCTTCTTGATCATAAGAAATGTAAATATATGAAAATCAGATTTTTAAATTTTTAAAAAAGTCTTTTTTATTTTCAATATATAGGTTGGACAGTATATTTGATAAGTTAAAAGGGGATTAAGTTTCGATAAATGGTAGCCTAAATGGCTTTGAGAGTCATTATAAATATTGTTATTTAACACATTGTAAGTGGGTTAGAAACGCTAATTACATTACTTTTATTTAAAAATTACTCAGATGGAGCGTAAAGAATTTATGAAATCTATTGGACAAGGCGCTGCTTTTACACTTACCTTTAGTTGTTTAAGTGGTTGTTTGGAAGCAGAAAATGGCCTGGCAGATCAGGCCTTAATTCCAGATGCTAATGGAGTCCTTTTCTCTTTAGATTTAAATAGTTCTGAGGGGCAATCTTTAAAAAGTCCTGGAGATTATATCATTAAAAATACCGTTGTTATTGCGGTTAATCAGCAAGGTAACTACGTGGCAGCTACTCAGGTATGTAGTCACAAAACCATAAAACAAGTTATTTTTAGAAACGATGAGTTTTACTGTACCGAGCACGGTGCTAGATTCACCCAGCAAGGAGTGGGTTTAAATTCAGACGCTTCGAAAGGATTATTAATTTATCCTATACAGGTACAGGGTCAAACACTGTCCATACTAGCCCCATAACATATGAAAAAAATAATTTTTATAAGCTTACTTTTTATTTGCCAATTCGTTATTGCTCAGGAATGGGTGTCCAGTTGGGCCAATGCAACAGAAAAATCTACCACCTCAAATAAACCCATACTCTTGGTTTTTTCAGGTTCTGATTGGTGCGCCCCATGTATTAAATTAGATAGAGATATATGGGCAACAACAGTTTTTCAATCTTATGCTAAAGAACACTTAATACTTTATAAAGCAGATTTTCCCAGGAGAAAGGACAATCAACTACCAGAGCTTCTGGCATCTGAGAATAAGAAATTGGCTGAACAATACAACACTAAAGGTTATTTTCCTTTGGTGGTGTTGCTTTCTCCCAAAAAAGAGATTTTAGGGCAAACAGCTTATTTGAATATTTCTCCAGAAGCTTATATAGAAAAACTCCAAGACATGGCTTCCAATGAGTAAATATGTTAAAAGCGCTCTGTTTTTCTGTTTTCTAATCCAAAGTTTAGTTTTTTCACAAGAGAATAAAATTGTGACTAGAACAGCTAAACTCATGGGCAGTCGTTTCGAAATTACTTTGGTAAGTAACCAAAAAGAAGCCAACCTACATCTAGATATAGCACAAAAAGAAATAGAGAGAATAGAAAAGCTCATATCTTCATGGGATCCCAATTCTGAAACATCTGCAATTAACAAAAATGCAGGTGAGCGACCTGTGAAAGTATCTCAAGAATTGTTTGGCCTTATAGAACGTTGTATCCAAATTTCAAAAGTTACCCAAGGTGCTTTTGATATTAGTTATGCTGCTTTAGACCCAGTTTGGGTATTTGATGGAAGTATGAAAACGCTTCCTTCACCAGAACAACTCCAAACATCTGTTGCTCATATAAACTACAAAGAGATTCAACTAGATGCCATTGACAATACCGTTTTTTTGCCTAAAAAAGGCATGAAAATAGGTTTTGGTGCTGTTGGAAAAGGCTATGCAGCAGACGCTACTAAAAAGTATTTGCAATCAATGGGAATAAAAGCTGGTATTATTAATGCCTCAGGAGATTTAACCACTTGGGGGAAAAAGCCAGATGGAACAGATTGGCAGGTAGGGATTAGCAATCCTGAAAACCCGTCCAAAGTATTTTCGTGGTTTCCAGTAAAAGATGCAGCAGTAGCCACTTCAGGAAATTATGAAAAATACGTAACTTTAAACGGAAAAAGCTATAGTCATATTATTGATCCAAGAAGTGGTATGCCTATTTCTGGAATTAAGTCAGTAACTGTCTTTGCCCCAAATGGGGAATTGGCAGACGCTTTTGCTACTGCCGTTTTTATCATGGGTATAGATATAGGTATAAACACCATTTCACAATTACCAGGCATGTCATGCATTATTGTAGATGCGGCTAATAAAATTCATTACAGTCCAAATATTGAAGTGACTGAAACTCAAAATTGAATCACATGAAACATATAGTAGTTGTAGGACTTCTCTTATTTGCCTCCTCTTGTGTGGCTGTAAAAGAATATGAAAAGGTATATATCAATGCAGAAGATATGGTTCTTAGTGCTAGAGGTGTTTGTAAGGCAGACATTAGTAGTCATGTTTATAGAGAAGGTGCAGCGGGAGCAAATGGCGGTAAAATGGGAGGCGGCTGCGGCTGTAATTAAGTTATGAAGTACGCATTTATTATCCTATTGTTTTTTAGTGTATTTGCCCTGAGAGCTCAAGAAAATGAAAGCATATATACCAAAAAAGTTTTAGAGAAAGTCAGTGTTCAAACACTTTTTAGTTACTATGCTCAGGATGGTCAAAATGCGGCTGTTACTGGAGGGGAAGGAACAGAGGAATTGACTAATGCAGCTCCCACTATGGTGGTTCAAATTCCTATTGGAGAAAATGGAATCCTTTCGGTAGACGCCGGAATTTCAGCCTATACCTCTGCTTCTTCTAGTAACGTGAATCCTTTTGATCGCAGTGCTTCCTGGGGAGATGACAACGACCATGATGACAAATATGAAGACCACGACGACAAATCTTTTGCTAGTACTCAAGCTTTATCTTATGTAAATGGAAACCAGGGAGCCAGCCCATGGGTCGCCTCTTCTGGAGCTTCTAGATCAGATGTACTGGCGCATTTTAATCCGAGTTATGCACACTTTAGCGAAGACAGAAACACCATTTATAATGCGTCCCTAGCGTTTTCTAAAGAATACGATTATCAATCTATTGGTTTTGGTATGGGTATTAGTAAGCTTTATAATGAGAAAAACACTGAATTGGGTCTCAACCTTCAAGTGTATATGGACGAACATGATCCACAGTATCCCATAGAATTAAGAACGGGATTTTTTGATTCCAATATTCGTGGAGAAGGCACTTACACTAATGCTTTTGCTGCCTTTAGTCAGACTAAGCGAAACACCTATGCGCTCAGTCTAAATTTGGCTCAAATCTTGACAAATAAGATGCAAGTATCCTTTTTTATAGATGCCGTTATGCAAGAAGGATTGTTGTCTTCTCCTTTACAGAGGGTGTATTTTGCAGACAAAGAGAATTTCTTTATAGATGCTTTTCAATTGGCAGACAACGTAGAAAGACTGCCCTTTTACAGGTATAAATACCCAGTGGGTGCTCGAATGAACTTCTACCTTTCTGACACTTTTATTCTGAGATCTTATGCAAGATATTATGCAGATTCTTGGGGTGTCCAAGGGCTTACAGCAGAAATTGAGCTCCCCATAATTTTCGGTTTAAATTGGGCTGTTTTTCCAAGCTTTAGACACTATAGTCAAACGGCAGCTGACTATTTTTATCCTAAAGAAATGGCGAAAAGTACTGACGAATACTATACCTCAGATTATGATCTCTCTGCTTTTAATAGCCAACAATGGGGTGTTGGAATTAGATACAAAGACATATTGGGCCAATTATCCCTTTGGAAAGTTGGTTTAAAATCTATTGAACTACGCTATATTCATTACAATAGGAGTAATGGTTTAAGCTTTGATCAAACCGCCTTGGGCTTCAATTTTGACATTGATTAATACAACGGATTGTACGAGAATAGATTAAGCTTTATTAATAGTCAATGTATTGCCCGAGATACTTGAATTGTAACTGACCAAATCTCCGCTGCTAGCGTCTGAATTACAACTAACAGAGTTGTCTCCCGTACCAAAACTATTGCCGTGATTGGCACAATTAAAGGTGTTGTTCCCATAGCTCCACTGTGTTCTGGTGCCTTGATGTGGGCAGCAATTGTCAAAAGCTCTAATGGTGTCAGAGCTTACCCTTAAAAGCAGTACGCCTGCGGAAGTGAGATTCATCCAGCTGCCAACATTGGCCAATCCAGAAAAATTAGCTGCGTTTAGATCAATGGTAATGGTATTGCCATTTTGAGTGACACCATCCGTATCCGTATTGGTTTGTCCATTGTTTGTGGGAACTTTGGGCATGGAGTCTTCTGAAGAAGAACAGGCTTGAATAAGCGACACGCCAAAGAAAGCAAACGCTACAGTAGGGCAGGTGGTTTTTAGAAATTCTCTTCTGTTTTTCATGATTTTTTCTTTTAAAGATAGTTACAAGACAATACTTAAAAAAGTGCAAAACGCGATTTTTTTATGCACATTAGCAGCTTTGCTCGACTTTTTTAACTGTTTTTGAGGTGTTATATTATTGTAAACAGTCTATAATAAGGGGTTTGTTTTTCATTTTGCCCAATAAAATTGGGTGATGCCGCTTTTTTTTAAATCTTTTTAAAAGCGGCTTTTTTTTCAAATTTTTTGTTTTCATTTGTTACGGCATTTAGCTGAACATCATGAAAAATGTTTCTATGTTGGAGCAATTAGAAAACCCGAAGTGTTTTCTAGATGCAGCTTATCAGATAGGCAACCAAAATTTAAAGCGAACTTCTACAAACGCTATCGTGCAAAGCCAGCACGAGTACTTTTTTGTACCCACCACTGCACGTCAGATCAATATCTAATATACTTATTGCAATTCATTTTTTTAGCGTCAGGGATATAATTTCTTGGCCTTTCTCTAATTTTTAATTTGCTATAATGAATATTAAATACATAGATCTAATACACCAGAGTTATTATTTTCCACAAGAAGAATTCACCTTAGAAGACGAAAATCTCCGTTTTCATGGTATTGAATTAGAAAAATTGGTGGCCCAATATGGAACCCCATTAAAATTCACTTATTTACCCAAAATTTCTGAAAATATCCAACGGGCTAAAGGATGGTTCGACAATGCCATTAAAAAGCACGATTACAAAGGGAAGTACCATTATTGTTACTGCACAAAAAGTTCGCATTTTAAGCATGTTTTAGAAGAAGCCTTGAGCAACGACATTCATATTGAAACTTCTTCTGCTTTTGATATTAATATAGTAGAATCTCTTAAGGAAGCGGGCAAAATAAAGTCAGATACTTTTGTGATTTGCAACGGCTTTAAAAGGGCTCAATATGTAGAAAACATTGCCCGGCTTATAAATTCAGGCCACGAGAATTGTATTCCTATTATTGACAATTACGAAGAGATTTCTCTGTTGTCAGAAAAAATAAAGGGCGATTATAAAATTGGTATTAGAATAGCCTCTGAAGAAGAACCAAAGTTTGAGTTTTATACGTCAAGATTGGGAATAGGATACCGAAATATTGTGCCCTTTTACGAAGATCAGATTAAGGGACATGAACATGTAGAGTTAAAAATGCTTCACTTTTTCATCAATACAGGTATTAGAGACAATGCCTATTACTGGAACGAATTAAGTAAGTGTTTAAAGGTGTATGTACGCCTTAAAAAAATATGCCCAAGTTTGGATAGTCTCAATATTGGCGGTGGTTTTCCGATTAAAAACTCCTTAGCCTTTGAATACGACTACGCCTATATGATAGAAGAGATCTTAAACCAGATTAACGCTATTTGTGCAGAAGCAGACGTACCTGTACCTCATATTTTCACTGAGTTTGGAAGTTTTACGGTCGGAGAGAGTGGAGGAGCAATATACCAAGTGTTGTATCAGAAGCAGCAGAATGATAGAGAGAAATGGAATATGATAGACTCTTCTTTCATTACAACCCTTCCAGATACTTGGGCCATAAACAAGCGTTTTATTATGTTGCCTATTAATAGGTGGCAGGATGAGTATGAACGTGTACTTTTAGGAGGACTTACTTGTGATAGTGATGATTATTATAATTCTGAGCAGCACATGAATGCTATTTACCTTCCAAAATTTAAGAAAGACAAACCCCTTTATATTGGGTTCTTTAATACTGGTGCTTACCAAGAGTCTATTGGAGGCTTCGGTGGCTTACAGCATTGTTTAATTCCTACCCCAAAGCATGTTTTAATTCAAAAAGACGCAGCGGGGAATTTAACCACTTCATTATTTTCACAGCAACAAGAAGCATCTGAGATGCTTAAAATTTTAGGGTATGAGCAAGAATAATTACGCTGGCATTCCAGACGAGTTTGCCCAGTTAGAAACAGCTAAAGTAGTATTAATCCCTGTGCCCTACGATGGTACGAGTACTTGGGGGAAAGGAGCAGATAAAGGGCCAGATGCTTTTTTGGCAGCCTCTGAAAATATGGAATTATACGATATTGAAACGGCCACGGAGGTGTACCAACAAGGGGTGTATTTAGCAGATCCGGTATTGGAGAACAGCACACCTGAGGCAATGGTAGAGGCGGTTCATAAAATTACAAAGTCTTATATAAAGAAGAACAAGTTTGTGACCATTTTTGGAGGAGAGCATTCTATTTCAATAGGTACCATTAGGGCTTTTAATGAAAGTTTTGAAAATTTAACGGTACTCCATATAGACGCTCATGCAGACTTAAGAGCTTCTTATGACGGGACTAGTTGTAACCATGCATGCGCGGTTCATGAGGCAAGCCAAACTACCAATTTAATTCAGGTGGGTATTCGCTCCATGGATCAGATAGAAAATTCCTTTATGGATTCTGAGCAAACATTTTTTGCCCATGATATGGTACAGGATGAATATTGGTCCGACAAAGCTTTAGATCTCATGACAGAGAATGTATTTATTACTTTAGATTTAGATGCATTTGATCCGTCTATCCTACCAGCAACTGGGACCCCTGAACCAGGTGGTTTGTTGTGGTATGAAACACTGGCATTTTTAAAAGAAGTCTTTGCAGAGAAAAATGTTGTTGGCTTTGACATTGTTGAGCTTTGCCCAAATGGAAACAGCAAGCCGTCTGAATTTTTAGCAGCAAAATTGTATTATAAAATGTTAAGTTATAAATTCATGGATGTCTTAGCGAGTGATCCATATGACAATACTTTTGATGTGGAACACGCTAAAAAAAATAATCTCACTAAATTTCAAGACAGCGATGAGTAAAGGAGCTATTTCAAATTTCATAGAAAAGTATTATTTGCATTTTAATGCAGCGGCATTAGTAGACGCTGCAAAAGGATACGAAGCCCAATTGGCCAGTGGTTCTAAAATGTTGGTGTCTCTAGCTGGTGCAATGAGTACCGCAGAATTAGGAAAGATTTTCGCTGAAATGATCCGCCGAGACAAGGTTCAAATTATTTCTTGTACAGGAGCGAATTTAGAGGAAGATATTATGAATTTGGTGGCCCATTCCCATTATGAGCGTGTGCCCAACTACAGAGATTTAACTCCTCAGCAAGAATGGGACTTACTCGAAAAGGGACTCAATAGAGTTACAGATACTTGTATTCCAGAAGAGGAGGCTTTTAGAAGACTTCAGAAACATATCTATAAAATTTGGAAAGATGCAGAGGAAGCAGGGGAGCGTTATTTCCCTCATGAATTTATGTATAAAATGCTCCTTTCAGGGGTATTGGAAGAATACTATGAAATTGATTTAAAAGACTCATGGATGTATGCGGCCGCAGAAAAGAACTTACCCATTGTTTGCCCAGGTTGGGAGGACAGTACCATGGGGAATATTTTTGCCTCATATGTGCTCAAAGGCGAATTAAAAGCCAGCACTGTGAAGTCTGGGATTGAGTACATGACGTTTTTAGCAGATTGGTACACAGATAATTCTGAAAATGGTATTGGTTTCTTCCAAATTGGTGGAGGAATTGCGGGAGATTTTCCTATTTGTGTGGTGCCCATGCTCTACCAAGATATGGAGCGAACAGACACGCCTTTTTGGAGTTATTTCTGTCAAATTAGTGACTCTACTACAAGTTACGGATCTTATTCAGGCGCTGTACCTAACGAGAAAATTACATGGGGTAAATTAGATATAGACACCCCAAAGTATATTATAGAGAGTGATGCTACCATTGTAGCTCCATTAATCTTTGCTTACCTTTTAGATTTATAGCCATGCAACAGCCATTAAAACGTGTCATTGTAGATTTTAAAAAATTAACTCCAGAGGTATTAAAGCTTTTGGTAGAGAAGTATCCAGATGGATATGATGACCTAAATATTATAAGCTTTAAAAATGCTTCAGGGGAGACTATTCAAGCGGTAGAAGTGTCTACAGAAGACACTAAATTCTTGGTGAAAATTAGTGCCAAGTTAGAAAAGACTATGGCCAATTACGATGAAGATGACTATGAAGATTTTGACGACAATGATCCAGACGCTATTCCAGACATTGATATGGCAGAGGACACAGAAGACTAAGTATGTATCCTGTTATAGCCCTTCAAATAGCCCCAAGTTTTAATATTAGGCAGTGCAAGCAAAAGCTGGCATTACCCATATTATTTGCAGATTCTGATGAACTTTTCTTGTCTAATGGCACAGAAAAATTTGTCTATGTCTTTCAATATGGTGTAGCGGCCTTTTTTAACCATAGTGCCCAAGAAATTAATACACTCATTGAACAGCTTAACCCTGAGGCAGCACCATGGCAAGAACAGGATTTAAAGGAAACCATTCGCGTGTACGTGTCTGAAGGGGAACAAAAAGTAGCCTTTGACAAGGTGACCCTTGCCCACTTTGATCCGGAGGCTATTAGATTAGTTATGCTAAACACCTCGCAGTCCGTAGCGCTGGACCAGTATTTAGAAATTACCGATCAATTGTTGGCAGAGACCAATAAGTACACTAAATCCCTTGAATTAAATGGTAAATTAGATATATCAGGAATTAAATTGAAACGCTTTATTGGGAAAGTATTAAATATAAAGAATCAAATTTCAGAAAACCTCTATATTTTTGATTCTCCAGATATTACCTGGGAGAACGAATCTTTGAATACTTTAAATATAGCCTTAAAGCAGACCTTTGACTTAAAAGACCGCTATAGGTATATTTATGAAAGAACGGCTATTATAAAAGAAGATTTGGAGCTCTTTAAAGATATTATGGAGCACCGAGAAAGCAGTAAATTAGAATGGATCATTATTCTGTTAATATTGGTAGAGGTGTTAGATCTTTTTGTGATTAGGATATTGAAATTAATGTAGGAGCTTTTAAATTAAGGCATCGGCCGGAGGCAAAAAAAACAAAAAATGCAAGATTTAAGTATTATTGGAAGTGAAGAATGGTGTGTATTTGGAACCTTGGGCATTCCAGCTATTAAAGCTAGGGTAGACTCTGGCGCTAAGACTTCTTCTATTCAGGCGGCCAACGCCAAAGTATTTGGTCGTGGGGGGCAGGAGTATGTGAAATTTGAAATTAACCCCCTTCAAGACAACAGGAGTATTAACATACAATGCGAGGCTAAGTTGGTAGACAGGAGGACTGTTAAAAGTTCTTCAGGGATTGCAGAAGAACGTTTTGTGATTAAAACACCTGTAACCATTGGAGCAGACACTTTTGACATTGAGTTGACTTTAGCCAACAGAGATACCATGGAATTTAGAATGTTGCTCGGAAGAGAGGCTTTAAATGGCCGTTATATGGTAAATCCTGCAGATTCCTTCTTGCAAAAAGAGTTTACAGAAGCTGAGGTGAGTGCTAAGTATGCCTCTTATATGAAGGCTAAAACCGGCTTAAAAATTGCCCTTTTGGCCAGTAATCCCAACCTGTATTCCAACAAGAGGATTATGGAAGCTGGAGAGGCTAGAGGGCATGAAATGGTGTTTCTTAATGTGGAACACTCTTATATGAAGTTAGACGCGAATTCTCCTGAAATCAGGTATAGAGGAGGGAATATTCTCAATGAATTTGACGCTATTATTCCCAGAATTAAGCCGGCGGTGACTTTTTATGGATGCGCCCTAATTAGGCAGTTCGACAATTTAGGGGTCTATTGTTTAAATTCAGCGGAGGCTATTACACAATCTAGAGATAAATTGTTTGCCTCTCAGTTATTTGCCAAATTTGACATTCACATTCCTATTACTGGTTTTGCCAAGTCGCCTTTAGATACTAAAGATCTTATTAGAATGGTGAATGGGGCTCCTTTAATCATTAAGCTTTTAGAAAGCACACAAGGAAAAGGGGTGGTTTTGGCGGAGACCAATAAGGCTGCAGAAAGTGTGATTAATGCTTTTAAAAGTGTACAAACTAACATATTGGTTCAAGAATTCATTAAAGAAGCCAATGGCCAAGACATTCGTTGTTTTGTAGTAGATGGCAAGGTTGTAGCTTCTATTCAAAGACAAGCAGAAAAAGGGGAGTTTAGGGCCAATATTCACCAAGGAGGAAAAGCTTCTATTGTTAAAATTACAGCGGAGGAGAAAAAATTAGCCATTAAGGCGAGTAAGGTGCTTAACTTGGCAGTGGCTGGGGTAGACATTATTCGTTCTAATAAGGGTCCTTTGTTATTGGAGGTGAATTCTTCTCCAGGTCTTGAGGGCATAGAAAATGCTACGGGTAAAGATATTGCCAATACCTTAATTACCACTATTGAAAAGAAACTTAAGTTTAAGTCTGCTTTTGCTATGTAATGGGTTTATGAGGAGCTGACTTTGATCACTTGAATTATAAGCTGTCTTTCTAAACTTATCTTTTTAAGCGTTAATATTGAACTAGCCTAAACTTTAAACCAATCTATTGAAGGGATTTTTAAGCGTTTTAAGAGCCTAGGTGTTGTAGCATGTCTTGAACCATTTTTTCCATATTAAAATGGGGCTTCCAGAGCCAATCTTTTTGTGCTTCTAGGTCGGAAATACTGTCAGGCCAGCTGTCTGCAATGGCTTGCCTGAAATCTGGGTTATAACTCATAGTAAACCCTGGGAGTTGTTTAGCAATCTCTTGTGCCAATTCCTGAGGATTAAAGCTCATGGCGCTTATATTGTAAGCTATACCCTTTTTAAGGGATATAGACTCAAACTCCATAATGGATAAGGTGGCGCGAATGGCGTCTTCCATATACATCATTGGGAGGGTCGTTTGTGGTGCTAAAAAACTTTCGTAGGAACCATTTTCAATGGCTTTGTGAAAGATGTCTACGGCATAATCTGTGGTGCCCCCTCCAGGTTGTGTTTTCCAACTAATCAAACCAGGATATCGGAGTGATCTAACATCTACCCCATATTTTAAGTGGTAGTATTCACACCATCTTTCTCCTGCCAATTTGCTCATCCCATAAACGGTACTCGGAGACATAATACACTGTTGGGGAGTATTTTGTTTTGGGGTGTCAGGCCCAAAAACAGCAATACTGGAAGGCCAGAATATTTTTGAAATTTTTTTGTCTTTGGCGAGGTTCAACACATGAAATAAAGTATCCATGTTTAAAGACCAAGCCTTCATAGGAAATTTTTCAGCGGTACCGCTTAACATGGCCGCCATTAAATAAACGGTCTCAATTTCATAATGCATGATCACGTCTTCTAGGGCGTGTAAATCAGTAGCGTCTAAAATCTCAAAGGGCCCGGCATTCATCACCGAGTCTTCTGTTGCCCTAATATCACTTGCTACCACATTATCTAGGCCATATTTTTCTCTAAGCGCAATGGTGAGCTCAGTACCAATTTGCCCGCAGGCACCTAGAATAAGTGTTTTATGGTGCATAGGATGTTTTTTTAAAGCCCAGTAAATATACCCTTTTATTAATTTATGTATCTTTCCCCAATGAAAAAAACAGTCTTTTTTTTGGCTATATTAGGGGTGCTTTCCTGCCGTGAAAAGCAAGTGGAAAAGCAAGAAGCAACAGGAGTCAGTGTATCTTTAGATTATTCAGATTTACCGGATTTCAGACCTTTGTCTATTAAAGCAGATTCAATTGTAAAAGAATGGCCTGCTTTTGACGCATTGGACCAGAGAATGGCGGCTTTGAAATTAGTGGTATCATTGCCTGATTTGAAAATGTTGATCTCTGAATTAATTGAAAAAGAAGGGGCTATTCTCAAAGATGGATACCCGAAAGACTTTAACACTCCAGAGGTGAAAAGTAGGCAGCGGTTGCTCCGTACATACCTTTTGAAAACTCAAACTTTAATAGACCAGTCACAGGATCCAAAGGTGGCTACACTAGAAACTATTGAGGCCTTTAATGGCTTGAAAGACCAACTCAACAGGCATACTGTTGCTCCAGTAAACTTAAATGATTTTAATGATGTTCGTTAAAAAAATCCGCTCTTACTTTTTGTTTGGGGCTATTGTGGGCCTTTCAATGGGTCTTTCTGCCCAAGAAATTTTAGCACCAACTTCGGAGTCTTCGTTAATTCAAAAGGCGGCTAAAGTAATTGACGCTTGGCATTTGGCTGCCGCCGATGCTGATTTTGATCAATACTTCTCACTAATGACCAAGCAAGGTGTTTTTGTAGGTACAGATGCTACCGAGCATTGGGAAAATAAAGCGTTTAAGTCTTTTTCAAAGCCCTATTTTAATGCGGGAAAGGCCTGGTCTTTTACTTCCTTAGAGCGGCATATTTATCATAATGATACAACGGTTTGGTTTGACGAATTGCTAGATACTCAAATGGGAATTTGTAGGGGTTCAGGTGTTTTAGAATTTGAAGAAGGCCAGTGGAAAATAGCCCATTATGTGTTGTCTATTGCCGTGCCAAATGATCATGTTTCCAGTTTGTTGGAATTAAAAAAAGCCCAAGATAGCATTTCAATTGTGCGTCTCAAGGGCTTAAAAAATTAGATATTATTGGTTTGCAATTTATAAGTTAGGCCTAAAACGCTATGCGTATTTTTAGGCTATGTCTTTTAATTCGCTCGTTATGACTCTGCTTTGAATTAGTCTTTTGGAGTTTCTTCTGGAACGACCAATCTAGATTCAAGAGCTTGTTTGCTCAGGCTGGCTAAATTAAAATTCGGTGACAACACCAGAGCCCTGTCTATTAGAGCTATAGCCTCTTTAATTCTATTTTTATCTGTGTTGTAAATCACGAGAGCTTCTAAGTGAAAAAAAGCAGATTTTAAAGCTACCTCATAAGGTTGTTGCCTTTCGTAAAAGGCATATTTCATGTCTGCCTTAGTAAGCGCTTGTCCTTCTTTAATAGTAACCATAGCACCACTGTTGTCTCCAGTAACTATTTTTAAATCTGACACCTCATATAACAAATAAGCACTTGGATTTCTTTTGGCTAATTCTTCAAAATGTTCCAAGGCCCGTTTAGGTTGCTCAATGGCTTTTAAAGAAACTGCTTTAACTTGGACCGCTAAATCTGAGTCTTCGTCTAAGCGTTCAATACCCAATAAATTTAAGGCTTGCATGTGTTGGTTGTTGCTGCTGTATATGTAAGCTAAGGTGTCTCTTCTAGCAGTATTAGGCGCAATTACATTAAGATGGGTTAAGGCTTGTATAATTCCGTTTATATCTCCTTGTGCCCTCATTTGCCTGTAAAAAGCTTGGTAATGCTTTTCTAAAGAGTTTTGGTCTTGTGCTTTTAAAGTGGTCCCAGAAAGTATTAAAAGGAGGACTAGTAATTTTTTCATGAAATTGTTGTTAGGTTGTTTCTTGTAGAATTCTTCGCTAAAACTAGCTATTTTTTTTCAATTCACAGCAGGGCTTTATCATAAGTAAATCCTAAAAAAACCCTTGAGTGTATTAAGCGATCTAGAGGCTGTGTTGCTTCTAAAAAAATGGGTGGGGGTATATTTAATTGTAAGGCTTTCGCTTTATAGAAATCTGCTTTTTTGATTTTTTGGGGAAATACTCCATTGATTAATGGCACTGGAACGGATTCCTTAGAAAGCGACCAAATTAATTTTACAGCGTCTTTTTGATGAATAAGGTTGGCGGCTTTATTGCCGCCTGTAATATGTGTTCTACCACTTAAAGACCTTACGGGCTCTCTGTCTGGCCCTACTAGCCCAGCGAGCCTGATGGTGGTTTTTTTGTGGGGTAGGGTAGCTATAATTTTTTCTGCAGTTAAAAGTTTCTGTGCCCGTTCATTGTCTGTGGTCCACTGACTTAGTTCAGAAAAAGGACCGCCATTATTGGGGTAAACCCCTGTAGATGAGGTGTAAATAACTTGGCAATTTTCAGGCAGTGTTTTTTGAAGCTCTTTGCACAGGGATGCTATATGGTTTATGAAAGCGTTACTTTCATTACCCCTGAGTTGTGGTGGAATACAAATTAGAAGCAGGTCTAAGTGCTCATAAAAATTATGGTGCAAGGCTGTTGTGCCTAATTCAAATTTGAAGGGCTGAATACCTAATAATTCTAAATGGGCCAATTTTTCTTCTGACCTTCGGGTTCCTTTAACGATCCAGTTGTGCTTAATAAAATGCGCTGCTACAGCAGATCCAAGCCATCCGCAGCCTATAATTCCCAATATCTTTTGTGACTTCTTTGAAGCGTCCACAGCTGTTTATTTTCATTAAAAATACCACATATTCTGCGGACTTTTTACGAATGCCTCTTGCTTTTATGCAAGTTCAGCCATTGCTAATCATTCAGTTATAATTGGAAAGGATTGAAAATTTGATTATATTAAACTGATTATTAAAGGATTGTATTATGGGTATTAAAAGTTTTCAAGGGGCCAGACAAGTCCAAAAAGAGGGAATAAAAGAGGCTATTTTAGTGTCTGATTATATGACCACCACATTGATCACATTTTCACCCGATCAATCGATTATGGAAGTGATGGAGTGTTTTGCCAATCACCCAATCTCTGGAGGGCCTGTGCTCAAGGATAAAATGGAACTGGTAGGTATTGTGTCTGAAGCAGACTGTATGAAACAGATTTCTGAAAGCAGGTATTTTAACCTCCCTATATTAGATAAAAGTGTGGCTTCTTTCATGTCAAAAGAAGTGGAAACTATAGATGCGTCTGCTTCAATTTTTGACGCAGCAGCTATATTTCATAAGAGTAGTAGAAGAAGACTTCCTGTATTAAAAGAGGGAAAATTAGTAGGTCAAATTAGCAGAAAAGATATTGTGATTGCCGCATTGAAGCTCAGTAGTCAGCAGTGGAAAAAGTAGTAATTTCTATAGGGGAACTTATTAATTTCTATTGGAAAACTCACTTATTTTTTTGGGTGGACCCACTCATTTTTAATTATAAACTTATCTGTTTCTATTGTGGAACTCATTCATATTGATTTGGAAAAACACTCCATTTTTTTGAAAGTTTATGGTTTAATACTAGTTTTAAAAATAGGCATCACTTAAATTTCCGAACTACTACAAATAGATCAGAGGCTATTTTTAAATAGCCAAGATCATAGATAAAATAATAGTCATTCCCTTTTTGAGTTTTATAAATAGAGGTAAATAGATCAAAGAAAAATCCTTTGTGAATTAATGTAGCTTTAGTAATTCTACCCTTTCCACCAACTAATGTGACCTGTGCTAAGATACGATAGTTTTTTTTGAGTCGTCTATTGGTATTTCTTACAAGTGAATTATAGGGAGCGTTTTGCACATTGTGAAACTCGTTTCTACAAGCGTCTCCACAAAATTTTTTATCGCTTCTCCCTTTTATTTTTTCCTCGCAGCAAAGACATACTTTTTCCATGATAGGTATTTTAGCAGGGTACGTCTTGAAGGGCCGGGAATTCTAAAGTTAGTGATTTTTCTTTTGTTCACATAAATAGGCTAAAATCCTTATTGATTGCTTTGTAAACGTTTACAAACGACTGTAAACGACAACAAATATTTTAATACCGACTCTAGCCAAATGCTGCAACTATGTTTGTACGGTAAAATGAATGAAGCTTCAAAGGCAGTTCTTTTTATTTAACCTTATAAAATATATATTATGAAAGCAATCAGAAACAAAGTTCAGTTAATTGGAAATTTAGGTGTTCAGCCAGAGTTAAAGACCTTAGAAAGTGGTAAAACAGTGGTCAATTTTTCTATGGCAACCAATGAAAAATTCAGAAATCAAGAAGGGGTATTAGTGACAGACACTCAGTGGCATTCCATTGTTGCTTGGGGTAAAACAGCAGAGATTGTATCTCAGTATGTAAGCAAGGGTCAGGAAATCGCTATTGAAGGGAAACTTACCCATAGGACCTATACCTCTGCAGAGGGAGAGACTAGGTATAAAACCGAAGTGTTGTGCACAGAGGTGTTGTTACTGCAAAATAAAGGCAATCAAACAGAAGAATGAAGTCCGAGCAATTGCTTATTATTGCCCTTACATTTCAAAAAAAGCCCGTAAATGGGGCTTTTTTTTGTTTAAATGCGCTTGAAAACCTAGTAATTGTCTTTAGTCCGTGTTTACTTAACTAATTACGGTGCCATCTGTCACCCCATCTTCATCCGGGTTTACAAACACTAATTTTCCAGATTTGTGCTCCGTCATTAAGATCATTCCCTCACTTTCTACTCCCCTTAATACTCTTGGTGCTAGGTTGACTAGAACAGTCACTTTTTTACCGACCACTTCCTCTGGACTAAAGTGTTCTGCTATTCCAGAAACTATCGTTCTAGTATCTAGTCCGGTTTGGACTTGAAGCACTAATAATTTCTTCGCTTTTGGCATTTTCTCTGCAGATAATATAGTGCCTGTTCTGAGGTCTAATTTGCTAAAATCTTCAAAGCTTGAGGTGTCTTTTTGTGGTACTACAGTAGCTTCCATAGCGGCATTATCTATTTTAGTTTGATTTAATTTTTGAATCTGAGCATCTATTTCGCTGTCTTCAATTCTTCTAAAAAGGAGTTGGGCTTCTTTTATAACATGACCGCTAGGAAGGAGTGCCTCTTTTTCAGCAACATTTTTCCAAGATAAATCTAGGGGAGCCAAGTCTAACATTTCACTTAACTTATTGGAGGTAAATGGCAAGAAAGGTTCCGATAAAACCGCCAAAGCAGCAGCGATTTGCAAACTGACATACATTATTGACTCCACTCTTTTTGGATCCGTTTTAACGAGTTTCCATGGTTCACTGTCTGCCAGGTATTTGTTTCCAAGTCTTGCTACTTGCATTAATATTCCGCTGGCTTCTCTAAATCTGTACTTTTCGAGAGAGTTAGCAATAGCTGCAGGAAATTCTTTAAGCGCAGCCAGAGTTTCTAAGTCTATAGCTTCTAAGTGGCCTGGCGTAGGTACTTTGCCCTGATAATATTTTTGCGTCAATACCACCCCTCTATTAATGAAGTTTCCAAAAATAGCGACCAATTCATTGTTATTCCTAGCTTGAAAATCTTTCCAAGTAAAATCATTGTCTTTAGATTCTGGTGCATTTGCTGTAAGGGTATATCTCAATACATCTTGTTGGTCAGGAAAGGCTTCAAGGTATTCATGTAACCAAACGGCCCAATTTTTAGAGGTAGAAAGTTTTTGCCCTTCTAAGTTTAAAAATTCATTGGCAGGAACATTTTCTGGCAAAATAAAATCTCCATGAGCTTTGAGCATTGCAGGAAATATAATGCAGTGAAAGACAATATTATCCTTCCCTATGAAATGAACCATTTTAGTATTTTTATCTTTCCAATAGGGTTCCCAATCTTTTCCAGTTTTCGCAGCCCATTCTTTAGTGGCTGAAATATAACCGATAGGTGCGTCAAACCAAACGTAAAGCACTTTTCCCTCGCCGCCTGTTACAGGAACTGGAATACCCCAGTCTAAATCTCTTGTCACTGCTCTGGGTTTAAGCCCCTCTTCTATCCATGATTTACATTGTCCGTAAACATTGGGTTTCCAATCTTTTTTGTGGCCCTCTAAAATCCATTCTTTTAAAAATGACTCATACCTATCGAGTGGTAAAAACCAATGTTTGGTTTCCTTGAGTATGGGAGTTGCCCCACTTAAGGTAGATTTAGGGTTAATGAGTTCAGTAGCGTTTAAAGCGCTTCCACAAGATTCACATTGGTCTCCATAGGCGTCTTCATTACCACATTTTGGGCATGTTCCCGTCACAAAACGATCTGCTAAAAATTGCTTTGCTTCTGGATCGAACAGTTGTGGGGTAGTTTCCTCGATAAAGGCCTGATCTTCATGAAGTTTTTTAAAAAAATCTGAAGCTGTTTTATGATGCATTTCACCAGATGTTCTGGAGTAGTGATCAAAAGTAATTCCAAAATCCACAAAGGATTTTGAAATAATTTTATGGTATTTGTCAATGACCTCTTTTGGGGTAATGCCTTCTTTTTTAGCCTTCATAGATATGGCTACACCATGCTCATCACTTCCGCAAACGAAAGCAACATCTTTACCAATACCCCTGAGATAACGGCTGTAAATATCTGCAGGAACATATACACCTGCCAAATGCCCAATATGAATTGGTCCGTTAGTATAAGGGAGTGCTGCGGTAATGGTGTACCTGGAGGCTTCTGAATTTTGAGACATCATAATTGAAAAAAATTACCCACAAAAATAGGCAATTTGTCAAGAGCTCAGGGGGTCTTTTAAAATTTTTTAAGTATATTAATAGTGGTATATTACAGGGAGCTTATAGTTTTTGTCTCCAAATTTTTAACGGTAAAGTTGCGAATACCCTCCAAGTCAGAATGGACCTACATTTAAAATCTAACGCATGGCAATTCACAATGATTTGGGCGCTAAAGGAGAGCATATAGCACAAGAGTACCTCATTTCAAAGGGTTATGAAATAAGGGCAGTTAATTACAGACATAGAAAAGCTGAAATAGATATTATTGCACTTCATGAAGACTTTCTTGTCGTAATAGAGGTAAAGACCAGAACAGCGCCTGCTATGGTACCCTTAATACAATTGGTGCCACCTTCTAAAATACACCATCTTATTAGGGCTGCAAATTACTATATGCAGCGCTACAAAGTGAATAAAGAAGCTCGTTTTGACATTGTGTATATTACAATGGATACCCATTCATATGATTTAGAACACCTTAAAGACGCTTTTTATCATTTTTAATGCAACAACATTTTGTTTAATTTATAACAAAGTGTTACATTTGCATACTATTTAATACTTGTTTTAAGACTAATTTTATTTTTAAGATGAAAACTATCTCTTCAGTTGTAGAAAATTACATTAAAAAGAAACCTTTTTTACAAAGTGCTTTAGCACAGGGAATCATTAATCTTACATCTCTATCTCGAATTATTATGCCAGAAATAGAAGAAGCCCTTGGTAAGGACATCAGAAATGGCGCTATAGTAATGGCACTAAAAAGATTGTCGGACGACATGGAATTTAGAGCGACCCACAAAATCATTAAAGTTTTAAAAAACATAGGAGAAATTACTGTGCGTTCTTCTCTTACGGACTTTACCTTTTTAATTTCAGATAGTATTCTGGAAAATCAAACCTTGCTTTTAAAAGAAATTAATAAAAATAAAGATGTGTTTTACACCTCATCTAGAGGAGTGAATGAGCTAAATATAGTGGTTAGTGGAGCCTTAGACAAGACCGTTGAAACACTTTTTGTGACGGAAAAATGCACCCAAAAAGCTGAAAATTTATCTTCCATTACGGTTAAATTACCTGCAGAAAATGTGTCTGTCCCGGGTATTTATTATTTTATCTTTCAAAGATTGGCCTGGGAGGGTATAGTGCTTTATGAGGTAATATCTACGACCAATGAATTTACTATTATAGTAAATGACACTCAGGTAGACGTAGCTTTTAGAACAATTAAAGACCTTAAGACGCTTTAAAGCTAGAGAGTATTTTGTAGGCGCTATTGACTTTATGTACGCCTTCTATCACTAATAAGAGTCTCAGACCACTTCTAGTTTGTTTCTCTTTTAGCGTGCATTGTTTTGAGTGTGCTTGAACAAAAGCCAATACCTTTCTAAATCTGGCACTTTGATAATAGTCAGATTGTTGGTTTGCAATGAAATAACCCAAGTACTTGCCTTTTTTCATTACGACTTTTTCTATGCCCATATAGTTTGAAATCCATTTTACTTGGACTGCTAGTAAAAGGTCTTTCGTTTCCTCTGGGATGGGTCCAAAACGATCAATGAGTTCATTTTCAAAAGCGTCTAATTCAGCATCATTAGTCAAACCATTTAATGTGGTATATAGGCTGAGCCTTTCAGAAGTGCTATTCACATAATCATCTGGGAATAACATTTCAATATCTGCATCCATTTGAGTTTCTGAAGCGAAAGCCTTGTTGTTGTCTTCTTCGGGCGTCTCGTAAAGGTCTTTGAATTCTGACTGCTTGAGCTCATCTATGGCCTCTGCCATAATTTTCTGGTAGGTTTCAAATCCTATTTCATTAATAAAGCCACTCTGTTCTCCACCAAGAATATCTCCTGCACCCCTGATTTCTAGATCTTTCATGGCAATATTGAAGCCGCTTCCTAACGCGGTGAATTGTTCCAGGGCTTGAATTCTTTTTCTGGCATCGGCCGTCATGACCTCATAAGGAGGGGTAATGAAGTAGCAGAATGCTTTCTTATTGCTTCTTCCTACACGTCCGCGCATTTGGTGGAGGTCACTCAGGCCAAAGTTATTGGCATTATTAATAAAAATGGTGTTGGCATTAGATACGTCTAGACCACTTTCAATGATTGTTGTAGAGACCAAAACGTCAAATTCACCTCCCATGAACGCTTTCATGAGGTTTTCAAGTTTTTTTCCTTCCATTTGCCCATGGCCAATACCCACGCGAGCATCTGGAACCAATCGTTGAATGAGTCCAGCTACCTCTGCTATATTTTCAATCCTATTGTGAATGAAAAATACCTGACCATCCCTTTGAATTTCATAGGAAATAGCGTCTCTAATCAGTGTTTCGTTAAAACGAATTACACTGCTCTCAATAGGGTACCTGTTGGGTGGAGCAGTATTAATTACTGACAAATCTCTCGCAGCCATTAAGCTGAACTGTAAAGTTCTTGGAATAGGGGTTGCAGTGAGGGTCAGTACGTCTACATTTTCTTTGAGTGACTTGAGTTTGTCTTTTACACCTACCCCGAACTTTTGCTCCTCATCTACAATAAGTAGTCCCAAGTCTTTAAATTTTACGGCTTTGTTAACCAATTGGTGCGTACCAATAATAATATCTAATCTGCCGTTCTCTAAACGTTCCAAAACAGCCTTTTTTTCTTTAGAGCTCCTAAACCTGTTGAGGTAATCTATTGAAACGGGCATATCTTTCAGTCTGGCAGTAAGGGTGTTGAAATGCTGGTAAGCCAAAATAGTGGTGGGCACTAAAATAGCTACTTGTTTTCCGTTGTCTACCGCTTTAAATGCAGCCCTAATGGCTACTTCTGTTTTACCAAAGCCTACATCTCCACAGATTAACCTGTCCATGGGACGTTCACTTTCCATATCTTTTTTAATATCTTCTGTGGCAGTGAGCTGATCTGGAGTGTCTTCGTATAAAAATGAGGCCTCTAGTTCATGTTGTAAACTGGAGTCTGGTGCGTATTGAAACCCTTTTTGTAGCCGTCTTTTGGCATAGATTTTTATGAGATCAAAAGCAAGTTTTTTAACCCTGGACTTAGTCTTTTCCTTAACTTTTTTCCATGCCCCCGAACCGAGTTTATATATTTTGGGAGGACTACCATCTTTTCCATTAAACTTGGCAATTTTATGAAGGGAATGAATGCTCACATAGAGTATATCTCTTTCTCCATAGGACAATTTTATGGCTTCTTGCTTTTTTCCTTCGACATCTATTTTTTGTAGTCCGCCAAATTTTCCAATACCGTGGTCTATATGGGTAACGTAATCTCCAATCTCTAATTTGTTAAGCTCAGATAGGCTAATAGCCTCTTTCTTATCAAAGCCATTCTTGATATGAAATTTGTGATATCTTTCAAAAATTTCATGATCGGTATAGCAAGCTAATTGTAATAATGGAATTTCAAAACCTCTATGAATGGGCAATACCACGGTTTTGTAGGGCACCTCTTTTTCTGTTGCTTCAAAAATATCACTAAAACGCTTGGCTTGTTGATCGCTGGAACAAAACAAATAATTGTTTATGCCTTTGAGATTGTTTTGTAACAGTCGCTCTATGATGAGCGGAAATTTTTTATTGAACGCAGGTTGGTCTGTTCCTTTAAAGTCTATCAGGATATTATTTTCTGCACTATCTGATGTTTTTTGTATGCCTAGTTGAGTGATTTCTGACGCTTGACTTTCTAGAAAAACACAATGGTGGTTTTCTAAAGCACCAAACAACTCTTTGTTTTGTACGTATAAATTTTCGGGGGGTATTTGAGCTATTTCACCTTCTAAGCTGTCAAATTTTAAGACTGCTTCTTTGTATAGACTGTTAATTTTCTGTTTGAGCACCCCTGGTTTTCTAATGAAAACGGTTGTTTTTTTATCTGTGAAACTAAAAAAATCTTGTCGCTTTGTGAGGGTATCAGTTTGAGTGACGTTAGGAATAATACTAATCTCTTCTTGTTTCGCTATGGAGCGTTGGCTCACAATATCGAAAGTTCTAATGCTTTCTACTTCTTCCCCAAAGAATTCAATCCTATAAGGATGATCATAGGCATATGAAAAAACATCTACAATCCCACCTCTCACTGAAAACTCGCCAGGACTACTGACAAACTCTACTCTTTTGAATCCGTATTCAAAAAGACTTTCGTTGAGGAAATCTAAAGAGATTAGGTCTCCCTGCTTCAGGTTTAGGGTGTTTTTTTCCAGTGTTTTCTTTTGAATGACTTTTTCAAAAATGGCTTCTGGATAGCTTACAATGCAGAGGGGCTTTCCTTCTTTTCCAAACCTCTGAAGGACTTCTGCCCTCAATAAAATATTAGCATTATCTGTTTGGGAGTGTTGGTAGGGTTTCTTGTAACTCGCTGGATAAAAAAGCACCCTGTCTTCTCCAATGAAAGATTCTAAATCATTGAGCACATAAGCAGCTGTTTCTTTATCTTCTAAGATAAGCACAAAGGGTACTTTGGACTCGTTAAATAAAGCGGTTATGGCAAATGAAAGGGCAGACCCAGCCAACCCGTTTAGATAAACAGTTTTGGTTTCTGTAGGTAAAACACCTTCCTTTTCTGTAATAAGCCCAGATAATTGAGGAGACAAAAAGCTGGAAAAAATGCTGCTAATGATCGATTTACTCAAGGGTAAATTTTTAGCAAATATAGGCTAAAAGGCCTATCTTTACTACCTAATATAAAGTGAATATTTTATGTCTTTTAAAGATTTATACAGCAACAGTGAACACAGAACCAATTTGGCTCATTTTGCAGCCATAGCCACATTGGCTGCCGCAGATGGTGTTATTAATGCCTCTGAATTGGACGTTATAGACCGATTTGCTAAGAAGTTAGGTATTAGCCAGGAGGAATATAATGAGGTGATGAAAAAGGAAAATAAGTACCCTATTGACCCACCATCAGATGCTCAAACAAGGTTAGAGCGTTTGTATGATTTATTTAGAATTGTTTTTGCAGACCACAATATGGATGCAGAGGAAGAAGCTATGGTTTTAAAGTATGCGATAGGTTTAGGATATACCACCGAAGACGCTAAAAAATTAATTACAAGATCTACAGCTATTTTTGGGGGTAGATTGAGCTTTGACGAATATCAATCCCTTTTATAGTTAGCTTGCAACATAGCAACATTTTAGAGTAAAAGTTTTTTCTTATTCGAACTTATTTGGATGCTACTTTTACGAATAAATAGATCAGGGCCTTTGGGCCCTTTTTTTATAGCAGGCTTCCAATTTTAACAACTAACCTCTAATTTTAACAACCAACCTCCAATTTTTTTTGTGGTCACTCAATTACGTCACAACTATCGGAGTTTTTGTGAAAGAATTGACTAAGTATGCCCTTGACAAATTTAAATTTATAACTTTGTGTTTCATTTATAACATTAGATATGGATTTTCATCTTAGAGAGGCAGTGAAATCGGATATGACAGGCGTTTGGGCTCTGATTAATGAACTAGCGGTTTTTGAAAAAGAGCCTCAAGCTGTGGAAGTAAGTATTGCTGACCTAGAGCGTGACGGTTTTGGTTCAAACCCATTGTTTCATTGTTTTGTCGCTGAAAAATCTGCTGGTGAAATAGTGGGAATTGCCTTGTTTTACCCCAGATATTCTACTTGGAAAGGCCCAGTGATTCATTTAGAAGACCTCATAGTTACTTCTTCTGAGCGGGGTAAGGGGATAGGAAATGCACTCTTGACAAAAGTAGTGTCTTATGCTAAAGAAAAAGGTTTAAAAAGGGTCTCGTGGGAAGTTTTAGATTGGAATACTCCAGCGATAGATTTTTACGAAGCCAAGGGGGCAAGTGTCATGAGAGATTGGAATGTTGTTCAACTAGATGAAAAAGGAATAACAGATTTTAATAACATTTAATATGAGGGTTTTTAAATTTGGAGGCGCTTCTGTTAAAGATGCTGCAGGGGTTAAGAATGTGGTTCAGGTATTAGAAACCATGGGCCATAAAAATACTTTGGTTGTGGTTTCTGCTATGGGTAAAACAACCAATGCAATGGAAGAATTGGTGGCGGCCTATTTTTCCGATAAAAAATCAGGACTTCACAATGAGGTTGAGGACTCATTGGGTAGTTTAATGGATTTTCACCGGGCCATTTGCAGGGAATTATTTCCATCCGAACAGGATGAAATTTTCAAGGCTTTGTCTGTATTAGAGTCTGAAATCAGAGGATTTTTGGCTTGGAATAAATCTCCTAATTACAATTTTGTTTATGACCAATTGGTCGGTTATGGAGAACTTTTATCCAGCACTATTTTAAGCGCTTATTTAACTGTCTCTGGAGTAGATAATACTTGGTTGGATATTAGAAAATGTATTAAAACAAACGACCAGTATAGGGATGCAGTGGTAGATTGGGAGAAAACCGCTATTGAGACTAAAGCAGCTATACAAAAAAATACCCTGTATGTTACCCAGGGCTTTTTAGGGTCTGACCACAATAATTTCACTACAACATTAGGCAGAGAGGGTTCCGATTATACCGCTGCCATTTTAGCTTATTGCTTAAATGCAAATGCGGTCACCATTTGGAAAGATGTTCCAGGGGTATTAAATGCAGATCCCCGTTATTTTGAACAGACCACCCTTTTGGAAAATATCTCATATACAGAAGCGATTGAGTTGGCTTTTTACGGTGCTTCTGTTATTCACCCAAAAACCTTACAACCCCTACAAAGAAAAGAAATACCCTTACACGTAAAATCTTTTATAGATCCAAAAGCAGCGGGTACAACAGTGGGTAAAGGTGTGGGAATACAGCCCTACGTTCCATGTTTTATAGTTAAACGCGATCAGGTATTATTGGAGTTGTCTTCTTTGGATTTTTCTTTTATTGTAGAAGACAGTATAGGAGCTTTATTTAAACTTTTGCATCAGTACAGCTTAAAGGTAGATTTAATTCAGAACTCAGCGATTAGCTTTTCTGTTTGTGTAGACAACAGGTTTAATCGATTGGATGAGTTGTTGCCTCTACTTAAAAAGGAATTTAAGGTGATTTGCCACAAAGGGGTATCGCTATTCACGATCCGTCATTTTAATTCAGAAGCCATAGAAAGCCTGCAAAAAGGTAAAGCAATTCTTCTGGAGCAAAGGGCTAAAGAGACTTTACAGTTGGTGGTACAGTAGGGAAACTTTTCTATCTTTACTTTGTATATTATTCAAGGAGTAATCCTTATTTAAGTAAGGTGATATGGGTCTAGTGTCTGCTAGGGAGGTGTCTAAAGTATTGGGTTTAAGTCGTTTCGGTCTTTTGGGTGACGCCTTAGGTGGTTTGTTACTCAGACTCACTAGGATTCAAGCTATTAATAGATTTTACGACAAAAACAAACATCTATCTGGACCAGATTTTTTAGATGCGGTGATTTCGCATTTTCAAATAGATTTTGAAATACCAGACGAGGATTTTAAAAGACTCCCCAAATCAGGACCTTTTATTACGATATCTAACCATCCCCTTGGTGCTATTGACGGTGTTTTACTCTTGAAAATAATGCTTCTTTATAGAGAAGATTACAAAATCATGGCTAATTTTTTACTGCAAAGGGTGAAACCGATGGCGCCGAATATATTTCCAGTAAATCCTTTTGAAAACCATAAAGATGCTCAAAATAGTCTCAAGGGTTTTAAAGAGGCCATGCGCCACTTAAAAGAGGGGCATGTGCTTGGAATATTTCCTGCAGGTGAAGTTTCTACGGTAAAGGAAGGACAAATCATGGTAGACAAACCTTGGGAGATTCCAGCGTTGAAATTGATTCAAAAGGCAGAAGTCCCCGTAGTTCCCATATATTTTCACGCAAAAAATTCAGCTTTATTTTATCGTTTGGCCTCTTGGAGAGATCTTTTCAGAACCGCTAAACTTCCCTCAGAGCTTAGCTCTCAAAAATACAGACCCATAAAAATTCGCATTGGAGCTCCAATCCCTGTAGCAGTTCAAAAACAGCACTTAGACTTGGCGTCTTTTACCGATTTGCTGAGGAGAAAAACGTATATGTTGTCTAATGCCTATGAAAGAGAAAGTTTATTGAATCAATTGCCACAAACCTTAAAAAGCGCGGCAAATTTAAAACTTCCAAAGGCACCAAAAGCCATTGCTAATGCTGTGTCTGCTTCTTTACTAGTTGCAGAAATTGAAGCTATTAAGCAGGCCAATGCGCAATTGCTCTCGAGTAGAAATTACGAGGTTTACTTGGCCAAGGCCAACACTATCCCCAATATCCTTCAAGAGATTGGTCGCCAACGAGAAGAGACTTTTAGGGCCATTGGGGAGGGTACAAATAAAGCCATAGATTTAGACGCTTTTGACCACTATTACCACCATCTTTTTTTATGGGACAATGAGGCCCAAAAAATTGTTGGTGCGTATAGAATGGGATTTGGTTCTGAAATTTATGCTCAGAGAGGCATAGATGGATTTTACCTTCAAGACCTCTTTAGATTTGAGCCTGAACTACACGAACTTATGTCACAATCTATTGAAATGGGTCGGGCGTATATTGTTGCAGACTACCAACAAAAACCTATGCCTTTGTTTTTGCTTTGGAAAGGGATTGTTCATACCACCCTGCGTTTT
This sequence comes from Sediminicola sp., assembly GCA_024643325.1. GTDB lineage: Bacteria > Bacteroidota > Bacteroidia > Flavobacteriales > Flavobacteriaceae > MAG-120531. Next base: position 39,119 of record JAHEND010000010.1, read on the forward strand.
CCAGAACACAAATACCTTATTGGAGGAGTAAGTATTAGCAACCAGTTTTCCAATTTCTCTAAATCCCTCATGATTGAGTTTATGAAGTCTCATTATTGGGATCCATATATAGCCCAGTACATCAGGCCAAAAAAAGCATTTAAAGTAAAATTAAAAGACGCAGACAAGGATTTTGTTTTTGACGAAACACAATCTGATCTCAATAAGTTTGACAAGCTCATTGAGGAGGTAGAGCCAGGAAACCTCAGACTTCCAGTTTTGATTAAAAAATACATTAAGCAAAATGCTAAGGTGATTGCTTTTAATGTAGACCCACTGTTTAATAATGCGGTAGATGGCCTTATGTATATTAAGATATCAGACTTGCCAGAAAGTACTGTAAAGCCAGTTATGGAGGAGTTTCAAGCAGATCTAGAACGCAAGCTGGCCGCTGGAGTGCCCCCAGAAGATATTAATTTAGATCTTCCTTAGCGTTTGACAATCAGATAAGCCAAAGCGTTCAGCTTAGCCAGATACGCCAAAGTGTACAGCAATTTTTTCTACTACGGTTTTGGCCAATTTCTCATGACTTTCATGGGTCCAACCAGCCACATGAGGGCTAAGAATAACTTTTTTGCTCTCCATTAAATATCGCAGGGCTTCTGGCTTATTGGTGTTGTTTAAAAAACTTTCAAAAGAACTAGTTTCGTATTCTAATACGTCTAAACCGGCTCCCCTTATTTGTCCTTTTTCAATGGCTTTTACAAGGTCTGCTGTAACAACAGCGCTACCCCGCCCCGTATTGAGTAGCCAGAATGGATGTTGAAACCCATTTATAAATTGGGTGTTGACCAGACCTTCGGTTTCTGGGGTTTGGGGCAAATGTAAGCTTACTACAGTAGCGCGGCTTTGGAGTTCAGAGAGGGATACCTGTGAACAACCTACTAGGGGAGGAATTTTTTTTAAGTCGTGGTAAATAATGTCTAGGTCAAAACCGCGAAGTTTTTTGGCAAAGGCTTGACCCATATTTCCGAAACCTATAATTCCAACCGTTTGGCCATCTAATTCTATACCCCTATTGCCAGATCTATCCCAAATTCCATGTTTTACTTCATAATCTGCAGTGTGTAATTTCTGAAACAAAGAGAGGAGCAAGCCCAAACTGTGTTCTCCAACAGCATTTCTGTTTCCTTCCGGAGCAGCTGCTAAAAAAATACCCAATTCTGCAGCCGTTGCTAGGTCAATATTCTCCAGACCAGCACCTACCCGTCCTATAAATTTTAGTTTTGTTGCAGCTTTTAAAAACACGCGGTCTATGGGAAATCTCGAACGAAGGATCAGGCCGTCGTATTGGGAGATGATTTTCAAAACAGCCTCTTTTGAGGCCGTATATTGCTCGTGATTTTCAAAGCCTAAAGCAGCCAAACCCTCTATGAGGCAAGGATGATTGGTGTCTATATGCAGTACTTTCATCGGGTGATATTAAAAACCAAGAATGGCTTTGGCAATGCTAAAGTATATTAGGATTCCAAATATGTCATTGGAAGTGGTGATAAATGGTCCAGTGGCAATGGCTGGATCAATCCCTCTTTTGTGTAAAAATAATGGTGTAAAGGTACCAATGACTCCTGCGGCAACGGTTACGGTGACTAGTGAAATGGCAATAGCGATGGAGGTGCGTAAATCTCCTTTCCAAAACCAGGTAAACAACAACAGTATTATGGCCAAGATAGTTCCGTTTAAGAGCGCCAAGAGCATTTCTTTAAAGACCCTTTGGCCTATACTGCCCTTAACGTCATCATTGGCAATACCTTGTACCACAATCGCAGAAGATTGCACCCCAACATTACCCGCCATAGCGGCAATGAGTGGAGTAAAGAAAAATAAGATGGCGTACTTTTGAATCAAAGTTTCAAAGCCACCCATTATAGCTGCCGCTCCTACACCTCCTATGAGGCCTAGGAACAACCAAGGAATTCTCGCTTTGGTGAGTTCCCAAATACTGTCGTCTGCTTCTACGTCATTAGAAATACCTGCAGCTAATTGATAATCTTTCTCTGCTTCTTCTCGAATCACATCTACAATATCATCAATGGTAATTCGGCCCACTAAACGTCCTAATTCATCGATCACGGGAATGGCTTCTAAATCGTACTTAGACATGATTTTAGCCACTTCTTCTGTGCTTTCATTTACAGATACAGCGTCTACTTTTGAGATATAGACGTCTTTAATGGGTTGTTTTGTAGAGGTAGTGAGCAAATCTTTTAATGATAAACGACCTACCAATTTGTCTTCTGCGTCTACCACATAAATGGAGTGGACCCTAGTGACATTTTCTGCTTGGGCACGCATTTCTTTGACACAGGTCAAGACATTCCAGTTTTCATTTACTTTCACGAGCTCTTTGGCCATAAGACCCCCAGCAGTGTCTTCGTCATAGCGTAAAAGGTCTACAATGTCTTTTGCGTGATCCCTGTCTTCAATGGCAGAAATAACCTTTCCGATCATTTCGGTAGGAAGTTCTGCTACAATGTCTGCAGCGTCATCTGTGTCCAGTTCATCTAATTCTTCTGCAATTTCTTTTGCAGAGAGATTTGCTAGAATAGATTCTCTCATGTCCTCATCTAACTCAGTTAGAATATCTGAGGTTTTTTCAGAATCCAATAATTTAATCAGGTAGGTAGCTTCCTCTGAATTGAGCTCATTGACAATTTCTGCCACATCTGCAAAGTGAATATCCAAGAGCAAGGCTTTCAATGCCTTATTGTCCTTATTGGCAATAAGTACTGCGATCTCTTCTAAAAGTTCTGTGGTGAGTTTAAAGGGTGTCATGGGCTATTTTCTTTGTCAGTGCAATAAAGTCTGCAACAGAAATTTGTTCGGGTCTTTTATCAAAGATAGCATCTTTGATTAGATTCTCAGAAAGTTGTAAAGTTTTTAAACTGTTTCTAAGGGTCTTTCTTCTTTGGTTAAAAGCGGCTTTAACAACCGTTTTTAATAGCGTTTCAGAACAATCAATGGTGAGATTGTCTTTTCGGGTGAGTCTTAAAACACCCGATTGAACTTTTGGTGGCGGGTTAAATACTTCAGGATGTACGGTGAATAAGTATTCTGCTTCGTAGAAAGCCTGTACTAAAACAGAGAGTATTCCGTAAGCTTTACTACCCTCTTTTTCACAGATTCGCTGGGCCACTTCTTTTTGAAACATTCCTGTGAATTCAGGGACTCTATCCTTGTATTCAAGCAATTTAAACACAATTTGGGTGGAAATGTTATAAGGGAAATTTCCAGTGATACCAAAGGGAGCACCATTAAAAAGGAGGCTTAGGTCTTCTTTTAGAAAGTCTGCATACCTGACCTCAAATGTTTTATTACGCTGAAGTAACTTGAGGTGGTTAATCTCAAAGTCAGTTTTTAGGTATTCTATAGACTCTCTATCTAAGTCTAAGGCCAATAGATTAATGTCTTGCTCTAGAAGGTATTGGGTAAGTACTCCTGTTCCTGGTCCAATTTCAATGACATTGTCATAACCATTGAGCAAGAGGGTTTCTGCTATTTTTCTAGCGACTTCCTGATCCTTTAAAAAGTGTTGCCCAAGGTGTTTTTTTGCCCTAACCGCACTTGATTCTTCTTCTTTATCCCAATTCTGGTACTTTCCAACTTTTTTGTGTTTTCCCATGGGAATAAAATGCTAAGGGTTAATATTGTCCAATTATTTTAAGCGGTGTTTTGAAACTGAGCACTTCATTACCGAATTTTTTCATTAGTTGTGCTTCTAAGTCTGCAGCCTGCCTTTCGTAAAGGCCATTGATAATGGCTTTGTGGTCTGTAGTGTATTGTACGGTATAAGTTACCCCTCCCATTGACTCTTCTACCATGACTTTGGTGAGGGTAGCGGTTTTAAAATATTCTCCTTTGAGTAGGGTAGGGATGTGTTCTTCTTGCATCCAATGCAGCCATTCTGCTTCTTGTGCCTCGTCTAAATGTGTTGTAACGTTAAATAAAAACATAGGTTATGAGATCATGTCAAAGCCAGTATATGGCTGTAAGACTTTTGGTATTTTAATGCCATCTGGTGTTTGGCAGTTTTCTAAAATTCCTGCCAATACTCTTGGTAAGGCCAAGGCGCTACCGTTTAGGGTATGCGCTAAGACGCTTTTTCCAGTGGCGTCTTTAAAACGAAGTTTTAAGCGATTGGCCTGGAAGGTTTCGAAGTTAGACACAGAAGATATTTCCAACCACCTGTCTTGGGCGGTAGAAAATAACTCAAAATCAAAGGTCAAGGCTGAGGTAAAACCGAGGTCTCCACCACATAGCTTGAGTATTCTGTATGGAATTTCTAATTCCTGAAGAATATCTTTTACATGTTGGACCATGCCATCTAGGGCTTCGTATGAAGCTTCTGGATGGGAGACCTGTACGATCTCTACTTTGTCGAACTGGTGAAGTCTATTAAGTCCTCTCACATGAGCACCATAACTACCTGCTTCTCTTCTAAAACAAGGAGTGTATGCGGTGTATTTTACAGGAAAATCACTTTCTGATAGGACCACATCTCTAAAAATATTGGTCACAGGAACCTCTGCAGTAGGGATGAGGTATAGTTTGTCTTCTGGCATGTAATACATCTGCCCTTCTTTGTCTGGCAATTGCCCCGTTCCATAACCAGATGCCTCATTAACCACTAGTGGTGGTTGAATTTCGGTGTATCCGGCTGCGGTATTTTTATCTAAAAAATAGGCGATTAATGCTCTTTGTAATTTGGCGCCTTTGCCTTTATACACAGGGAATCCTGCTCCTGCAATTTTAACCCCTAATTCAAAGTCAATCAGGTCGTATTTTTTAGCTAACTCCCAGTGGGGAAGGGCGTCTTTGTGTAATGTAGGAATGTCTCCTGCTCTAAAAATTTCTTCGTTGTCTTCTTCGCTTTTACCAGCAGGCACCGAATCATGTGGTACATTGGGCAGCGAGTACAATAAATCTTGTAAGGTTTCGCTAACCTCTGCTAAAGTAGCCTGAAGTGTTTTGCTCGCTTCTTTAAGTGAGGCACTTTCTTCTTTGAGTGCTTGTGCCTCTGCTGCTTGACCAGATTTAAACAGTCCACCAATTTCTTTAGCCAACTGATTGGCCCTAGCTAGATTTTCATCTAAGGAGGTTTGGGTAGCCCTTCTCAGTTGGTCTGCCTCTAAAATTTTAGATACAATTGGAGCGGCGTCTATTTGGCGTTTTTTTAGTGCGGTAATTATAGCGTCTTCTTGGGCTCTTATGGCTTGAATCTGCAACATAAAGTATGAATTTTTATAAAGTGTAAAGGTAGTAGAATAGGGGGAATTTTAAAGGTTACTTTTGGCTTTTGTACGTAGCAACTATTTTCAAGGCCTTGGATTGGTCTTTTTTGAGCTGTGAACGGAGTGCTTCTAAGGAGTCAAATTTAATCTCATCCCTTAACCATTCAATAAAGGAAACGTTTATTTCCTGATCGTAAAGGTCTTTGTTGAAATGAAAAAAATGTACTTCTATTTTCGGAAATACAGATTCAGATACATGAAGCGTGACTGTTGGGTTTTGGCCAATATTAAGCATTCCAAATACCTCCTGACCGTCCAAATAGCTTTTAATGACGTAGACCCCTTGCTTTGGAATGAGTTTATAGGTATAAGAGGGTTTTATATTTGCAGTAGGAAATCCTAGGGTGCGCCCAATTTGCCTACCTGAAATGACTTTCCCGCTTAGACCAAATGCACTACCAAGAAATTTATTCGCTTTTTTTACTTGACCTTCTTCTAGTGCCTTCCTGATTTTAGTAGAACTTACTGCTACTGCTTCTATGGCTTGTGCAGATATTTCTGCTACCTCAAAATTGTATTGTTTCCCAAAATTTTTAAGGTCCTCTATGTTGGCGTTTCTATTTCTACCAAACCTGTGGTCATAGCCAATCAGCACACTTTTAGCATGTAGCCCCTGGACTAAAATGTCCGATACAAAAGTCTCTGCACTCATTCTGGAGAAGCTTTTAGTAAATGGATAAACCACAAAATAGTCTACGCCAAGTGCTTCTAATTTGGCCGCTTTTTCTTCAAGAGTGTCTAAAAGTTTAATCCCACTGTCTTGGTGTAAAACAATTCTAGGATGCGGATAAAAACTCAATACTACTGAGGGTATTTCTAATATTTTAGCCTTTTGAACCAATTGTTTTATGATTTGAGTATGGCCTAAATGAACCCCATCAAAAGTCCCTATAGTCACGGCTGTTTTTATAGAGGCATTTAGTTGCGGTAAGGAATGGGTGGTAATCACGTTAGTTTTATAATAAAATACTGTATTTTTATAGAATATATATCCCTATATGTGTTCAAAATTACGGCTTGTTTTTTCATTATGCCTACTTTTTTTAGTCTTTTCTGTTCAAGCACAGCAAAGCTATTGGTCTCCTGCTAAAGCACCCCCACTACAGAGGGGATTTGGCGCTAAATCCCCTCAGGATAAAGTATTTTACGAATTGGATGAGGAGGGATTTATCAAAGCCCTTCAAAAATCGGTAAATACGAATAGCCCCCTATACTTCCCAAATGAAAATGGTGTTTTAGAGCCTTATTCGATCAGTGATTACGCGTCACTCTCAGAGGGCCTTAAGCTTAAATATCCGGGTATTCGCTCATTTAAAGGGGAGGGTGCTTTCGGTTCAATGGTATTTTTCTCCTTTTCTAAAGGCCTAAACACCCAATTGTCGGCTACCATTACAAGTCCTAATTCTGCGGGGTTCACTTTTTTAGAAAAGATAAGAAACACAGGTCAATACGTGTTTTATACTACTAAGGATTCTGAAAATCAGGATTTTATATGCAGTACTTTTGAGGAAGAAACAGCGGAGAGTATAAGGGCATCGGCCGGAAGTATGACGGCCAGATCTAGCGGGGCAAAAGCCTCAAATGTAGCGGCAAAAACAACGGTAAAAACATACCGGCTTGCGGTAGCCGCCTCTGGAGAATACACCCAGTATCACGGTGGAACGCTAGAAGGTGCTTTAACGGCAATTAATGCTACTGTAACCAGAATTAATGCAGTGTTCGGTAGGGATTTAGGGGTGCAGCTTTCTTTGGTTGCCAGTACGACCAATGTCATTTATACCGACCCTGAAACAGATCCATTTGGGTCAGATTTAAACAATGAAATTCAAACGACATTAACCGCTAATATTGGGGAGGCAAATTACGATATAGGACATCTTTTTCACCAAGACAATAACAATGGTAACGCTGGTTTTGTTGGGGCGGTTTGCCAGGACAACAAAAAGGGGAGTGGTTTTTCTTCTGGACAGTTTCCCGAGGGCGACACCTTTGATATTGATTTTGTGGGCCATGAAATAGGACATCAATTTGGGGCCAATCACACCTGGTCGTATGAATCGGAGGGAACGAATGTTCAAGTAGAACCTGGAAGTGGTAGCACCATTATGTCTTACGCAGGAATTGTTTCTGGAGAAAACGTGGCCACTAATGCCTCGGATTATTTCCATGGGGTGAGTATCCTTCAAATTTTAAATTATCTTGACACTTACGCTTGTGAGAGCAATGAATTGAGTACTAACGACGCACCTATTTTAGAAGCTTTAAATGATTATAAGCTCCCCTTAGGTACGCCATTTTTACTCGAAGCGAAGGCTTCAGACCCTAATACAGAAGACGTTCTTTCTTACGCTTGGGAACAAGCAGATAATGGGGTGGTTAGTGCAGCAATTTTTGGCCCTCAAAACCCTGTAGGAGCTGCTTTTAGGTCATTGCCTCCAACGACTTCTCCCCAAAGATATTTTCCTAAATTGATTAATATAGCAGCGAATAAATTAACCACAGATACTCCCTCTTTAACGCAGTGGGAGACCTTGGCATCCATCCCTAGGGACTATAATTTTCATGTTACCGTGAGGGACAACGCAAGTGAGGGTGCTGGAATAAAAATGGGTAGTACCCTTTTGAAAGTTCAGTCTAATGTGGGCCCTTTCTTTATTCTTTCTCAAGACAGTCTACAAAGCTATAGCGGTGGGCAACCTATAACAGTTCTCTGGGAAGTAGCTAGAACCAATGGCCCTGAACTGAATACCAAAACACTCAAAGCATTACTTTCATTAGACGGCGGACTAAGCTTTTCTAAGACCTTGGCCACTGGAATCCCTAACAATGGGCACTATAATTTGGTGCTTCCAAATACCAATGCAACCAACGCGCGCCTCATGCTTAAAGCAGAGAACAATCCATTTTTTGCTGTAAATACAGCAGATTTTGAAATAACTCAGGCTCCATTGGCCTTGGTGTTTAATCCAACATTCGTCTCCTTATGCCCAGAGTCTTCAGTAAGCTTGTCTGGTGTGATTGAATACGAGTCAACTGCTGAGGCTGCTGAAATATCGTTTTTAAACCTTCCTTCAGGTCTTTCAGCGACCCCCACTTTAGGCACTCTGTCCAATACACAAACACTTGGCATTACGTTTAGTGCAGCTAAGGAAGTAGTTGCGGGTACTTACTCCATTACTGCATTAGTAGAGAGTAGTTCCGGGAGTAACAGTTTAGATTTCAGCATCACTATTTTACCAGACACACTAGACGCTCCTACACTATTAAGCCCATCTTCAGGAAACACTGCTGTTTTTTTAGACACTACCCTAAGGTGGTCTGCAGTTAATGGGGCAAGCACCTATAGAGTAGAAGTTTCTGAAACAACTGATTTTGACACACTTTATTACAGCAATTCCACCTCTTTTACTCAGGATTATTTGGTAGACTTGGCACCAGACACAACTTATTTTTGGAGGGTAATAGCTTTAAATGACTGTGGTGGAAATATCCCGTCAGAAGTGAATAGTTTTACGACTAGGCCAGAGAATACCCAGGTTAAATCTGCAGATTTGCTTCCGATTACTATTGGTAGTAACAATCCCAATACCATTAATGCTAGTATTGAGATTAAGGAAGATTTGCCGCTTGCCTCTTTAGAAGTTTCATTAGATATTGCCCACTCATACCTTTCAGACCTTGTTGTAAAGCTATATGCTCCTTCAGGAAAAGTATCCGTTTTAATTGCCAATTCCTGCGGGCAAGGGGAAAATTTGGTCGCTACCTTCTCAGACGCAGCCCCTGTTTTTAACTGTGCTAATGATCCTGCTATAAGTGGTTTTGTAAGGCCTTTGGGAAGTTTTGAGATTTTTAGGGAAGATTCCATTAAGGGAATCTGGCGCCTTGAAATTGAAGATGTGGCGGAGGCAGACGGAGGTGCTTTGAATCTTTTTGAGATGAAAATAACTGCAGCGGGTACTTTTAGGCCAGACGCAGATAATGATGGTGTTTATGACGACGGTGCAGACCAATGTCTCAACACCCCAGCTGGTGCTGAGGTAGACACCAAAGGTTGCGCTGTGTACCGCTTAGACCCTCAAAACTTTAGGGTGTCTCTTAAGAGTCAATCCTGTTTAAATGTTTCAGATGGATCTATAGAAGTGAATGTAGCACAGGTAATGGATTATGTGGTTTACGTTAAAAATGCCTCAGGAGCTCAAATTAACCAAGCTTCATTCACAAGCTTTTTGTCCCTGGAAAATATGACAGCAGGCAACTACACCCTTTGCTTTGAGGGGACTAAAGCTGGAATCACTTATGAACAACAATGTTTTGAAGTGCGCATTGGCGCTCCAGAGCCACTGGCGGTGACCACTTCGGTATCTTATGACAATGGGGGATCTTTATCTGTGAATTTGTCAGGTAGCAGTCGCTACATTGTAAGCTTAAATGATCAGTCTTTTACACAAGAACAGTCCGAATTAACCCTGGCATTAAAGCCAGGAATTAACAGCCTTAAAATTGTGACAGGTTTGGATTGCCAGGGTGTTTATGAGGAGCAAATTTTTTATACTCCCAAACCTTTGGTGTACCCAAATCCATTAAAGGAAATGCTTTATATACAGGCGGCTGTATTTGAAAAGCCCGAAATGGAAGTTCAAATTTTCACCCTTTCAGGTGCCGCTTTAGCAACCTATAATACCATTGCTACCCAAACACCCTGGCGTTTAGATACTTCGCTTTGGGATCCTGGCGTTTATATTGTTCGAATTGAGTTAGATGGCACCACCACCTCTTATAAAGTTTTAAAAGAATGAAAAAGTACTTTTTAATATGCTGTATATTTTTTTTAGGCTGTGGAAAAGACGCCCCACCGAGCCCACCTGGGCCTATATCTTTAGTTTTCCCAACCCAAAATTTAGATTGTACAGAGGGAAGCTTTGTCAATGAAGTCACCAGAAGAATTGCTTTTGAGTGGCGAGAAGCTACAGAGGCAGAATCTTATCGTGTAGAAATTATACAACTGAGTAGTGGCCAAAAAACCACTCAAAATACATTACTGACTTCTATAGAAGTTCCCTTGAAAATGGGCGAAGCGTATTCATGGCAGGTGATTGCTTCTAATACGAAAGTCTTGGAGACTACCTCAAGTAGCTTGTGGTATTTTTTTAATGCAGGAAGTGAAACCACTCACGCTCCTTTCCCAGCAACAGCTTTAACACCGCTTTCAGGTGCTCAACTCATTATGCCTGCTGAAGGTCAAATTTCGTTGCGTTGGTCTGGTTCGGATATAGACAACGATATAGTTAGTTATACGCTTCTATTAGGCAACCAATCCCCACCAACTGAGGTTCAAAATTTAAGTAGTGCAACTTCTACTCAGTTTACCGCCAATGTAACTCAGGGGTCCACTTATTATTGGCAGGTAGTGACCACAGACTATTCCGGGAATAAGACCCCTTCTGCCGTTTTTGATTTTAAGATGGACTAAATAGCGATTAACTAAGGAACTTAGCTATTGTTAAACTGATTCATGGTTCTTGTCAAACCAGCAAGAGCAAAGGATTCTAAGAGCGAGGTAGATTTTTCCAGTCTTTCTTTAAGTTTTTCACGCTCTTCTGTAGACCATTCTCCTAAGACATAATCTACCTGTCTTCCAGCGCCAAAATCTGCGCCTACTCCGAATCTATAGCGGTTGTATTGGACTGTGTTTAATTTTTCTTGAATGTCTTTTAAGCCATTGTGACCCCCATCTGATCCTTTCGCCTTTAGGCGGATGCTTCCAAAGGGCAGGTAAATGTCATCTGTCACTATCAAGACATATTCCAAAGGAATTTTCTCTTTTTCCATCCAGTACAGTACCGCTTTACCGCTGAGATTCATATAGGTACTAGGTTTTAAAAGCAATAAACTTCTTCCTTTGATTTTAACCGTTGCCAGGTCACCTAATTTTTGTGTTTCAAAAGGCTGCTCGTGTTTTAGGGCGAGAGCTTCTACAACTTTAAAACCAATATTATGCCTTGTTTCCGCATATTCAGCGCCTATATTTCCAAGGCCAACAATCAGGAATTTTTTCATTTGCTACGCTAGTTTGTAGGATGTAGGGGTAAAAATAAAAAAAGCATCCCAAACCAGGTGGCTTGGGATGCTTAAAATAAATAGTTTGATTAGAATTACTCCGCAGCAGCTTCTGCTGGTGCGTCTGCACCTTCTGCACCTTCTGCACCTTCTGCACCTTCTTCATCCTCATCATCTGTTGTAACAGCGGTTCTAGATGTTTTCACTTGAACAATAGCAGTGCTTTCAGGATGTAAGAAAGTATATTTCTCATCTAATAAAGTAGATACTGGAATAGTACCACCAATTTTAAGTTTTGAAATATCTACCGAAAAGAAATCTGGTAAATCTCCTGGTAATGCCTTAATAGTTAACTTACGTTTTCTAAACAACAAACGCCCACCGTTTCTAACCCCTGGAGAGTTTCCTTCTAATTGTACAGGAATACTCATGGTTACTGGTTTGTCGCTGAATAACTGATAGAAATCTATGTGTAAGATTTTGTCTGTAACAGGGTGGAATTGAATGTCTTGTAATACCGCATCAATTTTAGTCCCGTCTTCTAAATCTACCGATACTGTGTGTGCGTTCGGAGTGTAGATTAACGGTTTAAATGCCAGCTCTGCAGCTGAAAAATGTACTGGTTTGTCTCCTCCGTAAATTACGCAAGGAACCATTCCAGCATTACGCAAGGCCTTTGTTGCTTTTTTGCCCACGCTTTCTCTTTGTGATCCTTTAATAGTAATAGATTTCATGTTCTAAATTTAATTATTAATAAATAGTCCCCCTCGGGACGTTCTTACATTAAAAACTTTGAGCTAATAGAAGTATTGGTATGAACCCTTTGCATCACGTCTGCAAATAGTGCTGCACAACCAATCACTCTAATTTTATCACTTTGTTGTTTGAGCGGAATAGAATCGGTCACGATCAATTCCGTTAATTTTGAATTTTCAATACGCTCGTAAGCGTTCCCAGAAAGAATGGCATGCGTAGTAATAGCTCGTACGCTTAAGGCACCTCTTTCCATCATTAAATCTGCTGCCTTGGTCAGTGTTCCTGCGGTGTCTACCATGTCGTCTACCAAGACCACATTTTTACCATTCACTTCTCCAATTAGTTCCATATGAGAGATTACATTTGCTTTCTCTCTTTGTTTATAACAAATCACTACGTCGCTCTCTAGGGCTTTAGAATAGGCGTAAGCTCTTTTGGAGCCGCCCATATCTGGAGACGCAATAGTTAAATTTTCTAAGTTTAGGCTTTTTAAATAAGGTAAAAATAGGGTAGAGGCAAACAAATGGTCTACAGGTTTTTCAAAGAAACCTTGTATTTGGTCTGCATGAAGGTCCATAGTAATGATTCTTGTAGCCCCAGCAACCTCAAGCATTTTAGCCACTAATTTAGCAGCAATAGGCACCCTAGGCTTGTCTTTTCTGTCTTGTCTGGCCCACCCAAAATACGGCATCACTGCCGTAATATGCCTGGCCGATGCTCTTTTAGCAGCGTCCAACATTAACAGCATTTCCATTAAATTCTCAGAACTTGGGTTGGTAGAGCCCACAATAAAAACCCTAGATCCACGTACAGACTCTTCAAAAGAAGGTTGGAATTCTCCATCGCTGTATTTAGACGTAATTACTTTTCCAATAGGGGCACCAAAAGATTCAGCGATCTTCTCTGCGAGGGCCTGACTTTGGGTGCAAGCAAAAATTTTAGGTTCTGGTTGTATATATGGCATGCTTAAAGCGGGTTTGGTTCCAGTTCTAAGTTCCTTAATATTAAGGAGCTGCAAATTTATACATTTATTTTAGTTGCCACAGTGAATTGTTTCTTTTTTTTAGGAAGATTCTCAATTTATTTTCTACTTTTGCCTTCCAATTTTAGGAGAACATATTTTACTATCATTTGCTCGAGTGGCGGAATTGGTAGACGCGCTGGATTCAAAATCCAGTTCCTTTGGAGTGTGGGTTCGATTCCCACCTCGAGTACTTAAACCCTTGTTAATCATCTGATTTTCAAGGGTTTATATTTTTAACATCTCTGCCATTGATCTTACATTAACAAGAAAACACTCTTCTAACTTCTGAGATCTTAATGCTTCCTATCCCATCTCCATCGGTATCTGTCCACTCATCTTTATCTAACGGGAAAGCGTCTTCTGTTATAGAATAATCTAAAAATAATTAATTACTGCTGAATTTCTATTTTAAAACTTTATTAAGTGATTTTAAAACAAAAAATTCAGATTAAAAAGTTGTTTTATATATTAGATATCTTTCTCTTGAGTCTGACTCTTGACATTACCCTGTCCAAACTTGAACCTCATAAATATCTCATGGGTATTGACTCTAAGGGCTGTGCTGCTGGTTCTTTGTCCCATTTCATAGCCGTAGCCAAAGTCAAAGAGCTTCATGCCTTTAAAAGCTAGCATGGCACTGATGTAATCATTATTACTAACACCCACTCCTAATTGCAATTGATCCTTGAAGTTTATCTTACCAATAGCTGTGACTTGGTTTGGTGCGTCGCTACCCATTCTGTACAAAAAAGCAGGTTCTAATGAAATGGTGTTGTTTAGCTTCCATGCAAAACCACCACTGGCAAATAAATGTGGCTTGTCTGTAGCTGTGGCCTGTATTCCGTTAATCTCTTTGAATCTTTTGGTGTTTAAAAAGTTGGGCACTGAGAGTCCAAAGAAATAAGTCTTTGATTTTAAATAAGCACCTACTCCTAATAGTGGGTTTAGATAGTTTTGTATATTACCTAGTGCTTCGTTGTTCTCTTGAGTAATTCTATTGAGCTTTTCTAAATCTATATTATTAAAATTAGCTCCTGCTTTTATTCCCAAATGTAAATTAGTGTTGTCGCTTAATTGTAATCTATAACCATAGTCTACAGAAACCATTCCTTGGTTTTCTACATAGACCTTATCTGATAAAAAGGAGATACCCCAAGAGGCTTTATTTTTTTCTTTGGTGTTGTAAACAAGAGAAGTGGCTCTTGGCGCGTCTTCTATTCCTGTCCAAGCAGCTCTGTAGCCTAGGCCTACAAACTGACCTTCACTTCCAGTAAAGCAGGATTGTAAATTCCCATGTTCTGCTCAAAGAAAAGAAAATTGGGTTGCTGCTGGGCTTGAGCCAACTGAAAAAAGCAAAGCAATGCGAAGTTTAGAAAGTAAAAACGTTGTTTCAAGATTTGAGGGAAATTAAAATAATCCCAAAAATATGAGTTATAAGGCTGATAGCAAAAAAATTAAAGCACCTATGAGTACGATTTTTAAAAAATAGCACCAATTTGTAACAATGTTAGGCCTGAAGCAATATTTAGATTAAATTATGTGTTTGAAAACAGCGCCATAGCGTGTGCTTAAGCCCTTGTTAATCATTTAATTTTTAAGAGTTTTTTGTTTAGTAAACATTTCTATTAGAAGGTTATATACAATCAGCCCGTAATAGGCTCTTCTCCTGTGCTTAATTTTTTACTTTTTCTTCCTTTTATTCGGTGATTAAATTAAACACACCTTTTGTTAAAAATTCTGTGCCTTCTTTAAAATCATTTGCATTTAAGATTTCAATAAAATCACTATTTGTAGCTCCAATTTTAACCATTACCTTTCTAAAATTTGTTTCATTTTCTTTTTCTAACACAAAAAAGTTATTGTCTATTTGGGCAACAGCATCTATAGGTAGTGCTAAATGTTCTTGAGAAGAAGTCACAATTTCACCTTCTATGTACATGCCTGGAGCAAATAGTTTTGTTTCATTCTCGTTTAACAAATCTCCATGTATCGCTATTGTTCTGTCTTGATTGCTTATTGCTTTATTTATTAAGTGGACTTTACCGCTATAAATCTTAGGATGATTTTGTAGTTTAATATTCATTAAATGCCCTTCTTTAACAATTGAATAATCTTTTTCAAATATTTTCAATTCAATATGTAACTCGTCGGTATTAGTTACCGTTACAGCAACATCTGAAGGATTTAAAAATGCCCCTTTTGTTGCGTTAATGGAGGTGGCATAACCCGTTAAAGGAGATGTAACACTAATAATCGATTGAATGTTTTCTCCAGTTAATAGGTTTGGATCAATGTTCATTAAACTCAATCTCTTCTTTAGAGATTGAAAGCGTGCTAAAGTTACCGCATACTCTGATTCTGCCTTTAATAATTTTTTCTGAGAGGTAATATTGTCATCAATTAACTCTTTTTGGCGTTCATAGTCAGATTTTAGATAGTTTAGACGCCCTTTAGCTTCTAGAAATTCTTGCTGAATTGTAACATACGCGGGATTTTCAATAGTAAATAAGGTTTGTCCTTTTCTGACAGGGTCACCAGGTAACAAACTAATATTTTTTACATATCCTTCAAAATAAGTACTTACATCTGACTGATTTTCTGGAGGAACAGCAAACATTCCATTTGCTTTTACAATGGTATTAAATGATTGTCTTGTAATTTTACCAACCTTCATACTACCAGATAAAAACTGGTTTTCTGTAATAGTAATTAAATCTTTATTCTGGGTTGTTTCAATAATACCTGTTTCAATTGTTTTGTTCTTTTCATTTGAATTACAAGAACTGAAAACTATTATTGCCACTAATAAAAGGTTTCTGAAGTGCATAGAATTTGATATAATGCTGGGGGTGTTTTTCATATTTAATTGGTTAAATAATTTAATTCCAACACGGTGTTGTTATACTTATTGAGGCTATGTAGATAGCTAATTTCAATATTTCTTGAACTCTCTAATAGTTGCACATATTGCAAGAAATCTATTTCACCGTTTTGAAATGCTTTTGAAGCGGTTAATTTCAATTCTAAAGAGAGTTGCCGTCCTGTAGTTACATAATAATCAACCGTTTCTTGATATTTTTTTAAATCAGAAATTAAGCTATTATATTTTGTTTGTAGTTGAATTTTGAAGTTCTCAAATTCGTTTGCTGCAATAAATGTTTCGGTTTTTGCTGCATTGATTTTTGATTTGTTAAACCCAAACCATAAAGGTATTGCAATACCCATCTGAAAACCATTATAATTTCTTGTATTAATGCCATTATTAGTGCCTTGAAAAACTGAAAATTGCAAATCTGGCAAGAGCTTTTGCCTCTCCAGCGAAAGGGTGTATTTAGTTAAATTTTTTATAGAATTGTAATATAAAATCCCTGGGTTATTTGTAATGTTTGGTTTGTCTAAAGCCAGTCTTGGTAGTGTGTTTTCACTGACAATAATTAATGAATCACTTTGCACCCATTGATTGAGTATTGTATATGCTTTTAAAACGTCTTCTTTAGCCTGTGCCAGTGAAATGCTAATTTCTTTTTGTTTTGTTTCAGCGGTTAATTTTTCTAATAAATTAGTTTCTCCTACTTCATATCGCTTTTTAGCTGCACTAGCAAATTGTCTATATAAACTATCTAAAGACCTATATTGATCAACTAAATTTTGACTGAAGACCACATTGTAATAAGACCTTAAAGCTTCTTTAGTAACTATCCTTTTGTTTAACTCATAGCGCTGAATGGCTAATGCTACTTTTTGTTTTTCTACTTTGTGTTGTGCACCATAAATAGTTGGAAATTTAAGTGATTGACTCACTCCAAAAACTCGAAGGGGAAGGCCATTTTCAGCTATATTATTTTGGTCATAACCATAATAAACATGTGTTTTATCTATGTTAAAGGCACTACCCACTAATTGTTCGGATTGATTGATTCTTATTGCGTTGGCTTTTAATTCCTTATTATTTTCAATGGCCAATTTCACTGTATGATCTGCCCCAATTGAATTTTGCTGTGCGCTACCAACTATTGGTGTAAGTAAGACCGCTGTAATACCTATAAGTTTGGAGTTAATTTTGGCTTTTAGCTTTGGAGCATGCCCATTTCTGTCAAACATAGCATATAAAATTGGTAGCACAACAAGTGTTAGTGCAGTTGCGGTAATTAACCCTCCAACCACTACGGTAGCTAAAGGTCTTTGCACTTCTGCTCCCGCAGATGTAGAAATAGCCATAGGTAAAAAGCCTAAGGCAGCAGCAGCGGCGGTTAGCAATACAGGTCGCAATCTATTTTTTGTCCCCATTAATATTCGTTTATTGATATTATTTATACCATGCGCTTTTAATTCTTTAAATTCCTCAATCAAAACAATACCGTTGAGTACCGCAATTCCGAAGAGTGCAATAAAACCTACACCTGCCGAAATACTAAAAGGTAAATCTCGAATATAAAGCAGCATTACACCACCTATAGCAGACAAAGGAATGGCACTATAAATCATTAAAGCTTCTTTAACTGAATTAAAAGCAAAATAGAGTAAAACATAAATCAAGATTAATGCAATTGGCACGGCTATTTTTAATCTGGCTGTTGCCGTTCTTAAATTTTCAAATTGCCCCCCATAACTTACAGAATATCCTGTAGGCATTTTCACCTCTTTTTCAATAATTGATTGTACATCTTTTACAACTGACTCTAAATCTCTATTTCTAACATTTACGCCAACCACAATTCTACGTTTGGTATTGTCTCTCGAAATTTTTGCTGGTCCTTTGGTGTATTTTATGGTGGCAAATTCGCTGAGTGGTAATTTTATTCCACTAGGTAGAGATATAGATGCTGTTTCTATATTTTCAATATCTTTTCTGTGTGATTTATCATAGCGTATCATTAAATCAAATTGTTTTTCGCCTTCAAACACTGTTCCTGCGTTCATTCCTGCAAATCCCATAGTAATGACTTTATTTAAGTCTTCAATATTCATTCCGTATTTAGCAATTTTTTGTCGGTCATATGTTACTGACATCTGAGGCAAGCCCGCTGTTTTTTCCACCGAAATATCTGCAGCTCCCTCAACGTTCTGAATTGCTTTTTCTATTTCTAAAGCTTTTCTATATAAGACATCTAAATCTTCTCCAAAAATTTTAATGGCTAAATCTGCTCTAACACCTGTAATCAATTCATTAAATCGCATTTCAATCGGTTGGGTAAATTCAAAATCTACTCCTGCTATCTGGTTAGATAATGCCTCTTTAAATTTGTCTGCCAGTTTATCCTTAGATTCAGCAGAGGTCCATTTGTCTTTTGGTTTTAGTTTTATAATCACATCACTTTCTTCCATAGACATTGGGTCAGTTGGTACTTCTGCAGCACCAATCCTACTCACTACTTGTTCTACTTCTGGAAATTTCTTCAGTATTTTTTCCATCTGGGTAGTAGCCTCAATGGTTTTACTCAATGAAGTTCCTGTTTTTAATACGGGCTGTATGACAAAATCACCTTCATCTAAAGTTGGTACAAACTCGCCACCCATTCTTGTAAATAAAAACCCAGTGAAAAATAGTAAGCCTACAGCTATACTTAATACTATTTCTTTTTTACGCAAAGCCCATGCAATAGTGGGCACATATTTATCTTCTAAAAAAGAGATCAATCGAGATGAAATGGTTTTCTTTTCAGGATTATTTGGTTTAATAAACAAAGAAGACATAACAGGTATGTAGGTGAAACAGAGTATCATAGCACCTATTAGAGCAAAACAGAATACCAATGCCATAGGGCGAAACATTTTTCCCTCTACACCTACTAAAGATAGAATTGGGATAAAAACTATAATAATAATCAATTGTCCAAAAACAGCAGAATTCATCATTTTAGAGGCGCCTCTATATGTAATCTCATCAATTAAACCTTGCCTTTCGTTTTCAGGAAGTGAGAATAAATTTGAGCGTTGACTAGTAATTTTAAAGGCTATGAACTCTACAATAATTACAGCGCCATCAATAATAATTCCAAAGTCAATGGCTCCCAGACTCATTAGATTGGCATCTACACCAAAAATGTACATCATTGAGAGTGCAAATAAAAGACATAAGGGGATTACGGAAACAACTACCAATCCAGAGCGCCAGTTTCCCAAAAGCAAAACCACTACAAAAATTACTATTAAACAGCCTAAAATTAGGTTTTCTGCAATGGTAAACGTTGTTTTTGCAATAAGCTCACTACGCTCTAAAAATGGATTGATGGTAATACCCGGCGGTAGAGAAGACTGAATCTCTGCTACACGTTGTTTAACGGCTTGAATAACTTCATTTGAGTTAGCATCTTTAAGCATCATTACTTGTCCAAGAACTTTTTCACCTTCGCCATTCCCTGTTATTGCTCCAAAACGATTTGCGTGACCAAATCCAACAACAGCAACATCCCTAACATAAACCGGAACACTTCCTTTTTTTAATACTACAATGTCTTCAAGGTCTTTTATTGAACTTATTAGTCCCTCACCTCTAATAAAATAACTCTCATTAATTTTTTCAATATAACCCCCTCCCGCAATACTATTATTTTTTTCGAGAGCAGAAAAAACATCAACAATAGAAACATCCATAGCACGAAGTTGCTCTGGATTTATGGCCACTTCATAGGTTTTTAAATAGCCACCCCAAGTATTTACTTCTACTACCCCAGGAATACCTGAAAGTTGTCTTTTTACTACCCAGTCTTGAATAGTACGAAGGTCTGATAGTGAATATTGGTCTTTGTGTTTGGCGTCTACATCAATGACATATTGATAAATTTCACCCAGACCTGTAGAGACTGGACCCATAAATGGTTTTCCGAAACCAGAAGGAATTTTTTCTTCAGCACTTTTTATTTTTTCTGCTATGAGCTGACGCGGTAAATATGTCCCCATTTCATCATTAAATACAATGGTTACAACCGATAAACCAAACTTAGAGATAGAACGAATTTCTTTTACACCAGGCAAGTTTGCCATTTCTAACTCTACTGGGTATGTTATGAACTTTTCAACATCTTCTGTTGCTAAGTTCCTTGAAGTTGTAATAACCTGAACTTGATTATTGGTTACATCTGGTACCGCTCCAATAGGAATATTAGAAAGGGAATAAATACCAAATCCTACAATTCCAGCAGTAAATAATAGTATTATAAGTTTGTGGTGAATACTATATTGGATAATACGTGCTAACATTTTAAAAAAAGCGTTTGTAAGTGATAAGTATCACTAATGTGTTTTATTAATTAAATGTATATATTCTACAGCTGATAGCAATTACATTGACTTTTTATTTTTAGCGTCTTTAATAAAACAATTGACTATTTTAAAACCCTATTAGGTATTTAATTAGTGAGATTTAAAGGTCAATTACAGCAAATCCTATATGTATATTACCTGTTTCTCTATCCACAAACAACGCCCTGTCTTTGATTGTTCCATGGCAGGTGTTTTTTGAACAAAATAGTGAGCCTCCTGCTAACCTAACCATTCCATTATTTAAATCTCCAGTTATATCCCATACATTTCCAACAACATTAACGTTGCCAATTTCTGATATAGGAAGTGTATTTTCGGATACTATTATTCTTTGATCATTTCTAACCATATCCCAATATTCATTATAATTTGGGAGTCTTTTTCCTGCCCATTTACAATAGGCTAAAGCGTCATTGTAACTCACTTGAGTTACAGGTAGACTTACAGAAGTGACCTGGTTAATTCCGTCTGGTTTTTTCCAAGTAGCATTTGGCACTTTTTTAAAATTGTATACATCCAACTGCACAATTGACCAGCCATATTTTTCTGCATCTGTAATATATTTAGTTTCATTGATGAATTTTTCAAAATGGGCATATGACACAGGATATATTCTTATTTCTTTCTTCTTACAAGAAGAAAATAGTATTAAAAAAACAATCAGGGCATATCTGTTTAAATGCTCAGTCATGAGAATTCTCTTTGTATATAAATAAACTAACCGCTACCAGAGACAAGTTTTTAATGATATACTGGCCTATTAAAGTGGGCGTAAATAAATCATGCCAGGTATCATTTTGTAAAATAAACAAAGGAGCTAGTGTCATAAAAATATGTATCCAAAGGATATAACAGGCAATTTTAGTAAACTTTTTAAACAAAAAAAGAATTCCTATAGAACATTCAAGAGCTCCAAAAATTGGAATAAAAATGTCATCACTAATAAAGCTGCGAATGGTAATTTCACAAAGATGGTGTACCAAAGGTTCTGCAGGAGAGGCGCCTAATACTTTTAAAATTCCAAACCAGAAATAAATAATTAAAAGTGAAAATCTGCCAAATAGATTCGTAAGATTAATGGCTTGTTTGTTTTGTTCCATTAGATAAAATCATTGTGCGTTAAATGTATATATTCTCTTTTTGTTTTCAAATTTCATAAGGCTTTTTTCTTGCAGTTACTTTGTGTTATATTTAAGTAAAAATTGTTTTCTATCAATGAAAAAAATGCTCCTCTCTTTTTTTGTGGCTATGTCTATTGCCTGTACTTCAGATAATTCTGGCGCATTGGGCGACTTGTTGGTAGAAGACAACTTAGTTTCTGATGCCATTGAAATTGACGAAGGAAGTGAAAAGGATACCACTGGAACATCTGGAGAAACAGAAGAACAATCAGGAGATGAAACTGGAGGAGAGGAGTCAAATTCGCAAGAGGGTGTCCAAACTCCTGGTCTTTATTTGGGTGCAAACGGACTAACTTTAATGGCCAATTCAGCAGCAAAGCCAGGAGATATTTTGGTTTTTGAGGATGTTGAATATTTGGTGCTAAACGATCAAATGCTTCGAGACATTATCACCGATGACAGGGAAGATATTTCGCTCTTAGTCACTACTTATGTGACTGATTTGAGTAATTTATTTGAGAACAAACAAACCATTACCCCTAATATTGCTGCTTGGGATACCAGCAATGTTACAGACATGAGTTATTTATTTTCTGGAGCTAGTGTCTACAATGGTGTTTTGAGCTACTGGAATACCGCTAAGGTGACCAATATGTCCTATGCGTTCGCCAATGCTTTGGAGTACAATCAAGACCTTGGAGACTGGAATACCAGCCAGGTGACCCAAATGGATGGAATGTTCTTTAATGCGACTTCATTTAGTCAAAATCTCAGTGGATGGTGCGTGTCATTGATTGACAAAGCGCCCACTAATTTTTCTACTGGGTCTTCCATTTCCGAGACCTCACTGCCGCAATGGGGCACTTGTCCTGATTAGTAATTAGCGTTAGTATTCTCTTTAAATTTGCCCAATGATTGCTTTATGAGTATTTTTATCTTTGATTTAAAAGTATAATTTCCATAGAATGGCAAAAAATAACACTCCACAAAACCAATCTAACAGTCAAACGGTTCATCACTTATACAGCAGTGCTTTTTTAATTGCTTACTTGCTCATTGGTTTTGTACCCAATCTAGGTGCGGTAGACCAGATAGCCCCTCAGTGGTTGTATTTGAATAGTGTGAGTGTGTTGGCAGCGATTTATATTTTGAAAAATCACGCGTATTTTTCATCGGCCGTAGGCAGTTTGTTTAAGACTAAATTTTCTTGGTTGTATGCCGCTTTTATTGTTTGGGCTTCTGCCTCGTATTTTTATGCCATAAACCCTACAGAAGTATTGGTGAATTTGGCTAGAGTGGTGGGGACCTCAATAGCTTTTGTGAATGTGTTTGTATTACTTCAGAAAATACCCAACAAATTCAAGCTCATAGCTATGGTGGCTACTGGGGCCTTGTTGATAGAGATGTATATGGTCTTAGACCCTTTGTTGGGCTTGTTAAAGCAGGGGGCAAATGCCTCTAGGTCTTCGCTATTGAAAGGAACCACGGGAAATATTAATATTGCCGCACTATCTTTGGTGATCAAAATGCCTTTTGCACTCTATCTAATGAATTTAGCACAGAAAACATGGCAGCGAATGGCCTATGGAGTGCTTATTACCTTAACCATTTTTTGTTTGGTGCTCATTGCCTCTAGGGCCTCTTATGTGGCTTTGGTGTTGAGTTTGATTCTGTATGTGGTCTTTTGTTTATACAACTATTTTAGGGCGGGTAAACCTAAGCGTTTGCTTATTCCTATTTTATATTTTGTGGTGCCTTTTGTGGTGGCAGTAGGGATTAGTGAACTCAGTACTATTGGTAAAAATAACACTACTTTCTTTGAACGATCTGCAACTATTGTGCAGGCTACTACTGATGGATCTATTGCAGGAAGACTTCGTTTTTATATGGTAGGAGTGGAGCATATTTTAAATAATCCAGTAGTAGGTTCTGGTCTTGGGAATTGGAAACTCATTTCTATTTTATACGACAAAGAATTTATTAATGGCTATGTGGTGCCCTATCATATGCACAACGACTTTATTCAGATAGGTACAGAACTCGGCATACCAGGCTTCTTAATGTATCTAGGACTTTTTGGTATGCTCATTGCTTATATCGTTTATATAGCCAAATCTAAATTGCCGGAGAACACCAAGTTCTTCGTGGCTTTTTTGGCCATGTCCCTCAGTACTTATATGGTAGATGGCGCCTTAAACTTTCCTATTGCTAGGCCTATTATGCAAATGGTATGGCTGCTAGTGATGGCCTTAATAGTCTTGTTATTTTTAGACGCCAAAGCTTTTAATAAAGACCACAAGCCCACCCCTATGAAAAATGCCTATTGGGTATCTGTGGTGTGTTTGATTTTATTAGCCCCTTTAACTTACATTACTTATCTGACTAATGAATCCCTAAAAGGGCAACAGGTGCTTTTGGGGGAATACAATGCTGGGAAGTTCACTTATCCTTTAAACAAGATTGATCAGGTAGTGCCAGGCATTCCAAATATCTCAGTGACCACTTTACCCATTGCCTCTATGAAGGCCAGGTATTATATGGAAAATGGTCAGGACGACAAAGCTTTAGAAATGCTCCGAGCAGGGATTACCGCCAATCCCTATTTAGGCTTTAGTGAAACACTGATGAGCCAAATTTTCACTAAGAAAAATCAGCGAGATTCAGCTACTTATTATGCCAAGGATGCCTATGAGCACTTGCCTATTCCACCGCATTTTGCGAACTATTTGAACTTGTTAATTCAAGAGGGCAACACTGCCGAAATAGACCGTATTTTTGTTAAAGATTCTGTAAAACACGATCCTATGGTTTGGAAGAACTATATGATTGCGAGTAATGCCTTAAAGCCTACAGGAGATACTGTCGCTGTAGCAGTCGCTAACAGAGCTATTGAGCTGTTTCCGGCAGACAAGGACTTTTTAGTACTTAAGAAAATAGCTGTTTTAGGGAAGGAAACGGTAGACCGCGCCTTTGCCATCTCTCAAGAAGGATCTGCCTTTTTTCAGCAGCAAGACTTTATGAATGCCGCACAGAAGTTGTCAGAGGCTGCTGCTTTAGACCCGCTAGAGTTCTCTTATTTTGAAAATACGGGAGCGGCTTACTTTTCTGCTGGTTTATATGAATTGTCTCTTCCTTATTTTGACAAAGTGATTCAGGAGCTCAACCCAAAATCCGGAAAATCTGAATATATTAAAGGCTTAGCCCTCATTAATTTAGGAAGGAATGAAGCAGCTTGTGAACTGTTTAAAGCTGCTAAAAAGTACAGATACGCAGCAGCAGATCAGGCCTTACAAACACACTGTAAATAATTGGGCCATTTGTTTATTCGGACAAAGGCTCTTGAGTGTTTTGTCATTTATATGGCTTTAATCACATAGGTAACTACCCCCCACACCAATAACGTATTATCTTCTGTGACTGCAATGGGCTTATATTTCTTGTTTTCTGGCATGAGATAAAGCACCCCTTCGGTAATTTTAAGTCTTTTTACGGTGAATTCACCGTCTATAAAACAGACGGCTATTTTGCCGTCTTTAGGCTCTAGACTTCTGTCTATAACCAATAAATCTCCATGGTCTAGGCCTGCACCAGTCATTGATTCTCCACTTACGCGTGCGTAAAAGGTGGCCTCTTTGTTTCGCACCAGATTCTCATCTAGGCTAATGCGAATCTCTTTGAAATCGTCTGCAGGAGAAGGGAAACCAGCAGAGATACCCCCTTCAATAATCGGTTGTTTTTGCCCGCCCTCTGTCAGGGGTGTGTAAAAGCTTAAACTGGGGGTTTCTTTTGTTTTTACGAGTCTCATGAGTTTACGGTAATAATCTCAGACAGGGAAGTGGTATAGCGCTTGCTGAGGTGTTCTTGTTTCATTTTCCAGGTACGCTGCAGGTCTTGATTGCC
>JAHEND010000035.1 GCA_024643325.1 Sediminicola sp.
AAAAGTTTTGAGATTATTCCTCTTTTTTTAAGACCCCATGGGGTAAATAGAATCTGTTTTATTAAATAGTTAAGCATCGTAATATTATATATAACACACAACCAACACACTTCTCCGCAACCTGGCACAACAACATTCTAATCAAAACAGTTAGAAATTCTTTGTTTAATGTCTCTTTTCCGCATAATACATGAGGCATTCTCT
This sequence comes from Sediminicola sp., assembly GCA_024643325.1. Lineage (GTDB taxonomy): Bacteria > Bacteroidota > Bacteroidia > Flavobacteriales > Flavobacteriaceae > MAG-120531. The sequence goes on from JAHEND010000035.1 coordinate 205, forward strand.
ATAAGGGTATTATTGATTCGAAAACAGCGCCATAGAGAGTACAACAACCCTTGTTAATCATCTGATTTTCAAGGGTTTTTTGTTTAAATAACCTTTTTCTGGCATCATATTGGCATCAAATGCAATAATAAACTCTTTTCAGGCACAAATTTTATAACCCCAAAAAGTTTCATTGCATCACTAGATTTTATCAGAGGGGTGGGTTTAATAGAAACGGTTTTCTTTTTTGAGGTTGGTTGTGATATTTGTATATAAACTAGAACCTATACCTAAGCATCATTTCACTAGTATTTGCTCTGAGTGCTGTGCTACTAGTTCTTTGCCCAATCTCATAACCAAAACCTAGATCTATCTGGTTCATCTTTACTTGAATCATTGTAGAGATGTAGTCATTGTTACTTACACCTACCCCTAGACTTAGTTTATTTTTTAAAGTGAGCTTGGCTATAGCTGTAAGCTGATTGGGCGCATCGGCCACCATTCTATACAACATAGAAGGACTTAGTGTAATGGCATTGTTCAGCTTTAAATGAAAACCAGCCGTGGTGTATTGATGAGGCTTGTCTGTAGCTGTGGTAGATAGTCCCTCTGCTTCTTTATAACGTTTTGAGTTAAGCATATTTGGGGTAGAGAGTCCTATAAAATATTTTTCTCCTTTTATTAGTAATCCAACACCCACTAACGGGTTCATATAGTTTTGAATGCTGTTTAAATTGGCATTACTCTCCTGTGTAATTCTATCTAAGCCTCCTATGTCTATATTATTGTAAACCGCACCAGCTTTTACTCCAAGATAAAGGTTTGTATTACCCCCTAGTGTAAGCTTATAGCTATAGTCTACGGCAACGATTCCTTGATTTTCTATATAGACCCTATCTGTTAAATAACTAATCCCCCAGGAGGCTTTATTCTTCTCTTTGGTATGGTAGATAAATGAAGCTGCTCTAGGCGCGTCTGTTATTCCAGACCAGGCAGATCTATACTGAAGTCCAGCCAGTGATCCTTCACTACCGGTATAAGCTGGATTAAATAAACTCATATTCTGCTCAAAGAATAGGAAGTTGGGCTGTTGCTGAGCTTTAACGGCTATGCTTGAAAGTACTAAGACCGTAAAAGCAAGTGTTTTGATGGTGTTTTTCATTTTGTATTGCTTTTAGTGAATTAGTAAGTAATAAATAACCAGCCTGTAAGTGCCTTTTCTCCGTTATTAGGATCAACTACATAGTAATATGAAGCTGCAGGTAAAAGGTCTCCGCTGTTTTTATAAGTACCCCGCCAATCGTTTTTATAGCCAAGCGCAGAAAAAACTTCTTGTGCATTTTTATTGTATATAGTTACCCTAGCATTAGGATAGCGTTCTATATTGATTATTTTCCAGGTATCTTCCAAGCCACCGCTTCCTGGTGTAAGCGCACCAGAAGCAAAAAGTTTATTATCTTCAAAGCCATCGTTATTGTCATCTGGATCTTCATTATCTCCAATCCCATCATTGTCAGCATCTGCCCACTCATTTGAATCAAGTGGAAAAGCATCGTTTGAGTCTAAATACCCATCATTGTCGTCGTCTACGTCAAAATTATCTCCAAGACCATCTCCATCTGAGTCTAGCCACTCTCTTGGATTATCAGGAAAAACATCTTCAGTATTTAGGTATCCATCACCATCTCTGTCAGGATCAACACAATCTGGAATAAGGTCGTTATCTTGGTCTGCGGGTTTACTAAATTTATCCAATGGGTCTGAATCACAGGCTAACTCATCTAAATCTGTAAATCCATCATTATCATCGTCTGTATCTGCATTGTTACCAATACCATCTGCGTCTGTGTCTGTCCATTCGCTTGAGTCTAATGGAAAAGCATCTTCTGTGTCTACTACACCATCGTTATCATCGTCTGTATCTACGCAATCTGGAATAGTATCTCCATCAGTATCTAAAGAAATTGAAGAAGCTAATAATGGATCTGAGCCACAGGCTATTTCATCTGTGTCTAATTGACCATCCCCATCATCATCCGTGTCTGTATTGTTTCCAATGCCGTCTGCATCTGTGTCTAACCATTCTGTAGCATCTAGTGGAAATGCATCGTTTTCATCTAAATAACTATCATTATCATCATCAGTATCTATACAGTTTGGAGTACCGTCTGTATCAGTATCTAGTGGTTTAGATGTTGCATCAAGTGGATCTGAGCCGCAAGTAGCTTCATCAGTATCCGAAAATCCATCGTTATCATCATCCGTGTCTATACAATCTGGAATGCCATCTAAATCAGTATCGGCCGGGAGGCTAGAAGCCAAGAGTGGGTCTGATCCGCAAGTAGCTTCATCTGTATCTGAAAAACCATCACCATCGTCGTCTGAATCACATACATTTCCAATGCCGTCTGAATCTGTGTCTAACTGATTACTATTTGGAGTGTATTCACAGTTGTCAATACTGTTTAAAACTCCATCGTTATCCAAATCGGTGTCTGCATTGTCTCCAATTCCATCTCCATCAGTATCTGCACTTTCTGTTGCATCTAGTGGGAAAGCATCGTCTGTGTCAGCCACACCATCTCCATCATCATCCGCATCAATCACATCTCCAATACCATCGCCATCGGTGTCTAATTGATTGGCATTAGATACTATTGGGGCATTATCACAGACATCTCCGATACCGTCTCCATCAGTGTCTAATTGGTCTGAATTAGCTGTTGAAGGGCAGTTGTCTAGATTGTTGGTAATTCCATCTCCATCAGAGTCTTCGTCTATATCATTTACTGTTATTGAGAATGCTTCCTCATATGTCAATCCTCCCACATCAGTTGTTCTAACCCTAATTGAATATGAGTTTTTAGTTTCATAATCTAAAGCCATATTGGTTAGCAGTAATGTGCTGCTAATTATGAAACTAGCATTGTCTGTATCTCCAGTACCTGACACTAAAGTGTAAGTATGGGTGTCTCCAGAGTCTGAATCAGTAGTAGAAAGTAGTCCAATAGTTGTACCTGTATTTACATTTTCATTTACTGATGAAGAGGTCAGAGAAATGTTTGTTGGAGCTGAGTTACTAGATATCGGTAAAGAAAAAGCTTTTACATAGCCTGGAGCAGGAGTAGGACTATTAAATTGAATAGCTCCAACAGCTAAAATACTTCCATTATCAGACAATTCAACAGAAGCGCCAAAATTATCTCCTGCCGCTCCACCATCTAAATCCCCACCTATCTGAATCCAAGCAGATCCGTTCCATTCATAAATCCTGACGTGTCCTGAATTAGCTCCATTTCTATTAGATCCTACAGCTATAATGTTTCCATTAGCTGATAATGAACATTTATCTCCAAACCAATCATCTGCCGCTTCACCATCTAAATCCCCACCTTTCTGAACCCAAGCAGATCCGTTCCATTCATAAATCCTAACATGACCGGATCTATCTCCATTCCCATCATTCCACCAAGCCCCCGCAGCAAAAATTAAACCATTAGATGATAATGAAATAGATGAGCCAAATTGATCTCCTGCCGCTTCACCATCTATATCTAAACCTTTCTGAATCCAATCAGATCCATTCCATTCATAAATCCTAACATGACCGGATCTATCTCCATTCCCATCATTCCAAACACCAGTCGCTGCAAAAATTGTTCCGTCAGATGATAATGAAACCCAATAACCAAAATAATCTCCTGCCGCTTCACCGTCTATATCCAAACCTTTCTGAGCCCATGCAGATCCGTTCCATTCATAAATCCTTACGTGCCCTGAATCAGCACCAGTGGCAGAATTTTTATAAGCCCCAATAGCTAGAATATTTCCATTAGCTGATAATGAAATGGCATGACCTGAGGCATCTCCTGCCGCTTCACCATATATATCTAAACCTTTTTGAATCCAAGCAGATCCGTTCCATTCATAAATCCTAACGTGTCCTGAATTAGCTCCATTTCCATCATTACTTCCAGACCCAACAGCTATAATATCTCCATTAGCTGATAATGAAACTTGTCTCATATTATCCCCTGCTACTTTTCCATCTATATCCAAACCTTTTTGACTCCAAGTAGCTCCGATCAATTCATAAACCCTGACGTGCCCAGATTTATCTCCATTTCCATCATTCCATTGAGCTCCAAAAGCAATTATATTTCCATCAGCAGATAATGAAATACCCCTACCAGCCATGTCACTATCCGCTTCACCAATAATATCTTGACCTAGTTGAGTCTGAGAAAATAGAGATGAATTAAAAATTAGGAAAAACGTAATTAATAAATATTTTTGCATGTTTTTTTTTTGAAAAGCAAAAAAAGAAAATATCATTTTGATTTGTTGTCAATATGAATAAATTTGTAAGAAATGAAACATTTAATTATTGAATGTTATTTATTAAAGTACTCATAATCATAACTTTGTATTTTATGTGTATTTTTATTAAAAATCATAAATGAAATATAATTTTGCTTTTTGAAACATGATATTTATTCTCATATCTCTATTTACGGGTGCTTTTTGTTTTTTTACAATCTTTACTGTTTTTTCTTTTGGAAGAAATGAAAACCTCTTTAATATCTTCTGGATTGTAGCACTAACCTTAGTGGGATTTGTAAGGTTATTTCCTTTTTTGAATTACGTTTTGGATGATAGTGGTTATAGTATTTTATTGCCAATATCTACCCTTAGCGTTTATTTTGTACTTCCGTTAGTTTATTTGAATTTCAAAATAATAATTAGAGGTCAAGTAAATAAAAGCTGGATTATTCATTTGATTGTTCCTATTTTCACTTCAATTTTATTTTTTACCATAGCTGAGATACCAAGAACATTTTTTGGAATATTCTTTATTTGTTTCTATCTCTTTTATATGGTTAAGTCTGCTCTCTTAGTTATTAATTATCTTCAAAGAGTAGATTATAATTTGATTGAGAATTTAAGAAAGAAGAGAATTAAAGTTTATCTCTTAGTATTGTTATTAGCGAAGCTGTCGGGCTTAATTGTTTTGGTTTTGCAAATACTCAAGTTTATTAGCTCAAAAGAGAACTTTGATTTTAATACTGCTTTAGCTTTAGGTTCAATAGGATGGATTTTAGTTTTAGCTTATACAATTCTCAATAAAGACTTAGTGATCTCTAAATCTAAGTTCTCTGGTTTAAAAAATGGAATGATACTTTTTTGGAGCTCAAAAAGTCTTAGAAAAATACAGAAGAGTGATCGAGCCCTCTATGATAAATTAGATGTGACTTCTTTAATTGATAAAATCCTAAACCTTGAGAGTAAATATGAATTCATAAAAGACAATGAATTAGACAAAAGATATATTTCAAATACTCTAAAAATTCCTGAGTATCAAGTAAGGCTATTGTTTGCCTATCACAACTTTTTAAGTAGTACAGAGTATAAAAACGCAATAAAGATTAATCAATCGGTAAGGCTATTAAATAATGGATACTTAGACTCCTTAACGGTAGATTCATTAAGCCAAAAAGTTGGCTTTAAATCTAGAATAACTTTTTACAATAATTTTAGAAAGTTTATTGGAGTATCTGTAAGTGATTATGTTAAGTCAACCAACTAATTGTCACTTTTCATCGTTTATATATACCCTGAAAACCAACACACTTCCCCGCAACCAGGCACAACAACATTCTAATCAAAACAATTAGAAATTCTTTGTTCAATGCCTCTTTTCCGAATAAAGGATAAGACAATATCTACAAGGGCATTATACTCTTATTATATTAATAGTATTTTTTTCTTGTTTGTATCTTAGTAAATTGGTTTATCCAAATCTTACTAAAACTACCCATGAAAAAACTACTCTCTCTACTTAGCGTCTTTGCTATTGTTTTGTCTTGTTCTTCTGATGAAACCTCAACACAATTAATTACAAAATATAAGGTTGAAATAAGTGCAAGTATTGGGGGATCAGTAAGCACTACTGGTGGTGATTTTCAAAGTGGTTATGTTTTAACTTTCAGTGCTATACCGTCAGAAAATTTCTTTTTCACTAGTTGGTCAGATGGTTACAGTGAAGCTACAAGAAGTATTTTAATTGAGTCAAATGTAAGTTTAACAGCAAATTTTGAAAAGAAAAAGTATCCTCTAATAGTAAATATTGAGGGTAACGGAGAAATAATAGAGGAGATTATTAATGCAGGTAGAACTACAGATTATGACACTGGAACTACTGTTAAGTTAACAGCTGTTCCTGCAGAGGGATGGGAGTTTATAGGTTGGACAGGAGCTATTAATTCAGATGAATTAGAGATTCAGTTATCAGTTAATGAGTCTAAAGAGGTTAATGCTTTTTTTACTCAAAATTGTTTAGACAATTTATTGAATTCGATGTCGCCAATTAATCGAACATCATCACATTATAAGCCATACTTTATTCCTTTTTTAAATTATTTCCAATTGGCATTTGATTACGCAGTTGAATACTCTTGTAAAAGTATGGTTGGCAAAACATTTTTAAACATTAACAATAACGATATTCCAGATTTAATGTTTGTTAAATCAAATGGGTGTAATGAAAATTTAGGGACTATATATGTATTTGTGGATAATTTATTAAAATATGAATTTACTGCACCTCAAGCAATGACAAATAAACTATTAAGAGGAGATATTAATGAAGATGGAATTGATGATGTCGTTTTAATTGGAACAGGGCTAGATGCTGAACCCTGGCCTGGTGATCAAAATTATATAATGTATTTTTATGAGGATTCATATGAACTAATTAAACTTGATGAAGAATTTGGATATTTTCATACAGGTGCTTTGGGAGACGTAAATAACGATGGCCACTTGGATATTCTTCCAATTAATCCACAATTAAAAGATTCATATATACATTTCGGTGATGGACAAGGTAATTTCCTTAAACAAAAAGTGTTTGACAAATTATACACAACTAATACATTTCAATCTGAGTTATATGATTTTAATGGGGATGGAAAATTAGATATTATAATGGGTGGACATGAATATGTTCTTTGGGATTGGCAAACATCAGGAAATAAAATTTTATTAGGAGATGGATTAGGTAATTTTGATATAAATAATCCTATTAAATTACCTGAAATAGATGGTTGGGGAGTAATAACTAATTTTAGGATATTTGATCTAGATCAAGATGGGATTGGAGAAATAATTATTACAAGAACTTCTGGCTCAAAAGAAAGTAACGGTAATTTAAGTAGTGGAGATTATTATTCTGGATTTAAGATTCAAATATTAAAAAATCACAATGGAAATTATATAGAATCAATGTTATTAGATTCACCTGATGGATTTGATGACTTATGGGTACAGTGGATTCAAAGCACAAATGTGATTGACATAAACGGGGATTGTATTTTAGACTTAGTGCCAGAATCTGACTACATAAATGATTTTAATTTCGAAAAGATTAAAATGTATAACAGATTGTACTATGAAGGCAATTCCGATGGGAGTTATTCAATAAAATACGATAAATAAGTCTTTAATTATTCTATCTATCATATTATCTATTGCTCCTTGTGTTTGAAGATAGATTCCGTTGGAGTGAATTTGGTTGAGTTTCCTAAGGTTGTAGAGATAGAATTGGTGTTGTTAATCTTTACGTCTAAACAAAAAATAGTACTCAAATAGTTTAAAAGTAAAAATATGTCCAACATATGTCCAACAGATTAAACAAAAGATTATTTTTTACCATTAAATACAGTAGCTCAGTTAATAAACAATAACTTCTGTATTGGAAGTAAAGTGCTATTTGCTAGGTGTAATTAGATTTTAGGATTTTAATCATACGTACTTAATTTAGAAATTAAATACTTCTTCTATAACATTTGGATACTTGTATTAAGTGAAAATAAATCAATTTTAGAGCAACTACACCTTAAACTCCAAAAGCCATTCAAAAGATACGTATTCCAAGCATTTTTCATGAGAGGCTTCTAAAACAACCATAGGGGCCATGCCAGCCTCGTAGGCTTGCTTCCATCTAGACACACACAAACACCACTGATCACCAGCTTTTAAACCGGGAAACTGATATTCAGGTCTGGGTGTTTGAAGGTCGTTCCCAACAGATTTGGTATATGCGAGAAAGGCGTCTGTCATAATAGCGCAAACAGTATGGGTGCCAATGTCTCTCATATCTGTATTACAACAGCCATCTCTGAATGCGCCTGTCATTGGATTGCTGCTACAAGTTTCTAAAGGAGTTCCTAGTACGTTATTGGCCATGTCATATTTTTTATAAAAATAAGACATATCCACCTATTATAAAGACTAATCTGCTATGTATCCGTGCTCCCCTTGGTCATTGTCTTTAAAAATAGTTCTTAGGATTTCTTTACTAGGCTTTGAAATGACTGGTGCAAAGTATTTGTTATACAATGCATAGCCCAATGGATTGTTTTCTTGAAATCCTTGAGGTGTTTTTGAATTGTCATTCCATTCTGGAGATAAGGAGGCATTTTCCCAAAATTCACTGAAGTCCCACATAGCAAATGTGATTAAATACTGGTATTCCTTTAACATTACAGCGGCGCCTTCAGGGTCGTTAATGTCTCCATATCCAGGAGAAAAAGTGCCATTATCATAGGCCTCTTTCATTGCTTTGAAAAGTTCATTATTTTCCAAATAACCTCTATCCTCCCACTCCATATCTAAGGCCAATTCTGAACCAGTTACACCACCTCTTACCCCAAAACGGTGCAAGGTGTGTAAAATATGCTCTAAAATTTCATTTATATCATTGTCTCCAGTAAGTGGACTGTCTCCGTGACTGCTGTTTTTATACCAAACCATGTCGTCTAACTTTAATCCATCCGAAAAAGGCTCATATTGAGGCCATTCAGTCAAACTATTTGGATCCATAAGAAAATTAGGAGAATAACTATCCCCCCCACCATAAGCAATTCTCTGACCTGTTTGAATACCTTCATGCCAACCTGAAACACCAGCAAGCGTTTTTAACATGTTTTCTTGATCCTCTTTATTAATACCCGCTCCCTCTTTATCTAATAAAAGCTTATACACTTGAGCGGTTTTGTAAATCCAAGTATCTGGCACAGCCTCTTGACCCCCAACAGCACCTGCTGCAATTAGTTTAACTCCATACACTTCTAGGTAATTTCCAAAAAAGAATTTAGAAGCATCCATTTCAATAATGTCACCACTGTTGTAGTAATTTGCGGTAACAATCACCTGAAACAATGCTTTTATGGTGGTGTTACTATTTATGGTAAGGCTAATTGAGTTGGTAGTCTCAGAACTACCTTCCCATCCTGTAAATTCATATCCTTCACTTGGCGTAGCTGTAACCGTCACTGTACTGCCTGTCTCGTATTCTCCACTAATATTATTAACTGTTCCTCCTTCTCCTGCAGTGACACTTAAAGTGTACTTCACCACCGGTGCTGGTGTTACAGGTTTGCTAATGGGTGTTGGGTCAGGAATGCTTACAGAGTCTGCGCTATCTGAACTACAAGAAATAAAAAAGGATACAATAAATATGGTAATGTAACTTTTCATGATTTTGGGATAAATTTTAAAAAAACCCTCCTTCACAGAGGGTTCGATTTGGAAGTAGAAAAGGTTTCGTTTTATTCATTTGTTTAACTAAACTTTTGCTCTAAAACAATGATATAAATAATACAAGGCTTTGAAAAATGATGTGATCGCTTTTCTCGTTTTACGAATATTTTTTCAAGATTTGTGAATACACTTATCAAAGACTTTACACACTAAAACGAAAAATGTATATTTATATTCGCTAATTAATTTTACCCAAAGAATTCTACCTAAAATGTTTTACGCTTTATTGTTGGTTTCCATTAGCCTTATTGGTTTTTTATTAGCATCTATTTTGTTTTCAAAAAGAAAAGCAAATAGCTATTATAATAAATACGTGGTTGCACTTATTTTAATAATTTCACTTAGAATTTTTTTAGTAGGACTTTATTTAACTTTTAAAAAAGAAATTTTGGAAGTCATTGTATTATACAGTAGACCTTTAGTATTAATGGCATTTCCTCTTCTTTATTCTTACATTAAAAGTATTTTAAATGTATCTAAATCAAAAAATGAAATTTCATTTAAATTTTTGTTTGCCCCTATTATTCTATTTGTTTTTATTATTTTAAAAAGTAAAGGATATGAAAGTGATGATTATCACAACGTAGTTTTTGGTAGCTATTTTTTAGTTCCGATTGCTATGGTATCCTTCGTATTATGGCACTTTATTTTTACACTTAAAAATTATTTAAAATTTGCAAAAAATCAAAGAGGTGCTTTAAAATTTTCTGATGATATTAAAATCATTAAAGTTTGGAGCGCTATTATAACTGGTGGAATTGGATTTTCTTTAATTTCTTTAATAATAATGTTCATTAGAGATTATAAATTAATGCCCGCTGCAAATGAATTTCTACTCCTTCTCAATGCGCTATTTTGGCTATACTGTTTTTTTAGAATGTTTAATGAACCCTTACTACTATATGGTATTTCTGGTGTAGAAAAAATAAGTAAACCAGAGGCAGAGATATGGTTAAAAACAGCCCGTGTTATTTCTAGTGATAAAGATATTTCATTACAAAGAAATATGTACTCTAAAATAGATCTCTACAAAACACAAATAGAAGCATTTCTTTCAGATACGGATTCTTTTAAAACAACCGAGTTTAACCTTACAGTCATTTCTCAAAAAACCAATATTCCAGCAAGTCATATTTCATTTATGATTAGATTGTATTCAAAATACACCATGAATGAATTAAAGAATTTTTTGAGAATTAAGGAAGCAGAAGCGCTTCTGGCTTTAAATGATTCTAATTTAATGTTAAAAGAAGTAAGTTTAATGGTGGGCTATAAGTCCTATACCAGTTTTTATGAAGCCTATAAAAAGTTTGGTGCCAATGTTTAAATTAAAGATAGTTGTATGCGCTTAAAAAATAATATTGCTATTACTGCAAGCTTGCTCTTTTCACTAAATACAGCTATTGCACAAGTAAACCCCAAAAACGTAGAGATCATTAGAGATACTTTTGGGGTGCCACATATCTATGCCAAAACAGATGCCGGTGCCGCCTATGGCTTGGCCTGGGCCAATGCAGAAGACGACTTTGAAACCATGCAACTGGGCTATTTAGCAGGCAATGCGCTCTTGAGTAAGCATCTGGGATTAAAAGGGGCTTCTGCAGATTTTGTGACCCAACTCATCCAAGGCGCTTCTTATGTGGAGGCCAATTATGAGAGCCAGGTATCTGATGATTTTAAAAAGGTTTTAGAAGGCTTTTGTGACGGACTCAATGCCTATGCGAAAGTACATCCTAAGGAAGTGTTGGTAAAATCTTTATTGCCATTTACGCCTAAAAAATTAATGACCTATACCTATTTGCAGCTGTTTGTCATGTCTGACGCAGATATACTGGTCGCTGCTATAGCGAGCAACAAAACAATAGAATTAAGACCAAAAGAGTCCGTTACAGGTTCCAACACCTTTGCCTTTAATTCTAAGAAGACCCAAGACGGAAGCGTGTACTTGGCTATTAATCCGCATCAGCCCCTTGAGGGGCCAACTGGTTGGTACGAGGCCCATTTAAACTCTGAAGAAGGCACTAATATTGTAGGGGCCTTATTCCCTGGTGCTCCGGTTATTTTAATAGGCTCAAATAATTATTTAGGCTGGTCCCATACGGTGAACAAGCCAGACAAAGCAGATATTTTTGAGTTAGAAATGGATCCTGACCATAAAGACCATTACATGGTGAATGCCGTATCCTACCCTCTTGAAAAATTTAAAGCCAAAGTATTTTTAAAATTTTTAGGCCTTCGTATTGGCGTAAAAAAGAAATTTTACCGCAGTATGTTTGGACCTACGCTTAAAAATAAAACTGGGGTGTATGCAGTCAGAACAGGCTCTTTATTCGGTATGGGTGCTATAGAGCAATGGTGGCACATGAATAAAGCGCGGAATTTTTCTGAATTCTACAAAGCCCTTGAACCACAACATATTCCGGGTTTTAATATCAGTTACGCAGACAGGTATGACACCATTTACTATGTATCTAATGCTAAGTTACCCATTAGAGCAAAGGGATATGACTGGCAAAAAATAGTGCCTGGAAACACCAAAAAAACACTTTGGAAAGATTTTTACACCCTAAAAGATATGCCACAGCAATTACAACCAAGTTCTGGCTATGTCTATAACACCAACCACTCCCCTTTCATTTCTGCGGGTCCAGAAAACCATTTAGATCCTGATACATTTAATGCAGATATGGGATTTGAGCGTTTTAATAACAATAGAAGTGCACGCTTTCAAGAACTCATGAGTGGTTTTGATAAAGTGAGTTATGAAGATTTTTTAAGCCTTAAATACGACCATCAATTGCCTAACAAACTGCAGTACACCTTTATGAATATAGATGCGTTGTTTAAAATGGATCCAGCTGCTTATCCGGAGGTAGCATCACTAGTAAAGCGCATTCAGAATTGGGATAGAAAATCAGATCCTAAAAGCAAAGGTGCTGGAGCCTATGCCATCTTTTATTATTTGGTGAGAAAGTATGTAAACCAACAACCCAATGCCACTTTTAGTGAAGCCGCTTTGGTGCCAGTGCTTAATGAAACATTGGCCTATATGAAGACTCATTTTGGCAGTACAGAGGTTGCCTTGGGAGATTTTATTAAGGTGGTAAGAGGAGACCAAGAAATGCCCAGTTTTGGGTTGCCAGATGTACTGACTGCCATGCACGCAGCCCCTTACAAAAATGGAAGACTAAAAGTAACCGCTGGAGAGTCTTATATTCAATTGGTTCGCTTTACCAGCGAAGGAGCTAGCATAAGGTCTATGGTGCCTTATGGAAGTTCTAATAGACCCAATTCTCCCCATTATGCAGATCAGTTACCCTTGTATATGAAATTCCAAACCAAAGCCATGCCTTTGGATAGGGCGTATTGGGAAAAAGAGGCGACTAGAATTTACCACCCTATCCAATAGTGAATAGTTTTTCTTGAGGCCTTGCTTCTGGAAGAGTATTTGCATATTCCACATAGCCCAAAGGTATGTAGAAACTCTCAAGTGATAGGTCTTCTATAGTGAGCCACAATTTGGGGGCTGCTTTAGCAATGTGATTTAAAAGTTGTGCGCCTAGGCCCAGCGATCTATGGCTTGGAACAACCCACACAAAACCCAAATAAAGGTGTCCAGCTGCGAATAAATCCGGTCCATGAAGAAATTCTAATGGAGTTGGGTTTAAAGCCATTTGATTAAATACAATGCCACCTGCAACTATTGCTCCGTTTTTATTTAAAGTAAATACAGATTGAACGCCCCGGTTTTTTGGCCATTGCAATATTAGTTCATTGCGCCAATCTAGCGGCAATAAAGAAATAAATAAGGACCAATTTTCAGAAGGCAATGGTTCAAAAAAAATTATTTGCATCCCTTAAAATTATTTGGTTTTATAACAAGCCCCAGGCCCAAAGTTTATCAAAATCTTCTGCCCAACGGTCTCCAATATCTGTCCTGTAATAAGTATTGTTTATGATTACATTCGAAATCCTTGAATACATCACTTTTTGAGCATCTTTCATGCTTAAGCCGGTTCCGGAAACCAGTAAAGCAATGCCAGTATTGCCTGTAATGAGCCATTCGTCATTGATTTTTTTGAGGTGCATGGGGTGAATGCCCTCTCTTTGCTCTCTTTTAAAAACAAGGACTGAATCCTTTGAAAACAACCTAAAGGTTTTTTTGTCTTCAAAAGGAAAAGGGGGTACGACCATAAAGGCACCTACCTGAAACCCCTTTTTAACCTGTATTTTAAAATCTTGCCCTGTAGCCAATTTATAAAACAATTGGCCCAGTGGTTCAGTAATGCCTGCTCTTTGAATAAAGACCTGAGGGTATCCAAAACGAGAAGTAAATTCCAAAGGGAATATCCCATTTCCATTCACAATACAATTAATGTCTAATTGACCCACAAAGCCCTCTTTCGCTAGGGTCGGTTCGAATTTTTTAAGGGTAGCTTCAAAGATAGGAGAATCTGGAGTCCAAAACATAGAGGAACCCATCTCACCAGTTGAAACACCCAACTCTTTAGGGAATAATTTCTTATGCTCGAAAGTAACATTAATGGGGTAAACAAATGCTAATCCATTAAAATAGGCAGACACAGAGACCTCTACTCCTTTAACTTTTCGTTGCAACTGAAAATTACCAAAATCATTGCCCCAAGATTTTTCATAGGCCTTTAAAACCCTAATCACATCCAAACCTTCGTCATCGGTACCCACAAAAAGCAATTGCTTGTATTCTTGAGTTTCTCCAGAAGGTTTAATGACATAAGCTTGCGGATGCTGTTTTACATAGGCAATAGCTTCTTGAAAACTACTAAAATCTTTATATGGAAGTGTTTTAACGCCATGTCTTTTAAGTTCTGCCTGACCAAAATCGCGATCTAATTCAAGTTTGTCCGTATAAAAAGTTCCTCCTAATACCACTTTACCTTCTGCCCTAAGCTTGGAGCAAATAGCACCATATCCAGTATAATCAAAAATAAGGAGGTCTGCCCATTCAATGTGCTGCTTCCAATCAGATACTTTTGGAACAAAACCCAGTCCAATCTCTTTTGATCCTTTGTCTTCAATATAAAACTTTATGCTATGCCCTTCTAAATACATGGCATAGGCCAAATCTAGACTTTCGCCCCATCGAGAGACCAACAAGATTTTTTTCTTGTCTAATAGAGGTTTAGTAGACACCTCATGCTTTTTCTTCATAAAAATAGGCTTAGAGCCTCGTTATAATATAGGGTCAAAATTACATATAAACTAGATTCAAATTGAAAATATTAAAGCGAGAATAACACAAAAACAAAGTAGCCGCAACCCTCTATTTTTTTGTAATTTTATAGCCTTAAGAAAAGATTGAAAAAGTCTTTCAAATACAAGGAATGAATATATTAGTTACAGGAGCCGCTGGGTTTATAGGTTTTCATGTGTGTCAACAATTATTGTCAGAAGGCCACACGGTAGTTGGATTGGACAATATCAATGACTACTATGAGCTGGGTTTAAAATACGCAAGGCTAGAAGCATTGGGCATTTCAAATGCATCGGAATTACCATATAACGAAACGATACAGACCCATAAAAAGCAAAAATTTAGTTTTGTAAAACTTAATATTGAGGACCGAGAAAATCTTCCGAGTTTGTTTGCCAACCACTCTTTTGATGTGGTTTGCAATTTAGCTGCACAAGCTGGTGTGAGATACAGCATTGAAAACCCTGAAACCTATATAGACAGCAATATTGTAGGCTATTTAAATATCCTTGAAGCGTGCAGACATTATAACGTTAAACATTTGGTTTATGCGAGTTCTTCCTCCGTATATGGTCTAAATGAAGACATTCCTTTTAGTACCGATCAGAAAGTAGACAGACCTATTAGCCTTTACGCCGCCTCAAAAAAAAGTAATGAACTCATGGCCCATACCTACAGCCATTTATATGGATTTTGTACTACAGGCCTTCGTTTTTTTACAGTATACGGTCCATGGGGAAGACCAGATATGGCCTTGTTTTTATTTACCAAAGCTATCCTTGAAGATCGTGCTATAGAGGTGTTTAACCATGGAAATATGTCAAGGGACTTTACCTATATAGATGATATTTGCAAGGGGGTTACTAACATCATAAACGAAGACACTAGCGATAGAGAAAATACAAATGCCCTTTATAAATTGTATAACATTGGCAACAGCAATCCAGTGGCACTCACGGAATTTATTGAAGCCATAGAAGAAGCTTTGGGTAAAAAGGCCATAAAAAACCTCCAGCCCATGCAAGCTGGAGATGTAGCCAAAACATGGGCAGACGTTAGTGGATTAGAAAAAGAGTATCATTACCATCCCAATACCCCTGTAAAAGAGGGTATTAAACAGTTTATAGATTGGTATAAAACATATTATAAAATAGCATAAGGGCAGTACTTTTTCAAAGTATTACATTTGCCCCAATAACACCCAAATAAAAAATGAACTTAACAGTTATAGGAACCGGATACGTTGGATTAGTTAGTGGAACTTGTTTTGCAGAAATGGGCAACAAAGTACATTGTATAGACATAGACCAGCAAAAAATAGATCGCTTAAAGAATGGGATTATTCCTATTTATGAGCCAGGTTTAGAAGCCATGGTAAAGCGAAATGTAGAGAACAATAGTTTACATTTTTCGACTGATTTAGCTGCACAATTACCCACTACAGATGTGGCTTTTATAGCCGTAGGAACTCCTATGGGAGAAGACGGTGCAGCAGATTTACAGTATGTTCTACAAGTAGCCAAGAGCATTGGTACGCACATGACAAAACCGCTGATTATAGTAGACAAATCTACCGTACCTGTTGGAACAGCAGACAAGGTTAGAAATGCCATACATGAGGCTTTGGATTTAAGGGGAGAAAATTTGTCGTTTTCAGTGGTCTCTAATCCAGAGTTTTTAAAAGAAGGCGACGCCATTGCAGATTTTATGAAACCAGATCGCGTTGTAATTGGTGCAGAAGATCCCGAAGCTTGCGATGTAATGCGTAAGTTGTATATACCTTTTTTCAGAAGCAGTATGGACAGACTCATTACTATGGACGTTCGCTCTGCAGAAATGACAAAATATGTGGCTAATGCTATGTTAGCTACTAAAATATCTTTTATGAATGAGGTCGCTAATATTTGTGAATTGGTCGGTGCAGACGTGAATAAAGTTAGGATTGGGATTGGCTCGGACAGCAGAATTGGGTACAGTTTTATTTATCCAGGAAGTGGTTATGGCGGCTCTTGTTTTCCTAAAGATGTTAAGGCACTGAAAAAAACAGCTTTAGAAAACGGCTATGATGCCAGATTAATTGGTGCAGTAGAGGCTGTTAATGAAAGTCAAAAAATGGTGATCGCTAAAAAAGTGGTGACCCGTTTTGGCGAAGATCTCAGTGGTAAAACCTTTGCCGTTTGGGGCTTGGCTTTTAAACCAGAAACAGACGACATGCGAGAGGCTCCAGCTATTTATATTATTAAAGATCTCGTTAAAAGAGGGGCTAAAATTCAAGCTTTTGATCCAAAAGCCATGGAAGAAGCCCAGCACTTTTATTTAAAAGATACTCCTAACGTTAAGTACACCTCAAATAAGTATGAAGCACTAGAAAATGCCCATGCCATGATCTTGCTCACGGAGTGGAAAACCTTTAGAGCACCTGATTTTGACGCCATAAAAACAGCCTTACAAGACCCTATTGTCTTTGATGGCAGGAACCAATATTCAGATATTGAAATGCAAAAAAGAGGCTTTGAATACTATCAGATCGGAAAAAAATAACGTCAAATTTCTATGTCTGAACCTAAGTTTAAAATTGGTGTTATAGGTCTTGGCTATGTTGGCCTTCCCCTAGCGACACTTCTGGCAGAAAAATTTGCTGTGGTAGGTTTTGATCTAAACGCCCGTAGGGTATCACAAATAAATTCATTTTCTGACCCTACCTTTGAGGTATCTAAAGAAAGTTTAAAAGCTGTTGTAAAAACAATTGACAGCGAGCACAACGGATTGTACTGCTCCTCGGATCCAAGTAGCTTAGGCGCTGTGAATTTTTATATTGTTTGTGTTCCAACCCCCGTTACCCAAGATAATGAACCAGATTTTAGCTTATTAGAAAAAGCTTCAGCAGACCTAGGCCCCTATCTTAAAAAAGGAGACTATGTGGTGTATGAATCTACCGTTTACCCTGGAGCCACAGAAGAAATCTGCTTACCTATATTAGAAAAATACAGTGGTTTAAAAGGCAAAGAAGATTTTTATCTAGGCTATTCTCCCGAACGAATTAATCCTGGAGATAAGGCCAGAAAACTCAAAGATATTCTTAAAATTACCTCAGGTTGTAGCCCAGCATCTGCAGCTGTCATTAATCAGGTCTATGCCACAGTCATTGAGGCAGGCACCTACCCAGCACCCAGTATTATGGTAGCAGAGGCAGCTAAAGTCATAGAGAATGCCCAAAGAGACCTCAATATTGCCTTTGTTAACGAATTGGCCATTGTTTTTAGTAAAATGAACTTAAACACCCATGAGGTCCTCAAAGCTGCAGCCACTAAATGGAATTTTATGCCGTTTAGCCCAGGTTTAGTGGGTGGGCATTGTATTGGAGTAGATCCATATTACTTAGCCGCTAAGGCTAAGCTTGTGGGCCATGATCCCAAAGTTATTTTAGCGGGTAGAAAGCTCAATAATGACATGGGTAGCTTTGTTGCCCATCAGGTCCTTCACATGTTGGCCCTGAAAAAAATAGGAATGCCAGGCACCGAAGTACTGTTGGTGGGTTTTTCCTTTAAAGAGAATTGTCCAGATGTCAGAAATACAGGCGTGATGAGTGTTTATCATGCGCTAGACTCCTTTGGAGCACAAATAAGTGTCTACGACCCCGTAGCAGACAAAGAAGCTGCTTTAAACAGTTATGGTGTTTCACTGATTCATGAACCAAAAAAATTAGGCTACCAAGCCATTGTCTTATGCGTACCCCATAAAACACTCATAGATATTGATTGGCGTGTTTACAACACAAATAAGGGTATTATTTACAAAGTAAAAGAAGCTTTTAGCACAGCATCAGACGGTCAATTATAAGACATAAGTCCATTTAGGTAGTAATTAGCTAGATAAGGTTTTTCTAGAAGCAAATGCCTTTTTATAAACGCTTTCATACAAAGGCAAAATATTGGTGATGTCGAACTTCTGAGCTGCTAGAACCGCACGTTTTTTAAACTGCTCCAAGACCTCAGGATCTTGCAAAATAGTCAATGCATTCTCTGCCATTTCATCTACTGCACCTACAGGACTCAAGAAACCGGTCTCTCCATGAATATTCACTTCTGGAATACCACCTGTATTACTAGAAATTACAGGAACCTCATTGATCATAGCCTCCAAAGCTGCCAAACCAAAACTCTCCGACTCGGAGGGCAATAAAAAGAGGTCAGAAAAACATAAAATACGGTCAATTTCATTGCTGTTTCCCAAAAACAACACTTTGTCTGTTATACCAAGGGTCTCACATTGAATTTCTGCTTTTTCCCTTTCTGGCCCCTCACCTACCATAACAAGTTTGGCTGGAATACGTTCTTGGATTTTATGAAATATAGCCACCACATCTGCAATGCGTTTTACTTTTCTAAAATTGGAGATATGTGTCACAATTCTTTCATGATCTTGAGCCATTAAGGATCGTTGACAATCTGTGTAATCATGGGCATACTTTTTGGTGTCAATAAAATTGGGAATGACCTCAATCTCATTTTTAATATCAAATAGCGCTAAGGTATCCTTTTTTAAACTCTCCGATACCGCTGTAACCACATCCGACTCATTAATACTAAAAGTAACTGCTGGCTTGTAAAAAGGATGCTTTCCAACTAGCGTAATGTCCGTCCCATGTAAAGTGGTGATCATAGGAATATAGATTCCTTCTTTGGCTAGCATTTGCTTGGCCATATAGCCTGCATAGGCATGAGGAATGGCATAATGCACATGCAGCACTTCTATACGGTACATTTTCACAGTGTCTACCAATTTGCTAGACAGTGCCAATTCATATGGTTGGTAATGAAACAAGGCATATTCAGGCACATGCACTTCATGAAAATGAATGTTTGTATTTAATAATTCCAACCGAACCGGTTGTTTATAGGTCACAAAATGAATTTCGTGACCTCTATTAGCAAGGGCAATACCCAATTCAGTAGCAACAACACCGCTCCCACCAAAGGTGGGGTAACATACAATGGCAATTTTCATAGTCTATTATTTAATTCCTTTCAAAGAAACCGGCAATACCCCTTTGGCCAGCTTTTGTCCATAAAGAACTTGAGCGGCGTATTGCTGCATTTGAAAGGCATTCTGGTACCCAAAAAACAATTGGGGAATTTCTTCAATAAATGGTAGGTCTAATACCGCATAAGGCTTTGTGAAAACAGCCAAAATAGTGGTGTTTGACAATGCGTTAATGTCTTTTAAAAGAGAGACTTCCTCTGGAGATAATCTATGGGCTTTATATGCAGTCTCCATAGACCTATGGTGGCCAACCACCACATAATCAAATTCTTTTAAAGCTTGGACCCCATTTTTTAAATCAGACACAGCCACCGCCTGAGCTCCAAAAGACTGAAGCGCTTCCCTAAAAACCGCAGGAGAGGCCTCCCCTAAGGCTACAAAAGCTACTTTATCTGAGGATTTTAAAACAATAGGAGCCGTATCTGTTTGGCTCACATAAGTAGCCGCTTGTGCATATGCTTTTTTAATAGTCTGCTTATAAATGGGTTGATTTAATTCTTTGATGAGTCCATTGAGCTGGACCGGAACATATTGATCAAGTCCCAAATCGTACTTGGCTCCTAATATTTTTTTTACCGAATGTGCTAGCCTAGCCTCAGTAAGTACTCCTTTTTTCAAAGCATCTGACAAATGCGCAATGGACAGTCCCAAATCGTTTGGAATGACCAGCACGTCATTTCCAGCCAATAAGGCTTTTAAAGATACATCTCCATCAGGGGAAAAATCAGAGGCCCCTTTCATATTTAGGGCATCTGTAAAGACAAGCCCTTTGAATTTTAATTCATTTTGTAGTAAATCCGTAGTAACTTTATGAGATAAAGAGACCGGTAAACCGGGTTTACCAGTGAGTACAGGCACATCTAAATGCGCTACCATGATCCCTTGAACGCCTTGTAATAAGGGTGTTTTATAGGGATACAATTCTATACTATCCAGTCTTTCTCTAGTAAATGGGAGTACTGGCAACGCTTTATGAGAATCTACAGAGGTGTCCCCATGGCCCGGAAAATGCTTGGCACAAGTAAAAATACCGGCCTCATTCATTCCTTGGCTAAGGGCTAAGGCCCTTGCGGACACTTTTCTCACGTCTGATCCGAAAGACCTATTGCCAATAATCGGATTATTGGGATTGATATTCACATCTGCCACTGGAGCAAAATTCATGTGTACCCCCAATCGTTTGGCTTGCATACCCATATGGCTTCCAATCGTTTTAAGGAGACTTAGGTCCTGAATAGCCCCTAAAGTCATATTCCAGGGATACTGTGGCACAGAATCCAATCGCATGGCTACCCCCCACTCTGCGTCCATAGAAATCATGAGTGGTACCTTACTTAAAGATTGGTAATGATTGGTTAACTGGGCTTGTTTATAAGGGGTTCCCAAAGAAAATATCACGCCTCCCGGCTGATGCCTTTTTAGTTCCTCCTCAAATTCCTTCAGCTCTTTCTCTGGTGCTTTACTCTGTATCATCACTACAAACAATTGACCAATTTTTTGGACATTCGTAAGAGATTGATAGGTGCTGTCTACCCATTGTGCTCTTGCTTCTTCCCTAGATTGTTGTGCTAAAGCAGTGAGACTACTCAAAAAAATGAGCGTCAAAAGCAATGGGTTAAAGTTGTTTTTTAATGTGTTAAACATATCAGGGTACTATTTCATGAATTGTTCATGCCAACTTTCACTGGCAGGCACTTCCCAATAATTTTCATACTCCGCTTTGGTGGTAACCAAATTATTAAAAACTACTGTATTAGCACTCACTGAGCGGTCCTTGGCCATTTTTTTAAAATCTATCAGGGTTTTGTGTGCCACATGAGGTCCCTGTTTGTAGGTTACATTCATCTTGTCCAAAAGATCTACATTGTACTGCGCTTCTAGACTTTGAATAAAACGCACTGAACTGTCAATGGAGCAGCCAGAGGCGCCGCCTTGCTGCGCATCTAATCCAAAGATTATAAAGCGGTTGTAAGGCATGTCTACCCCCGCATGCAAGTCATTCCCATGGGCCGTCCAACCTGATAAGAAAGCTTCACAAGCCGCTTTAACGGCTGCCGCTTCCTCATGGGTGAAAGGTCTATTGCTTTGGTATATCCAGATTCGAGCATCTCCTGGTAATTCTGAAAAAGGGACTAACATAAAAGATTAAATATTTAATAATTTAAAAAATGGCCTTTGAGACATATTCGGTGTTGACTTTAGGCCTAGGTGTTTTTTAATGTTTACACTAGCATAGCTATGGTCTAATTAAACCTTTGAGTAGCTGTGATTACAATTGAGTGGTCGTACTTCCATCGATTGGCCGTGCTTTCATTTTGGTAGCCATGATTTCATTTTAAAGGTCTCCAGCCTGTGCAATAAGCTCCGCTATATCCATAACCGCCACACTGCCTTCTTTTTCTTTGTTTTTTACACCGTCTGTCATCATGGTGTTACAAAAGGGACAGGCTGCTGCCACTATATCTGGCTCGGTTTCTAAGGCCTCTTCGGTTCTGGCAATATTAATTTCCTTATCTCCAGGTTCTGCATCTTTGAACATCTGAGCACCCCCTGCGCCACAACACAAGCCTTTTTCCTTGCAGTTTTTCATTTCTACAAGTTGGGCATCTAATTTTTTAATCAGTTCCCTGGGTGCCTCGTATACCCCATTGGCCCTACCTAAATAGCAAGGGTCATGAAAGGTAATTTTCTTTCCTTTATAAACGCCTCCCTCTAGACTCAATCTATTTTGATCCATCAAATCTTTTAATAGTTGGGTGTGGTGCACAACGTCATAGGTGCCCCCCAGGGCAGGGTATTCATTTTTTAAGGTGTTAAAGCAATGTGGGCAAGCCGTGACTACTTTTTTAACCCCATAAGCATTCAAGGTGGCAATATTAGTAGCCGCCTGCATTTGAAATAAAAATTCATTCCCTGCTCTTTTAGCAGGATCTCCCGAACAGGTTTCTTCTGCACCCAATACCGCAAAAGATACGCCTGCGTTGTGAAGAATCTTTACAAATGCTTTGGTGATTTTTTTGGCGCGCTCGTCAAAACTTCCAGCGCAACCCACCCAAAATAATATTTCTGCTTCCTTCCCAGCGGCAGCCATTGCAGCTAAAGTGGGAACTTCTATTCTATTTTCAGACATAGCTTTATTTTTCTTGGGCCCATAAGAGCCTGTCTTGTTGGTTGTAAGGCCATGGAGCCCCGTTGTTTTCAATATTACCCATCATATTATTTAATGCTTGTGGGGCAGCAGATTGTTCCATGACAAGGTATTGACGCATTTCCATGATAATGGATAAAGGGTCTATACTCACAGGACAAGCTTCTACGCAGGCATTGCATGAGGTACAGGCCCACAATTCTTCTGCTGAGATATAATCCCCTAACAGTTGCTTTCCATCTGGAACGAATACCCCTTTATTTTTCTTAGTAATTTTTCCTACTTCCTCCAAGCGGTCTCTGGTGTCCATCATGACCTTTCTTGGAGATAATTTTTTCCCAGTCTGATTGGCGGGGCACATATCGGTACACCTACCACACTCGGTACAGGTGTAAGCGTTGAGTAATTGAACCTGATTGAGGTCTTGCACATCTGCAGCGCCAAAACGTTCTGGTGGTGAGGCATCGGCCGCAGGCGCAGCAAAAGGATCTGCAGAGGGATCCATCATCATGGCTACTTCTCTAGCCACCGTTTCATTGTGGGCAAATTGCCCTTGGGGCGTGAGTCTTCCAAAATAAGTATTTGGAAAAGCCAATAAAATATGAAGATGTTTAGAGTAATATAAATAATTTAAGAAGAACAATATACCGCAAATGTGCAGCCACCATGCACCTCGTTCCATCAGGATCAAGCTGGTTTCTGAGAGGTTCTCAAACAAAGGGGCCAATAAACTACTTACAGGAAATACACCTGCCTTGGTATAATGAGCGGCTTCCATGAGCTGTAATTGATAATCTGCTGCATTCATGGTTAAAAAGAGTCCCATGAGCACCCATTCAATATAGAGAATATAGTTTGCGTCGTTTTTGGGCCAAGCAGTCATTTCTGGTTTCCAAAAACGCTTTATTTTAAGCGCATTTCTCCTCAACCAAAATACGCCTACCGAAAGAACAACCGCAGCAGCAAAAATTTCGAAAGTAGCTATGAGTACATTGTATGTAGGTCCCAGGAAAGAAAAAAGTCTATGAGTACCTAGTAGGCCATCCAAAACAATCTCCAACACTTCTATGTTAATAATAACAAAGCCTAGGTACACCACTAGGTGTAATAACCCAGATATGGGACGCTTAAACATTTTACTTTGGCCAAAAGCTATATAGGCTACGTTTTTTAAACGCTCTTTTTTGTCTCCCTGTACTACTGGTGTTTTCCCCAGTTTAATATTGGCGATAAGTTGCCTAACGTTTTGCACAAAATATCCAATTCCAAGCACTAAAATCAAGGCAAAAATTACATTGGGAATGTACTGCATATATTAGTTTTTAGGTGTAATAGTATCTTTTTGGTTGGCTGGATCATTTATGGGTAGTTGGTACTCTTTTTGCTTTTTACCAAAAACAGATACATTAATATAACGCTTTGGGTTTAATCGCACATCCTGAAGTAAAAGAGACAACTCTTTAGAAGTCTGGCTGAGATAATCATACATTTCTGTGTCTTTGGTGAGTTTACCCAGGCTTCCTTCGCCATTTTCTACACCTGCTAAAATAGCATTTAATTTTTCTGCCGTTTGGCTCAAATTTGCAAAGGTGTTTGTGAGTCCCATTTTAGAAATTGAATCTGTTACTAAAGCAAGGTTCTCTGTAAAACTGTCTAGGTTTTGAATGCTTCCCTCAATAGCACCTCTATTGAGCACCACAATATCTGAAAGCACTGCTGTTGCTTTTTGAGTGTTGGCAATAAGAATATTAAGGCTTTCTATACTCTGCTTGAGGTCTTTTTTGGTCCTCCCATCTAAAACAGTATTGATATTAACCAGCAGAGAGTCTGCATTTTTAATTACATCTTCTACTTTGTTTTGTAAAGGACTTAGCTGTTGTTGCACCAATTCTGTTACCCCTGGTTTCACAGAAGCCACTAAAGTATCTCCTGGCTGCGCCACTGGACCATTGTCAAAGGCGGGAAGTATCTGAATCCCTTTACCCCCAATAATTCCAGTGTCGTATAATTCTGCGATAGAATTTTTAGAAAAACTAAAACTGTCGTCCACCGAAAAAGTGACCAATAAATCTCCGGAAGCGTCTAAAAACCCCACATCATTTACCTTTCCTACATTAAAACCATTAATGGAAACGGCTGTTCCAGGTTGTAAGCCTCCCACATGGTGGTACACCACATAAAGGGTCTTGTTATTTTCAAATAAAGGCGATGACTTTAAATAGCTATACCCCAGTAAAAAAAGTAAAATACCTCCTATACCAATTATTCCCGTTTTTATTTCTCTACTTATATTCACAATATATGGTCTTGTTTGTACACAAATTTACTAATAATAATCCCTTTGAGCTCTTGATTATTCCAAGCTTTGTAAGGCTTTAGTGAGAGTGATTTTTGTTCCGTTCTCATAGGCTGCAATAAAGGCGTTTAAAAAACCGGCATTAACAGCTTTAATCAACAAATCTTTGGCTTGCTTATAATCCGCTGTACTTCCATAAAAATACCTATTTAAACTTCCCACAGGCTCTGTAGAAATGTCATTAAGTCCTTTAAAATTTGACGCTACCAAAGGTATTTTTTTTGAGACCGCCATAAGTTGAATTTTAAAAACAATCGGGCTGCTGCTCTTAACGGTTTCATCATTATTTTCTCTAGTTGAGGTTCCTTGAGCTAAGGTCTTGACCTCTGAAGTAACTGCTTCACTTGCCGTCTCATTGATTTGATTTTCAAAAGCATCTTGCTTTTTTGCCACTGTGTTTTTCTCTTCTAAAGTTACATTGACTTCTAAAGATTCTTTAGTTGAATCTGTTTTAACTGATGCTGGTGTTTCTTTAGCCTGTTGTTCAGTCGTGGCTGGTGTTTCTTTTACGTCATTAGAAAAGTCCCCTAAACTCAAAGACTGAAGACTGCTTTTGTATTCAAGCACCGCTTCTGCTATGGCGGCGGCTATTTCTGCTTGTCCCTTTTTAGAGTTTAAATAGGCTCCTTCATTAGCATTGGTTAAAAAACCAGTTTCTACCAGTACAGATGGCATAAAAGTTTGGTGCAACACAATAAAACCTGCCTGCTTTACTTTTCTGTCGTTTCTCTTTAACTTGTTTGCAAATCTATCTTGCATAGACTTAGCCAATTGAATGCTCTTGTCTAAAAACTCTTCCTGCATAATGGTAAATCCAATCACAGATTCTGGGGAATTAATGTCGTATTGGGCATACCGCTCTTCAAAATTCTCTTCCAAATAAATGGCTGAATTTTCCTTTTTAGCCACGGCAAAGTTTTGCTTATTGGCATGTAATCCTAGTACAAAAGTTCCAGCCCCATGAGCATTAGAAGTATGAGAATCACAATGAATAGAAATAAAAACGTCTGCTTTTGCCTTGTTCGCAATAACGCCTCGCTGCATTAGGTCTACAAAATGGTCCGAATCTCTAGTATAAATAACTTTTATATCCTGATTTTCAGACAGCAAATCTCCAGCTTTTAAAGCTATTTTAAGTGCAATGATTTTTTCCATATAACCATTCCCTAAATTACCCGGGTCTTTCCCACCATGTCCAGCATCTAGAACAACTACAAATGGTTTTATGGGATCTGGTTTTGCAAAAACCGATGCCGAAAACGCCATAAAAAACAACGAACACAAAAAAGAAGTAGATAAGATCTTCATATAAAACAATAGGTTTTTAAACTCTAGGCATAAAAATACAAAATTATAAGCTCTCACGGAAGCCTAAATATATTGTTAAGAGCAGAGATCAAAATAAAAAATATGCGTAAGTTTGAAGCCTCAAAACACGCCTCAAAAGCAACTAATTCGCTTCTATTTTTGTTCTTAAAAAAGTCTTTTTTTTTGTTGTTCTTTGGACTCTTTTTAGCAGTCTCGTCACTCTATGCTCAAGAGGGAAGCTCCCTATCTGTGATGATGCAGACCAAACAAGATAGTCTTAAAATTTTAGAAGATAGGCTGGCAGAGCGCAGAAATGGCAAAAAACCAAAGACCGCACTTTCAGATAGTATTCCAAAAGATTCCATTAAAGAAAAGCCTGGTATTTTAGTAGATAAAATTCGTTACAAAGCCAAGGCATATGCTAAAATGAGCACTTCAAGTCATGCAATTTACCTGTATGATGAGGCTGAATTATACTATCAAGATACAGAGCTTACTTCAGGTAAGATAGATATGGATTACCTTAAAAATGAGGTTTATGCCGGAAGACTCAAAGACAAGGAAGGTAGGTTCTCTCAATTACCCAATTTTGTTCAGGCCAACAGCACCGTAAATCCAGATTCTATTCGTTTTAATTTTGACACCCAAAAAGCACTGATTTGGAATTCCAGATCTGAGCAACAAGCAGGTTTAGGTTCTTTTGGAGGGGAAAGCATGAATGTCTTGGCCAATTTGACTAAAAAGGAAAATGATTCCGTATACTTTTTAAAAGACATTCGAATGACTTCTTCTCAAACCCCGGAAGATCCTGACTTTTATATCCGAATAAGGAAAGCGAAATTTGTTCCTAAAAAGAAAATCATTTCTGGGCTTGCTAATTTATATATTTCTGACGTTCCAACACCCATTGCATTGCCTTTTGGATACTTTCCAATGACCTCCGGGAGGTCAAAAGGACTCATTATGCCCACCTTTGGAAATGATCCAGACCGGGGATATTTTCTTCAAAATGGAGGCTATTACTTACCCATATCTGATCATTTAGATTTAAATCTCACAGGAGATGTGTATTCTAATGGTAGTTGGGGATTTAGAACTCAATCTGTTTACACCAAAAAATACCGCTATAGAGGTAATATTAATTTCAGGTACGAAAATTTAGTAACCTCACAAAAAGGTTTCAGTGACTATGGTAAAAATACTATATACAACATACAAATATCTCATTCTCAAGATGCCAAAGCCAATCCCACTTCTAGACTTTCGGCTTCTGTGAACCTAGGAAGTAGCCAATATTTCAGAAGTTCATTAAACCAAATGAATCTTCCTAATACGCAAAACAATAACATGTCTTCTTCTATATCCTATTCGAAGAATTTCCCTGATTATCCTGCAGTAAACATGTCTGTTACCGCATCTCATAATCAGAACAACAACACTCAAGCCATAAATCTTACGCTACCTACTTTTCAAGCAAGTATGGAACGTATTTACCCATTTGCCAAAAGAGACGGTGTAAAAAAAGGAATCCTTCAAAATATTAATTTCACCTATTCCACAAGGGGGGAAAACAGGTTTCAAACTACAGATTCGCTTTTCTTTAAAAAAGAGATGTTTAAAGGCGCTAAGCTTGGAATGACGCATAGCATACCATTTAATACCAACTTTAAGGTAGCTAAATACTTCAGTGTTTCTGTAGGGGGTAGCTACGAAGATTCATGGGTATTTGAAACGTTTAATAAAAGAGTAGAAAATGGTATTTTAATTAAAGACACCATAAAAGGTTTTGATCGTTTTAACAAATACAACTTAAGCGCCAGTATAGGAACCACAGTTTATGGTACGTTTGCTTTTAAAGAGGGATCTAAAATTCAAGCATTAAGACATGTAATAAGACCCTCTATAAGCATTGGTTACCTGCCTTCTTTTGAACAATTTTATGACAGCTACCTAGACGCCAACGGAAAAATGGTTCAATACACTAGGTTCGAAGGTTCTATGTTTGGTGCTCCTGGATTACAATCATCGAGATCCGTAGGTTTTTCACTGCAAAATACCCTTGAAGCTAAAATGGCTCCAAAAGACTCCACCCAAACAGAACCTAGAAAAGTGAGCCTTTTAAACAATTTAAACTTCTCTTCTAGCTATAATTTTGAGGCAGACTCACTTCGTTTAGCACCTGTCAACTTCTCAGGAGGAACCAGCTTATTTAATTCTAAATTATCTGTAAACTTTTCAGGAAATTTAGATCCCTATGCCATAGACAACAACGGCAGGAGAATAAACACCTTAAACATTAAAAATGGGGGTGGTTTATTTAGACTCACAAGGGGAAGCGCTAACCTGAGCTACTCTTTAAATAACGATAGTTTTAAGAAAAATAAGGGTTCAGAAAAAGAGGAATCTGAAGAAGACAAAAGAAAGATTGAAAACCAGCAAGATTTTTACATGGCTGCCTCTGGAGGGCGCTCTGACGGCCTTTTTGGAAGGGCTGGTGAGTTTAGTGATGCCAGAAGCTTTGGTAATGACTCTGGGGGAAACACAGTAGAAAACCCGATTTATGGGACCAAGATTCCTTGGAGCTTAAATTTGGCTTATGCCATTACCTATAACAATTCTAACAGACAACAAGATTTCACCAACAATTCACTTATGTTCTCTGGGAATGTAGACCTGACCCCGATGTGGAAGGTAGGTGTTTCTTCTGGTTATGATTTTAAAAATAAAGGATTTACCCTCACCCAATTTAGGATAGAGAGAGACTTAAATGACTTTAGACTTAATTTTGACTGGACCCCCTTTGGCGATTACGAAAGATGGTACTTCTTTATTGGAATAAAAAGTTCGCTATTAAGCGACCTGAAATGGGAAAAGAGAAACCAACCTGTTCGCTAATTTGTGCTAAAGTTGGATTTTATTAAATAAAAGACAACTTAGTCCCTGTACAATCTTTAGCTTACTTTTTGTGTACTAACTGAAAAGATCATTAAATCATTTTATAAAAAAACCATGAAAAAAATAATCACTACTCCCAATGCACCAGCTCCTATAGGCCCATACAACCAAGCAGTTTTGAGTGGCAATACCCTGTATATCTCTGGCCAAACTCCTATTGATCCTCGCACAGGTAATTTAGTGAGTGGTAGTATTGAGGAAGAGACCCTTCAAGTGATGAAAAATATCGAAGCCATACTAATAGCTGCAGGCGCCACTTTTGAATCTGTCGTAAAGGCGAGTATCTTTGTAAAAGACATGCACCAGTTTAAAGCCATAAACGACGTGTATGCACAATTCTTTAAACCAGAAACCGCCCCTGCAAGAGAAACAATAGAGGTCGCTAATTTACCCATGTTTGTAAATGTAGAAATATCTATGATAGCAAACATTGAATAAACAAGGCTTGACTTATAAAGAAAAGGCCTGCGCATGCAGGCCTTTTTTACAATATTGCTGAAGGTTATTAGATATTTTCTTTGTGGAATTCCACCAAACCATCTATGGGTCGTTGTCTAATTTGACCTACAATTAAGTCATTGCGATCCATCACCTCTTTAAGTTCTTCTTGAAGGTAAAAAGCGATACTTCCTACAAAATGAACAGGTACTTTGGTCGCCAATTCAAATTGCATGATATAGTTATTCACAAACTGCTGTAATCCTTTTTTTATAACCCCATTGCAATATGGGTGTTTCTTGTGCTCCACAATAAACTTGGCAAACTTGGCCAAATAAGTATTTGGATTGGGTTGCTTATATAAATTTTCCTTAATTACGTCTGCCTCAAGATTGAACTCTTTGGCAAATTGAATGCCTAGATCCTGTGGCATTTTATGGAAATAGTAATCCCTAATAAGTTTTCTACCAAAGAAGTTACCACTACCGTCGTCCATGAGGATATACCCCAGAGATTGTACTTTTTGGAACAGTTGGTGGCCGTCGTAATAACTACAATTAGATCCTGTTCCCAAAATACACACAATACCTGGATCGCCTAATTTAGTGGTCGCATAAACGGCTGCGTAGGTGTCTTCACGAACATCTGTTTGTGCATTTGGAAAAAAGGTACTGAAAATTTCAGACAAGAAATTTTTCATTCTGTCTGTTCCGCATCCTGCACCATAAAAATACACATGAGTAACAGCCTCTGAGTTTTTAGAAAGCTCAAAGTTATTAGCCAATCTATCCTCAATTACATCTCTAGTGAGTACCTCTGGAGATAAGCCGAGTGTTTGGGTAAAAAACAATTGATTTCCCTTTTCATCCAAGGCAATCCAATCAGATTTTGTAGCCCCACTATCTGCTATTAAAATCATAGTTAAAATAAATAAAAAGCCCTGAGTAGTCCCAGGGCTTATAAAAATAAAATCATTAAGCCAAGCTTGCTACGTGCTTCGCTAAGTCTATTAATTTGTTAGAATACCCTGCTTCGTTGTCATACCATGACACCAACTTAAAGAAAGTTGAATTTAATTCAATTCCAGCTTCTGCGTCAAAAATACTAGTCCTTGCATCTCCAATAAAATCTTGGGAAACAACCGCTTCATCAGTATAACCTAATACACCTGCCAATTCACCTTCTGAAGCAGATTTGAACACAGATTTAATTTCATCTAAAGAAGTCTCTTTAGACAACTTAACGGTTAAATCAACTACAGAAACATCTGCAGTAGGTACTCTAAAAGCCATACCTGTTAGTTTTCCAACTAGAGAAGGTATTACTTTTGTCACTGCTTTAGCAGCACCAGTAGAGGCAGGAATAATATTCAATAAAGCAGAACGTCCACCTCTCCAATCTTTTCTTGAGGGACCGTCTACGGTCATTTGAGTAGCTGTTGTGGCGTGAACAGTTGTCATTAATGCTTCTTCAATACCAAAGTTGTCATTTAATACTTTAGCTAAAGGTGCTAAACAGTTAGTCGTACATGACGCATTTGAAACTATCTTATCAGAAGCTTTTGCCTCATTGTGGTTTACCCCCATTACGAACATTGGTGCGTCTCCAGAAGGTGCAGATATCACTACTTTTTTAGCGCCACCATCAATATGAGACTGTGCCATTTCCAAAGAGGTAAATATACCTGTACATTCTGCCACTACCTCAGCACCAACAGCGTCCCACTGCAATTGCTTTGGATCTCTCTCTGCAGTAATTCTCACTGTTTTTCCATTCACTAATAAGTGTCCATCAGACACCTCAACAGTTCCGTTAAAGTTTCCATGAACAGAATCATACTTTAACAAATAGGCCAAATGATCTACATCTAGTAGGTCGTTAATAGCCACAATTTGTACATCAGATCTTCCGGCAGCAGCTCTAAACACCATTCTACCAATTCTTCCAAAACCGTTAATTCCAATTTTTAATTCAGACATTTTTCTTCTTTTTAATAATTATGTTGACATGATATCGGACACCCTAATAAGTTCCTTATCTATTTTTGTATGCCCTTTAATAGCTTTAATTAAAGGGGTTAATGTTAATTTATTGTCTTGGATTCCCACCATAAGGCTACTCTTACCATCTAGAAGTGCTTCTACAGCCTTAACACCCATTCTACTAGCTAGTACACGGTCAAAGCAGGACGGCGAACCTCCTCGCTGCATGTGGCCAAGTACAGATACACGTACGTCGTAAATAGGAATGTGCTCCTCTACGTATTCTTTGAGTTCAAAAACATTTTTACCTGTTTTATCTCCCTCAGCAACCACTACAATACTAGAAGATTTTCCAGATTGTTTGGATCTTTTCAAGGACTCTAGCAAACGATCTAATCCAAGGTTTTCCTCAGGGATTAGGATTTCTTCTGCTCCTGCACCTACTCCAGCATTCAAGGCAATATGTCCTACATCTCTTCCCATGACCTCTACAAAGAAAAGTCTATTATGAGAACTGGCGGTGTCCCTGATCTTATCTATTACCTCAACCACAGTATTCAGAGCGGTGTCAAAACCAACCGTGTAGGTTGTCCCGTAAATATCGTTGTCTATTGTTCCAGGGATTCCTATAACAGGAAAATTGTATTCTTGGTTAAAAATCATGGCTCCGGTAAAACTTCCATCTCCTCCAATCACCACAAAGGCGTCTATACCCTCTTTTTTTAAATTTTCATAGGCCTTAGCCCTTCCCTCAGGGGTTCTAAATTCCAAAGACCTTGCTGACTTTAAAATAGTCCCTCCCTTATTGATAATATTATTGACGCTCCTAGCATCCATGGGTTTAAAATCCCCCTCTATCATTCCCTCGTAACCTCTATAAATCCCTACACATTCAATATTCATGTAGGCGCAGGTTCTCACTACAGAACGGATAGCAGCATTCATTCCAGGAGAATCTCCTCCTGAGGTAAATACTCCAATTTTTTTAATTTCTGTACTCATAATTTCTTAAAAAAGTAAAATTAACAAACTTAAATGGATGTAAACCGCTATTTTAAAGAATATTTAATACGACCTGAAAATTCAAACGTTTTCGTTAATAAAAAGCTTATTAAATTGTGATATAAACACTTTACTCTGCTTCTTTTTTATCCAAAATCTTTCTCAACAACTCTTGAAATGAATTAAAATCTACCTGATAAGACAAACCAACCCCTTGAGTATAGCCCTGTCTATCTGCCAAGAATTGCTGAATTTCGTTCTCTCTATTGAATATTTTTGCACTTAGGCTACCTTGATCATTCAGTATAATTTGAATTTCAGCGTCTCCAGCGACCACATTCTCCGTTACCCCGCCCACTGGAACACCTAATCTTCCATTGAATAACACCCGATCACTAATCTGAGTACTTACACTCACCCCTATCCTCGAATCGGTCTGCAAATTTGAGACCCTGTCCAACATACCTTGTTCATAAGACAGTCCAAAGTTGAGTTTATCATTGCTTCCTTCTAGTATACTACTCAATAATCCTGAAGCAGATTGTAGCAGGTTTCCAGTAACAGCTTGTTGGTTAATGCCTGTGGCATCATTGACAAAAGTTCCTTGTGCCAAAAGAAAAAAAGCATTTCTATCCTGAACGGTAGGATCTTGTAAGGCGTATTGCAACTCAGATTTCACCACGGAATTGGTTCCTGGGAAAGCAATATCAAAATCTATGTTGGGATTTTCTAATGCACCGTTTAAACGAACCAATACCTCAGTTGGAATTCTATTCGTATAACCACTACTCTCTAAAAGTGGTGCCGGATTTGCGAACAAGCCATAAGAGGCCTCCATATCAAGTTGAGCACCCATAGGATCTCCATCCCAAATAATACTTCCTCCTGGGTTTACTTTAAAGGTTTTATCTATAAAACCGCCAAATTTATAATTGTAAGATCCGGTAGCCACTACAAAATCTCCAAACATTTTAAATTTCCCATTGGTATTAATTTCCATGAGTAAAATACCTCCTCCAGTACCTTTTAGAGAAGATCCTGATTTTTGATCTACAACTATCTCCACCTCTGCTTCTGGGGTTACGGATAAATCAAAACTAAGCTCTAAACCCCTATAATCTGTAAGTTCTTCCTCAGCAACTTCAATATCTAAAGCCGTCTTTTCTATAAAATCTATAAAAGTATAGTCCCCAACATTAACAATATCTTGCAAAGGTATTTTTAGTGATGTTCCCAATGCTGTAGCACCTGTAACATCTATATTTAATGCTTTAGTGGGACCATAAATACGCCCGTTACCTTTTAAAAACCCACTACCGTAATACAGGGCTTCTGGGTCGTAATCTGTATCCAAAATTAGGAACCGCTCTGAAGAGGCATCTATATTGAGGTCTAAGTTCCAATCGTCAAATGATCTGTGGTCTATAGTACCGGATAAATTAGCCTGGGTGTTTTGCTCTTTATCAATCAGTGTGATGTCTTTAAAATCAAACACTTGGTTGTATAGACCAATCTTAGCGTTGGGAGAAAAATCATAATTTACACCCAGATAAGGGACACTTATTCCCGCCTTATTCAAGGTTAATGTTCCTGTAAAATCAGGATTAATAATAGGCCCTGTTATTTCTGCATTACCCCAAAGTCCACCCCTAATGTCACCGATCACTCCTTTTCCCAATGGACTAAAAGGGTCTAAAGGAAAAGCATTAAAACTGGCTAATAATTTAGTTTGATAGTCACTGCTATCTGATTTAAAAATATTCCCCAAAAGGCGTAATTTTTCCTCTTTATCCTTTAATAATTTAGCGTTAATGATAAAATCTGTAAGATCTCCATTTCCCAGCAAGTCCAAATCTAGATTTCCTAACACGGTTTGATTAATTTCGAAATCTGCAATGTCTAAGTTTGAATTTGGAAAGTAAACATTGTCTTTTTGCAAAATGTTGAGCTCTCCATTCACCCAACCATCTAGATCAAGGCTGTCTACGCTGGGGAATATTTTTCTTAGAGCTACTTTAGAAAAGGACAACCTAATATCTTTATAGGTACTGTCTGACAATTGACCATTCAAAACAACTTTTTCTCGTTCGGGAGTACTCATGACCAAAGAAGAAACAAAAACACTGTCCAAATTTTTATTAAAGACTACTTTATTGTCCTTGTTTCCAGACTCGTTAATATACCAGTCGGCACCTTTAAAAGTCAAACTAGATTTTTTCAATCCTATAATAGATTGTTTTGTGTCGTTAAATGTGTGGTAAAAGTTCAATCCAAAACTATCTGAATGATCCTTTCCGCCCTTAAATTCCGTCCTGAAAAACAAGGTGTCTTGTAGGGTATTGTTAATGAGTCTTAGATCTTCAATCTCATAATAAGGTGTCTTGGCACTTTTAAGGGCCAAAAAGGTGTTAAACAAAGGGTTTTTGGTGTCTACTTTTAGTACGACACTATCCAAAAGATTATTATACAATGAAAATTTAGGAGATTTAAAATCAAGTTTAAAAATACCAGCATCGGCCTGAAGGGCCCCACGAATAAATGTATTAGAACCAAATTGTACCTCAGGGAAGAAAATTTCTACCAAAGTGTTGTAAATATCAAATTCAAAGGTCATTTCTTGGCCTTTGGTCACCTCAAATGGCTTGTAATTGGTGTAAATACTCCCCATAGCGTTTTGGAGTAGCTTTCCAAACTCTACTAATTTATAACGCCCACGAATGGCGCCAGATATAATGTCTTTTGAATTAATGGAAATAGTCCTAAATCCATCTACTAAGCTATCTGCAGCAACATTAAAATCCTCAAAAAAGTAAGTGTTTTTAGCATTCTTGTACTGGGTGTTTTTAAAAGATAGCACCCCCAAAACATTGTCAATGTCGGTTCCTTTTAGGTCAATGTTCAAATCGCCTTTAAAGAGTGCTGTTGAGTCCTTGACCAAATTCATCTTGTGCAAATCTGCATAACCCACTGAGGCATTAAAATTAAATGCCCTATTGGCTTTTGAAAAATCTGCCAAGCCACTAAATGAAAACTTACAATTGGGATCTTCTACAGCAAGTGAGCCTTCAAAGCGTTCATTTTTAAATAATCCAGACACGCTAGCGTCTATATAATTGTACCCTTTAAGGTTCATATGGTACACCAGACCCTCTAAATTGGTATTTAAATTATTGAGCAAAAAACCAGCCCCTTTTATATTGGCATCCATACTCACTAGGCCAAGTGCGTCTATTTGTGTATATGCGCCTAAATCAAAATCTATGAGAGATAAAAAACCTTCATATACCCCTTGGGTTATGTTGGTGATATTGGAGAGATCTAATGCCGCATAAAAATTACCCAAACGTGTACTGGCGTTAATTTGAGTGGTGACCTGGTCTATGCCAATCCCTGCAGTTCCCCTCAGGGTAAAGGTGCCCAAGCGACTCATAGAAATAGGCAGGTTGTTACCCAAAACCCTTGGCATTAATCGCTTTAAGGAACCGTATTGGCTTTCAAACCCTTTAATTTTAGCGTCTAAAAAGAAAGGGGTAAACGGATCAAAAAGACTGTTAAATTCAAAATCTCCTCTTAAAGCCGTATTCTCGTTAGTCAAAAATAAATTCGACGCATTAAGCTTATTTAAAGTCCCGTCTATAGCAGCAGAAAAATTAAATACGGAGGTTTCGTCGAACTCTGGGTAAAGTAAATTGAGGTCTGCGGTACCAATCTGGCTGTCTTTAAACTCTCCATGAAATAATACTTTGTTATAAAAATCTCCAAAATCCTCTCTTTCATAATCTAAATTTAGTTGCCCTAAAAGAATAGAATTAGGGGTTTTAAGAGCCAGTGATTCAAAACGCATTTGACGGAGTCCATAACTAAATTGAGTACTTAAATCTGAAACGACTATTCCGTTAGAACTGTCAAAAGCCAACTTTTTTATGGTTGCATTTACATTAGGGCCATGAATGCTAAATTTCGTGCTGTTAATCTGTAAGTTGTTAGCTGTGAAAAGTGAGGGCTGTACTTTATTAAAATCTGTGAGCACAAAACGGGCATTAGAAACCTGGACTTGTTTGGCCTCTAATTCAAA
Source organism: Sediminicola sp. (assembly GCA_024643325.1). Taxonomy (GTDB): domain Bacteria; phylum Bacteroidota; class Bacteroidia; order Flavobacteriales; family Flavobacteriaceae; genus MAG-120531. The sequence continues at coordinate 37,327 of JAHEND010000035.1, forward strand.
AGGTGTAGCAGGCTTACTATTTGTATTTTCAGCATATAATTTTTCTAAAAAAACAGCCCAATTACTTTGATTAGAATCGTGGTAGGTTGTGATTTTATAAGTGAGTTGTTCTATCTCAACCTTTCCCAAACTAAAGCGGCCTTTAACAAGCGCATTTAAATCTAAAATAGGGGCTTTTATTTGCTTTGCATAAAACAAGGTGTCCTTCTGATAATCCTCAGCAAACACATCATTTAAGCCAAATTTAAAGGTAAATAAGGAGCCCTCCACGCCTTTTACGGAAAGATTTATCCCGTATTTTTCCTCAAGTGAGTCGGTCAGCTTACCGGCCAAATAGGTTTGAAAGCTTGCGCTAGAAAGCAACAGGGTGCCCAAACTTAAAAACAATAGTACCCCTAGGGCTATTTGAATTCCTATTTTTCTGTATTTTTTGATAGCGCTATATGTTTTACCTTTGTGAGATATCAATTATGATTCCAAAGATAAATGGAAAATACCTCAATTCACATTTTAGCGATAGAATCTTCCTGCGACGACACCTCGGCAGCAGTACTCCATGGAGATAAACGACTGAGCAATGTGGTGGCTACCCAAAAAATACACGAAGCATACGGTGGTGTGGTGCCTGAATTGGCCTCAAGAGCACACCAGCAAAATATTGTACCTGTAGTAGATCAGGCACTCAAACAAGCAGGTATTGACAAATCAGACTTAGATGCCATTGCATTTACAAGGGGACCTGGCTTAATGGGGTCTTTATTGGTAGGTACTTCATTTGCAAAATCGCTTTCTTTGGGGCTGGATATTCCACTTATAGAGGTGAATCATATGCAAGGACACGTTTTAGCACATTTTATTAAAAGTCCTGAAGAAGTTGAAAAAGCGGTCCCGAAGTTTCCCTTTTTGGCTATAACCATTAGCGGCGGTCACACACAAATTATATTGGTTAAAGATTATTTTGACATGGAAGTTTTAGGAGAAACTCTGGACGATGCCGTTGGGGAGGCCTTTGACAAATCTGCCAAAATATTGGGCTTCCCTTACCCTGGAGGACCTTTGATTGACAAATTTGCTGCTGAGGGAAATCCCTTTGCGTTTGAATTCCCCATTCCAAAGGTGGCAGATTTAAACTTTAGTTTTAGTGGCCTTAAAACCAGCATACTCTATTTCATACAGAAAGAAACGGCTAAAAATCCAGATTTCATTGCGACGCACAAAGCCGACATTTGCGCTTCCATACAGCACACCATTGTGGAGATATTGATGAGAAAAGTAAAAAAAGCCGTGACCCAAACTGGGGTTAGAGAAATAGCCATTGGTGGAGGTGTTTCTGCTAACAGTGGGATTAGAGCAGCTCTTACAAATGCAGCTAGAAAACACGGCTGGACCACTCATATTCCAAAATTTGAATACTGTACAGACAATGCAGCTATGATTGGCATTGTAGGGTATCTAAAATACCTCAATCAAGATTTTACCCACCAAAAAGTGGCCGCTAAGGCGAGATATATCATTGAATAAAATACTATGAATTTATTTTACGCCCCCTCCTTTACGGCAGAAGACAAAAGCGTAGCGCTTTCTCAAGAAGAGAGCAAACACGCGACTAAAGTGCTTAGAAAGAAAAATGGAGACCATATTCACCTTACTAATGGCAAGGGGCTTATAGCTGAAGGCAAAATTCAAAACACTTTAGGTAAAACCGTACAGGTATCTATAATAAATATTAAAGAACAAAAGCCAAAGTCTTATACCTTAGACCTATACGTTGCGCCCACTAAAATGAATGATCGCTACGAATGGTTTTTAGAAAAGGCCACTGAAATAGGGCTTTCCAGTGTTACTCCAATTCTATGTGATCAATCGGAACGGAAAGTGATAAAAGCGGAGCGATATGAAAAAGTGCTTTTAAGTGCCATGAAACAGTCTCTTCAAGCCTATTTACCTGTACTACACCCAGCTATTTCTCTAAAGAAATGTTTAGATCAGGATATTACTGGAGAAAAGCTTTTTGCGCATTGTGAGGCAGATAAGATGAAAACAGCTTTAAATTCCCTAGATTTAAAAAATAAAAAACTATCTATTTTCATTGGCCCTGAGGGAGATTTCTCCCTATCAGAAATTAAAAAAGCCATAGAAAAAGGGTGCAAACCCGTGAGTTTTGGAAACACCAGACTCAGAACAGAAACAGCTGCTTTATACGCTTGCGCCTCTGTGGCAGCTCAAAATGAAAGTGAATGAACGCAAAAATCATTTCTTCTGGGATTTTAAGGGCCCTGGCTATTGTAGTGGCTATTCTGGCTGGTTTGTATTTTCTAAATGCAATTACAACAGTTTTAGTTTATATAGTCATAGCAGCCATTGTATCCCTTATTGGGAGACCCATTGCCCTTTTTCTAAAAAACAAACTCAGGTTTAATAGGACTATAGCCGCTATAAGCACTATGGCTATTTTATTAGGTATTTTATCCATGCTTATTGCCCTGGTAGTTCCCTTACTCGTTCAACAAGGGGAAAATCTAAGCCTATTGAATATTAAAGGCCTCAAAAGTAGTATTACTGACTTATATGCAGAAATCACAGCCTATTTTGGTCTAGAAAACAATTCTTTATTTGCTCAATTTCAAGACAGTAGCTTAATCACCACTTTATCATTAGAGCAGCTACCCGCGTTTTTTAACGCCGTATTGGGTCTTCTAGGGAACTTTGGAGCAGGCCTCTTTTCGGTGGCCTTTATCTCTTTCTTTTTCTTAAAAGACAGTGAATTGTTTGAAAATGGCATTCTGATGTGGGTGCCTTCAAAAGAAAATCTTAAAACCAAGGAGGCTTTTGCTAAAATTAAAAGCCTCCTGTCTAGGTATTTTTTAGGATTGTTGTTTCAAATACTCATATTGCTTGTGATTTACAGTATTGTTTTGAGTGTTTTTTCTGTGCCCAACGCCATGGTCATTGCCTTCCTTTGTGCCCTGTTAAATCTTATCCCATATGTGGGTCCAATAGTGGGTGGAATGCTCATGATGTTTTTAACCATGAGCAGTCAATTAGGCGCTTCATTTAATGAAATAATCTTACCGAAAACCACCTATGTAATGATCGGTTTTATCATAGGACAATTGGTAGATAATTTCTTGTCGCAACCCCTTATTTTTTCTAAAAGTGTCAAGTCACATCCACTGGAAATATTCTTAATTATTTTGTGTGGCGGCCTACTTTGGGGCGTTACTGGAATGGTGGTAGCGATCCCATTATACACGGCAATAAAGGTGGTATTAAAGGTGTTTTTTACAGAAAATAGTCAGATAAAATCTTGGACAAAAAACTTATAGTTTTACTTTGAATAAGAATATATTAAATACTGGTATTCAAGATTTTATAAATAAAAATTTAACTACTGACACCTTGTCAGTTGCGCTTTCCAAACCCCTTTTTGAAGAGGTAAGCAATACTGAAATCATTCAGCAGATAGAAGCGGCTAAAAAGTGCGTCCACAAGCTACCCACTTGGTTTAATACCCAGGGCATTTATTACCCCCTACCCCTTCAAGTAGAACAGACTTCCTCTGAGATTACTGCGCGCTATAAAACTGGCTTAGTCAGTGGAGAATCTCTCGCAGATGTTAGTGGGGGGACTGGTGTAGATAGCTTTTATTTTGCAAACAATATAAAACAGGTTTATCACCTTGAAATAGATCCTGAATTGGCTGAAATTGCCGCCTTTAATTTAAGTGTTTTGGGGGCTAAAAATATTTGTTCAATGGCTACTGACGGCATTGCTTTTATTCAAGATTTTAAAGGTACTCTTGATTGGGTTTATATAGACCCCTCTAGAAGGAGCGATCAAAAGAGAAAGGTTTTTATGCTAGCAGATTGCAGCCCCTCTATGCCTGCTGTTTTACCCATACTTTGGAATAAAACGGACAAGATTTTGATTAAAACAGCTCCTCTGTTAGATATTAGTGCTGGTTTAAAGGAATTGAGCTGTGTTAGAGAGATTCATGCGGTTGCTGTAAACAGGGAAGTTAAAGAGCTGCTGTGGCTGCTTGAAAAGGATTATGATGGGCCTGTGGCACTTAAAGCAGTAATTCTCAATGAAAATGGGGTATCTGAATCATTTAATAGTAGTATTCCTGAAGAAACGCAAAGCAAAGCAAGCTTTAGCCTGCCGCTGGAGTATTTATTTGAACCACATGCAGCTGTATTAAAATTGGGGGCTTTTAAAAGTGTTTCCAGCCAACTAGGAGTTCTTAAACTCCATACAAACAGTCACTTATACACCGGGCGCAATATTGTTCCCTTTCCCGGTCGCAGCTTTAAGATTGTGGATTTTTTTGCCTACCACAAGAAAGCGATGAAGCCTTTTGACAAAACTAAGGCCAATGTGAGTACGCGAAATTTTAAAATGTCCGTGGCGGCTTTAAGGAAAAAACACCACCTCCAAGACGGAGGCAGTGTGTATTTGTTTTTTACAACAGATCTTGAGGAAAGGCCCATTGTGATAGTTTGTGAAAAAATTTAAGTCAAGAGGTTGCCTTGTTCGTCCCATGAGGCTATATTTCCCCTAGTTTTCTGATCTATGCATTTGGCCAACCAGGCTTCTTCATAAGCCATACCGTGTTGGTCTAATACCTCCTGCGGCACGCCATCCCAAACATTAGGCATATTTCCCTTGTAACCTAAATCTTTAATACCAGTTTCTGTAGTGTAATAGCCTGTTAGGGTAAGGTTTCTCATCAATGAGAAGAAACGTACTTCTAACGGGCGTTCCCCTTCAGAAACGGCTAAATCTGGATACGCAATTTCTTCTAATATCTCATGCTGTTGTCCCTGTTTAAGTTTTTTAAACTCCAGTTCAAAACGCCTATTGCTTGTATGATCAAGCCACATAAGGCCTCCCCTAATAGGGGTTTGGAAAGCTGGGTAGTCTTTGACCATGAATTCTATGAAATCTGGAACCCCCACAGATGCTGCACTAGGAAAATCATCATTTTCAGGTAAAATAAGCGCTGTAAGCGTGGCCAAACTTTCTAACTCATGAGGAGTGAAAAATTGCTGGGCATGTAAAGAAGCTATTTGAGCGTCTTCTTCTGGAGTTCTTCCATAATTGGTTGCCCCTGTAGACATGGCTTCTTGAGCTTCTGAACTGATTTCTGGCTGGCAAGAAGCTAAGGCCAAACCTCCAGCTGCTGCACCAATAAAAAGGGACTTAATACTTTCTCTTCTATCCATTTCTTAAATATTTTGCATTTTAAGCTGTTCAACAATATAATCACAAGTCCTCCAAGATAGCGCCAGGATAGTCCATGTAGGGTTTTTGTCGGCCTGAGAAACAAAAGGTCCTGCGTCTACAATAAATACGTTATTTGCGTCGTGTAATTGCTGGAATTGATTCACCACAGATGTTTTTGGATCATTTCCCATTCGAGTAGTACCCACCTCATGAATAATTCTACCTGGTGCCTCTAATCCATACTCCCTGTCTGCACCAGGTGCAGCAGAAAGCGCCTCTCCACCCATATTGTGAATGAGCTCGTCAAAGGTCTCGTGCATATGCTTGGCCTGTTTTCGCTCAAAGTCTGACCAATTATAATGAAAACGAAGTACTGGAATTCCAAACTCATCTACCACAGAAGGATCTATTTCACAATAGTTATCTTTCATGGCAATAGACTCTCCTCTTCCTCCAAAACCAACTACAGAACCGTAGTATTTCTTAATATCTGAACGAAGGCTATTTCCATAACCTCCTACCTTGAGTCCAAAAAACTTATTGTATTCGTTTGCGTTAAAACCAAAACCGTAGTTTGGCATTCCCATACCTCCCCAAACTTCTATATGGTAGCCTCTAGGAAAATCTAATTTTTTATTGTCTAACCACCATGGTGTATAAACATGCATTCCTCCTACGCCATCTTCATTATACATTTTCCTGTTGACTAAATCCGGTATAAAAGCAGCCCTGCTGCTTCCTGTGGAATCATGAAGGTACTTCCCTACAGTGTTCCCACTATTCCCCAAACCATTAGGATGCTGGGGAGATTTAGAGTTTAATAGTATTCTAGCTGAGCTACAAGCAGAAGCTGCCAATACAACCACCTTAGCTCTTAAAGTGTATTCTTTTCTATCTGATTTGTTAATATAAGACACTCCTGTAGCCTTTCCTTCTGAGTTAGTCAGTACTTCTCTCACCATGGCATTATTGTACAAGTCTATCTGACCACCATTTTTTTGCGCTGGAAAAATAAGACAACTTCCCGCTGAGAAATCTGCATAGGCAGAACAAGACCTGTTGCACTGTCCACAGTAAAAGCAAACCCCGCGTTCAGGATTAATTTTCTTAGTGAGCATAGACATCCTAGAAGGAATCACTGGAATATTAGATTTTCTTGCACCTTTGATATAAAAAAGTTCGTGCAACCTTGGTTTTGGTGGCGGCAAGAAAAATCCATCCGGCTCATTGGGTAGGTTTTCCTTAGATCCAAAAAGACCAATGAGTTTGTCTACCTTGTCGTAATAAGGCTTTACATCTTCATAGCCTATAGGCCAATTATCTCCCAAGCCATCTACATCTTTGTGCTTAAAATCACGCGCTGAAAAACGGAGCGATATACGGCCCCAGTGGTTAGTTCTACCACCTAGCATACGTGCCCTAAACCAGTCAAACTTGGTACCGTCTTTTCTAGTGTAGGGTTCTCCGGGTATATCCCATCCGCCGTATAAGGCGTCAAAATCTCCAAAAGTTCTTTGGGTATTTGCCCCCCTTCTAGGAGACTCCCAAGGCCATTTCATCTGGGTTTGTTGGTCTGGATTGGCTGGATCAAAATGAGGTCCTGCTTCTACCACTGCGATGTTTAAACCTGCCTCTGATAGTATTTTTGTAGCCATACCACCACCAGCTCCAGAACCGACAATCACTGCGTCGTATATTTTAGAGGATTCTTTTATTTGCATAGTTGGTTATTTTGAAAACAAGATAAGGCAAAAATCTGTTTTGAATAAAACGATTATACCAACAACTTGTTAGAAGCTAAAAACAACCTTTTTGAAAGGTTTAATGACTTTTTATTGTAATTGCTCCAGGGCTTCTGAAATGCTACTTACAGGTAGCTTACAACTGTAGTCTACACAGACATAAAATAAGGTTTCTCCCGCTATGTATCTATCCTGAAACAAAGGCAATTCACTGGGTTCTTGTGAACCAACCACCAATACATTTGGAAGTCCAATTTTGTTCACTTTTTCAGTAAAATCCAATGCTTGAGGTCCTAAAATAGCCAATTCATAAAAAGGAAATAATTTGTATAAATAAACTTGGCCCCATTGGGTGTAGTTTGCTAAATCACTAGACATATAGGTCTGAACGTTCGCCATAGCTTTAGTAGACTTCTCACTGGCTTTAGTGTCAAATTTAATATGCCCTATCAGAAAATTTACTTGAGCTGCTACCCCATTATCAGAGGGCATTACACCGTCTGAAAACACATAAAGTGGCGCCATTAATTCATTAGCGTCACCAAAGGCATATGCAGATTTTTCTTCACTGTAAAAGCGACTGTTTAAATAAGCCATTTTGTTTTCTGCAGCGGCTAAATAAATGGTGTTGTTTGTGGTGAGATACAATGCCAATGCTGCTTGGGACAAGAAAACAATATCTTGCGAGAACACCGGCGCCGTTTTTGATGCCTTGTAAATATGGCGCAAATTCTCTGGTGCTTTTGCGCTAATTAATCCATAAAGATCTGTGGCTTTTTTTAAATAATGTGCCATCCCAAAAGCACTATATGCTTCTGTATAAGCGCTTACCAATAAAGCATTCCAAGAAGTAATAAGTTTATGATCTCTCAGGGGAGCCCCTCTTTTGCTTCGGGCTTCTAAAAGTAATCGTTCCCAATCAGTTCTCAAAGCATCGAATCGCTCTTTAGTGAGTCCGTAAGTAGTTTTAAATAATGAGTTGTCCTGGGGTGCCTGAAGTATCCAGTAACGATCTTCCCATAAATCGTTTTCAGACAATTGAAAATAAGCAGCAAACAAGTCCCATTGTTCTGTAATTAAGCCTTTGAGTTCTTGTGGAGTCCACACATAGAAAAGCCCTTCTTCTCCCTGAAAATCTGCGTCTAATGCTGCAGCGTATCCGCCAGAGTCGAGTTTCATCTCTCTCTCTAGAAAATCATAGGTTTTGGACACCACTTCTTTATAGGTGCCTTTCTTGAAAAATTTAAAGGCTTTAGAATACAGTTGGATCATTTGTGCGTTGTCGTAAAGCATTTTTTCAAAGTGAGGGACTTTCCAATTAGCATCTGTACTGTAGCGGTAAAAACCACCCCCTATTTGATCAAAAATACCCCCCGAAGCCATTTTATCAAGGGTGTTTTCTACATAAGAAAGCACCAGGCTATCTTTGGCAAGTTGTCCGTATGAAAGGAGAAACTCCAAACTATTTGGGCGCATGAATTTCTGATCTCCTTTGAGCCCTCCAAATTCAAGATCCCATTTCTTTTGCCAATCTATTATTCCATTTGTCAGATCTAACTGACTGACTTGGGTTTCCTCTGAGGGAATCTGAACAGCCATGGCCTCAGCAATACCGTTTTTAAGATCAGCCGCAAAAGACTTGAGTTGCTCTGGTTGACTAGAATAGAGGTCCTTTAGCTGTTTTAAAACAGTCATCCATTGGGTCTTAGAATGATATGTGCCTCCATATATAGGAGTGCCATCTGGTAAAGCGACCACGTTTAAAGGCCAACCCGTCTGCTTACCCATAAGACTTAAAGCAGTCATATATGTTTGATCAATATCAGGCCTTTCTTCTCGGTCCACTTTGATATTTACAAAAAAATTATTCATTAATTTGGCAACTGCCAAGTCTTCAAAACTCTCTTCTTCCATGACATGACACCAATGACAGGAAGCATATCCCACACTTATCACCATTAAACGATCTAAGTCTTTTGCTTTTTCTAGTGTGTTATTATCCCAAACTTTCCAAGCCACTGGGTTTTTAGCATGCTGCAATAAATAAGGGCTATTTTGGTTAGATAAGTCGTTCTTTTGAGTGAACAAGTCTTGCGAGCGCGTAGATACTGGTAGTAATAATACAGCCAACAGCATTAATAAAACCTGATATATTTTAGTCATTTCATTCATAAGTGATCCAAATTACAATTTATTTTCAAAATACAATCACCTGTATGAACTGCTAAAAAAATACTTACATTTACTCATATTTTTTGGCTTATGAAAACCATGACCAAGTACGCCTTAGTACTGCCTTTATTTTTTTTCTTTATTACTGCTAAAGCACAAGATTCTATCCCAGCTTTAGCCGCAATAAACCAAGACAGCATTCGTCTAGAACAATACAATACAAAAATACAGCTAATTGAAAGTCAAAGGATTGCAGACTCTATCAAGAAAGTAGAGTTATTGGCTGAGATTCAGAGCCTTAAAACTACAGACAACCTCAAAAAAGAAACCCTGCAAGCCCAATTAGACGCTATTAGCTCTCAAGAAAAAGAGCGATTGGCTGCAAAAAAGAGAGAAATAGAAGCTTTAAGGGCTACAATCAAGGGTGTCCCAGTGAGGGGCTTTTTTAAAGACACCCTGTTTACAATATACAGCCGTTTGGGAAGTTTTTCACCAAAAGAACGTGCCAAAGCAGTCAGTGAAAGAATTCAAAACCTTGCTGGATTAAGGAATTTTTCTGCAGACAGCCTAGTTGTAAAGAGGGAGTACAATATTTTAAATTTGGTGTATTCCGATCAGATTATCACCAGCATTTCAGAAGAAGACGCACTTTGGTCTAAAATGAATGCTGAAGACTTAATTACTAGTTACCAAAAAGTTGTTGCTACATCTGTTATAAATTATCAGAATGAAACCAATATAATCACTCTGCTCAAAGAGTTTGGTTTGGCTTTATTGGTACTCATTATTACCTATCTTGTTATTAAATACATCTTTATAGCTTTTAGATGGACTGCCATTAAAATACACGTCCAAGAAAACAAACGTATCAAAGGAATAAAAATTAAAGACTATACGCTCTTTGACGCCTCTAGACAGGTAGCAGTGCTTATTAATTTTAATACCTTTCTAAAGTGGCTTGTGGTGTTAAGCACGGTATATATAGCACTCCCTATTTTGTTTGGAATTTTCCCATGGACCAAAGACATGGCCCAGACACTATTTGGTTATGTATTAGATCCTTTAAAAGACATTGGTTTGGGACTTTGGAATTACCTACCCAACCTAATCACTGTGATCGTTATTATTGTAGTGTTTAGGTATGTACTCAAAGGTTTATACTTCTTAAAATCGGAGATACAACAAGAAAACCTAAAACTTCCTGGCTTTTATTCAGATTGGGCTGCACCTACTTATCAGATTATAAAGGTATTGGTCTTTGCCTTTATGATTGTGGTAATTTTCCCCTATTTACCTGGATCTGACTCACCCATCTTCCAAGGGGTATCTGTATTTCTTGGATTCTTATTCACCTTTGGATCTGCTGGTTCACTCTCTAATATTATTGCAGGGCTAATACTGACCTACATGCGGCTTTTTAAAATGGGTGATCGAGTTAAAATTGGCAGTATATCTGGAGATGTGATTGAAAAAAATATGTTGGTGACCCGAATAAGGACCATAAAAAATGAAATTATCTCCATTCCCAATGCTACGGTAATGAACAGTCACACGATTAATTACAGCAGTGACGCCCCAGAAAAAGGACTTATCATGCATTCCACTATTACCATTGGGTATGACGTTCCATGGAGAAAAATGGAAGAAGTGCTTATTAAAGCAGCACTAAAAACGCCTTTATTATTAGATGATCCAGCTCCATTTGTGCTTCAAACAAGCCTAGATGACTTCTATGTGTCATACCAAATAAACGCTTATACTAGGGAGCCTAACAAACAAGCCACCATCTATTCTAACTTACACGCTAACATTCAAGATTTTTGTAACGAGGCGGGTATAGAAATTATGTCACCACATTACAGAGCGGCTAGGGATGGAAACCAAAGTACTATTCCTGCAGATCAGTTGCCTAAGGATTACAAAGCACCTAGTTTTCTGTTCAAAAGAGAGGAATAATAAACTATTTAGCTTTAAAAGAGCCAAAAATGAACTCCTGCTGTGTATTAAAAGGGGTGGAATGAATTTGTGTCTCAAAAGACAAAGACTCATAACCATACTTCTCAAAGAGCTGTTTCAATGACGCTTTATTGTATTGCATAATCTCTAATCCACTGCACTTTTTAGGCCCGTTGGTAGAGAAAGTTCCAATAATGACGTGACCTTTAGCAGCACGCTTTAATAATGTTAAATAATCTCTAATGCTTTCAGACGATGCCTGAAAGTGAAACGAAGCTCTGTCATGCCAAAGATCATAAGATATCTCAGGATTAAAATCTAACACATCACTCACTATCCACTTTACTTGTGAGGCGCTAGCCCCAAGTCTTTCCTGAGCTCTAACAATAGCGGTTTCTGAAATATCTAATACCGTTAAATTCTTATACCCCTGATTTATAAGATGGTCTACTAGTTGGCTATCTCCGCCACCCACATCTATTATTTTGGCGTCCAAAGATAATTTGGCGTTAGAAATAAACTCTAAAGAGGTATGAGGTATGTTTTCTGTCCAGCTAACCTCTTGAGCGGTTTTCGTTTTGTAAATACGCTCCCAGTGCACTTTTTGATTATCCATAGAATAAACTAAGAAAGTTCCTTTTGTCTATTCATTAAGATAATAGTCAAACTAAATAGAAGCATTAGACCCGCAGGTAAAAATTTAATAGCTTCATCGCTTACTTTAAAATGCATAAAGACAGCACCTAACATTAGCGCGCCCATTAATGCAGCAGAAGGAAGTATGACTTTGCTTTTCACAAAACCAATTAATAACCCCATAGCAGCTAATATTTTCAAGCCTCCAATCAGATATACCATGGTTTCATTGAGTCCGTAAACCGCAAATTCCTCCATCATATTCATTGCCTTTCCGCCTCTATAAATAGTTGGATTATTAAATCTAAAAAACCAAACATTAATAACCACTAATGAAACCACAGCCATTAAAACATATTTTAAGTATTTCATAATTAAAGTTTTAAGCTTTTTATAAAGATATAAGAATTTAGCAATAAGTAAAACAAAGCGGGTAAAGACTGTATTAAACTATCTTGAATATTGATTCGAGTTCCTAAAGCTCCAACCATCATTATGGATAAAATGGCAGCACTTATTAAGGAAATTTTAAACTTACCCATACCGTACAAAAGTCCCGCACCACAAATTAGCTGCACAAGCCCAATGAGTATTCTCATTGTAGAGAAGCCATATCTTGTGAATTCCGCTATATAAAAGGGGTGCAATAAAGTAAGTATTCCATAGATTAAATGTGATGTACCACAAAAAAATCTAATGATTGATAATGTCATGACGCGAAGCTAAATGTTCTGTGGTTAATAACCGGACTTTTTTTAAAATTTTAGCTCCAATTGCGAAACCTATTTATTTTTTATAGAATACAGGTAAAACCGCTCCACTTTTTCTCTAGCCCATGGTGTTCTCCTCAAGAAGGTCAAACTAGATTTCACCGTCTGATTACTCTTAAAGCAATTAATATTGACCTGATTCGCCATTTCTTCCCATCCGTGCGTTTCCAGTAGATATTCCAATATATCTAATAATTTTACGCCGTGCAAAGGGTTGTTAGGTTGTTGTTCCATATATACTTAAAAAGTTAGAGACATTTGATCATTGGCTAAATTACAGAAAAAGCCGCTTGATTGCATCAAGCGGCTTTTTTATTCATACCATTCAATCATTAGATACTTTTCTTTGCCAAATACCAGGTTACCTTCTCTACACTATTGTCTGCCAATCTAGCATTCAAATCATTTAATGATTTGGGTGCGGGGCAGATGACCTTATCCCCTTTTTTCCAATCTAAAGGTAGGGCAACTTTATACTTATCAGAAATCTGAAGGGCTTCTAAGGCTCTTAGTATCTCATCCATATTCCTACCTACATTTAAAGTATAATACATAATCAACCATCTATTTTCTTCTTAGAGTGGCTTAAATACGCTAAAAGCAAGAACAAAGAAAGCTTAATACCTGAAATGGAGCTATGTTTAAGACTTGTTTTAAACGGAGAAATATATTCTTACATAAGCAACAATTCTGATGCATTTGGAAGTATGAAATACAAAGACCTAAAAAAAAGTGTCTTAACTATTTTTAATGCTGATAAATATGCAGGAGAAAAAAAAGACGAAATGATTCGACTGTTCCCTAACTTAATGAAATGGGTATTTGACATGAAGAATAAATCAGGTTATAAATCAGTAAGTAAATTAGGACACAAGACAGAAGCAGATATATTTGTTGAGGTATACAAAAACCTTCCTGATGATATATTCTCTTTAATTATACATGACTGTATTTTATTGACTAAGAGTAGTATAAACCTTGTGAGAGAGAAATTAGAAAATAGGGTAAGAGAGTTATATAAAGAAGTAATTGTTCCTGAAGACAACTTAGAGAAGCTATTTAAAGTCAGTCTTGTCTCTCTCACGGATAAACAACTAATTAACACTCAATTTGAAGATTATCTCAAAACATTAGAAATTGATGAAAATCAAGAAATAGCTACAGACTTTAAATGGGATTTTGAAGATATATAAATTCAATTATGAATGAATCTTTTAAATTTAGAAGTTAAACATTAAATTATTTGGTATTACGTTAAATGCAAAATCAACTGCCATATAAGTGTCAAATATTGACAGTAATCTGACACTTGAGTGATTTTTTAATTAAATTTATGGTGTAATAAATAGGCACAAAAAAACCCTCACATCACTGTGAAGGTTTAATTTTAAAAGCCTCAGCGCTTTTATTTATATGTGATCGCGAAAGGATTCGAACCTTTGACCGTCTGCTTAGAAGGCAGATGCTCTATCCAGCTGAGCTACGCGACCATTTCCCGAAGGAAAAAGTTTTGAGATTTTGGGAATATCTCTGTTTATTAATGTCGGGGTGGCAGGATTCGAACCTGCGACCTCCGCGTCCCAAACGCGGCGCGATAACCGGGCTACGCTACACCCCGAGACCTTGTAATAAGGTATCTATTTTTCAATAAAGAGCGGAGAGACAGGGATTCGAACCCTGGCGACAGTTACCCGTCGACAGATTAGCAATCTGCTCCATTACCACTCTGGCACCTCTCCTAACACAAAAAGTGTTTCACGCCTTAAAAACGCGGTTGCAAATGTACTTTTTAGAATATAATATCACAACATTTTTAAAGCTTTTTTTAGCTTTATTTTTCATTGATCCTGAATTACTCTGGATATGCAACCCTAAGGTGGTAGATATTAGTTAGTTTGCCTTTTAGGACCTTCTTAATTAATTCAATGTCTTTAAAGGTAATATTGGCATTTACAAACTGATTGGCCTGCATTTGTCCTGTAATAATTTTTTCTACAAAGGCATCTATCTCTAAATAAGTAGGGTTTTTAAGACTTTTTGAGGCAGCTTCTACAGCGTCTGCCATCATGAGAATAGCCGTTTCCTTTGAAAAAGGAAGAGGGCCTGGATAAGTAAATAAAGAAACGTCTACATTAGGTTGGGTCTCTTGCGCTTTTTTATAGAAATAGTACACTTGAGTAGTTCCGTGGTGAACTCTAATAAAATCAATCAAGCGGTCCGGTAAATTGTGTTTTTTAGCTATTTCAATTCCATCTGTAACATGATCCAAAATAATCTTAGCACTGTCCAAAGGATCCAATTCGTGGTGTGGGTTTACAGAAGTGATCTGATTTTCAGAAAAATAAGTAGGGTGGTTCATTTTTCCAATATCGTGGTATAGCGCCCCTACCCTTACAAGCATAGCATTAGCCCCTATTTCATTAGCAGCGGACTCTGCAAGATTAGCCACCTGTAGGGAGTGATGAAAAGTCCCTGGCGCTTTGTTAGAGAGTTCTTTTAAGAGTTTTGAATTAGTGTCTGAAAGTTCTAATAGAGACACCTCAGAGACCAGACCAAAGAGTTTCTCATAAATGTAGATGAGGGGTTGGGCAAAGAGTGTTATCATTCCGTTTAAGGCGAAAAGGCCAAAAACCAGCCACTGTAAATTATTTATAGTACCTTCTTGAATGATATGAAAGGAAAGATAACCCAACATATACACTATGGTAATTTGACCCACTGAAATAAATAAGTTGGCCCTCTTGTACAACTCGGTAACAGATAAAATGGTTACAATACCGGCAATGGTTTGTAAAAAAACAAACTCAAAACTATTAGGTACTACAAACCCTAAAATAAGTACCGTGAGCACATGCACGAAAAGCCCTAAACGAGCGTCAAAAAACGTTTTAAGTATGAGGGGTAAAATACACAGCGGCACTACGTAAACATAAGTTTCGTTGTATTGCACCACAAGTGTGGTGAGCAGGACCATGAGAACCACATTGGCCAGTATAAATGTAAGTTTGGTATTATCCCTATATATATGCGGCCTGTATTTGGCTAAAAACAAAAATAACATGACCATCACTAATGCCACCAAAAGAGTATAACCAAATAAGATAATATAGTAATTGGCGTCTGACCATAAAACAGATTCATACTCTGATTTAAGGGAAAGTAGCACCTTGTAATTTTCTTGTTCTACTACGGCTCCTTTGGCTATTATAAGTTTTCCCTTATCTACAAAACCCCTTGTTAACGACAGACTATTTATGGCTTCCGAAAGCGATTTTTCCGTAAAGTCTTTGTTGTAAACCACATTAGGAACTAACACATCTAACAACAACTCTTCCGCAAAAGGAGCTTGACGCTTAAAAATTGGTGATTGGATTTGGGATTGAATCAAAGGAAGTAGTTCAGGGATGCTTACAAAAGAGCTTACAATCCTTATACTGGCTGTATTATCTTGTAACAAATACAAACTATTTCCTAAGTTTTCTGTGGCATTTCTAGCCAGTAAACCTCGGGAATATATGCTGTCTAATACATCGAATAATACCCATTTAATTTGGGCAGTATCTTTTAGTGTTGGTTGGCTTTTTTTTAAATCAGCCAATGCGAGAGACAAATCTTCTTTTGACTTTAAAAGTAGGGAGTCATTCAAGGAAAAATAAGGAATGTGTTCGCGCCGAATAGTTTCTTTCTCCTCTGACAATTCCTCTGAGGTCTTTTTAACGCTAAAATCAAAGGGAGCATACAATGTCTCGTGCTGCCATGGTTTTCCCTTTTGAAACTCGTATTTAAACTTACCTCCTTTTGGAAAAAAATAAACCACCAAACCCACCGCCAATATATAAAGCAGGAATTTATAAAGTAGGGATTGGTTTTTATAGAGGATATCTAGACTTTTAGCCATGAAATAAGTTTGATTCAAAAATAGAAAAATAAACCCATACCGGCGTTATTTTAGTTTTTCTGCAGGTGGCTTTGCCACTAATTTTAGTATTTTTGGAGCAATACACTTTAAGATCATTCTATGAAAGAAGTTGTCATTGTTTCCGCAGTAAGAACTCCCATTGGACGTTTTATGGGCGCTTTATCACAAATTGCTGCACCAGAACTGGGTGCCATTGCAATAAAAGGTGCTTTGGAACGTATTAATTTAGATCCAACCCAGGTGGGGGAAGTCATTATGGGTCATGTGTTGCAAGCTGGAACAGGACAAGCACCTGCTAGGCAAGCGGCCATAAAAGCGGGAATTCCAAATACCGTTCCCTGTACTACCGTAAATAAGGTATGTGCCTCTGGAATGAAAACCATTATGCAAGCTGCACAATCTATTGCGATTGGAGACCATGAGATCGTTATAGCAGGTGGTATGGAAAATATGAGCATGGCGCCCCATTTGCTGTCTATGCGAAATGGGCAAAAATTTGGCCCTACCTCCCTGGAAGACAGCATGCAAAAAGATGGCTTAGTAGACGCATACCAACAAACAGCTATGGGTGTTTTTGCAGACCAATGTGCCATAACTTACGAATGTTCAAGAGAAGATCAAGACCAGTTTGCCATTCAGTCCTACCAGCGTGCTAAAGCTGCCTGGGATGCCGGAAAATTTTCTAGTGAAATTGTTCCTGTGACAATACCACAGCGCAAAGGAGATCCTATTATTTTTAATACAGATGAGGAATATAGCAATGTATTTATAGATAAAATATCATCCTTAAGACCGGCTTTTACTAAAGACGGTACTGTAACTGCTGCCAATGCTTCTACAATAAATGATGGGGCTGCTGCATTGGTGTTAATGAGCGCAGAAAAAGCAAAGTCCCTAGGACTTAGGCCTATGGCCACCATTAAAGGATACGCAGATGCTGCTTTGGAGCCTGAATGGTTCACTATCGCACCTGCTAAAGCGCTTCCCAAAGCACTTTCAAAAGCTGGAATAAAACAATCTGAAATAGATTTCTTTGAATTTAATGAAGCCTTTTCAGTAGTTGGATTGGCCAATATGAAATTACTCAATATTCCAGACAGCAAAGTGAATATTTACGGAGGCGCCGTTTCTCTTGGCCACCCTTTGGGATGTTCAGGAACCAGAATTGTGGTAACACTCCTCCATGTGCTCGCCCAAGAGAAAGCGCGCTTTGGCGCAGCAGCCATTTGCAATGGCGGCGGCGGCGCCTCTGCCCTGGTGATCGAAAACAACTTAGAAGCCTAAATCATGCGTTTTGGAATAGCAAAACTTTCTAATATAGCCTTAAGGAGCGCTCCAGATATGGAAAGTGCGATTGTTACCATAGCCCATTACGGAGAAGGTTTTAAAATACTAGACCACAGAAAATTTTGGTTTAAGGTAAGAATGGCCTACGACCAAACTGAGGGTTGGGTAGAAAATTTACAGGTCTTGGAAATTTCACAGGACCAATATCAAAGCATTGAAGCGCAAACTCCTCACTATTGTCAAGAACTCACTGGTTTTATTCAAGAAGAAAACGGTGGCCTTATGCCCGTTCTATTGGGAGCTAACACTAGTCAATCTAAATTAATGTCCCATACATTTGAAGGAAACACAAAGGCTAAGGGGACTAAAAATGGGATAGTAAATACCGCTTTAATGTATTTAAACGCACCCCATCTTAAAGGAGGCACGCTTCCATTTGGTATAGACGCTTCGGGATTGAGCCAGATGGCTTATAAACTCAATGGCTATTCATTGGCTAGAACAGCTGAATTACAATCCAAACAAGGAGACCCCCTGAGCTTTATTGAAGAATCAGAAGCTGGAGATTTGGCATTCTTTGACAATGCAGAAGGGATCATAGATCACGTAGGCATTATACTCCCAGACCATCATATCATTCACTGCCATGGAAAAGTTCGCATAGACCGAATAGACCACACAGGAATATTCAACAACGACACCAATCAGTACTCCCATTCCCTAAGGGTAATTAAAAAGATCATAACATAAAATGATCTGAAAAATAAGATCATAAAAAAAAGCCCTCCGTTGGAGGACTTTTTTTTATACTAGTAAAGTGCTTAGCAGTTATTCTTCTAGTAATTTCTTAAGCCTCATATAGTTTACATTGTCACCTAAAGCACCATAAATGTTCTTTAACTGACTCAATAAATCTGTATTATTATCATTTGCAGCCAATCCAGATTCTAAAGCTTCAGCAGCTTTCTTAAAGAAGGCCTGCTTTTCAGCCTTAAGCTCGTCATAACGGGCAATATCCTTTTTAGAACTTCCCAATTTATTCATCTCATCAATCAATGCGTTTCCTTCGTTCACAAAAGAAGTAGACAAATTTAAATATGCGTTAATGTAGGTAGGAGACAAATCAATGGCTTTCTGATATGCCGTTCTAGCTTCAGCAGGATTTCCCTGCTCCATATTAATCACCCCAATATTGTAAAATAAATCAGGATTTGTAGGATCTAATTCAGTAGCTTCATTCATAAGGCTCTTGAATTTTTCTTTTTCTCCTTGCTTAAAATATAAATTGGCTTGATTTAAAATAAGCCCAACATCATTAGGGTTTACTTCTCTAGCTTCAACATAGGCAGACATAGCTTTGTCGTCTTCGCCCAATTGAGTATAGATAAGAGCTATATTCTTAATGATTTCGTTAAATTTAGATGGCGTACGTTCATCTTTAGGCTCGTCATAAGCACCAGATTTAACCATTAAATCTCTTTGAGATTTTGGCATTTCCTCACGCTCCCCTGTTTCAATATTTCTTGCAGAGAATTTTTCCTCACTACCGTCGTAGTTAATGTCTTTAAGCATATTGTAATACTTCAAAGACAATTCGTATTCATTTCCATTCACCGCACTACTCGCTGCATAGTACAAATAAATAGTATCTTGAGGACTCAATGAATAGCTTAAAAACAACTTTTCAGCAGCATCTTTATACTTTTCTTCATTGTTGTCAGATACAGCCGCATTGACAATTTCAGAGGTCATAATAGCAAACTTCTGCTTAATATCTGCAGTGTACTTGGTTTTACCAGAAGCTGTTTCACTTTCCATAGCTTTGGTGTAAGCAGCTACTGCTTTGTCATAAGCAGAGAAATCTCCAGCCTTAGCTTGAATGGCATAAGCTTCTCCTTGTAAAAAGTAAAACTGGTTAACATATTTAGCCTCAGCATTGTCAATAGTGCTTGCAGCACCATCTAAAGCAGAAAGCACCGCTGCTGCATCTCCAGATTTAAGCGCCTTATTGGCTGCTTTAATTTCATCTTTCTGAGCAAAACCAGCAGTAGACATTCCAATAGCTGCTAATAATAATATTGTTTTTTTCATTGTTAATGTTTTATAATAATTTTATGAGCAGGTAAAAATAATCAAATTTAAGATTCAGACCCTGTTTCTTCACTATTTTCTTGAGTGGCTTCTGGTGTGTCTGAAGGAGCATGAGTGCTTGCGCCAGAATCCTGTAATTCCTCAGAAAGAATATCTTCTTCTTCTTTCATCACTTTAGCTACTGCAGCAATAGAATCGTTTTCTCTAATATTAATTAATTTAACACCTTGGGTAGCTCTACCCATGACACGCAAGTCTTCTACACCCAATCTAATGGCAATACCAGATTTATTTATAATCATGAGGTCATCTGAATCTGTTACATTTTTAATCGCAACAAGCCCACCTGTTTTCTCGGTAATAGAAATGGTTTTAACTCCTTTTCCGCCACGGTTAGTCACACGGTAGTCTTCCATAGAAGAACGTTTCCCATAACCTTTTTCAGAAACCACTAAAATATTGTCATCTTCATTGTGGACTGTTATCATTCCAATTACCTCATCTTGGTCATCTGCTAAACTCACCCCTCTTACGCCAGAAGCTCCCCTACCCATTGGTCGGGTTTTGCTCTCTTCAAAGCGAATGGCTTTACCAGATTTAAGGCCTAGGAACACTTGGCTAGTTCCAGTCGTTAATTTAGCCTCTAAAAGCTCATCGCCCTCTCTAACTCCAATGGCATTAATACCATTCGTTCTGGGTCTAGAATACTGCTCTAATGATGTTTTCTTTACAATTCCCTTTTTAGTGGCCATGATCACATAATGACTGTTCACATACTCCTCATCCTTAAGATCTTGGGTACAAATAAAGGCTTTCACCTTGTCATCCTGAGTAATATTAATCAAGTTTTGAATAGCCCTACCCTTAGAGGTTTTAGAGCCTTCTGGGATTTCATACACACGCATCCAGAAACACTTTCCACTTTGGGTAAAGAACAACATATATTGGTGATTGGTACCCACAAATAGGTGCTCCAAGAAATCTTCATTTCTTGTTGCCGATGCCTTTTGCCCTACACCCCCTCTATTCTGAGTCTTGTACTCAGAAAGTGGCGTTCTCTTAATATAACCTGCATGAGAAATGGTAATCACCACCTGCTCATCTGGAATCATGTCTTCTATACTAAGGCTTCCTCCAGCATAGTTTATCTCAGAACGGCGTTCGTCTCCATACTTGGCTTTCACCTCCTGGAGTTCCTCTTTGATAATCGTCATTCTGCGCTCCTTATCTGCTAAAATATCTTTAAGATCTGCAATGGTAGCAATAATATCGTTGTACTCGTTTCTTAACTTATCTTGTTCAAGGCCTGTCAATTGACGCAAACGCATTTCTACAATAGCCTTTGCTTGAATTTCAGACAATTTAAAACGCTCCATTAAGGATTCTCTAGCCTCATCTGGACTTGAAGAAGCTCTAATGAGCTTAATAACCTCGTCTATATTGTCTGAAGCGATAATTAAGCCTTCTAGGATGTGAGCCCTATCTTCTGCTTTCTTTAATTCAAATTGGGTTCTTCGCACCACAACTTCATGTCTGTGCTCCACAAAATAGTGGATCATTTCCTTGACATTTAATTGCTGAGGTCTTCCATTGACAAGTGCAATATTATTGACACTAAAAGAAGATTGGAGTGAAGTGTATTTATACAGGGTATTTAATACAATATTTGGAATAGCATCTCTTTTTAATATATAGACAATACGCATTCCATTTCTATCGGATTCGTCCCTAATAGTGGCAATACCATCAATTTTCTTTTCATTGACCAAGTCTGCCGTTTTCTTGATCATGTCTGCCTTATTCACTTGATAAGGAATCTCCGTCACAATTATACACTCCCTACCTTGAACTTCTTCTATGACAGCCTTGGCACGAACAACAACTCTACCCCTTCCAGTATGAAAAGCTTCTTTCACCCCTTCATATCCAAAGATCACCCCACCTGTAGGAAAATCTGGTGCCTTGATATGGGTAATGAGTTCATCTATTTCAATGTTAGGGTTCTCTATATAGGCTACAGTTCCGTCTATTACCTCAGAGAGGTTGTGCGGTGGCATATTGGTTGCCATTCCTACTGCAATTCCAGAAGCACCATTTACCAATAGGTTGGGAATTCTAGTAGGCAGTACTTTGGGCTCTTCTAAAGTGTCGTCAAAGTTCAACTGATGATCTACGGTATCCTTATCAATATCTATAAGCATGTCGTCTGCAATCTTTCGCATACGGGCTTCCGTATAACGCATGGCTGCAGGACTGTCTCCGTCAATGGAACCAAAATTACCCTGACCGTCTACGAGCATATAACGTAAACTCCATTCTTGTGCCATACGCACCATAGTGTCATATACTGAGGTATCTCCGTGTGGGTGATACTTACCCAAAACTTCTCCAACAATTCTCGCAGATTTTTTATGGGCACTTGTTGCTCTAACACCCAACTCATGCATGCCAAACAACACCCTTCGATGTACCGGTTTTAAACCATCTCTTACATCTGGTAAGGCACGTGATACAATCACCGACATAGAATAATCTATGTAGGCAGACTTCATTTCTTCGTCTATGTTAATTGGAATTAATTTTTCTCCTTCTGCCATATTAAAAAGCTATTCATTATTCATTAAAAAATCAAGCCAATATACATAATTTGGATGCTTTAGAAGATGTTAAAAAGCACTTTATTAAATAATTTATTAACATATATGACAGGACAAATAGTTAATAAAATAGCGCTAACTCGCTTGTACAAGCAAATGATTTTTTGTCAATTGTGTCATATATTACAAAAAGGAATAGTATTTGTAAATAAGTGCTAAAAAGATTTAGTATTTTTGAGTATAAACAACTGGTTTATGGATGATAATTTTTCACCTAGAGTAAAAGACGTAATAGCCTACAGTAAAGAAGAAGCCCTTAGATTAGGACATGACTTTATTGGAACGGAGCACCTAATGTTGGGTTTATTAAGAGATGGTGGCGGAAAAGCCATTAGCATCTTAGACGCCTTATCAGTAGACTTAGAACACCTGAGAAGAAAGGTAGAAATACTTAGTCCAGCAAATCCAAACCCAAGTTTGGTACATCAGGACAAGAAGAATCTCCACCTAACCAGACAAGCAGAAAGAGCCTTAAAAACTACTTTCTTAGAAGCCAAACTATTTCAGAGTACGGCAATTAATACGGCGCATTTGTTGTTGTGTATTCTCAGAAACGAGAATGACCCTACTACTAAATTGTTGCAAAAAATGATGGTAGACTACGACGGTGTAAAAGAGCAATTTAAATCTATGATCACTTCAGACGACGATTATACCAGTGGGCCAACTGAGGCTTCTTTCTCAAGTGAGTCTGACTCAGAAGAAGCTGCAGGAGAATCTTTTGGAGGTGGCACAACTGCCAACAAGTCAGGTAAAAAATCAAAAACTCCTGTTCTTGACAACTTTGGTAGAGACCTCACCCAGATGGCTGAAGAAAACCGCTTAGATCCTGTGGTAGGTAGACAAAAGGAAATAGAGCGTGTGTCTCAAATTTTAAGTCGCAGAAAGAAAAATAACCCCCTATTAATCGGTGAACCCGGAGTGGGTAAAAGTGCCATTGCAGAAGGTTTGGCGCTTAGAATCATACAAAAAAAGGTCTCAAGGGTACTGTTCAACAAAAGGGTGGTTACTTTAGACTTAGCCTCCTTAGTAGCGGGCACAAAATACCGTGGTCAATTCGAAGAGCGTATGAAAGCGGTCATGAACGAATTGGAAAAAAATGACGATATTATTTTATTTATAGATGAAATTCACACCATAGTTGGTGCGGGTGGTGCTACGGGAAGTTTAGACGCTTCTAATATGTTTAAACCAGCCCTAGCCAGGGGAGAGATACAATGTATTGGTGCCACAACCTTAGATGAATTTAGACAACACATAGAAAAAGATGGTGCCTTGGAAAGAAGGTTTCAAAAAGTCATTGTGGAACCTACCTCTGTAGAAGAAACCATCGAAATTCTTAAAAATATTAAACCCAAGTATGAAGACCACCACAATGTTAACTATACTGATGAAGCATTAGAAGCATGTGTGACGCTTACGGACCGCTATATTACGGATCGCTTCTTACCAGACAAGGCTATTGACGCCCTAGATGAAGTGGGCTCAAGAGTTCATATTACCAATATGAATGTACCCAAACAGATTGTTAGTTTAGAAAACCAGTTAGAAACTGTTAGGGAAGAAAAGAACACTGTGGTGAAAAAGCAGCGTTATGAAGAGGCTGCCAAACTCCGTGACGACGAGAAAAAACTAGAAAAAGCACTTCAAGACGCTCAAGATAAATGGGAAGAAGAGAGTAAATTACATAAAGAAGTCGTTACAGATAACCATGTGGCAGATGTAGTTTCTATGATGAGTGGTATTCCTGTTACTAAAATTGCACAAGCAGAAAGCACAAAGTTGGCTAAATTACCTGAGATTATTCAAGAAGCTGTAATTGGTCAGAACGAAGCAGTTGCAAAAGTAGCCAAGGCCATTCAAAGAAATAGGGCTGGATTAAAAGACCCTAATAAACCCATCGGATCTTTTATATTTTTAGGACAGACCGGTGTAGGAAAAACTCAATTGGCTAAAGTATTGGCAAAGGAATTGTTTGACTCTGAAGAATCGCTCATTCGTATAGACATGAGTGAATACATGGAGAAATTTGCCATTTCTAGATTAATTGGTTCCCCTCCGGGCTATGTGGGTTATGAAGAAGGTGGGCAGTTAACTGAAAAAGTAAGGCGGAAACCTTATGCTGTGGTACTTTTAGATGAGGTAGAAAAAGCACATCCAGATGTGTTTAACACCATGCTTCAAGTCTTAGACGACGGTTATTTAACAGATAGTTTAGGACGTAAGATTGATTTTAGAAATACCATTATTATCATGACCTCTAATATTGGGTCTAGGCAACTTAAAGACTTTGGTCAAGGGGTTGGTTTTGGTACCGCATCTATGAAATCTCAATCTGAAAAACACAATAAAGGCGTCATAGAAAATGCCCTTAAAAAGGCATTTGCTCCTGAATTTTTGAACAGAATAGACGACATTGTTATTTTTAACGCTCTGGAACAGGAAGACATTCATTTGATCATTGATATTGAGTTAAAGAAGTTATTTAAGAGAATTGAAAGACTTGGCTACCAATTGAAACTGTCCAAAAAGGCTAAAGATTTTATTGCTGAAAAAGGATTTGACAAACAGTTTGGCGCAAGACCACTAAAAAGAGCCATTCAAAAGTATATTGAAGACAGTTTGGCGGAGCAGATAGTCAATGCTAATTTGGTCTCAGGAGACACCATTTCATTGGACAGAGATGCCAGTGATGATGAAAAACTAAAGGTTACCATTAAAAAAGCAGAAGAGTCATCTGAAGCCTCTTAATGGAAACATATACAGCCTGTCAAAAAAGCCGCTCCGTTTGAGCGGCTTTTTTGATATACCTCCATTTTAGCGTATATATCTATAAATTCTCATCAAAAAGTATCTAAAATTACACATCTACTAAAAATAAGTGTTTTACAATGCTCAGGTGGTGCATTTGTTTATATTTGATTTATAAATCATCAAAGCATGCCATTTTCACTTCGTATTGAAACTACAGGCACTCGTAATCTAACGAGCACATTTGCTATGACTACTACTACAGGAACCCCTTTGGGGTACTAGATGATTACTTCCGCAACCTATTTATTTATTTATTTTATTTTTAAAAACTAACCCATGAATGTTTTAAAATTCGGTGGTACCTCAGTAGCCAACGCACAAAATATCAGTCTTGTAAAAAATATCGTTCAACAGAACACCTATAAAAAACAATATGTTATTGTTTCTGCACTTGGTGGCGTAACGGATTTATTACTTGAAACCGCCGCTTCAGCAGCCCATCAAGATCCCCAATACAAAATACCCTTAAACGAGATTGAAAAAAGACACTTAGACACGGTAAAATCTCTGATTCCAACCAATGATCAGGCTGGAATCTTAAGCCAGATTAAAGCGGCATTAAACACCTTAGAAACCCTTTTAGAAGGAGCTTTCCTCATCGGAGAAATAACACCAAAACTCTCAGACAAAATAGTGAGCTTTGGAGAACTATTGTCCTCTTATATTATCAGTGCTTACTTTAAGTCTCAAGGCTTAGACGCCCTTCATGCAGACGCGAGAACACTCATCACCACAGACCATTTACACGGTAAAGCAACTGTTAACTACCCCCTCACCAATCAAAAATTGAAAGCATTCAATGGGGACAATAAAAACGCTATTGTAGTGATGGGTGGCTTTATTGCTTCTAGCACAGATGGTGTTGCAACTACACTAGGAAGGGGTGGTTCAGATTTTACTGCAGCCATAGTGGCAGCTGCTCTAGACGCAGTATTGCTTGAAATATACACCGACGTAAGTGGGATGTTTACCGCCAATCCAAAATTGGTAAAGCAAGCCAGACCCATCATTAGCATTTCATATGAAGAGGCCATGGAGTTGTCTCATTTTGGCGCTAAAGTGCTCTACCCCCCTACCATTCAACCGGTATTACAAAAGCAAATTCCTATTGCCATTAAAAACACTTTTGACCCTCAGGCGGTAGGTACACTAATTCAAAAACAAACTTCAGAAGGAAACAAAACAGTGCAAGGCATTAGCCACGTAGAAAATATGGCCTTAATTTCTTTAGAAGGACCAGGCATGGTTGGTATTCCAGGAATATCTAAAAGATTTTTCGAAGTGCTCTCCAATGCAAAAATAAGTGTGGTATTAATTACTCAAGCTTCTTCAGAACATTCTATCTGTGTGGGTATTGCTGCAGAAGACACTTCAGCCGCAGTGGCACTCGTAAATGAAGCCTTCGAATTTGAAATGTCACAGGGTAAAATTAAAGCGGTCATTGCAGAAAATGATTTAGCCATTATTGCATTGGTAGGCGATCAAATGAAAAAACACCAAGGCTTAAGTGGTAAAATGTTTGCCACCCTAGGTAAAAACAATGTCAATATCAGGGCTATAGCTCAAGGGGCCTCTGAACGAAACATCTCCGCGGTAATAGAAAGAACAGACGTTAAAAAAGCCTTGAATGCACTACACGAGGTATTCTTCGAAGAAAATATTAAACAGTTAAACCTCTTTGTCATGGGGGTTGGAAATGTAGGGGCTAAATTATTGGCGCAATTGGCCCAACAAAAAGACTACCTTAAAAAGCAGTTAAAACTCTCTGTAAGGGTTATTGGCATGAGTAATTCTAGGACCATGTGTTTTGCCTCAGACGGAATAGATCTCAAAAATTGGCAAAATATACTTTCCAATGGAGAAAAAGCAGACCAAGCCTTGTTCTTGCAAAAAATAACAGATCTAAACCTCAGAAATGCCATTTTTGTAGACAATACCGCGAGTGATGTGGTGGCAAACACTTATGCAGATTATCTTTCTAAGAGTATTTCTGTAGTTACTTGTAACAAAATTGCCTGTGCCTCTGCCTATCCAAATTATAGAAAACTCAAAGATTTGGCCAGGACTTATAATGCTTCTTTCTTATTTGAAACGAATGTAGGAGCTGGATTACCCATTATAGACACGCTTAAAAACCTCATAGCCTCTGGAGATGAGATCAAAGAAATTCAAGCCGTACTCTCTGGAAGTTTAAATTTTGTTTTTAATCATTTTAATGATAAAACCACATTCCACGATGTGGTAAAGCAAGCTCAGGAAGAGGGCTATACTGAGCCAGACCCAACTATAGATCTAAGCGGAATAGATGTTATGCGTAAAATACTAATCCTAGCTAGAGAGAGTGGTCATGTCATGGAAATATCAGATATTGAGAACAACGCATTCTTACCGGCAGAAAGTCTAGAAACGAAATCTAATGAAGCCTTCTTTGAAAGTTTAATCAAATATGAAGGAGATTTCCAAGCTATGTACCAAAAGGCATCGGCTAAAGGCGCAAAACTAAAATACGTGGCCAGCTTTAAAGATGGAAAAGCCTCCGTGGGGCTTCAAGAAATACCCCAGAGTCATGATTTTTACGCTTTAGAAGGAAGTGATAATATTGTCTTGTTTTACACAGAACGCTATCCGAGCCAGCCTATGATTATAAAAGGTGCGGGTGCTGGGGCAGCTGTAACAGCCTCTGGTATATTTGCAGACATTATTAGAGTTGGAAACTTTTAAAAACTACCTTTAAGATCATAAAGCCATATCTCATGAAGTCTATACGTGTATTTTGTCCTGGAACTATTGCCAATGTATCTTGCGGCTTTGACGTCCTTGGTCTTTCTCTTGCAGGAGTGGGAGACTATATGACCGTGACACAAACTGCTACAAAAGGCATTACTATAAGCGAAATTTTAGGGCAAGACCTTCCGCTTGAAACTACCCAAAATGTAGCGGGTGTAGCGGGTTTAGCGCTCCTAGAAGCCTTAGAAAGTGACGCTGGCTTTGACATTAAAATAGACAAACGCATAAAAGCAGGTAGTGGTATAGGCAGCAGTGCTGCAAGCAGTACGGGTGCGGTTTGGGCCATAAACCATCTATTGGGGAATCCTTTTACAACAAAAGAACTGATTCCATTTGCTATGGAGGGAGAACGTCTGGCATCAGGAGTGGCTCATGCAGATAATGTGGCTCCAGCCCTGTTAGGCGGCTTTACCTTGGTGAGAAGCACAGATCCCTTAGATGTTATTTCACTCCCAAGTCCCGGTGAGTTATACGCCACTGTCATACACCCTCAAATAGAGATTAAAACAGCAGATTCTAGAAGGATATTAAAATCTAACCTATCTCTTAAAGACGCTATTACCCAATGGGGAAACTTAGGTGGTTTGGTTGCTGGATTGTACAGAGAAGATTACGAATTAATTGGTCGTTCGCTACAAGATGTAGTCATTGAACCAATAAGGAGCATTCTCATCCCTGGATTTACCGAAATAAAAGAAGCAGCGCTAAATGCCGGTGCTTTGGGAGGTGGAATTTCAGGATCCGGTCCTTCAGTATTTGCCCTTTCAAAAGGCAAAGATAACGCCTTAAAAGTAGCAGACGCTATCAGGAATGTCTATGAGCCCTTTGGTATTTCATTTGACATACACATTTCTAACATCAATAAAAAAGGGGTATACCCCGCTTAGCATAAAATGGAATATTTTTCAATAGACACCCCCAGTTTAAAAGCAAGCTTTAAAGAAGCGGTCATTAAAGGGATTGCACCAGACAAAGGTTTGTATTATCCAGACCACATTCCTAGTCTAGATCCAAAATTCTTTCAAGAAATAGAACAACTATCTCCGGTAGAAATAGGAATGGAAGTCATGCGACCTTTTACCAAAGATATATTGAGTAAGAGCGACTTAAAAAAGGTGCTAGAAACGGTCTTAGATTTTGATTTCCCGGTGGTAAACCTTTCGGATAGTGTAGGGTCTCTTGAATTATTTCACGGTCCTACCCTAGCCTTCAAAGATGTAGGAGCAAGATTTATGGCGCAATGCCTCGGTTTATTTTCCGAAAAAAATCAAGCCCCTGTGACAGTATTAGTAGCCACTTCTGGAGATACTGGAGGTGCTGTAGCCAATGGATTTCTAGGGGTAGAAGGAGTAGAAGTAGTGATCTTGTATCCCAGCGGAAAAGTGAGCCCTATACAGGAAAAACAACTCACTACTTTGGGGCAAAATATTAAAGCTTTAGAGGTAGATGGTAGCTTTGACGATTGTCAAAAAATGGTTAAAACAGCCTTTTTAGACACTGAGATCACCGACCACAAACAACTCACCTCTGCCAACTCCATAAACGTAGCGAGATGGTTACCGCAAATGCTGTACTACTTCTTAGCCTATAAAACCCTTAAACCCTCTCTAGACAAAAGCGGAAAGGAACTGGTTTTTTCTGTACCCTCAGGTAATTTTGGAAATATATGTGCCGGTATGGTTGCCAGAGAAATGGGACTTCCCATATCTCATTTTATAGCAGCCACCAATGCCAATAAGGTGGTACCCAATTTCATGAAAAACGGGAAATACCAAGCTGAAAAATCTGTTGCTACCATTTCTAATGCCATGGATGTAGGAGATCCTAGTAACTTTGTCAGAATCTTACAGATGCATGAAAATGAACACGGAATTCTTAAAAAAGGATTCAGTGCCTATAGTTTTACAGACCCACAAACAAAGGAGGCCATGCGTGTTATTGAAAAAGAGCACCATTACACTGCAGACCCACATGGAGCGGTGGGTTATTTAGGACTTTTAGAATATCAGAAAGACCATCCGAACACCTATGGCGTATTTTTAGAAACAGCACATCCTGTCAAGTTTTTAGAAGTGGTAGAAAAAACACTAGGTAAGACGCTGACTATACCTCATAAAATTGTGGAGGTATTGTCCAAACAAAAACATGCCACTAAAATTTCTGATTACCAGGGACTCAAGCGCTTCTTAATGCAAGAATAGTTTTTTACAAATCAAAAGACAATCCAAATTCAGCAAAATGAAACCCTTGCTTTTCAAGATCTACTCGGCCTTGAAATTCAGCATTTCGTGCAGGATTACTATGGTTTAAGTGAATAAAATATACTTTTTGACGATCTTTTAAAGACAGTGAACCTAAAAGTAAAGCCGTTTCAGAAACAAATGGATGTGGCACTTCTGCCATGGGCCTAGGTACTTCTCCGTCTGAAAAAAATGTTCCATCTAAAAAGGCGTAATCTACTTGCTCAATAAGTTGCTCAATGGCCATAGTCCATTTAGACCATTTGTCAATATCTGGAATATACAAAGCAGTTTTATGCTTCCCATCAATCAAATAACCCACCGTTTCAGAATATTCATCCCTGTGCGGAACTTTCAACGGAGTAACTTTTAAGTTTTGATCTAAATACACTGGTTGATTGTTTTGTATGGGTAATAGCACAATGTTTTTCAATGACACCAATTGACTCCAAGGACCATTTTGGCTTAAAAAAGAACTCATTTTAGGCATGGCATAAACTATTGTTTCTGAAGCGTTATAAGCCTCTCTTCCCAGATGCATAAGCCCTGTATAATGACCCATATGTGCATGGGTAAGAAAAATTGCCGCCTCATTATGGCCAGAGACCTCGCTCAAATAATTGATTTGTGACACAACATCTGGTGTAGCGTCAAAAATATAAGATTTACGCGCTCCTACTACCCCTATACTACTGACATAATCATTTAATTTTTCAACTGCACAGCACAACTTCTCGCAACCCATATGTGGGGATCCACCATCTTGAAGGGTTCCCAAAACAAACAGTTTCTGAGCGTTCATAGACCCAGTAAAAAAGCAAAAACAAATTGCGAGTAAGCTTCTAATTACCATGACTACTCTAGAGTTGGCAAACTAAAAGAATCTAAGGGACTTGGAAGCTTCATAGCCGCTTCAATAGCTGCTACAGAACGCGGTGCCATATACGACAACAATACAGGACCTTGGTCTGAAATAAGAATATCGTCTTCTATTCTAACGGCAATACCCCACCACTTTGGGTCGCAGTCACTACCTTCAGGAATATATATTCCAGGCTCCACAGTGATGACTGTATTGGCCTTAAAAGGTCCGTAAGTTCCTTTGTCGTGAACATCTAAGCCTAAATAATGAGAAGTTCCATGTGGGAAGTATTTTCTAGCCTCAGAGGCCTCCTTAATAAGTCCTAGTGAAATAAGGCCGGCTGCCACCACTTTAGAAGCCGCAGCTCCTGGAGCAGAAAATGGCGCACCTACCACACTAGCTGCAATTCCTGCCTCTTGGGCATTGTACACAATTTCATAAATCGCTTTTTGCTCTGGACTAAATACTCCGTTGGCTGGAATGGTTCGGGTTACGTCTGCTGTATATCCGTGGTATTCAGCACCCAAATCCATTAAGACCAATTCATTACCCAGCTCAGGCTTGTTATTTTCTATATAATGTAAAATACAACCGTTGTTTCCACCGCCCACAATAGAAGGATACCCCTCGTATTCTGCCCCGTATTTTTTATACACATATTCATGTACCCCTTGTACCTCTGTCTCAGACATTTCAGGGTGCATGGCTTTCATTACTTCTAATTGGCCTACGGCCGATATCTCAATGGCTTTCCTTAAAAGAGCCATTTCTTCTGGCAATTTGGTTTCTCTTAAACTACTCATTATTTGGCCAAGGCCTTCCAAATCAAAATTGTATTGATTTATAGCTAAGTTCACAGCCTTTTTAGCACGATCCATAATTTTCTGATCCTTGGGTTGCATGGCTGCATTTAGAAAATCTTTCACTACTGGATCTTCTGCCAAAGAAGCATCACTATTCATGTATCGCTTTAATTGAGATACTACTTTTTGGGTGTCTTCTTCAGTGGTAGATTGAATTAAGGTGTATATCTGCTGAAGTGACGCATTATAGTTTGCTGGAAACCCTATTTTGTCTTTAAAAGACTTTACCAAATCAAATAAATCTGCCCCATCTCGGGTGTCTCTGTAATCATTGTTAAAGTTGTAAAACAGCAACTTATCAAAAGACTTAAAATCTATATCTAAAGCAGCAAATTCACGGCCATTGTAAGCAGCTTCAAAACCTAAGTTAGCTATGGTTCCCTCCACACCTAATCTTCTACCATTCCATTGTTCTGCCCTGGCATTACGTTCCTGCACAAAAATTAATTCATTGTAAGTGTTCCCGTCTGGAGTTGTTTGTGGCGAGGAAAAAATTAACAGCACCGCGTGGGGTTCGTTATAACCTGTGAGGTAATGAAAATCTGGATCTTGATGGTATATATAATCTACATCATTGGCCCTATTTCTTACAGGATTGGAAAACAACACCGCTACTGAATTGGCCGGCATTTCTGCCCTGAAAGCATCTCTGCGGCCTTTGTGAAAGTCAGCGGTTAAATAATCTGTAGGAAGTTGTTGTGCAGTTACAAAAAAAGCAACTAAAGAGGCACAAAGGAAAAAATACGCTTTCATAATTGGGTTTTGAATAAGTTTAAATGTACTAAAATATGGTGAACTAAAAAAAGGATATTGTTTGCAGAAAGGAGTGGTGTATTCTCCAAGAAATAAATACTTTTACAAAAAATAGTTGCATGAAAAATACTGCCCTTACTTCCGTTCACGAATCGCTTGGTGCCAAAATGGTTCCTTTTGCTGGTTATAATATGCCTGTTTCTTACCAGGGTATTAACGCAGAACACGACACCGTTAGAAATGGCGTGGGCGTTTTTGACGTATCTCATATGGGAGAATTTTTAGTAGAAGGTCCAACAGCCTTTGATCTGTTACAAAAAGTGACTTCTAATGAGGTAGCCAACTTAAAGCCTGGAAAAGCACAGTATAGCTGTTTCCCAAATGAAACAGGTGGAATTGTAGACGACCTTATTGTATATATGCTCGCGCCTGAGAAATATTTATTGGTGGTAAACGCTTCAAACATAGACAAGGATTGGGCGCATATTAACACCTACAATGAAACTTACAAAGCGCAGCTTAGAAACCTATCAGACGACTATTCCCTTTTAGCCATACAGGGTCCAAAAGCGGTAGAGGCTATGCAGTCGCTCACGAATATTTCATTGGCAGACATTCCCTTTTATCATTTTGAAGTAGGTCCTTTTGCGGGTATTGAACATGTGATTATCTCTGCGACAGGATATACGGGATCAGGAGGTTTTGAAATTTATTGCAAGAATGAAGAAGCTGCACAGCTTTGGGATAAGGTATTTGAAGCAGGCGCTTCTTATGGCATTAAACCTGTTGGTTTAGCGGCTAGAGACACCTTGAGATTAGAAATGGGTTATTGCTTATACGGAAATGATATTAATGACCAAACCTCTCCGCTAGAAGCTGGATTGGGTTGGATCACTAAATTCTCTAAAGATTTTGTAAACGCATCAGGCTTGGCAGCACAAAAAGAAGCAGGTGTTCAAAGAAAACTTGTGGCTTTTGCGCTAGAAGAAAGAGGTATTCCTAGACATGATTATCCTATTGTAGACGCGAAAGGAAAAGAGATAGGAATCGTGACCTCTGGTACTATGTCTCCCTCTCTTGGAATTGGAATTGGTCTAGGTTATGTGTCTGTAGACTACAGTAAATTAGATAGCGAGATTTTTATTCAAGTTAGAAAAAAAGCCCTTAAAGCCTCTGTGGTGAAACTCCCATTCTACAAGGGTTAATACATATAACAAAAGGCTTTTGAAAGCAAAAAAGATTTTTATTTTTGGAGCCAGTGGTTTTATTGGAGGGCTTCTATTTAAAGAATTCAACAGATTTTACAACACTTTGGGTACCTATTGCACCCAAGAAAATGCCTATGGGAAAAATCAGAAATTCACTTCCTTTAATGTAACAGAGGACTCTGCCTATGAGCTGTTAGCCAGTGTATCGCCTACTGTAGTTATTTCTGTCATTAGAGGCCCTTTTGACGCGCTCATTACCATGCATCAGCATTTGGCTCAATACGCAAACGACTATGGCTGTAAGGTGGTGTTTCTCTCCTCAGCAAATGTATTTGACGCCTATAGCAAATATCCTTCTTACGAATTTGACAAAACACTTTCTGAAAGTATATATGGCAGGTTTCAGATTAAAATTGAGCACAGCCTTCAAAAACTTCTCAAAGAAAATCTTTTACTCTTGAGAGCACCCATGGTATTTGGCCCTCAATCTCCCAGAGTGAAGGAGATTAAACAACTCATTTTAGACAAGGCCCCTATAGAAGTTTTTCCTAACCTGATCATCAATGTGTCTTCTGGAGAAAAAATTTGCCAGCAAATCCTATTGCTACTTAATCAAGACGCCTCAGGAATTTACCATTTGGGAAGTTCAGACCTTGTACCTCATGAGGAATTTATTCAAGAAATAGTACATCAGTTACGTATAGGCAATCCTGTGTATAAGAGAATTTATACCACCAATGAGAATAGATACTTGGCCGTTTTGTCAAAAGATCACCCCTTACCTTTGGAGATTACCCATAGTTACAAGGATTGTTTAGAAGCACATTATTAGATTATATTTACAAAAACAGCTATTTATGGAAGCACTAACAGAACCACAGATCACAGAAAAATTAAAGGCATTACCACATTGGACCTATGCAGACGGCTATCTTATAAGCACTTTTCAGTTTAATGACTTTAAAGAGTGTTTCTCTGCCATGGCTAGAATTGCCTTTGAGTGCGAGTCTCATGGACACCACCCAGACTGGAGCAATAGATACAACAGGCTGCTCATTAAACTGATCACCCACGATGCTAAGGGTGTTACTCAAAAAGACTTTGACCTAGCTGAAAGCATTGAAGAATGTATGATCAGTAAAGGATAAAAATATTAAATTTGACACTTTAAACAGAAATACATCTACTATGGGAAGAGCTTTTGAATTTAGAAAAGCACGAAAAATGAAACGTTGGTCTGCCATGTCTAAGGCCTTTACTAGAATTGGTAAAGACATTGTAATGGCTGTTAAAGAAGGGGGGCCAGATCCAGATTCAAATTCCAGACTAAGGGCTGTAATTCAGAATGCCAAGTCTGTAAATATGCCTAAGGACAACGTAGAGCGTGCCATAAAAAGAGCTTCTGATAAAAGTTTGGGGGATTATAAAGAGGTTTTGTTTGAGGGCTATGGACCTCACGGGATTGCCATATTAGTAGAAACGGCTACAGACAACAATACCAGAACAGTAGCCAATATTAGAAGTTACTTTAATAAGTGTAATGGAAATATGGGCACCTCGGGTTCTGTGGAATTTATGTTTGACCACACGTGTAATTTTAGGATTCCAGCAGAGGGAATTGATCCGGAGGAATTAGAATTAGAACTGATAGACTTTGGTGCAGAAGAGGTTTTTGTAGATGAAGAAGAGGGTATTTTAATTTACGCGCCATTTGAAAGTTTTGGTGCCATTCAAAAAGAATTAGAATCTAGAGGACTAGAAATTTTATCTTCAGGTTTTGAGCGCATTCCTCAAGTGACCAAACAACTCACAGAAGAAGAGGCTGCAGATGTGGAGAAACTTCTAGAAAAAATAGAAGAAGACGACGACGTTCAAAACGTATACCACTCTATGCAGGAATAATTTTCTGGTATTCAATAAAAAAAAAGCGGGGCCAATGGCCCCGCTTTTTTTTGCTAATCTTTTTCAGGAAAAAATCCCTGATCCGGGTTCTTACCTAATGTTCCGTCAAAAAATACTTCGTAAGTTTTAAAGTCTGCTGTTTTATCTGAAGTGGTCCAAATGGGGGCATTCATTTTTATTTCTTTCTTTCCATAATCAAAAGAGATCAAAATGATTGGCACATTTGCTGTTTTGGCTATATAATAAAATCCTGTTTTCCATTGGTATACTCTCTTTCTTGTTCCCTCAGGTGAAAGCGCTAGTCTAAACACTTCTCGCTCTTTGAAAAGTTGCGCTATTGCAGATACCGTATCTGAATTTTTTGTGCGATCTATGGGTGCACCTCCTGTCCATCTAAAAAACCATCCATAAGGCCAGTTGAATAAACTTTTCTTACCCACGTAGTTAATTTCAATATTCATGATTTTTCTAATCACCAATCCCATCAAAAAATCCCAATTAGAGGTATGTGGCACAACAATAAATACACATTTTTTCACAGTAGGAAATGAACCATTAAAGGTCCAACCCATGAGATTGTAAAAAATAAATTTAGCTAATAAACGCATGCTAAGAATTGGTTTAAATTAAATTTATTGGCGTCAAAATAAACAGAAATTAATGGTTTTAAGCACCCCACTCTCTTCTAGCTTTTTCTAAATCTTCTGGAACGTCTATTCCAATACCCCTATGGGATGTTTGCACCATTTGAATGGTGTGACCGTGTTCTAAATATCTA
The DNA here is from genome assembly GCA_024643325.1 of Sediminicola sp. Lineage (GTDB taxonomy): Bacteria > Bacteroidota > Bacteroidia > Flavobacteriales > Flavobacteriaceae > MAG-120531. The sequence continues at coordinate 73,990 of JAHEND010000035.1, forward strand.
ATAGCCTCTATTTTCTCTGCTTTTTCCAAAGGCCCCATGAGCATTTTTGGAAAAGCTTCTAAAGCTTCCTTTCTAAAGGCATATACTCCTTTATGTCTATAGTAAGTAACTGCTGAGCTCTCTCTTGGATATGGTATGGCTGCTCTTGAAAAGTACAAGGCTTGATCCCTTAAATTCACAATAACCTTTACAGCGTTTGGGTTGTCTATTTCCTCTTGCTTTGAGATGGGATACATGAGGGAGGCTAGGGATATTTTCTTTTGGGCATCGGCGGTGAAAACCGCCAATAAATCCCTTAAACTTTCAGAATCTATAAAAGGTTCGTCGCCCTGAACATTGACAATAACGTCTGCTGTTAGTTCTTTTGCTGCTGCGGCAATTCTGTCAGAGCCACATTCAAATTCACCTTGACTCATCATAGGTGTACCACCTATTTCTTGTATTAAATCAAATATGACCTGGTGGTCTGTGACTACGTATACTTCGCTAAATAATCCGCTGGCTAAAGTAGCTTCGTAAGTTCTTTGAATGACTGATTTACCTCCTAAATCTTGCAAGAGTTTGGCTGGAAATCTAGAGGCCGCATAACGGGCCGGTATCATGGCAATTGCCTTCATATAGATAGATTATGATTCAAATATAAGGGGTCTTGTTAGTTATCTTCAAAAAAATCTCCCTTAAATCCTATGAGGTATAATTTTTTCTTGGCCCTAGTAATGGCTGTATACAGCCAACGCAAATACTCTTTATCAATTCCATTGGGCAAATAGGGCTGCTCTACAAAAACAGTGTCCCACTGCCCTCCTTGAGATTTGTGACAGGTAATTGCGTAAGAGAATTTCACTTGTAATGCGTTAAAGTATTTGTTGTTTTTAATGCCTAAAAAACGCTTGTAATTAGATTTTTCACTGGCGTAATCTTCGGAGACTGCTTGGTATAGCTTGTTCCCGTCTTCATAAGATAAGGAAGGAGATTCTGCAGCTATGGTGTCTAAAAGCAGGGTAGTTTCAAAAGGTTTTTGATTGGAATAATCTACCATTCTCACCTTTACCTCTGCAAACCTAAATCCGTAAAGTTCCTTAATGGCAAAAATTTCCAATATCTCAATGATGTCACCATTGGCTATAAAACCTGCTTCTGAGGTAGTGTCTAGCCAAAAATAATTGTTTTTAACCACCATCATATAATCTCCTGCTGCCAATTCGTGTTCTAAAAAAAGAATCCTGTTTCGAATACTTTCATTGTATTGATTGGCCCGTTTGTTGGAACGGACTATAAATGCGGTTTCCTCCTTGCCGCCAGTAGCATAGGCGTCTTCTATTGCTTCTTGAATTTCATGCCCATCTATAAGCCTAACAATATCTTTATAATGATCTAGTGAAAACTTAAAAGTCTCAAAAAAATCGCTCTCTAGTTGGTCTCTTAATAAAGTGGCATTGAACAGTATCCCTGAATCTGCTGCCTGTCGCACTACCTCATTTAAAGTGATTAGAGGGACTTTTTTACTGTAATTAAATTGAAGGGTCTCTTCATTTAAAGCTGGACTCAGAGAAAGGTGTACTGGTGGCAATTGAGCCACATCTCCCACCAATACTAATTTACATTTGTGACCTGTATATACATAGGTAATGAGATCGTCTAGTAAGGAAGTGTTGTTTTTCCCTCCCTCAGGAGTGTCTGGGATCATTGAAGCCTCATCTACAATAAAAATAGTATGACGGTGCTTATTTGGTGCTTTGGTAAATTGAATACCTCCCCCAGCGGCTTTTTTAGGGAAATATATTTTCCTGTGAATAGTAAACGCTTCTGTTTTGGCATAACCTGCCATTACTTTAGCAGCCCTTCCTGTTGGAGCCATGAGTACTGACTTGTACTTAATTTGCCACAACTGATTGACCAAGGTCCCTATCAAGGTAGTCTTCCCTGTTCCCGCATATCCTTTTAATAACAGGAGCTCTTCTTTGTTGTCATTACACACAAATTGTGCAAAGGCTTCGAGCGCACGCTCTTGGGTGAGGGTAGGCTCATGGGGAAAGGAGGTCTTTAGTTTTTTGTAAAAATCTATGGGAGAAGCAGTTGTCATAGCCCCAAAGATAATGCGTAAAATTAAGGGCAAATACTTTTGCGATTAAAAAAAAATTGTAGATTTGTGAAACCACTAAATTTTAAATAAGACTATTATAATGAAGACTGTATTAAAACTTGTACTTTGGGTTCTTTCGATTGTATTTGCATACATGATATACCTTTCTGTAAACGCCCCTATTGAATTTAAAAAAGTAAAGCAAGAGCGTTTTACAGCTGTTATTAATGTTATGAAAGACATTCGAAATGCTCAAGAAGCACACAAAACAGTTAGAGGTGAATATGCTTCAGATTTCAATTCTTTAATACAATTTGTAGATAGTTCTCAATATATCATTACACAACAAAGAGATTCTTCTTTTTACGAATTTAACAAAGTGTATAGAATAGATATGCTTAAAGAGGTTAAAATCATTGATACTCTAGGCTTTGTTTCCGTAAAAGATTCTTTGTTTAAAAATGACATGCGCTATAAGAATATGATGAATGTTCCTTTTGCAGCAAATGGAGAGAAATTTAAGATGGAAGCAAAAGTGATTCGCAAGAATGATTACAGGGTGCCTGTTTTTAAAATTTCTGTTGACAAAAAGACCATACTTTACGACCAAGATCCAGACTTATTAGCTGCTGAAAATGCTCAGATGAGTGTAGATGAAGTGAATGGTTCTCAAATTATAGTAGGTTCTTTAGTAGATGTTAGTAACAGTGGAAACTGGCCTCCTATCTACGATAAGAAAAAACAAAACTAAGGATCATTTGAACAAGGAAGACCGTTCATATCAAAATACTAGACTGTCCATTCAATTGAGTTTGAATGGACTTTCTTTTTGTATTACAGACAAAGTAAGTCAGGAACTCATTGAGGTACAGCGCATGCGTTTTTCTGCACCACTCTCAGAGAATGAGTTAAAAGGAACGTTGCGTCAATTTTTAGAATCTCATCATGTTCCAGCCAGATCCTATGAATCTGTAGTAGTCATACATAGCAATGCATTATTCAATATTGTTCCACAGGCTTTATTTGATCCGTCTAAATTAAATGATTATGTGAAATTTAATGCACAGCTATTACCCCATGATGAATTAGCTTACGACACCATTGCCCATAAAGACATGCTTGTAGTATATGTACCATTTACTGCAGCGAACAACTATATTTTTGATTGTTTTGGTCCTTTCGACTATAAGCATCACGTTGCATTGCACTTAGAGGAATTACTGAGTATTGAGCATGATGCTTCGGAGAAAGCTTGTTATGCCCATATAGATCAGGGCACTTTGAATTTAACTGTCATTAAAAACAAGAAGCTGCAATTCTTTAATAGTTTTCAAATTGGGAGCACAGAAGACCTCCTCTATTACATTCTATTTAGTTTAGAGCAATTAGAATTAGATCCTAAAGAAGTTCACATGCTTTTTTATGGAGAAACCACGGAAGCGGAGCCTTATTATAAAAAAGCATTACAATACCTTAATCATTGTAGTATTTATAGGCCTAGTTTTACACAAAAAATACCTGCCCATTTAATGGACTATCACTTTGATAGAATCATCTTAAACGCTTAATCATGCGAATTATTTCAGGCCAACACAAGGGACGAAAAATTTCAGCGCCCAAACAACTTCCTGTCAGACCTACAACTGATATGGCTAAGGAAGCATTATTCAACATTATTAATAACCAATATTATTTGGATGAGATTAGTGTTTTGGACCTGTTCTCAGGTAGTGGAAATATTTCTTATGAATTTGCCTCAAGGGGTGTTAATGCGATTACTGCAGTAGAAATTCATGCAGGATGCACTCAATTTATTACTGAGATGGCAGAAAAACTAGACATGCCTATTGAGGTGATTAAAAGTGATGTTTATACCTACCTCCAAAAAACATCAAAAAAATTCGATATTATTTTTGCAGACCCTCCATATGCTTTGCCTTTAGAAGAATTTCAACAAATTGCCCAAATGGCCTTTGAGAAAGAATTAATCTTAGAAGGGGGTGTTCTAGTTATTGAACACGAGAAACATATGGACCTATCTGAAACCCCTAACTTTAGGGAAGCTAGAAGGTATGGATCTAGTGTGTTTAGTTTTTTTGAAAAATAAAAAAAGCAGGCCATAAGCCGGATTCTGTAACGTTATAAACGCCCTTATCATTTATCTAGGCCTTGAATTACTCCAAGGCTCAAACCGCCTACCCTCTGACTCGAACTTGCCGCCCTCAAACGTCAGTTTACATGGCGTTGCACCGCATAGAGTTTACCTGGTTTCACTACAGCATTACCTGTACCTGCTTTCTGTTGCACTTGTCCTCGCTTCTCAACGGACGGGCGTTACCCGCTATGCTGCAATAGGGTGTCCGGACTTTCCTCTGATGGATTAACCACCAGCGATAAGGCAGCCTGCTTGGATACAAATATAGGGAGAACTCTAATAGAAATGCTTTCTATTTGTTAATAAAAGTAGCATAATATCTCATTGCAAAGACCTTACAAAGCCCTACTATTTTTATATTTGTAAAGTACCTTTAAAAAGACATCCTATTGGAACCTTTCCTTGTTTCTGCCAGAAAATACCGACCGCTCAATTTTGACGATGTGGTAGGGCAATCTGCCATAACCAATACCTTAGAAAAGTCTATTGCAAACAATCATTTGGCTCAGGCACTATTGTTTTGTGGGCCAAGAGGTGTAGGTAAAACCAGTTGCGCTAGGATTTTAGCTAAGAAGATTAATGAAAAGGAATTAGGGACTTCTACCGAGGAAGATTACGCTTTTAACATTTTTGAACTTGACGCTGCTTCTAATAACTCTGTAGACGACATTAGAAACCTAGTAGATCAAGTACGTATTCCCCCACAAAAAGGAGCCTATAAAGTCTATATCATAGACGAGGTACACATGCTTTCTACAGCGGCTTTTAATGCTTTTTTAAAGACTTTAGAAGAACCTCCAAAGCATGCTATTTTTATTTTAGCTACTACAGAAAAACATAAAATTATACCCACTATATTATCTAGATGTCAGATCTATGATTTTAAGAGAATCACGGTGACAGATATGGCATTGCACTTGGGTAAAATTGCTACTGACCAAGGTATTAATGCCCATCCAGATGCTTTGCATTTAATTGCTCAAAAGGCAGACGGAGCATTGAGAGACGCCCTGTCTATCTTCGATAGAATTATCAGTTACACTGGAGAAAATCTCTCCAGACAAGCGGTAAGTGAGAATCTAAATGTCTTAGATTACGACACTTACTTTGCCGCGACAGAGTTCATGTTGGCAGGAGATATTCCAAGTAGTTTATTGCTTTTTAATGACTGTTTGTCGCTTGGTTTTGACGGACACCATTTTATCCAGGGATTGGCCTCCCACCTTAGAGACCTGATGCTGGCCCAGTTTCCTGCTACTATTTCTCTTATGGAAGTTGGTGAAGAAACCAAACAACGTTATGAGGCACAGGCAAAACAAACACCTTCTGATTTTTTATTAGGTGCTATTGACATAGCCAATCACTGTGATCTTCAATTTAAAAATGCCAAAAACCAACGCTTACTTGTAGAGCTCGCTATTATGAAAATAGCTTCCATGCTTTCTGGTGGTGAAAAAAAAAATCGTGACTGGACTGAGGTAAGTACTAGTCCAATAATACCTACCACCGAATTTAATGAACATACCCCTAAAAAAGTTATAAAGGAACCAGCACCAAACACAGCGTCTGATGAACTAGGGGTAGAAACAGTCTCTGCTCCCATAATAGATGAAGTGATTATGGAAACAACATCTGCTCCTACAATAGTTGAAATACCCATTGCGAAGCCTATTCCTGTAGATGGGTCTGTTCCCATTGAAGCTCCCTCTAAACCCACTTTAAATTTAGAAAAAAAAGAAGGCGTTTCCGGCTTGTCTATTGCGAGTTTAAAGGCAAAAAAAGCACACGAAGAAGCCTTAAAAAATAAAGTTCAAGTAGACAGCCCCATTATAGAAGATCCTTTTACCGAAGAAGTTTTACAAAAACACTGGAACGATTTTGCAGAAAAAATAGAAAAAGAAGGGCAAAAAATAATCGCTTCTAATTTAAATGCAGACCAGCCAAAACTTTTGGATAATTTCGTGATTGGCATTACACTTCCTAATGACACCATGAAAAAAGAGGTTGAAAGAGCACAATCAGGTGTTTTAGATTATTTAAAAGCCAAATTAAACAATCATAGCATTACTTTAAAAGTGTCGGTTTTAGAAACTATGGACACCAAATACGCTTTTACACCAGAAGAGAAATACGAAAAAATTAGGAGCAAAAACCCTGCGGTAGATGTTCTTAGACAAAGTTTTGACTTAGACCTACAATAAAATGCTTGGATTAAAATTACCCACAGACCCTCGATGGGTCAATATCGTAGAAAAAAATATTGACGACATTTTAACTGATCATGCATTCTGCGAGCAAAAGGCAGCGAGTACCGCTATATCACTAATTGTAGGCTTTCCAGAATATACCGAGCTGGTCAATGAAATGACCGCACTTGTAAGAGAAGAAATGGGTCATTTTAAAATGGTCCATGACCTCATCATAGCCAGGGGTCAAACCCTGGGAAGGGATCGCAAAGATGACTATGTCATTGCACTTCTTAGTTTTTTTCCTAAAGGTGGGAGTAGAACCACTCAGCTAGTACACAGGTTGCTCATAGCCGCACTAATTGAAGCTAGAAGCTGCGAACGCTTTAGGTTACTTTCTGAAGAATTAGAAGATGCAGATCTCAGAGAATTTTATAAAAAACTCATGATCAGCGAAGCAGGTCATTACACCATGTTTCTAAAATTTGCGAGACAATATGGAGACAGAAAAGAAGTAGACAAAAAATGGGAGTCTCTTTTGATTTTTGAAGCTCAAATCATGAAGGACTTAGGCAACCAACAACTCATTCACGGTTAAAACATCAATTGAGACAATTAAGCCTCTAATTTTTCTTTGTAATAATCATACATGTCAAATTGAGAACGAACTTTAGGGCCATCTATGGTTCTATAAGGGCTCTCTTGTTGGTCTGTAAGCCACCTAGATTTGGTATTGTCTTGCCAAGCCATATTAAAAGTGTCTATTAACTCATTTTTTAGATCTGCATCATAAATAGGACAACCCACCTCTACCCTGTAATCCAGGTTTCTAGTCATCCAATCTGCAGAAGAAATATAGATTTTAGGATCACCATCATTTCCAAAAATAAACAATCTGGTGTGCTCCAGAAATTTATCAATCACACTAATCACTTCAATATTTTCACTCATTCCTGGGACACCTGGTACCAGACAACAAATTCCTCTTATAATCAATTGAATTTTCACACCTGCATTAGAGGCTTCGTACAATTTATCGACCATTTTATAGGAGGTAAAACTGTTCATTTTAATTTTAATACAAGCCTCTTTACCAGCTTTGGCATTTTTAATTTCCTGATCAATCAGTTTTTTAAAAACGTTTTTAGTGTAATGTGGAGAGACAATTAAATGCTTGTATTTATGAATCTTATAAGTGGTTTCAAAGAAGTCAAATACTTTATCTAATTCTTTTAAAATTGGTTCATGAGCGGTAAATAAAGTATAATCTGTATAAATCCTTGCAGTAGATTCGTTAAAGTTCCCTGTACTTATAAAACCATAACGTTTTAAAAGTCCGGACTCTTCTCTTTCAATTAAACATATTTTAGAGTGCACTTTAAGACCCCTCACTCCAAATATTAACTTCACACCCTCTGCCTGCAACTGCTCTGCATATTCAATATTTGCATGCTCGTCAAACCTTGCCTGAAGCTCTATTTGAACCGTTACTTGCTTACCGTTCTTTACCGCATTAATCAGTGAAGCGGCTACTTGAGAGTTGTTAGCCAATCTGTAAACAGTAATCTTAATTGTTTTTACTTTAGGGTCTAATGCCGCTTCTTTTAAGAATCTAGTAATGTAAGAAAATGTATGATAAGGCGTGTATTGCAAGAAATCTTTTTTAGCAATATGATCCAACAAGCTTCCCTCTGCTGGCACGCCCTTTACAGGAAGCGGTGCTGTTTTAGAGTATTGAAGATCGGTTCTTCCCAAACTTGGGAAACTCATATAATCCCTTCTGTTATGGTACCTACCTCCAGGAATCACAGAATCCGTGTCTTCTATTTTCATTTTATCCTTTAGGAATTTCAAAGTGTCTTTTTCGATATTCATATCGTACACAAACCTAACTGGGTCACTTATTTTACGTTCTTCTACACTTTCATAAATTTTTTCAATAAAACTCTTAGAGAGATCGTTGTCCATATCTAGTTCAGCATCTCTAGTGATCTTAATCATATGGGCAGAAATCTTCGTATAAGAAAACATACTAAACACCTTATCTAAGTTAAAGCGAATAATGTCGTCTAACATAATAATATACTGCTTCTCCCCTTCATTAGGCAACACTACAAAGCGATCTATACTTTTAGGAATCTCTATAATCGCATATCGATTGTCTTTCTTCCTTCTCAACGGAACTAAAGTCTTAGGCTTTTGATCCTCGTCCGTCATGGTCATCTTTACAGCCAAATACGCTGCAGTATCCTTAAGGGTTGGAAAAGCAGCCAAATCGTTTAAAATGATGGTCATGAGCACCGGACTCACATACTGGTTAAAATAATCAGATACAAAGATTTTCTGATCTGCTGAGAGTTCTTTCTCATTGATTAAAAAAATGTCCTTTGTCTCTAATTCATCTTCAATATTTTTGAGAATCTCCAATGATTTTTTCTGCTGAGCAATTACAATCTTAGTAATCTCGTCTAAGAGGGCTTTGGGTTTTTCATCTCCAAGTACTCCTTTTAGCTTTGCGCCTGCATCTACTACTCTTTTTACTGTAGCATAACGCACCTTAAAAAACTCATCTAAATTGTTGGAAAAAATACCTAAAAAACGAAACCTTTCAATTAGAGGTACCTGGGGATCTGCACTTTCTTGTAACACGCGTTCATTAAAGCGCAACCAGCTTATTTCTCTATTAATGTATTGGTTTTTTGTCATATCTATTCCCTTAAACAACTAAAGTACAAAAGTACTACAGTTTATAAATTATAGAGTTAAATTTATGAAAGGAAGTGATTATTTTTTTTGATCAAGGAGCTAAACGCTCCACCTTCCAATTTAGGTCTTCTTCTAAAGTATATCTAATTCTGTCGTGAAGCCTATTGGGCCTACCTTGCCAAAACTCTATACTTTTAGGTCGCACCAAATAACCACCCCAATGGTCAGGTCTTTTAACTTGACCTTCTACGACTTGTGCCTCTAGTGCCTTCAATGAATCTTCTAATACCGACCTAGAATCAATTACCTCGCTTTGAGGAGACACCATAGCACCTAATCGGGAGCCCAAAGGTCTAGAGTCAAAATAATTATCTGAAACAGCTGCTGGCAGCTTCTCTGCGAGTCCTTTAATAATTACTTGACGTTCCATACTGGGCCAAAAAAAAGACAAACAAACTTGTGGATGGGCCGAAATGGCCCTACCCTTTTCAGAATCATAATTGGTATAGAAAACAAATCCCTCTTCGTAATACTTTTTTAAAAGCACTACACGAGTTTTAGGAAAACCATCAAAACCTACTGAAGAAATACTCATAGCATTGGCCTCATCTACAGTTTCAGAGGCCTCTACCTCAAAAAACCAGGTTTGAAACAGCTGCATAGGATTACCTGAAATCTTAGATTCCTCTAAGGCTTCTTTTTCGTAAGATTTTCTGTAATTCCCTAAATCTTTTTCCATGCCAAAATTTTAATCCAAAGATAGGGAATCAGAACGATTTCTAAAATTCAAATTCACATCCGTCATCTGCTAAAAGGACCGGTTTAAAATGAGCTTCAGCCTCTTCTTTGAATGGCTCTAAACCATCATAACGGGTAGAATAATGACCTAAGATTAGCATTTCTACGTTGGCAGTACTGGCAATTTTCGCGGCCTGCTGGGCTGTAGAATGTTTGGTCTTGGTAGCTAAATCTGCCTCTGTTTCCAAAAAAGTACTCTCATGATAAAGGGCTGTAACGCCTTTAATTTGAGGGATTATCTCAGGGAAATATGCTGTGTCACTACAAAAAGCATAACTTTTTATGGCTTTTGGGTCACTGCTCAATTGGGCGTTTGGAATCAATTTACCCGCTGAATTAGGGGCGTCTTTTCCGTCTTTAATATTCTGAAAGTAACAAGAGTCTATCCCATGAGCTTCCACGGCTTGCACCTCTAGTTTACGAGGCCCTACTTTCTCTTGAAATAAAAAACCATTTGTATATACCCTGTGATCTAAGGGTATAGTAGTAACAGTTACTTTTTTATCTTCAAAGACCACCTCGGGAGCTTGTGAGCTTAGTTCATGAAAATGAAGGGGGTAATTGGTCCAGGAATCGCCTAATTTTAAGAGCAGTGTCACCGCTTCCTTAATCCCTTTAGGGCCGTAAATATGCAATGGATTAACACGACCTAAAAGCCTAAAAGTAGCTACCAATCCCGGCAATCCAAAGAAATGATCTCCGTGTAAATGTGATATAAAAATATGATTGATCTTTGAGAAACGTATTTTTTGTTTTCTGAGCTGCACCTGAGTACCTTCCCCGCAATCAATCAAAAACAAGTGGTTTTTAATTTCAAGAACCTGAGAAGTAGGATTAGTTAATGTACGTGGTGTAGCGGCGTAACAGCCTAAAATAGTGACTTTCAAAATCCAAGATCCCTTTCTATCTCTTCCATTTCTATCACATCTTTGGCTTCTTGAAGGGTAGGCACTAGAGACAGATTTTCTGGAGCCTCCTCATAACTAATGGAATTGGTTACGAGTACAAAAGACTTAGCCGCCTTTTTACAAGCTATTGCCCAATGGGTAAATCGAGAAATATCAATAGATTCTTTGGGTGTCTTCTCAGAGATGACTACAATAATATGATATGAAAGATGTTCTTTTAAAAGAGACTCTAAAGACTCCATAAAAACACCAACCTCAGTATTCTCTTGAGAAAAAATGGCGATTTGGTCAATGAGTTGGACCATGGGTTTATTTTATTTTAGAAGCCAATAAATAAATGACTGCCATTCTAATGGCTACTCCGTTTTCTACTTGATTTAAAATGATAGACTGATTGGAATCTGCTACCTCTGAGGTAATCTCTACTCCTCTGTTAATGGGGCCAGGATGCATGATCACTATCTCTTTGTTTAAACTGTTTAAGAGATCCATGTTTACTCCATACAGTTGGGTATATTCTCTGGTGCTTGGAAAATAGCTAATATCCATACGCTCGTTTTGAACCCGAAGCATATTAGCTACGTCACACCAGTTGAGTGCTTTTCTAAGGTCTGTCTCTACGCTAACCCCTAAAGATTCAATGTGCTTTGGTATTAGAGTTTTTGGACCGCAAACCATCACTTCTGCGCCCTGTAATTTTAAGGCATATATATTAGACAAAGCTACTCTTGAATGGAGAATATCTCCTACAATGACTACTTTCTTACCAGCTACATCTCCTAATCGCTCTCTAATAGAGTATGAATCTAAAAGTGCCTGTGTGGGGTGCTCGTGAGCACCGTCTCCAGCATTTATTATTGCGGCATTAATATGCTTAGAAAGCAGGAAACCTGCGCCTGGATTAGGATGGCGCATAACCACCATATCTACTTTCATAGACAAGATATTATTGACCGTATCTATAAGGGTTTCTCCTTTTGTGACAGAAGACTGTGAGGCAGAAAAATTAAGTACATCTGCAGATAATCTTTTCTCTGCCAACTCAAATGAGAGTTTAGTTCGGGTAGAATTTTCAAAAAATATATTCGCAATAGTGATGTCTCTAAGAGAAGGCACTTTTTTAATAGGGCGGTTAATCACTTCTTTAAAGTGGTCTGCCGTTTCAAAAATAAGATCAATGTCCGTCTCTTGGAGGTATTTAATCCCGAGCAAATGTTTTACACTTAATTGTCTGTTAGGATTTGGCACTTTTTAAATGTATTTTTTTTAGCGTTAGTTGATTAAATATACGGTGTCTTCTCCATCTTGCTCCTTCCAGCACACCTTTACTTTTTCATGGTCAATCACGTCTACTTGCCTCCCCCTATAATTAGGTTGAATGGGCAAATGTCTGCTAAACCTTCTATCTATAAGTGTAAGTAGCTCAATTTCTTCAGGCCTACCAAAGGATTGGAGTGCAGTAAGTGCAGCTCTAATACTTCTACCGGTATAGAGAACGTCGTCTATAAGGACTACTTTTTTATTGTCTATCAGGAAATCTATCTGGGTCTTGTTGGCGGTAAGCGTTTTGCCATCTCTTCTAAAATCATCCCTAAAAAAGGTGATGTCTAAAAAACCCAAAGCAATGTCTTTAACCTTGTAGTCTTCTTGAAGTATTTGCGTTAAACGGTTGGCTAGAAAGGTTCCCCTTGGTTGCAAACCAATCAATACTGTATTAGAAAAATCAAGGTGATTCTCTAACAACTGGCAAGCCAACCTGTGAAGGATAATGTGAATTTCTTTTTCAGAAAGAAGTACTTTTTGGCTCATAAGCTCCAGTGTAGGCGTTTGCGAAACAAAAATAGGGATTTTTTTCAATTCAGAGCCCTAGAATGCCCTTTTAGCTAATTCAAAAGATTCAATTTTAAAAAAGTGCATAAAAAAGCCCGAGTTTAGACTCGGGCTTTAAAAAATTTAAACAAAAGAATTATTTTCCATTTCCTTCCATTTTGTCTTTTAACGCTTGTAATGCTTCGTTAGCGTCACCAAGGGTTGGTTTTGCTTCATCTGCACTCGCAGAGGCCTTCTTAACGGCTGTACGAATATTGCGTTGCTCTTCTTCTCTAAAGATAGCAGTATGGCTAGCTACCACACGCTTAAACTCTTTATTGAATTCAATTATCTTAAACTGGACTTCGTCTCCTTTGTTTAATTTAGATCCGTCTTCCTTTTCTAGGTGTCTAGAAGGAACAAAGGCAACAATATCTTCATTGAAGTTAATAGTAGCTCCTTTGTCTACAATCTCTGCAATAGTAGCAGTATGTAAAGAATCTAATGCGAATTCAGTCTCGTATTTATCCCAAGGGTTAACGGTAGTTTGCTTGTGACCAAGACTTAATTTTCTACCATCAACGTCAAGTTCTAATACCTCAACCTCTAAAGTGTCACCAACAGCAACAAATTCAGATGGGTGCTTAATTTTCTTAGTCCAAGAAAGGTCAGAAATATAAATTAATCCGTCAATTCCTTCTTCTAATTCAACAAATACACCAAAGTTAGTAAAGTTCCTTACAATACCTTTGTGCTTAGAAGCCACTGGGTATTTAGTTGTAATGTCCGTCCAAGGATCTTGCGTTAATTGCTTAATACCAAGAGACATTTTACGGTCTTCACGGTCTAAAGTCAATACAACAGCTTCTACCTCATCACCTACTTTTACAAAGTCTTGGGCCGAACGCAAGTGCGTAGACCATGACATTTCAGAAACGTGGATCAATCCTTCTACACCTTCTTCTACTTCTATAAATGCGCCGTAATCTGCAATAACAACTACTTTACCTTTTACCTTGTCTCCAATAGCAATCGTTTCGCTTAAAGCTTCCCATGGGTGCTTCTCTAACTGCTTAAGACCTAATTGGATTCTAGATTTGTTGTCGTCAAAGTCTAAGATTACTACGTTCAATTTCTGATCTAACTCAACCACTTCATTCGGGTGGTTAATTCTAGACCAAGAAAGATCTGTAATGTGAACCAAACCATCTACACCACCAAGATCAATAAACACCCCGTAAGAAGTAATGTTTTTAACAACACCTTCTAAGACTTGTCCTTTTTCTAATTGGCCAATGATTTCTTTTTTCTGCTCTTCAATATCTGCTTCAATAAGCGCTTTGTGAGAAACAACAACGTTTTTGAATTCATGGTTAATTTTAACCACTTTGAATTCCATTGTTTTTCCAACGTATTGGTCGTAGTCTCTAATAGGCTTCACGTCAATTTGAGAACCTGGCAAGAACGCCTCAATTCCAAATACATCTACGATCATACCTCCTTTAGTTCTACACTTCACGAATCCGTTCACTACTTCTTCTTTGTCATGTGCATTGTTTACACGATCCCAAGCTTTAATAGTTCTCGCTTTTCTGTGAGATAAAACCAACTGACCTGTTTTGTCTTCTCTAATGTCAATAAGAACCTCTACCTCATCCCCTACTTTTAAGTCAGGATTGTAACGGAATTCATTTAAAGAGATTACCCCTTCAGACTTGGCATTAATGTCAATGATAGCTTCGCGCTCAGTAAGGTAAACTACCTTTCCAACCACTACTTCTTCATCTGCGGTGTCTACAAAATTTGCTGAAACCAAAGTTTCAAACTCTTCTAACTTAGACTCTTCAACACGCTCAATTCCTTGCTCGTATTTGTCCCAGTTAAAGTTTTCCAAAAATTCTTTTGGGTCTTGCGCTACTGTTTCAGTAGTCGCTTGTGCTGCTACAGCTTCATTTTCTGCTGCTACGTTTGTGTTTTCTTCAGTCATTTGAAGATTAAAATTTGTATTCTGAAAGGCTTACAAGAGCACGCAATACCTACAGAAGTTGTGAATGATTAAAATAAATTAGGTCCCTTCTCCTCTTGACTATTTGCTAAAAAGGTGTGCAAAAATACAATTTAATTAGGGAAATACAAATCTAAATATCACTAAATTAAAGTGTTATTGTGAAAAATGTTACTTTAATATGTAGTAGTATACCTGCTAAAATTTAAGAAGCAATCAGGGCGTTCGCATGGCTTAATATACGCTCAAATTGTTCATCAAGACCCATATCACTATTGTCAATTTCTACAGCTCCATCTGCCTTTTTCAAAGGCGATGTCGCTCTGTGCGAATCTATATAATCACGCTCTTGGACATTTTTAAGCACAGCGTCAAAATGCACCTTGTCTCCCTTGCCTATCAATTCTTTATACCTCCTATGCGCTCTAGTATCTGCAGAAGCAGTGAGGTATAATTTTAATTCAGCTTCAGGAAAAACAACAGTTCCAATGTCTCTGCCATCCATCACTACCCCCTTTTGAACACCCATTGCCTGTTGTAAAGCCACTAACTTCTGTCTCACCTCTGGAATGGCCGCTACAGGACTCACCTGCTGAGAAACAGCAAGAGTTCTAATAGGCGTTTCTATATTCTCTCCATTTAAAAACATAGCAGCATCTGGAAGATCCGCTACAATTTTAAACTGAAGGTCTATTTGATCCAATGCATTTACAAGGGATGATTTATCTAATATACCGTCTTTAATGAAACCCTGCTGCATGGCAAAATAAGTTACTCCACGGTACATAGCGCCACTGTCAACATAAATATAACCCAATGATTTGGCCAATTTTTTAGCAATGGTACTTTTTCCCGTAGAGGAAAAACCGTCTATAGCAATGGTTATTTTTTTCATTTAATCCTGTTAAACCATTACAAATTTACAATTTTTTAGGTACAGCCACCTGCTCTTTGGTCAATGCCAATGCCACTACTTCACTCATATCCGTTACATAATGAAAAGTCATGCCTTTTAAATAGGCTTCTTTAATTTCAGCAATGTCTTTTCTGTTTTCCTCACAGAGTATAATTTGATTAATATTTGCTCTTTTAGCTGCAAGTATTTTCTCTTTAATTCCTCCTACAGGAAGCACCTTACCTCTCAGGGTAATTTCACCTGTCATGGCCAAACGAGATTTAACCTTTCGCTGCGTGAAAAGAGATATTAAAGAAGTAAGCATGGTAATACCTGCACTTGGTCCATCTTTTGGCGTGGCCCCTTCCGGTACATGAATGTGAACATTATACTTTTCGAAAATATTGTCAGAAAGACCGTATTCTTCCGCATGAGCCTTAATGTACTCTAGGGCTATAGTAGCAGATTCTTTCATGACCTTTCCTAGATTACCGGTAATATTCATGAGCCCTTTACCTTTGGAAAGAATGGATTCAATGAACAGAATATCTCCTCCAACAGAGGTCCATGCCAAACCAGTTACTACCCCTGCAACCTTGTTGTTTTCATATTTATCACGTTCTAATCTAGGTACACCCAAAACTTTTTCAATGTGCTCTGGAGTAATTTTAACCTCATAAGCTTCCTCCATAGCAATAGATTTTGCTGTGTTTCTAACCATTTTAGCCAATTGCTTATCCAGGTTTCTTACACCTGATTCTCTAGTGTATCCTGCGATAATTTTTTCAAATTGTGGCTTACCTATTTTAATTTGATCTGTTGTTACACCATGTTCTTTTAATTGCTTGGGTAACAAGTGGCTTTTGGCAATTTCAACTTTTTCTTCAATCGTATATCCCGACACATTTATAAGCTCCATACGATCCAATAAAGCAGGCTGTATAGCTCCTAAATTATTTGCAGTGGCTATAAACAACACTTTGGAAAGATCATAACCCATTTCCAAGAAATTGTCATGAAAATCTGCATTCTGCTCAGGATCTAATACTTCCAAAAGCGCAGAAGAAGGGTCACCCTGATGTGAATTAGACAATTTATCAATTTCATCTAATACAAACACTGGATTAGAAGTCCCTGCTTTCTTTAAACTCTGTAGTACCCTTCCTGGCATGGCGCCAATATAGGTTTTTCGGTGCCCCCTAATTTCCGCCTCATCTCTCAACCCTCCAAGAGACATTCTCACGTATTCTCTACCAAGAGATTCTGCTATAGATTTACCCAAGGAAGTTTTCCCTACCCCTGGAGGTCCATAAAGACATAGAATAGGAGACTTCATGTCGTTTCTTAGCTTTAAGACCGCCAAGTGTTCCAAAATTCGCCTTTTAACGTCTTCTAGACCAAAATGGTCCCTATCTAATATTTTTTGAGCGCGTTTTAAATCAAATACATCTTTTGAAAATTGGTTCCATGGAAGATCTAAAAAGAGTTCCAGATAATTTCTCTGAATAGAATATTCCGCAACTTGAGGATTCATTCTTTGAAGCTTACCGAGCTCTTTGTCAAAATGCAAGCCTGCTTTTTCTGACCATTTTTTCTTTTTGGCCGCAGCAGCCATTTCATTGACTTCTTCTTCGTAGGACACCCCTCCCAACTCTTCTTGAATGGTTTTCATTTGCTGGTGTAAGAAATACTCTCGTTGCTGTTGGTCTAAATCATTTCTGACCTTGGATTGAATGTCATTTTTCAATTGCAATTTCTGCATCTCAACATTCATATACTTTAAAGTAGCCAAGGCACGCTCCTGTAAATCAGGAGTTTCCAATAGAATTTGCTTTTCTTTAAGAGAAACAGATAAATTAGAACAAACAAAGTTGATTAAAAACGAATTGCTCTCTATGTTCTTAATAGCAAACGAAGCCTCTGAAGGGAGATTTGGATTGTTTTTAATAATCTGTAAAGCCAATTCCTTTATGGAGTCTATAATGGCTAAAAACTCTTTATTATCCGGCTCAGGCCTCTGTTCAGGAGTCTCTTCTACGGTTGCTTTAATGTATGGATCCTCTGAAACGACTGCTTTTATAGCAAAACGTTTTTTACCTTGAATAATAACTGTCGTATTTCCATCAGGCATTTTCAATACCCTAAGAATTCTAGCCACAGTTCCTATTCTGCTAATGTCTTTGGCACCAGGATTCTCTGTGTTTTGATCTTTTTGAGACACCACCCCGATCACTTTATCTCCGTTGTTGGCGTCTTTTATTAGCTGAATAGACTTATCTCTCCCTGCTGTAATAGGCACCACAACACCTGGAAACAGTACCGTATTTCTCAATGGTAGAATAGGTAGTGATTCTGGTAAAGATTCCTTATTAATCTCATCTTCATCTTCAGGAGTCATTAATGGAATTAAATCTGCATCTTCATCTATTCCTTGTAATGACATACTGTCAATATGTAAAAAATTCGAATTACTCATAGTCTTATATATCCGTCATAATGTCATTTAACAACACCTGTTTCGGTTTTAAAAATTATTTTTCTGCGTTAAAAAACAACTAAAAGGCCCTGAATACAAGTATTTAGTCACTTTTATATGTACCCATATAGTCAATTCCTATGCCATTGTTTCATTAATTGACTTGAAACTGTAACATTTCTGTATAAATTGTATCTATACTATTAAATACGTTTGTTTTTTGAGCCTTAAAGAGCCTACTCATATTACGCCCCTGATTAAAGACTGTCTTCATGGAGACGCTAAAGCACAATTCGCACTTTATGAGCAGTACCATAGAGCCATGTACAACGTTGCTTGGCGCATTGTTAAAGAAACGCATGAAGCAGAAGACGTGATGCAGGAAGCCTTTATTAGTGCTTTTAAAAAATTAGATCAATTTAGCGGCCAAGTCACATTTGGCGCTTGGTTAAAGAAAATTGTCATTAACAAAGCGATAGTCGCTTTTAGAAAACAAAAAAAACAGGATACAATTGGTTTAGTAGAAGAGATTTATAGCATTCCTGGGCCTCTGGCCGATGACACTCACCAGACAAACAACAAAAAAAAAGCGGCTTTAGTCCTGGAAACAATAGACAGTTTAAAAGAAAATTATCGCATTTCACTGACCTTACACCTCATAGAAGGTTTAAGCCATGAAGAAGTCTCTGAACTATTAGGCATTAGTAACAGTAATTGTAGGACTACGTTTTCAAGGGCAAAAGAACAACTGAGAAACAATTTAGAAACACATCCATTATGGAAAGAGTTATAAAACAAATTCTGGCATTGGTACCAGAGGTACTTGAAAGCAAAAAACCGCTTGAAGGCCACGAAAACCGCTTTTTAAAAAAACTTTCTGAAGCTTCTTTAGCACAAGCAGAAACTGAAATGAGCGCTTTACAAACAGCACAAGACCTCCTTGAAGAATCTGCCCAAGAATCTACTCCAACAAAGACAGCCCTTAAATTAGTTTGGCGTAAAAACACCCAACGACTTTTGAGTTTAGCTGCGAGTGTAGCCATTTTATTTGGCGTGTTTCAGTGGGGAGTGCACAGTCAGGCTACACAAACAAAAATTGCCTCCTTTGCTCCTGAAACAGCAGCTATAAATGAATACTATCCTGGCTTAATTTCCATTGCTGTTAAAGAAATTGAACAACAGAGCAGCCCGCTAACTAAATCTCATATAGACAAAGCATTTAAGGAAATTTCAAAATTAGATACCCGTTTTAAAGAAATGGAGGTTGACATGATTAATGGAGGAAACACCAAATTAATCCTTCAGGCCATGGTACAAAATTATATTACACGAATAGAATTATTAGAAGAAGTTATGCACCAAATAAACACCATTAACGCTATAAACGAACACACAGATGGAAACCTTTAAAAAAACTATAAGAATACTTTTAATCACTTTAATTTTCCCTGCATTTATGTGGGCCAACAAGTCTGAAATTATTAAAAAAAACCCTTTCAGGTATGAAAAAGAAAGGGTGGTTAGGAAAAATTTTAAGGTCAATGCAGACGCACTCATGAAAATTGACAACGCCTATGGCAATCTAACGATTAGTAGTTGGAACGAGAATAGGATTGAAATGATCATTACTATTAAGGCAGAGGGCAGTAATGAAGACCGTGTTATTGAGAAAATCGAAGGCGTAGACATTGACTTTATGTCTAGCAGCAGTATGGTTTCTGCTAAAACAATTTTTAACAATAAAAGAAATGGTTGGAGTTGGAATTGGGGAAATAACAATGTAAACCTCTCCGTACACTACAACATTAAAATGCCTATTTCTAACAGCGTAGATCTAGAAAATGATTACGGAAGTATTATCATTGATCAAATCAATGGAGATACTAAAATTAATTGTGACTATGGAAGACTAGAAATTGGCGCATTGAATGGCGACAGAAACGATCTGAACTTTGACTACACCTCCAAATCTACTATTGCCTATGTTAAGAAAGCCTATATAGAAGCAGATTATTCTGGGATGACGATAGAAAAAGCAGGCGACTTAAATATTAATGCAGATTATTCCTCCATGAGTATTTATCAGATGGACAATCTAAGTTACGACGCAGATTACGGAAGTATAGAAGTAGAAGAGGCCAATGATGTAAATGGAGTAGGCGACTATTTTAGCACAAAACTTGGTGTCCTTCATGGAAATGTGGCTATAGATGCAGATTATGGAAGTGTGAAAATTGCAGAAATGGCTGCAGATGCGGGAAGCCTAAATATCAGTTCTGATTATACTGGTATAAAAATTGGATACCATAAGGATTATAATTTCACTTTTGAAATTGAAACCAAATATGCTGGAGTTAGTGGTACAGATGCTTTTGAGATGTCTATCTCTAAAGAAAAATCTAGTGAGCGTTACTATAAAGGCTACTACAAAAATCCAAATAGCAAAAATCATGTTCAAATATTGAGTAAATACGGCGGTTTGAGCTTTACTAGAAAATAAGTACTTCGCTAAGTAAGCTATTAAAATACCACCCAATAATTTGATAAAACAATGTTTTTTTTGATTTATATCAACAAGGCAATCAACATTTAAAATCTCTTAATTATGAAAAAAAGCATCTTATTAATCGCAATGATTTTAATTGGAACCTCTGCGCATGCTCAGTGGTGGAAGAGAATTAAAGGAAATGGTAACACCATTACACAAACAAGACAAACAGCCAATTATGACAAAGTTTCTGTCTCAGGATCTTTTGACGTGCAATTAGTTAGAGGTGAAGAGGGAGAGATTACACTAAAAGGAGAAGAAAACCTCTTAGAGCACATTGAAGTTTATGTTAAAAACAATGTGCTAATTTTAAAAGTAAAAGACAATATAAACCTGAGTAGTTCGTGGAATAAAACCATCACTATTGAGGTGCCTGTCATTGAAATAACCGGAGTTAAATTATCAGGTTCTGGAGATATTAGCACACAGACAACTTTAAAGGCAACAGATTTTAATGCTGCGGTATCGGGTTCTGGAGATATTTCATTAGCCATAGAAGCCACGAATTTATATGTGCAGATATCTGGATCTGGAGATATTAATCTTTCTGGAAGCGCAGATGACTTAACGGTAAAAGTTTCTGGCTCTGGAGATGTAAATGCTTATGATGTAGCTGCTCAAGACGCCACAGTAACTGTATCTGGATCTGCAGATGTTACACTAACTGTAAAAGGTACTTTAAATGCAAAAGTATCTGGTTCTGGTGATATTCAATACAAAGGAAATCCTAAAAAAGTAGTATCAAAAGTGTCTGGTTCAGGAGACGTTAATGGGTATTAAATCCTATTTAACTCTTCTAAGTAATAATCCACCTACTAGGAAAAAAACACCAAACATTATAATTCCATTTCTAAGGTCGCCACTTCCTTGTGCAAGTGCGCCGTAAATAAAAGTACCCAAAACAATACCTACCTTTTCTGCTACGTCGTAGAAACTAAAGAAAGAGGTGGTGTCTTGGGTTTCTGGCATAAGTTTAGCGTAGGTAGATCTTGAAAGCGCTTGAATCCCTCCCATGACCATTCCAACCAATCCTGCAGCAACATAAAATTCAGTTGGAGAAACCACAAAATAAGCATACACGCAAATCATTAACCAAAGTGCATTTACCACAATCAAGGTGTTGATATTTCCGAATTTCTTTGAAGCTTTTGCAGTGAGGGTTGCACCTATAATAGCCACCAATTGAATCAGGAGAATACTACTTATTAAGCCTATGGTTCTTTGATCGTCTGACCCCCAAGCTATCTCCTCTTCTCCAAAATAAGCAGCAATAAGCATTACAGTTTGTACGGCCATGCTATATATAAAAAAAGCGAGTAAATATTTTTTTAGCAATGGCTGTGATCCCAATTGATTCCAGACCATTTTAAGCTCCTTGAATCCATTGAAAAGTAAGTTTACCGCAGGACCGTCTTTCTTGTTCCCTTTGGGCATATAGTAAAAACTGTATTGGCTGAAAATGATCCACCAAATTCCCACAGTCACAAAGGAGTATTTCATTGCTGTAATAGCTGCAGGAGATTCGGGAAGGTCTTCAATACCAAAAAGGGCAGGTTGCATGACCATGGCCAAATTAAACAACAAAAGAATCACACTCCCTATATAACCCAATGAAAAGCCTTTGGCACTAATGCTATCGTGTTGTTCAGGAAAAGCAATATCTGGAAGGTAAGAATTATTAAAGGCAAAACTCACCCAAAATCCCACCAAACCCATAAAATAGAGCAATAATGAGGTGTAAATATGTTCAAGAGAAAACCAATACAAACCAATGCATGAAAGTCCTCCTAGGTAACAAAAAAACTTTAAAAAAACTTTTTTATTCCCTAAGTAATCTGCAATTCCTGAGAGAATTGGCGTTAAGAGAGCTATGAATAAAAATGCAGCTGAAGTAACATAACTGATTAAAGGTGCTCGCGCTATTTCTACCCCAAAAACCGATACTTTTTCAATCCCTTCCATACGAAATAGCGCCCCGTAAAAAATAGGGAAAATCGCAGAAGAAATGACCAGGCTGTATACAGAATTGGCCCAGTCATAAAAAGCCCATGCAAACAATAATTTATTACTTCCTTTCTCTGCTGTGGCTTTCATTTCGATTTGTTATTTTGGAGTAGGTTATTTTGAACTGATGTTTTTGTTGAGATTATTTTGGTCCTTGAACTTTGCTAATATACAATTATAGCCAGATTCTCAAAAAAGACCCTTAAATTTCTGCTATTTGTAAACTTGGCACTCTTTTTGAAATATGGCTTATGAACTAAAATGATTTTGATATGAGATATCTAACAACTTTATTAGCCCTTATAATTTTGAGTGTATTTACAACAGCTTGTGATGGTCCAGAAGGACCTCCAGGTTTAGATGGAAATACCCTACTTGGTCAGACCATGGAATTCCAAGCTTCATTTAGTGCCAATAACAACTACAGCCATTTGTTTGTTTTTCCAAACCAAGTAAGGGTCTATGAATCTGACGCTGTATTGGTGTATCTTTTAGAAGAAACTATTGTTTCAAATGGAACTAACACGGATGTTTGGACGCCCCTACCCCAGTCATTTTTCACCGATCAGGGGCTTTTGCAATACACCTTTAACCATACTTTTTCTGATGTTAACTTATTACTTCAAGGGAATTTTAATCTAAATAATGCCGCAGCAATTTTTACGCAAAATCAAATCTTTAGGGTGGTTGTTATGCCTGCTGAATTTGCCTTAGATCCCAATTTAAACACTATGAATTATCAAGAAGTATCTCAGTATATAGGCACGAATGACACTAACCTGATTAGGGTCCTGAACAAAGAATAGAGACTATTTTTTATTACCTTTAAAATAAAAAAAATGAAAAAAACTTTATTAGTAGGATTGTTCCTTTTGACAAGTCATTCTTTTTACGCCCAACGTGCTGTAAATCAATACGACGTGATTAAAACAGCCCAAGAATGGAAAGCTACTTTATCTGACTTAGAATTTTATGTACTCAGAGAACAGGGAACAGAAAGACCCTTCACAAGCCCTTTGTTAAAAATAAAACAAAAAGGTACCTATGTGTGTAAAGCGTGTAAGACACCCCTATTTAAAAGTGAGCATAAATTTGATTCAGGTACAGGATGGCCTTCTTTTGACAGAGAGATAAAAGGCAATGTAGGTTATGGAGTAGATTATAAGGTAGGTTATGCCAGGTCTGAGGAATACTGCTTAAAATGTGGTGGTCACTTGGGTCATGTATTTACGGATGGACCTAAAAATACCACAGGTTTAAGACATTGTATTAATGGTGCTGCTTTAGCATTTATTCCTGACACAAAATAATATGAGTGCAACATTTCCAAAAGAGCAATCCGAAGATTATTACATAACACAGCTTTCTCCAGAAGCTTATAAGGTATTAAGACAGAACGGTACTGAATTCCCTTACAGTGGCGAATTTGACAACCACTTTGAAAAAGGAAGTTACCACTGTGCAGCTTGTGACACACAACTTTTCGAAAGTACCCACAAATACAATAGTGGTTGTGGGTGGCCGGCCTTTGACACCGCTATTCCAGGAGCTGTTCTGTACATTGAAGATCACAGTCACGGTATGCGGCGCGTAGAGACCCGCTGTGCAGCATGCAATTCGCATTTGGGACATGTTTTTGAAGACGGCCCTGCAGACACTACCGGTGAACGATACTGCATTAATTCTGTTTGCTTGGTTTTTGTTCCTGAAAAAACAACAAAATAAGGGTAGAAGCTTTCAGATTGGTTTTGTAACTTTGGGCGCTATAAATTTTTACCAAAATCATTATCATGAGTCATTTTGATGTTATTGTTTTAGGAAGTGGACCTGGAGGTTATGTTACCGCCATTAGAGCTTCTCAATTAGGATTTAAAACTGCTATTGTAGAAAAAGAAAGTCTGGGAGGAGTATGCCTTAACTGGGGTTGTATTCCTACAAAGGCCCTGATTAAATCTGCTCAGGTTTTTGAATACCTTCAACATGCAGAAGACTACGGTCTAAAAGCTGCAGGGGTAGATAAGGATTTTGACGCTGTTGTGAAAAGAAGTAGAAATGTAGCCGGAACCATGAGTAAAGGGGTACAGTTCTTACTTAAAAAGAATAAAATTGAAGTAATCAATGGATATGGCAAATTACTTCCTGGAAAAAAGGTGTCTGTTACAGATGCCAATGGAAAAGCCACTGAATACACGGCTAATAATGTAATTATAGCTACAGGTGCTAGGTCTAGAGAACTACCTAGTCTACCGCAAGATGGCAAAAAAATTATTGGGTACAGACAGGCCATGACTTTGGAGAAACAACCCAAAAAATTAATCGTTGTAGGTAGTGGTGCCATAGGGATTGAATTTGCTTATTTCTACAATGCTATGGGAACTGACGTGACTGTAGTAGAATACCTTCCAAATATTGTCCCAGTAGAAGATAAAGACATTTCTATTCAGTTAGAAAAAAGTTTTAAAAAAGCTGGAGTTAAAGTAATGACTTCCTCTGAAGTAACTAAGGTAGACACCGCTGGAAAAGGGGTCGTAGTTACGGTAAAAACAGCCAAAGGAGAAGAAATTTTGGAGGCAGACATAGTACTCTCTGCAGTGGGTATTAAAACCAATATTGAAAACATTGGTTTAGAAGATGTTGGAATTGCCACAGACCGAGACAAAGTTTTAGTCAACGATTTTTACCAGACCAATATTCCTGGATACTATGCTATTGGAGACATTACTGCTGGTCCTGCTTTGGCGCACGTAGCTTCTGCAGAAGGTATTTTGTGTGTTGAAAAATTAGCCGGTATGGAGGTGCATCCTATAGACTATGGCAATATCCCTGGCTGTACTTATTCCAGCCCTGAAATTGCCTCTGTAGGACTTACAGAGCAACAAGCAAAAGACAAAGGTTTAGATATTAAAGTGGGTAAATTCCCCTTTACAGCCTCTGGAAAGGCAGTTGCTTCAGGGACTCCTGAAGGTTTTGTGAAAGTTATTTTTGACGCCAAATACGGAGAGTGGTTGGGATGCCATATGATTGGTGCTGGTGTAACAGATATGATTGCTGAAGCGGTTGTCGCTAGAAAACTAGAAACCACTGGACATGAAATTTTAAAAACCATTCACCCACACCCAACGATGAGTGAGGCTGTGATGGAAGCAGTTGCTGCTGCTTATGATGAAGTTATTCATATTTAAAATATGCACAAACTAAAAAAAAAGGCGCCCTGACGGGCGCCTTTTTTTTGACTTGTATTTATTATAAAAAACTCTGTACGGCCAATCGGTAACTTTGCATGCCAAAACCGAGAATAACGCCTTTTGCCACTGGAGAAATATAAGACAAATGCCTAAAAGACTCTCTGGTGTGGGTATTGGATATATGCACTTCTACTACTGGAGTGCTAACGGCTTTAACGGCATCGGCTATGCCCACCGAAGTGTGGGTATAAGCCCCCGCGTTGAGAACAATACCCTCATAATCAAATCCTACCTCATGTAGCTTGTCAATGATTTCCCCCTCAATATTAGATTGAAAATAGTCAAAGTCTAAGCTTGGAAAAGAACTTTTCAATTCTTCCAAATAAGTTTCAAAGGAACTATTCCCATATATACTGGGCTCTCTCTTACCCAAGAGATTTAAATTTGGGCCGTTTATAATGCATATTTTCATACCCAAATATATAAAAAAAGGATTTGTGAGCATTCGTATAATTCCTTGTGTAGCAAACAAAACAATCTTATTTTTAAAACATGAATTGGGAACAGGCAATTAGCGCTTATAAAAGTTATCTTCAAATAGAGAGAGGCCTGTCTAAGAATGCGGTGGAAAGCTATGTTTTTGATATAAAAAAGCTTCAAAAATCAGTCTCTAATAACGCAAAAGCCATACCAACAACAATAGACAAAGACACGGTTCTAGAGGGTATTTATGAAAGCGTTAAACCTCTAAGTGAGCGCTCTCAAGCTAGATTTATATCTGGGTTAAAAAGCTTTTTTAACTACCTGGTATTTGAAAGATACCGAACAGACAACCCTATGGAAATGGTAGAATCTCCAAGATTGGGAAGGAAATTACCTCCCGTACTCTCTACCCAAGAAATAGATGCCCTCATTGACGCAATAGACCGAAGTAGTCTTGAAGGCCAGAGAAACGTGGCCATACTAGAAACCCTATACGGCTGCGGACTTAGGGTGTCTGAATTAACTACGCTTAAAATATCTGATTTATTTTTTGAAGAAGGCTTCATAAGGGTTTTAGGAAAGGGAAATAAGGAGCGTTTTGTGCCAGTAAACCCCACAACAGAAAAGCTCATAAAAGTGTATTTAAAAACAGTGAGGCCGCTTCAAAAACCACAAAAAACAGCGATAGATACCCTATTTTTAAACCGTAGGGGCCATGGGTTAACAAGGGCCATGATTTTTACCATTATTAAACAATTGGCCAAAAAAATTGCCTTAGAAAAAACAATCAGCCCCCACAGTTTTAGACACTCATTTGCCACACATCTTTTAGAAAATGGGGCAGATTTAAGGGTTATTCAACAATTGTTAGGACACGAAAGTATTACAACCACAGAAATATATATGCACCTAGACAGAACCCACCTGGCTGGAGTGCTCAATCAATATCATCCGAGAAAATAATATGACAATAAAACAAAATAACGCCTGGTGGAAAGAAGGCATTGTGTACCAAATTTATCCGAGAAGCTTTCAAGACACCTCTGGGAATGGAGTTGGAGATTTAAAAGGGATCTTACAAAGGCTAGACTATATAAAAAGTTTGGGGGTAGACATTATCTGGCTCAATCCAGTTTATGAGTCTCCAAATGACGACAATGGATATGACATTAGTGATTACCAAAACATTATGGCTGAATTTGGCAGTATGAAAGATTTTGACTCCCTGCTCAAAGGAATGCATGATAGGGGGCTAAAATTAGTAATGGATTTGGTGGTGAACCACTCTAGTGATGAGCACAAATGGTTTCAGGAATCTAGAAAAGACAGGGACAATCCATACAGAGATTATTACCATTGGTGGCCAGCAGAAAAAGGAAACCCGCCAAAAAGATGGAGTTATTTTGACGTGGCGGAGAACGCTTGGAAATACGACGCTACCACCAATGCTTATTACCTACATTATTTTTCTGTAAAACAACCAGACCTAAAATGGGAAAATCCAGCCTTAAGACAGGAAATATATACAATGATGGCTTATTGGTTTGAGAAAGGAGTAGATGGCTTTAGAATGGACGTAATTCCTTTTATTTCAAAAGACATCAACTACCCTGAATTACCACATGAGTTCAATGGAGACTTCATTGCATATTACGCTCAAGGTCCTAAATTACATGAATACCTTCAGGAGATGCATTCGGAGGTACTCTCCAAATACAATGTAATGACAGTGGGAGAAGCACCAGGAATTACCATAGACAAAGCTTTAGATTTGGTGGGAGAAAACCGAAAAGAGCTCAATATGTTCTTTCATTTTGACCTCATGTCACTAGACCGAAAACCAGGCACTGTATTTGAAAAAAATCCAGAAGGTTGGCCACTTTCATCTTTTAAAGAAATTCATTCTAAATGGGATAAAGCCTTTGAAAAAGATGGTTGGGGTAGTGTGTATTTAAGCAACCATGACTTCCCTAGATCTGTGAGTAGGTGGGGTAACGACCACCCAGACTTTTGGCATGCGTCTGCTACTATGCTCCATACTTTTTTACTAACCATGAGAGGTACCCCCTATTTTTATTTTGGAGATGAAATTGGGATGACCAATATTCGATTTGATCGCATAGACCAATACAGAGATATAAATACTATAAACCGTTATGAAATAGCCAAAAACAAAGGGGAAGATCTCCATGTTTTTATGGAGAATGAAAAAGACACCAGTAGAGACAATGCTAGAACACCTATGCAGTGGGACGTCAGTCATGCTGCTGGTTTTTCAAAATCAACTCCATGGATTGAAGTAAACCAAAATTTCACAAAAGGAGTCAATGTGGCAGATCAGGAAAAAAATCCTTCTTCAGTGCTTCATTTTTTTAGGAAAGCAACCGCACTGAGAAAGAATCATCTGGGTCTTACATATGGAAAATACACTCTTATTGATCCTACAAACGAATCTGTTTATGCCTACACCAGGAGCTATGAGACTAAAGTGTACTTAATTTTATTGAGTTTTAGCACCTTAGAAGCTCAAGTAGCCTTAGGTGATTTAAGTGAAGTGTCTAAAAGTCTTTTGCTGCGCAATACTTATCAGGAAATTAAGGCAGAAAACGTTTTAGCACCCTATGAAGCTAGGGTGTATTTAGTTCAATAATTATGCTTATTTTTATTACAAACCAATTAATTAAACATAATGAAAAAATTAATCTTTACTGTTGCTTTATGTGGTCTAGGTTTTGGTGCAATGGCACAAAAAAAACCTACCGATGTTTTAAAGAAATTAGAGGCTAAGACCGCGCATTACAGTGATATAGCTCAGCAAATATGGGACTTTGCAGAAATGGGTTACCAAGAAGAACAGAGCAGTGCTTTATTACAAGAAACCTTAGCTGCTGCTGGTTTTAAAATAACCACTAATGTAGCTGGAATACCTACTGCTTTCACTGCAGAATATGGGACTGAAGGTCCTGTGATTGCTATTTTAGGGGAGTACGACGCCCTACCAGGGCTCTCACAAAAAGCCATTCCTAGCAAAGAATCTGCAGGCAAAAAAGCTGGCCATGCTTGCGGGCACCATTTATTTGGGACCGCTTCTACTGCTGCTGCAATTGCTGTAAAAGAGTGGTTAGAGGCCAACAATAAAAAAGGACGCATTCGTTTTTATGGTTGTCCTGCTGAAGAGGGCGGTTCTGGAAAAGTATATATGGTCAGGGCGGGATTGTTTAATGATGTAGACATTGCCTTACACTGGCATCCTGGTGCAAAAAACGCTGCTAGTGCAGGAGCTGCCTTAGCAAATAAATCTGCTAAGTTTAGATTTTATGGTGTTTCTGCTCATGCAGCAGCGGCTCCACATATGGGTCGTTCCGCTTTAGATGGTGTAGAGGCTATGAACAATATGGTCAATATGATGCGTGAACACGTTTTAGAAGACGCTAGAATTCACTATGTTATAACCAGTGGTGGAAAGGCACCTAATGTGGTTCCAGATTATGCGGAAGTTTACTATTATGCCAGACACAACAAAAGAGATGTTGTAATGGATATATTTGAACGAATGGTCAAGGCAGCTGAGGGAGCTGCCTTAGGAACTGAAACAACAATGGACTACGAAATTATTGGAGGAACCCATGAATTACTTCCCAACTTTAGCCTACAAGAAATGGTGCATAAAAACCTCACAAAAGTAGGTGGTGTGCAATACAATGATACTGAATTATCATTTGCTAATACTATTGCCAAAACACTTGGACAGGATAGTGTAGACCAAGAAACTGCTGCTACAATAGCGCCTTATCAAACCACAGCGAAAGCTGGTGGCTCTACCGATGTTGGGGATGTTTCGTTTGCTGTGCCTACGGTAGGTTTCGGGACAGCTACCTGGGTTCCTGGCACTGCTGCACACTCTTGGCAGGCAGTTGCAGCTGGCGGAACAACTATTGGAAATAAAGGAATGATGGTAGCCGCTAAAACACTAACCCTTAGTGCTATTGAGTTATTTAACAACCCAAAACTTATAGCAGCGGCTAAAAAAGAACACCATGAAAGACTGGGAGCTGATTTTAAATACGTCCCTTTAATTGGAGACAGAGCACCTGCATTAAACTATAGAAACTGAAAGGCGCATTAGGCCTTGCTATTAAAACACCCAAAAGACTTTCTTTTGGGTGTTTTTATTGTAACAAAAACACTTATTAAACTACTTACAGCTAGAGCCATAAAGATTGAATAAAGATTTAGAACATAAATTCTTAATAGCATTTGAAGCACACCAAAACATTGTGCACAAAATCTGTACCCTTTATGCGAAGGACCACGACAGTCATCACGATTTGTTTCAGGAAATTAGTATTCAATTGTGGAAAGCCTACCCTAAGTTTAGGGGTGACTCAAAATTTAGTACGTGGATGTATCGGGTGGCTATTAATACAGCTATTACCCAATACAGAAGGGAAAAGAAAAGAATAGATGTACATGATATTGATCATGTGCTTTTCAAAACAAGTGCTTATGAAGCTTACGATAAGAAAGAAGAAGAGGGGCAGCTACAACTTATGTACGCCGCAATTAAATCTTTAAACGACATAGATAAAGCACTTATCTTTCTCTATTTAGAAGATAAAAATTACGAAGAAATTTCCGAAACCCTAGGAATCACTGAGGTGAATGCAAGGGTAAGAATGAATAGAATAAAGAAAAAATTAAAAAAAATATTAAAGCCTTAATATGAAAGAGTTAGAACTTTTGAAAAAAGATTGGAAGGCTAAGGAAAGTAGTTTTCCAAAACTCAACCGAGAAGCACTATACGCCCTTATATGGAAGCGATCTTCTTCTATAGTAAAGTGGTTGTATTATATTTCTATTGCTGAATTTGTTTTTTGGACAACCTTGAGTATTCTTACAAGAAGTGCTGAACAGGAAGAAATTATAGAAAGTATGAGGCTTTCTAACTTTATAACTGTGCTCACTGCTGTGAATTATTCGGTCTTGGTGTACTTTATTGTGCTCTTTTACAATAATTATAAATTGGTAAGTTACCAGTCCTCAGTGAAAGAATTAATCCAAAGTATTTTAAAAGTTAAAAAAACTGTGAGCCAATATGTTTGGTTTAATCTCAGTATGCTTGCTGTAGCAACACTTGGAGGGCTCATTGGCAGTATATTATATGGGCCTGAGTCCGAAACAACTCTTGAAATGTCCCATCAAAGAGAAAACCCTCTTTTATTCTGGGGAATAATAGGACTGGTAGTCCTTGTTGTAATTGCCCTTGCAATAGGACTTTTACTATTGTTCTATAGACTACTTTACGGAATACTTTTGAAAAAACTAAAACATAATTATAAAGAGCTCATTAAGCTAGAGAATTAAAAACCTTCTGCTAACAAATAAATGAGTGTCCACTTAAAAATTAGTTTTCCTTAGGATGTTAGTGTTTTCTAAAGCGACGTCTCTCATTATCCTGCTCCATTTGAGCAATCTCTTCAGGCTTAAGTACTTTGAGAAAAGAAGGATGTTGCTCTATAGCAAATTCTAATTTTTCAATGATTTGCTCAATGGACTCATTGTCATAATCAATTTCCATGGGAGGCTTAATAACAAAAGATTGCAAGATTCCTTTCTTTTTAACACGTAATCCTTTCTTATCAAAAGAGCGTCTAAAACCATCTATAACAACAGGAACTACAACGGGCTTGTACTTTTTAATGATGTGTGCAGTACCTTTTCTAATAGGCTTCCAGGGTGTTGTAGTACCCTGAGGAAAAGTAATCACCCAACCGTCATTAAGGGCTTTACCAATATTGGAAATGTCAGACATTTTAACCTGTCTGTTCACATCTTTACCCTCTGCACGCCAAGTTCGCTCTATACTTATAGATCCCGCATAGGCTAGAATCTTAGCCAACAAGCTCTGTTTCATGGTTTCGGCAGCAGCTACGTAGTAAATATTTAGTTTTGGGTGCCAAATATAACCCACGTTTTTAATAGAATCTACACGACCGCTCAAAGATGCGTTAAATACGTGAAACATAGCCACTACATCTGCAAAATAAGTCTGATGATTACTCACAAAAAGCACGTTTTCTCCCGGTAAATCTTTAATGATTTCTGAACCTTCAATGTCCAAAGTATTAAAACCTTTGTACCGCTGGTGGGTGAGTATTCCCAAATAACGGATCAATAATTTTTTTAAAAATAAAATATGACCAAAAGGGTTTCTTTTTATTAGAGGCATAGAATTGGTTTAAATCAGAAAGCATTACAAAACTGTAAGAATTACCTTCCAAGACAAGTGGTAAAAATACAAAAATAACCTATAGGGCGTCATTTAAAATTGTGCGTATTTCACTGAGCATCATAGCTGTCGCTCCCCATACCCACTCATCTCCAATCGC
Organism: Sediminicola sp.; assembly: GCA_024643325.1. GTDB lineage: Bacteria > Bacteroidota > Bacteroidia > Flavobacteriales > Flavobacteriaceae > MAG-120531. Next base: position 106,620 of record JAHEND010000035.1, read on the forward strand.
AAAACCAGGAACTTTTACTTTAGAAGATTGGGAAAATTGTACGCACTTGCTTGTAACAATGTCTTCTCTCACCAATACGGACAAAGGCACTTCTATTATAGAATGCACCTCTGAAGCTTCTAATACAAAAGGTAATTCTTTGTCGTAGAGTGCTATAAAAGGCTGAACTATAAAATTACTCGGTGGAATATATAACGAACTAAGTGCTCTGACATAGCTGATTTGTGCGGGCAATATCCCAACCTCCTCATAGGCTTCTCTGAGTGCTGTCTCTTTTAAATCTAGATCATACGATTCATGTTTTCCTCCAGGTAGCGCAATCTGATGGGCATGAACCCCATTTCCGCCCTGTCTCTTAATCAACAACAAATGGGTTTCCTCATTTAGATCAGGATAAAAAGCGGCTAAGACTGCTGCTTTTTTGGGACTTTCACTGAATTTGTCTGGATTATTTAATAATTCTTCGCGTTGCGCCCACATCATTTTTAAATGACTTGGCCTACCAGGTAGCGGCTTTTTTTCTATTTTTGAAAGAATGTCTGAGAATTCACTAAATTTCATGAGCAATACAAAATTACTATTTCAAATTTGTTTGGGCCTAATTATTTTAATGGGAAGTTGTCAATCAGAAAAGAAATCTCAAAATTCCCAGCATAATAAAGTGAATTTAGAGAGCGAAAAACAGCCCATAAACGATAGCATTTTCAAAGAGAAGACAGTAGTTGAAAAAAAAGACACTGTCTTTAAACTCAATGAAGACAATGCTATAGACTTTTTTTATGAGTATAAACAAAGTCTTACAGAATCCAAGGTGCGATTAGAAACTTCATTTGGCAATATCGTGATAGAGCTCTATGACAATGTGCCTTACCACAAAGCAAACTTTATTTTTCTGGCCAAGGAAGGCTACTTTGACAATACTTATTTTCATAGAGTAGTAAAGGGGTTTATTATCCAAGGCGGTAATGCAGATAATAAAAAAACTGCAGACAAAAGAAGGGCAATTGGTCGTTATTTACTCCCACCAGATACTAGAAAAGGACATTCACACCATCGTGGGGTAATCTCCATGCCGAGTAGTGAAAATGACAATCCCCACAAATTAGCTTCCCCTTATGAGTTTTTCATTGTAGTGACAGAACCAGGGTCATATCATTTAGACGGAGATTACACTCCCTTTGGTGAAGTGATTGAGGGTATGGATGTGGTAGATAAAATAAACCAGCAGGAAGTAGAAGCCGGAGATTGGCCAGTGCAAAACATTTATATAAACAAAGCGGTGGCATTTTAGAAAGATACGCCAATAAAGTTTAAACTAAGCCGGGTTATAAGCTTCAAAATTAAATTTATACCTAAAATTATCCTATTACACCAGAACCTAAGAGTGTGGTTCCTACATACCATGCTACAAATTGTCCTGCAGTAATGGCAGATTGGGCACTTTCAAAACGCACATATATACCTTGATCTGTTGCAAATAATGTCGCCTTTTCTAATGCCTGCCTATAGCGTATTCTGGCCATAACTTGCATGTTTTCACCTGGATCCAACTTTAGATCTGGACGCACCCAATGTACTTCAGAAGCGGTCACAAACAGTGTATTTCTATATAGTCCTGGATGAGATTTACCCTGACCGGTGTATATAACATTTTCATTTACGTCGGTAGCTATCACAAATAGTGGCTCCTTTGTGCCTCCTACATTTAGTCCTTTACGTTGGCCATTAGTGAAGTAATGAGCTCCTTGGTGCTCCCCTACTTGCTTTCCATCAGTTACTTTATAGGTGATTTTCTTTGACGCATACTCTAAGGCTGCTTCTTGATCTTTGAATTCTGGAGGTGCTTTATGGTATTCTGAAAAAGAGGAAGGGATTTCAATAATCACCCCTTTTTTAGGTTTTAATTGTTGCTGCAAAAAATCTGGCAATCGAACTTTTCCTATAAAACACAATCCTTGAGAATCCTTTTTACCTGCAGTAATAAGTCCAGCTTTGGCAGCAATTTCTCTAACCTCCGGTTTTAATAAGCTCCCTATTGGAAAAAGAGTTTTAGACAATTGTTCCTGAGACAGTTGACACAAAAAATACGATTGATCCTTATTGGAATCTACACCAGCCTCTAAGTTGTATACCTCTTCCCCACTGTCCAAAGTCTGTATAGTTTTTTGGCAGTAATGCCCTGTAGCAACATAATCTGCACCAAGATCTAAAGCGATCTTCATGAATACGTCAAACTTAATCTCCCTGTTGCAAAGTACGTCTGGATTAGGGGTTCTCCCCATCTCGTACTCATGGAACATATAATCTACTATTTTTTCCTTATACTGTTCACTCAGATCTACCGTTTGAAAAGGAATTCCCAATTTTTCTGCGACAATCAGGGCGTCATTGCTGTCTTCTAACCAGGGACATTCGTTGGAAATAGTCACAGAGTCGTCATGCCAGTTCTTCATAAACAAGCCAATAACCTCATAACCCTGCGCTTTGAGTAAGTAAGCGGTTACACTAGAATCTACTCCTCCTGAGAGGCCTACAACAACTTTTTTCATGATTGAACTCTATTCAAAATGCAGTAAACGTTGGTCCAAATTCTACACTTTATATACAGTAATTTGTATTAATTATTTAAAAAAATTAATACTTTATCGCTGCTTTTTTTGTGCTTCTGCTTGCTCCATAATCTCTCTCATTTTAGCTTGAAATTTCCCTTCTTTCTTTGGCTTTTCCTTGTTTGCCTGTATACGGGCGTGAATTTTGTCGTCGTCTAGAATGAAATTCTTTATAGCCAACATGATAAAGATGGTAATTAGGTTGGAAACGAAATAATACAAACTTAATCCAGAGGCGTAACTGTTAAAGAATATAAGCATCATCACGGGAGATAAATACAAGATAAACTTCATATTTGGCATTCCAGGTTGCGTAGGCATATTTTGCCCTGTTGTCATCATCATATAAAAGAATATGGCTACCGAGGCTAAAATGGGAAATAAGCTCACATGATCCCCATAAAAAGGAATGCTAAATGGCAATTCCAATATAGTATCATAGGAAGATAAATCGTCTGCCCATAGGAAAGACTTTTGTCTTAATGCAAATGAGGTGGGAAAAAACATAAATAGTGCATAGAAAATAGGCATTTGAATTAAAGCAGGTACACAACCACTCATGGGATTTACCCCAGCCTTATTATAGAGCTTCATAGTTTCCTGCTGTTTTTTCATAGCATTGTCTTTGAACTTTTCATTGATCTCAGTGATTTCTGGTTTTAACACCTTCATCTTAGCCTGAGATAAATAAGACTTATAAGTTACTGGAGACATGAGCAAACGCACCAAAATGGTCATGACAATAATGGCAATTCCATAAGGTAAATAACTACTTAAAAAAGTATAGGTTGGTGTAAACACATATCGATTAATCCATCCAAAGATTCCCCAGCCAAAAGGAATAGAATCTTCTAAGCCAAGTGTGGGAAATTTTGCCAACTCTTTAACGTCTGTTGGGCCTAAATAAACATTCATATCGTAGTCCAACACCCCACCAACTAATTGCAATGGTGCCTTAGTCTCATATATTTTAGTATAACCAATGGTTTTAGATTCTTCCTTAATAAGGTTTGTACTGTTAAAACTAGCCTTCTCCAATGCAGGAGAAAAAGCCATGATAGTACTGAAGAAGTGTTGTCTGTAAGACACCCACTCCACCGCTTGTTCGGTAGCGTCGTCATCTGAACTGTCAGAAAGCTTATCTAGTTTGTCTTCTTCAAATTTATAGTTCAAACGCGTATATCTATTCTCGTATTGAACACTCTTTGAGTGCCTAATTGTTTTTAAATCCCACTGTAATTGCGGGTCTTGGGTAGGATTAAAAAAGCCTGAAAGACCTACAGATTTAACTTTAAAATCTAGCATATAGTTGTTTTCAGGAAGGCTGTATTCGAAAAGCAGGTATTCTGTATCAGATATTTTTGCCTTCATAGACAACACCTCTACCTGATCTTTAGTAATAGTCAAAGGCTCAAAATACAAGTCTTTGGTCTGAATGATTCTGTTGTCTTGGGTGGTAAAGCTAATATTAAATGTAGCATTACCGTCCTTTATTAAATAAACTGGCACAGAGTCGTAAGTATTGTATTTCTTATTTTGAGCCAAAACCAATTGCCCACCTTTATGAGATATTTCTACTCTTAAAACGTCATTCTCTAATAAAGTATTTCCAGGGACGATTGGCGTAAAAGAAAAGGCCCCCATAGAAGATTTATAAGCGGCCACTGCAGTACTGTCTGCAGGGTTAATATCCTGAATGGATTGGGCTGCTTGGGTGTAATCTGCTTCTTGTGAAGTAGGAGAATTTTCTTGAATTGCAGCTGCTTCTCTCTCTGCTTGTTGTTTTGCGGCAAGCTCCTCCGGAGTAGGCTGATTGATGTAAAACATGTAAATCAGTATTACAAAAATAAGTCCAAAACCTATTAGGGAGTTTACGTCTAACTTCTTCTCTTCCATAAATATATTATATGTCGTGTCTGTTTAAAAGACAGGGGGTAAATTTACTATTATTTTTTTATCCTCAATTAGGCTGTTGCATGCACCAACGCAGCTTTGATAAAATGCACAAATAAAGGGTGTGGGTTCGCTACCGTACTCTTGTATTCTGGATGGTACTGCACCCCCACAAACCATGGGTGGCTTGGGATTTCAACAATCTCAACCAAACCTGTCTCTGTGTTAATTCCAGAAGCGACCATCCCTTTGGCCCCTAATGCTTCTTTATAATCATTATTAAATTCAAATCTGTGCCTGTGGCGTTCAGATATTTTAGAAACATTTCCATAAACAGTACTGGCTAAAGTATTGGGCAATAGGTTGCAATCCCAGGCACCTAATCTCATGGTGCCTCCTTTATGGGTCACTTCTTTCTGAGTTTCCATAAGGTTTATTACAGGCTCAGATGTTTCTGGGGCCATTTCTGTGGAATTAGCTTCTGTAATCCCCAATACATTCCTAGTGTATTCTATCACAGCCATTTGCATACCGAGACAAATCCCTAAAAATGGAATACCTTCCTCCCTAGCGTATTGTACCGCTTTGATCTTTCCTTCAATTCCTCTTTCTCCAAATCCAGGTGCTACCAAGACACCGTGTAATCCCTTTAACTTTTTAGACACATTTTCTACCGTGAGGTATTCAGAATGAATAGAGACTACTTTAACCTTTACTTCATTGGCTGCACCAGCGTGAATAAAAGCTTCTAAAATAGATTTATAGGAATCTTGAAGCTCCACATATTTTCCAATAAGGCCAATAGTGATGGTATCTTTTGGGTTCTTGAGTTTGGTTAAAAACTCATTCCATTGGTCCAAGTCTGGAACAACAGTATCTTCTAAATTTAATTTTTGTAAAGTCACTGTATCCAATCCTTCTTCTTGCATGAGGACAGGAACGTCATAAATGGTAGAAGCATCTATAGACTGAATCACAGCCTCTTTCTTAACATTGCAAAACAAGGCTAATTTTTGCTTAATATCTTCAGATATTTCGTGTTCTGTTCTACACACGAGAATATCTGCTTTTATACCACTCTCCATTAATGTTTTTACGGAGTGTTGTGTGGGCTTGGTTTTTAGTTCTCCAGCAGCACTGAGGTAAGGCACTAAAGTAAGGTGAATAACAATACCGTTGTTGTCGCCCAATTCCCATAGTAATTGCCTTACTGCCTCTATGTATGGCAGGGATTCTATATCTCCAACAGTTCCTCCAATTTCAGTAATCACAATATCATAATCGCCTGTGTTACCCAATAATTGAATACGATCTTTAATTTCGTTGGTGATATGAGGAACTACTTGAACTGTTTTTCCTAAGAATTCTCCCCTACGTTCTTTTTCAATAACAGACTGATAAATTCTTCCTGTGGTAACGTTATTAGCTTGAGAAGTCTTTACGTTTAAAAAACGCTCGTAATGCCCCAAATCTAAGTCTGTTTCTGCACCATCATCTGTAACATAACATTCTCCATGTTCATAAGGATTTAAAGTACCTGGATCTACATTGATGTATGGATCTAACTTTTGGATGGTGGTTCTATAGCCTCTGGCCTGAAGTAGCTTGGCTAATGAAGCCGCTATAATTCCTTTTCCTAGAGAGGAGGTTACCCCTCCAGTTACAAAAATGTACTTTGTTTGTGACATGCGTTTGCTTGGGTTATTAACGCGAACAAAAATACAAATTGCTAGGGGAATTAGACGGAATTATTTAGGAAATTCTTTGCGAATCCTGCGAATCATATCTTCCAAGCCATTTTCTTTAATTTCCATTGTTGCCGCAAGCAAAGCTCCAAGCTTCCCTGTAGGAAATCCCTTTTGTCTAAACCAGACCAAATAGTATTCTGGAAGCTCCGTGAGATAACGGTCTTGATACTTCCCAAAGGGCATTCTGTAATGGGCTAATTCCAGTAAAGCTTCTTTTTGTGGGTCCTGATGCATGGTGTAAATAAAATGATTTATATTTAGCTAACCAACTAAAATGACAACATGAAGAGAAGAAAATTTTTAAATACTGCGGCTCTATCAGCTGCTACTTTAGCGGCTTTTCCGCTTCATGGAAAAGAAATAGACCCATCTGACAAAACAACCCCACTAAAAAACAACATAAATCACGCGGTCTGCCATTGGTGTTATTCAGATATTCCACTAGAAGATTTTCTCATTGCCATAAAAAAAATAGGAGTTAAAGGGGTAGATCTTATGGGACCCAAGGAATGGCCGCTACTTAAAAAATACGGTATTCACAGCAGTATGTGTAATGGGGCAGAAATTTCTCTGACGAAAGGCTGGAATGACCCAAAATATCATGAAGTACTGATTCGAAATTATAGGGAAATGATTCCTAAGGTATCGGCCGCAGGCTATACCAACCTCATCTGCTTTAGCGGCAATAGGGAGGGTAAATCAGATTCTGAAGGACTGGCCAACTGCATTGCTGGTCTAAAACAAGTTATACCTCTGGCTGAGGCGCATGGTGTGGTGTTGCAAATGGAACTTTTTAACCAACAAAACCATCCTGATTACATGTGTGATAGTACTGCCTGGGGAGTGGCACTTTGTAAAGGTCTAGGTTCTGATCATTTTAAATTACTCTATGACATTTACCATATGCAAGTTCAGGAGGGCGATATTATAAAAACCATTAGGGACCACCACCAATATTTAGGTCATTACCATACGGCTGGTGTTCCAGGTAGAAATGAAATAGATGAACGCCAAGAATTGTATTATCCTGCTATTATGAAGGCTATTCTAGCAACAGGATACAAGGGATATGTGGCACAAGAGTTTATTCCTAAAGACACCGACAAACTCGCTTCATTAAAAAAAGCCATTAAAATTTGTGATGTGTCTTTAGGTACTTAATGCCTTATTTTTTAAAGTGTTACTCTACTAGCTTAACATCCATTTCCTCATAGGTCATGATAAAAGAAGCTTGGTTGTAAAAACCACTAGACCTGTTCGTATCAAGAGAAAAAAGCGGGCTGTATTGAAAAATATGATCCACATACCAGGTGGGTCCCATTTGAGCTTGTGCTGCAAGAATCCCATTAGGGTGAGCCATTTTTAACACCAAATCCATAGTAATGTCAAACCCCCTAACCGTAAGGGGGTCTGGAAAAGAACCAAACTTTCGCTCGTAAGCCCTTGTGAAAGCAGTCTCACGGGTATTTTTATAAAATGTTGGAAAAGTAAAATGAAGAGCAGACAAGTGTTGGTTGTCTATCACATCATTTTCAAAAGCCTTATTGGTATTGGTGGTAAACATTTTAATTTTCACCTTCTCGGTAATATTAGCATTTAATATAGAGCTCACACTAGACACCAATTTTAAATTTTGTGACTCCACAAATACCCAATTCGGAATTACCGAGTCTAATTCCGTCGCAAAAGTATCTATCTCTACAGAAATATTATTGATCAGCTCTACCTCAAAAGCCCTAGGGAATATGTTTTTTATTGCTGAGGCTGCTGTAGTATTTTCTGTATCTGCAATAAGAAATACTTTCTCACCCCCGTAGGTTTTCTGAGCAAAAGACAGTAATTTTTCTCTAAGTACACTTTCTTTAGGTACAGGATAAAATGCTTTTTCGTAATCAAAAGGACCCGAGGAAACTACCGGTAAGACTGCAGGAATATTATGCTGCCTTGCGTAATTTAATAAGACTGACTGATTGGAAGGCAATAAAGGACCTATTACAGCATCTGGTGGGCCCAAGGAATCTTTATGTAGCTTATTAAACAATACCGTTGCGTCTAACTGAGTATCTATTGGTCTTGGAGTTACAAATATTCCAAGGTTTTGCAATGAATCTATCGCCATTAAAGCCCCTGTATAAAAACCCAGACTCAATTTCATGTCTCGTCTAGCCTCAATGGTTTTTTGACCCACTAATGAATCTTGATAATTCATTTTATCAATCCTAAAAGGAAGAGCAAACATGAGCTGCATTTCATATGGGCGCAGCAAACTATCTATAAAAGGAATTTGATCGTATGGCTTAATAGCAGTATAAGGGTCAGTGTCTACATGAATACTGTCTTGAGAAGCTACTTGTTTTAAAGGATCTATCCCTTTGGCGGAAACACTAGATTCTACCTCATTGGAGTCAGTAAGCCTGGTTTTAACTACTTTTTTAGGAAGTTTTATCACAATTCCTACAGGTAATTCCATAGACATCTGAGACAAATGGGGGTTCAATTTCGACAAAGAATCTAAGGAAATACCAAAGTCTTGTGCCATGTTCCATCTGCTGTCTCCGGTTTTTACCCGATAAGAGAAAAACTCAGGCGTAAAATCTTGTTTTTGTGCAAATCCAAGAGACACACAAAACAACAATACCCCAAAAAATAACTGCTTTAGTATATTCATTTTATTCCCACTCAATGGTAGCAGGTGGTTTAGAACTTATGTCATACACCACTCTGTTCACCCCTTTTACTTTATTAATAATATCGTTCGATATCTTTTGTAATAATTCATAAGGGAGGTTCACCCAATCTGCCGTCATACCGTCGGTGCTTTCTACAGCTCTTAGCGCTATGCACTTTTCATAGGTGCGTTCGTCTCCCATGACCCCTACACTCTGAACAGGGAGGAGTATAGCACCCGCTTGCCACACCTTGTCGTACCAACCTGATTGTTTTAATGCTTGAATAAAAACAGCGTCTACTTCTTGCAAGATGGCCACTTTTTCTGCTGTAATATCTCCCAAGATACGAATGGCCAATCCAGGGCCTGGAAAAGGGTGTCTTCCTAATAAAGCCGCATCTATTCCTAAGCTAGCCCCTACCCTTCTAACTTCATCTTTAAACAACATTCTAAGGGGCTCTACCACTTTAAGTTTCATATAATCTGGCAAACCACCCACGTTGTGGTGGCTCTTAATCGTTGCAGAAGGACCACCAGAGGCAGAGACAGACTCTATTACATCTGGATAAATGGTTCCTTGGGCCAACCAAGTGGCATCTTTTACTTGCTGAGATTCAGCGTCAAAAACATCAATAAATGCACCTCCAATGGCTTTACGCTTTTTCTCTGGATCAGATTCTCCTTTAAGTGCTTTCAAGAATCGTTCCGACGCGTCTACCCCTTTGACATTCAATCCCATACCGTGGTATTGATCCAACACTTCACTAAACTCATTTTTTCTGAGTAAACCGTTGTTTACAAAAATACAATGTAGGTTAGCTCCTATAGCTTTATGAAGTAAGACCGCAGCAACAGTTGAGTCTACCCCTCCTGAAAGACCTAGAATTACTTTATCTGAGCCAATTTGAGCCTTTAATTTTGATACTGTTTCTTCTACAAAGGCATCTGGTGTCCAATCCTGAGCCACTCCAGCAATTTTAACTAAGAAATTTTCCAAAAGTTTTTTCCCATCGGTAGAATGGTATACTTCTGGGTGAAATTGAATGGCATAAGTGTCTTCACCCTCTATTTTATAAGCCGCATTTTTCACATCATGCGTACTGGCTAAAAGCTTCCCTCCAGTAGGCAGTGTCTTAATGGTATCTGAATGACTCATCCAAACTTGACTCCCTTCAGCAATACCAGCTAAAAATAATTCTTCAGAAGCCACAAAAGACAAATGAGCCCTTCCGTATTCCCTGGTGTTAGAAGGTGCCACTTCTCCTCCTTTAAAGTGGGCCAAATATTGGGCACCATAACAAACACCTAAAAGAGGTAACTTACCCTTGATAGCGTCTAAATTTGGATGTGGAGCGTCTTCTCCTCTCACTGAATGAGGCGATCCAGAAAGGATTACAGCCTTAAAACCACTAAGGTCTTCAGGCGGCTTGTTATACGGTTTAATTTCAGAGTAAATATTTAATTCTCTGACCCTTCTGGCAATAAGCTGGGTGTATTGAGAACCGAAATCTAGGATGAGAACTTTATTTTGCATGGACAAAAATAATAATTTGATGTTTAGGGTCCCCCACTTTTTAGTATATTTAATAGAAATTTAGGTTTTGAAAAATAGTTTTAGTCATCCTGACGATTTTATTGCATTTATACACTCCATTTTTTCGCTTAGAAATAGTAATAAAAACCATTGGTTAAAGAAAGGGGTGTTGACTACCACAAGCACAATAGGTATACCCTCTGCACGAATGGTCGTTGTTAGGGGCGTAAACGAAAAAATACACCTAGAAATTCACACAGACGCAAGAAGCAATAAAGTGTTGGACCTCCAAGCGAATCCAAATGCTGAAATTTTGTTTTATGACCCACTCACTGAAATACAACTCAAGTGTTTTGGTGTGGTAAAGATATTTCGTTCAGGGCCTCTGGCCGATGCCGCTTGGGAGAAAGTTCCTGAATTCTCTAAAAAACAATACACCACCCTACTGGCTCCTGGAACTGTGATAGATAATACAGCAGTAGTGGAATACAAATCACAAAGACATTTCTGCATCATTACCCTAGAAACGCAAGGTATAGAGTACCTTAAGCTTGGAGACCCACACCAAAGAATCAGGTGGTCTTTAAAAGATGACGAGGGTATTTTGGAGAATTTAGTCCCTTAAATTTGGGAGTGTGTTACACATGCTACTCTTAAAAACATCTTTTATAACTACTTCATAGTATCTAAAATATCTGTAATATCTTTTAAGGTCGTATCTGGATTAATAAAACAAAAACGTGCCACTGTTTCCATAGTTCCTTGATGCTTAAACTTTGTTGGAGTGACCAAAGCGAATTTTTTTTCCAGATTTTTATACGTCCATTCTCTATAGTCTTCAGGCGTCCATCCTTTTCTTCTAAACAACACACAAGACAGGTTTTCTGGAATAACCATTTCCACATGAGGGGCTTCCGTAATTTTTTGAGCCGCGAGCTTGGCCAGTAAAATGCCTTGTTCTACTGCCCATTCGTATTTAGCTGTACCATGCATGGCTAAGGAAAACCACAGCGGTAAGCCTCTGACTCTTCTGGTCAACTGTATTTGATAATCCGAAGGATTAAAACCTGCAGCACCCTCATCTTTAAATATATCTAAATAAGAGCCTTCTTGGCTGTGTGCCGCTCTAGCCAACTCAGGTTTTTTATAAATAATTGCCCCGCAGTCATAAGGAGAAAACAACCATTTATGCGGATCAATCGTTATACTGTCTGCACGTTCAATACCTACAAATAAATTCCTTACAGATGGCGCTGCCAAAGCACCACCACCGTAAGCTGCGTCTACATGAAACCAAAGATGGTGATTTTCACAATATGTTGCCACTCCAGCTAAATCATCTATAATACCTGCATTGGTGGTTCCCCCTGTGGCCACGACAGCAAAAACTCGTTCTTGAGCCTCTGCACTTAATTTGGATACCACATTTTCTATATCTCTTGAGGTCATAGCTGTTTCTGTAGGAACCAAAAGGACTTCTGCGTCTATGACCTTAGCCATAGATTTCACAGAGGAATGTGCTCCACTAGAGGTGACCATAATACCTTTTTTGTTTAGATTTTTAGGATCTTTTCTCCAGTGTTCTCTAGCAGTAACCATAGCAGATAAATTGGCTGCAGTTCCACCACTAGTAAATACACCAAAAGCGCCTTTCGGAAGCCCTGTAAGAGACACCAGCCATTCCATAGCTTCATTCTCACAATAAATACCGCCAGCACCCTCCATCCAATAGGCCCCGTGAATACTTGAAGCCGCAGTTACCAAGTCAAAAAGTATAGATGCTCTAGTTGGCGCTGCAGGAACGAATGCCAAATGCCTTGGATGGTCTATAGGGATCGTTGCTTTCACCAAAACATCTTTAAAAAGTGCAAAAGCTTTCTCTCCACCAATACCTTTCTCGTTAATAGTCTCTCCAACCAAAGCCCTAAGATCCTCTTCCTTCATAGGCTTACCTAATTCTGGATTGGTCTTAGTTATTCTTCCCAAGACATACTTCATAATGTCCAAGGTCATATCTACTACATTAATATCAATATTATGCATGCTTTAAGATGAATTTGATTATAAACTAATGATAGAGAAACCGTTTTTCAAAGGGTCTAACTCTTTTTGAAGGGTATGAAGCAGTTGGCTGCCGTATTGTGCATAGAATTCTGAAAAGTTAGTACTTCTTTCCTGTAATGATTGCCCAGGAAACAAAGACTCATGCAGCTGAGACAGACGGGCTACTTGATCTTTTAATTTTCTTTTTTGGGCGAGAAGCAGTTTTTTTTCAAGCGAATTAATTCCTTTTATTTGCTTTGCCTCCTGGGCTTGAACGGCCCCTAAAAAAGAAGCATCTGTCTCTTGTGCAAGCTGTTGTAATGATAGAAATTGTTTGTGAAGTTGATCTCTAAAAGCACTTAAATCTAGTTCTATATTAGATATGGCCCTGATTTTTTTATTGATTAAGGGATCTCTTTTAAGAAAAAAATCCTCTGTAGTGAGTCCCATTTTTCGCCATTTATGCAGCTGTTTTTCAGACATTAAGAGGGCAGAATTCCTAAGCATTAACACTGGGAATAACACACCATGACTGTCAAAATAGTCCTTGAGTTCGAGCCAATAAGCCAATTCACCTCCACCTCCAGTGTACGCTATATTTGGAAGTATCAATTCTTGATATAAGGGCCTTGCAATCACATTAGGGGAAAAATTCTCAGGATTTGAAACAATATGGGCCTTCATCTCAAGAGGAGTGAAAAATTTATTGGTGTTCAGCACTTGAAAACCACCTTCAACAGCTACAATACGTTCCCTTAAGCCATCTTCCATATAAAAATAGTTAATAGGTCTAGGATTTACTTGAACATGATAACTTTTATCTAATAAGGACTGTGCTGTTTGTGAAACATGCTTAAAAGCCAACTGTTCAAAAAGATCCTCTTCAATATGGGGAACAAGCATTTTTTTTAGTGCAGGATGGTCTCCGTCAATCACTACCAAACCTTTCTCCCCAAATAATGCATGGGCAAAATATCTGGTAGCTTTGGCCAAATTAGGCTGCTTTACGTAAGCATCCTCAAAAAGGTTTAATAAGTATTGTGCATTCTTATGGGTTCCTAACAAAGCTTCTAAAGCTGGTAAAATAGCTTCCAAGCCTTTAGTGCTATATCGCCCAACAGGGCCTGAAATTTTATGCTCAGGGGTCCATTGCAACTTAACCCCTTTGACTTTGAAAAAATTAATTTCTTGAAAATCGTGGTCTTCAGTAGCCATCCAATACACAGGAACAACAGCCCCCAATGTCTTTTGATCGGAAAGTACCTCTGCTAAATTAATCACCGAAATAATTTTGTACAAAAAATAAAGGGGGCCACTGAAAAGGTTTAACTGATGACCAGTAACTACAGTGGTGGTTTTGGGGTCTCCTAACAATTCAATTTGCTTTTCAACAACATCTACTGACTTTAAATCCTGGTATTGCTCCCTTAAGACATCTTGCAAAACCGAACGTTGCGCCTTTGAAAAAACGGACTTCTTTAAAGTTCTTTGTGCATTTAAGCCCTCCAAATCTGGTGAATTTCCATAAAACGATCTAAGCCCTGCAGCCTGAGAAACATAGTCTTCCATTAGACTAGAAAAAAAACCCGTTTTATTAAAAGGCAAGCAGCCAATCTCCATAAACAAATAATTAATTAGGGTAAAGATAAAACACTCCTATGAACTATCTATAAAATTCATAAAAGATGTACAACAGCCTGCAAATATTGTGTAGATTTGAAAAGCTTAAATCAAAAACCAGATGAAAAAAACCTTTACATTACTCGCTTTTTTATGGACTTTAATAGGTGTTGGACAAGATCTCATGTCTCCATCTGAATTTTTGGGATATGAATTAGGGACGCAGTTTTCCAGACACCATCAAGTAATGGATTACTATAAATATGTCTCGAATACCCTTAAAAATCAAGTTAAATTAGACACTTATGGCTACACCAATGAGAGAAGACCTTTGGTAACCGCAATAATCTCTACGGCAGAAAACATTAAAAACCTAGAAGCCATAAGAACGGCACATTTAGACAACGCAAAAGGAACAAGTAATCCAGACAAAGCCATAGTGTGGTTGTCTTACAATGTTCACGGTAATGAAAGTGTGAGTACAGAAGCCTCAATGCAGACTATTTACGAACTGCTCACAGAAAAAAAAGGCTATTTAGAAAACACTGTAGTAATTATAGATCCATGTATTAATCCAGATGGAAGAGACCGTTATGTGAATTGGTACAACGAAAATAAAAATACCCCAAACCAAGTAGATCCAAATAGTGCAGAACACCATGAGGGGTGGCTTTCAGGAAGGGCCAATCACTATATGTTTGACCTCAATAGGGATTGGGCATGGCTCACACAAGTAGAAAGCCAACAAAGACTCAAAGTATTTAATCAATGGATGCCACATGTGCATGTTGATTTTCACGAACAAGGGGTAGATTCTCCATATTATTTTGCCCCAGCTGCAGAACCATTTCACGAAGTGATCACTGATTTTCAAAGAGATTTTCAAACAGAGATAGGAAAAAATCACGCCAAATACTTTGACGCAAATGGATGGTTTTATTTTACCAAAGAACGCTTTGATCTACTATACCCTAGCTATGGAGACACCTACCCTACCTACAACGGAGGTGTTGGAATGACCTATGAACAAGGTGGTAGTGGAAGGGCAGGATTAGGAATTAAAACAAGCATTGGAGACACCCTAACTTTAAAAGACAGAATTGACCACCACCACACCACAGGACTTTCTACAGTTGAGGTAGCCGCAAGAAATATCTCAAAATTAAATAGTGCGTTTAAGTCTTTCTTTAAAGACAAAAAGTACCCCTACAAAACCTATGTATTACAAGGTAAAGAAGGGCATCTTAATGCGCTGGCAAAATTATTAGACCAGCACCAAATTAGCTACGGAAAAACAAAAGCCACCCAGGCCAAAGGTTTCCATTACGAATCTGGGAAAGACCAATCAATGGCCATTAAATCTAATCATATGGTTATTCCAGGAGATCAACTTAAAGGTACTTTGGTTCAAGTACTTTTTGAACCTGCCGCTAAATTATCGGATTCACTCACCTACGACATTACTGCCTGGTCCCTTCCATATGCCTACGGACTGGAAACTGTGGCTACAAACAATACCCTTTCAATAGACCAACCATTTACGCACAAAGATATTGACAACCAACCTTTGTCTGAAAGTTCATATGCTTTTATTGCGCCATGGGAAACCATGGACAATGCCCGTTTTTTAGGAGACCTTATTCAGTCGGGAATTAGAGTGAGGTTTAGCGAAAAAGATTTCACTGTAGGCGGTAATGCATTTTCAAAAGGAAGTTTAATCATCACCAGAGGAGACAACAGAAACCTAGTGAACTTTAATGAAATCCTTAGGAATACAGCAAACAAACACGAAGTTTCACTCACGCCAAGCGCTACAGGTTTTGTAGACAAAGGAGCAGATTTTGGGGCTGCTTCTGTACCTATGGTAATGGACAAGAAAATAGCCGTTTTAAAAGGAGGGCCAACGAGTTCTCTTGATTTCGGAGAAGTTTGGCACTTTTTTGAGCAGCAATTAAATTATCCCATTACGGTCATAGATGCAGATTATTTTGACAGGGTAAACCTAAGGGATTACGATGTCCTTATTTTGCCTGACGGCCGATACAGCTCTTTTTCTTCCGACAGTCGAAAGTCTTCATTGAAAGAATTCACCAGAGCTGGCGGTAAGATCATTGCTATGGGTGGCGCACTAAGCCTATTCAGTAAAGGCGGTTTTTCCTTAAAAGAAAAAGATCTTGAAAATAAGAAAAGTGTTCTTAACACTCATGCTAACGAAGCACGAGAAGGTATTAAAAACTATATCACAGGAGCCATTTTCAAAACAAGATTAGATCTAACCCATCCCTTGGCTTTTGGATACAAAAAAGATTACTTCTCTTTAAAATTAGGCGCAGATGCTTATGAAACTTTAGATAATGGAACCGTGGCAAGTTTAGAAAACTCAAAACCAGTATCAGGATTTGCAGGAAGCAACACACTAGAGAAAATGAAAAATACCCTTGTTTTTGGTGTAGACAATCAGGGAAGAGGAAGTATTATTTATATGGTAGACAACCCATTATTTAGAGGATTTTGGGAAAATGGAAAACTGTTTTTTGCAAATGCCTTATTCCTAGTGCAATAAAATAATTAAATAGTGCCGCAGTTTTTAAATGTCGTGATAAATCAGTATCTTAGGTATGCCCTATCTTCCTAAGATACAGCGCCTTTAAAAACTGCGATGTACTATGAAACATTTAAACAACTCCTCAAAAAAATCTTATTTGTTAGTGCCAATTCTGGTATTGGCATTTTGGTTTGGATCCATACATGAAGTGTGGAGTCAAAATACGCCTTCTAAAGAAACTCAAAACTTTACAGAGTTTAAAGGCAAAATTCTAGATGCTCAAACTAAAAAAGTATTGGTTTTTGCTACTATCACTATTAAAGGGACCAACGCTAGTACGGTGTCTAATGCTCAAGGCGATTTTATACTTAAAGTGCCCAACAGTCTTTTAAAAAATGCTGTAGAGGTGTCTTTCTTAGGTTATGAAACCTTAACAAAACAACTAGACCTTAGAGCGTCTAACGATTTTAATTTAGCCTTAGAGCCAGTAGCTTTTGCTTTAAACGAAGTAGATTTAGTCATTCCAAAAGACGCTAGGACCCTTGTAGAAGAGACTTTAGCTAGAAAAGGGGAGAATTATTTTAACAGTCCAACTTTAATGACAGCTTTCTACAGGGAAACTATTAAGAAAAGAAGAAAGAATGTTTCCTTGTCAGAGGCAGTTGTATCTATCTATAAGAGTCCTTATATCTCTAATCGAAAAGATGACATTGCTCTATACAAAGCAAGAAAAAGCACCGATTACACCAAACTAGATACCTTAGCACTAAAACTTCAAGGAGGTCCATTCAACACCTTGTATGTAGACGTCATGAAAAATCCTGAGTACTTATTTAGTGATTCTTATATGGACTTATACAAATTTAGCTATGGGACTGCGACAAGGGTGAACGAACAATTGGTTTATATTGTAAATTTTGAACCTCGATCCTATGAAGCGGAACCACTGTTTAAAGGGCAGCTTTTTATAGATGTAGAACGCAAAATACTCACTAAGGCTATTTTCTCGCTGGATCTTTCCAACCCAAAAGAGGCTGCTAAACTTTTTGTAAAGAAAAAGCCTAAAAATGCCAATGTATGGCCCACCGATGTAGCCTACAGAGTTGATTATAGAGAAAAAGACAATAAATGGTATTACGGATACAGCAACTTAGAACTCTCATTTAAAATTGATTGGAATGACAAATTATTCAATTCCGTCTATACCTTAAACTGTGAAATGGCTATTACTGATTGGGAAAATACAGATAGGGAACAAATGCCAAAACGCAAGGACCTTCTTAGGACCTCTATGATCCTTACTGATGAAGCTGTTGGTTTTTCAGATCCAGATTTCTGGGGAAATTACAATATTATTGAGCCTGAAAAGTCCATAGAAAATGCCATTAAAAAAATAAGAAAGCAACTTTTAAAAGCCAAAGATAAAGGCGTGGTAAACCCTTAATGCATCTATGATCAAAAGAAGACATTTTCTCTCTGGCTTACTATCAATTAGCGCCACAACATTACTAGCCAACACCGCTAAAACACCCAATATTACCAAGAAAAATCTATATCCAAAGCGTTTAGAAAAGGGACAAACTATAGGGTTAATCGCTCCTGGGTTCGCGGTGAGTCAGGAAAAAATGGCCCAAATAGTTTTTTTTATTGAGCAAAGTGGTTTTAAAGTATTTCAGACAGGAAGAATTGGTCAAGAGGGATATTTTAGCAATACGGATGAACAAAGGGCACTAGATGTCATGGAAATGTTTTCTAATTCCAACGTAGACGCCATTTTATGTGCAAGAGGTGGTTATGGATGTACACGAATACTCGATTTATTAGATTATAAAATCATTAAAAATAATCCTAAAATACTGTTGGGCTTTTCTGATGTGACTGCCCTAATCCAGGGAATATATTCAAAAACTGGTTTAATTGGGTTTCACGGACCGGTAGGTACCACCATAGAAAATCAATATGCGCTATCCTGCATTCAAGATTTGCTCATGAACCTTTCTGAGCAAACCACTATTAAACCTATTAATTTAGAGGAAAGTCAATATAAATCAATTTCTGAATACCAAAGATACACCATCTATCCTGGAGTAGCCAAGGGCAAATTAATTGGAGGAAGCCTAACGCTAATTACTGCACTAATAGGGACTCCCTATGAAATAGATTTTACAAACTGTATTGTTTGCATAGAAGATGTAGAGGAAAAACCCTACCGAATAGACAGAATGCTTACACAGTTACTCGGATCAAAAACATTTAAAGCAGCAGCAGGAATTGCCTTTGGGGTTTGTGCTGGCTGCGACACCGAAAAGAGTCAAGCTAATTTCACGCTTAGAGAAGTCATTGAAAATAGAATAAGCCCATTAAAAATACCCGCAGCCTATGGATTATCATTTGGACATGTCCCAGATAATTGCACACTACCCATAGGAGCACAATCTATTTTTAATGCAACTCATTTAGTGATCACCGTGGACGAGCCAGTTGTTACATAATCGCTACAATTATCACAAAGTATATAATAGGATCTTAGAATAACTAATTGGCTACCTCGCTTATAAATTTAATGCGGTACAATCTGAGCTCCTCTTCTTCATAATCACCATCAAAGGCCTCATTAGCTATTTCAATATCATCTGAATCAGATTGTAAAAAATAGTCATGTAATTCCTCTTGTTGGTCTTCATCTAAAATTTCATCTAACCAGTACCCCAAGTTTAATTTAGTTCCTGAAAAGACTATTTGTTCCATTTCTTTAATCAAATCTGTTGTAGTGAGCCCCTTTGCTTGAGCTATGTCATCTAAGGGTAGTTTTCTATCAATATTTTGAATGATATAGAGTTTTAAAACAGAATTGGCACCAGTACTTTTTACCACTAAGTCTTGGGGTCTATGAATACCGTTATCTTTAACGTATTGATTTATAGCCTCAATAAAAGGAGTACCATACTTTTTAGCTTTACCCTCACCAACTCCATGAATATTAACAAGTTCCTCGTGAGTTAAAGGGTATTTTAACGCCATGTCTTGCAAAGAAGGTTCCTGAAAAATCACATATGGAGGTACTTTGAGTTTCTTAGATTGTGATACAGTAAGTGACTTTAATACTTTGTAAAGGGCTTCATCTGCCACACCAGCAGCAGCTTTAGCCGCACTCACAATAGCCTGATCATTAGCGGCATTATAAATATGGTCTTTTGTCATTAAAAAAGAAACTGGGCTATCTAAGAAAGACTTTCCAAGAGCAGTTAATTTGAGAATACCATACTGTTCAATTTCTTTTTTGAGATAACCAGCTACCAAAGATTGGCGTATCAATGCCATCCAATAACCTTTGTCTTTTTCAGCACCAATTCCAAAAAAAGGCTTCTCATCTGTTCTGTGAGAACTGATCAATGCATTGGCCTTACCTATGAGTACTTTTACAATTTCTTTAGACTTGAACTTCTCCTTGGTTTCTTGAACAACAGTTAACAATTTAACCAGTTGTTCTCCGGCTTCTTCTTTTTCTTTAGGGTTTCTCGAATTATCATCCATATCTGCACCTTCACCATGTACCTCATCAAAATCTTCTCCAAAGTAGTGAAGTATAAATTTTCTTCTACAAATGGAAGTCTCCGCAAAACCAACAATTTCTTGTAATAAAGCGTTGCCTATTTCTTGCTCAGCAACCGGTTTACCCGCCATGAACTTTTCTAACTTCTCTACATCTTTATAAGAGTAAAAAGCCAAGCAATGACCCTCTCCTCCATCTCTACCAGCCCTTCCTGTTTCTTGATAATAACTTTCAATGCTCTTTGGAATATCGTGGTGAATAACATACCTCACATCTGGCTTATCTATACCCATTCCAAAGGCTATGGTGGCCACTACAACGTCTACTTCTTCCATAAGAAACATGTCCTGATATTTTGACCTTGTTTTAGTATCAAAACCAGCATGATAAGGTACTGCACTTACCCCATTAACCTGTAAAATCTGAGCCAATTCCTCTACCTTCTTTCTACTGAGGCAATAAATGATCCCTGATTTACCTATATGTTGTTTGACAAATCTAATAATATCTGCCTCTACATTCTGGGTTTTTGGCCGCACTTCATAAAAAAGATTAGGCCTATTAAAGGATGATTTAAAAACTGTTGCATCTGTAATACCCAAATTCTTAATAATATCTTCCTGAACTTTAGGCGTTGCTGTTGCCGTTAAGCCAATGATTGGAATATTTACCCCAATCCTTTCAATAATTCTTTGTAAATTTCTGTATTCAGGCCTAAAATCATGACCCCACTCTGAAATACAATGTGCCTCATCTACTGCAACAAATGAAACTGTTAATGTATTTAAAAAAGCTACATTTTCTTCCTTAGTCAAGGATTCCGGGGCTACATATAAAAGTTTGGTAATTCCATTGGTTAGATCACTTTTTACTTGCTTTATTTCTGTCTTAGTTAGAGAGGAGTTTAAAACATGAGCCACTCCTGGATTGGCAGAAACACCTCTAATAGCGTCAACCTGATTTTTCATTAATGCAATTAAAGGAGACACCACTATGGCCGTTCCCTTTTGAAGCAAAGCGGGCAATTGATAGCACATAGATTTACCCCCACCAGTAGGCATGATCACAAAACTATGTTTCTTAGCTAATACATTCTTAATCACAGCTTCTTGACGTCCTTTAAACTCCGAGAAACCAAAATATTGTTTCAGGGCAGCACGCAAGTCATAATCATTCATTTCCATAAGATTGTTCCGTCATTTTTTTGGGGTGGGTCTTTTTATCTTAATAATTTAAGTAAAAACACCGCATATAGGTATCTTTGTGTAATTTTGTTTTTTAAATATAATACATTCTTTTTGCAAAAGAACCATAAAAAATAATTTTCAGTTGAATCCTACCCCAAAAATTTTAGAGAGCGCCATAAGAACTTTTCAAATTGAAAGGGATGCATTAGACGCCATTATACCTCTTTTAAATGAAGCTTTTGAAAAGGCCGTTGAAACCATCCTACAATCTACTGGACGAGTGGTAATAACGGGTATTGGAAAAAGCGCTATTATAGCCAATAAAATAGTTGCTACAATGAATTCAACGGGAACACCTGCTATTTTTATGCACGCTGCTGATGCCATTCATGGAGACTTAGGTACCATCCAAAATGGAGACACTGTGATATGTATTTCAAAAAGTGGGAATACTCCTGAAATTAAAGTTTTGGTTCCACTGATAAAGCGAGGGCAAAACCCCTTAATAGCTATTACTGGAAATCCAGATTCATTTTTAGCCCAAAAAGCAGATTATGTACTAAATACCTATGTAGCTAAAGAAGCTTGCCCAAATAACTTAGCACCTACAACCAGTACTACTGCGCAACTGGTTATGGGAGACGCCCTTTCTATATGCCTTTTAGAACTCAAAGATTTTGGATCCAAAGATTTCGCCCAATACCACCCTGGAGGAGCATTGGGAAAAAAATTATATTTAAGGGTGGCTGATCTGGTCAAAAATAATGCCACTCCTATGGTTGCTCCAAACAGTATGGTCAAGGAGGTCATTGTGGAAATATCTGAGAAACTTCTTGGTGCTGTAGCTGTAGTAGATGAAAGCAAGATTGTGGGTATTGTTACAGATGGAGATATCAGAAGAATGCTCAATAAGCACGATAATATTGCTGCGCTCACTGCAAAAGACATCATGAGTCATTCTCCTAAAACTATTTCTCAAGACGCTATGGCGGTAGAGGCACTAAAAATCATGCAAGAAAACCACATCACACAATTATTAGCAGTTCATGAAAATAATTATGTGGGAATTGTTCATTTACATAACTTAATTCAAGAAGGACTGGTATAATGGCAAAGCAAAAGAATGTAAATGAAATGTCTTTTTTAGACCATTTAGAAGAACTCAGATGGCATCTTATTCGTGCTACCATGGGTGTTCTTATTATAGGAACTGTAGCTTTTTTAATGAAAGACTTTGTTTTTGAAACGGTCTTATTCGGTCCGAAAAAACCAGATTTCCCTACCTATAAGATGTTCTGTAACCTATCGCAATTGTTAGGCTTTAGCGACGCATTTTGTAGCTCTGAACCGCTTTTCAGAATTCAAAGCAGGGAAATGGCAGGCCAATTTTCTGCGCATATATGGACTTCTATTTGGGCAGGTCTGATTGTAGGCTTCCCATACGTATTGTATGAAATTTGGAAATTCATTGGTCCTGGCCTGCATGAGTCAGAAAGAAAAAATGCCAGAGGATTTATATTCGTAGCCTCGTTTTTATTTTTCTCAGGAGTACTTTTTGGCTACTATATTGTAGCACCATTATCCATTAATTTTTTAGGAAGCTACACCGTCAGTAAAGAGGTTTTTAACGATATTGACTTAAATTCCTATGTAGCCACAGTAAGAGCCTCTGTATTGGCCTGTGGACTTATTTTTGAGCTACCAATAGTCGTTTATTTTCTAACTAAAGTGGGCTTGGTGACCCCTGAGATACTCAAAAAGTACCGTAAAATATCGTTGGTAGTTGTTTTAATACTCTCTGCTATTATTACACCTCCAGATGTGGCCAGCCAAATAGTTGTTGCTGTGCCCATTATGATACTATACCAAATTAGTATTGTAATTTCTAGAATAGTGATCAAAAGAGATTTAAAAAAGATGCGCAAAAATGGAAAATAAAGTTCAAGAGTTTAATGAATACAGGGCTAAGATGAATGACAAAATCTTAGCTGACAATAATAAGTTAATCAAACGTATTTTTAATTTAGATACCAATGCTTTTTCAGAAGGAGCTCTAGATGTAAAAACAAAAGAACTTCTAGGCTTAGTAGCCTCTGCTGTATTGCGATGTGACGACTGTGTAAAATACCACTTAGAAGGGGCTTCAAAGACTGGTGCCAGTCAAGAAGAAGTTATGGAAACACTAGGAATAGCTACTTTAGTTGGTGGAACTATTGTCATTCCTCATTTAAGAAGGGCATACGAATATTGGGAAGCTATTCAAGAAGAAAATAAATAACCATCACCAAACAACTTTATATGAAATTAAGTGCCACAAATATCATGAAGTCTTACCGCGGTCGCACCGTAGTTAAAGGTATTTCCCTGGAAGTAAATCAAGGAGAAATAGTCGGTTTACTAGGGCCTAACGGTGCAGGTAAAACCACTTCATTCTACATGATTGTTGGCCTCATAAAACCCAATAGTGGTGCCATACATTTGGACCAAACAAATATTACCAATTACCCCATGTACAAACGTGCTCAAAGCGGTATTGGCTATTTGGCTCAAGAAGCTTCTGTGTTTAGAAAATTAAGCATTGAAGAAAATATCATGAGCGTATTGCAACTCACTAATCTCTCCAAGAAAGAGCAGGAAATGAAAATGGAGTCCCTTATTGAAGAATTTAGTTTGGGACACATCAGAAAAAACAGGGGCGACTTGCTTTCAGGTGGAGAAAGAAGAAGAACAGAAATTGCTAGAGCATTAGCCACGGATCCAAAATTTATACTTTTAGACGAGCCATTTGCTGGCGTAGACCCTGTAGCAGTAGAAGATATTCAAAGAATTGTAGCCCAACTAAAAGATAAAAATATTGGAATTTTAATCACTGACCATAACGTTCAAGAGACTTTGGCAATCACAGAACGATCTTACTTAATGTTCGAGGGAGGCATACTAAAAGCTGGAGTTCCAGAAGATTTAGCTAAAGATGAAATGGTCAGAAAAGTATATTTAGGACAAAATTTTGAGCTTAGAAAAAAGAAACTCGATTTTTAATGATGCTGCTTATAAAATAAGCCACTCAAAATATAAGTCAAAATAACTAAGGCTAATCCCATAAATTCTAACCAAAACAACAGCAATACTGATAGTACAATAAAGAAATATCTCAACCTATTATCTTGCCAGCTAAAATTTATAAATTTCAAAGAAAATAACTTAATTGGTGCGTTCATTACTGTTACCATAAAAATGGAGAAACCGACTAGAAAATAGGGTGACAATAATACTTCTTTTAAACCATCTGAGGTATGAAAAATAAGCATAGAGGGAATAGAGAGTACCAGTAATGCTGCAGCAGGGGTGGGTAAGCCTATAAAATGATCCGTTTGTCTCGTGTCAATGTTAAAAAAAGCCAATCGGAAAGCTGCCCCAATTGGAATAATTAAACCCACCAATGGTAGCTGATCAAATAGGAGTACCTCTACTAGTGTAAATTCAGATGGATTTAACATCTTATAAATAGCCAAACCAGGAACGACGCCAGAAGTCACTAAATCTGCAAGAGAGTCTAGCTGCTTCCCCATTTCACTTTTCACATGTAGTATTCGAGCTACAAAACCATCAAAAAAGTCAAAAACAATACCCGTAAAAACAAACAGCATTGCTAAAAGTATCTCATTTTCTAAAACAGCAATTACAGCTAATAAGCCAGATAATAAATTCAATGCGGTAATCGCATTTGGAATAAAACTTTTAATACTTTTCACGCGTCAAAAATACAATAATAACACAACATCTCACTAAAGCTGGTTGAGAAATGGGATTTGTATATATTTACACAAATATTAACTACGTAAATGAAGACCAATTTATTTTGTTACTTTCTTGTTTTTATTTTCTTTGGAAACCTCACGCAAGCACAAGATTTCAAATTAAGTGAATATGCTTCTATAAGCGTATTGACCTGTGAACCCGGTACGGATTTGTATGCCTCCTTTGGACATTCAGCAATAAGAGTTCAAGACCCCATGATGCAACTAGACATTATTTACAATTATGGGATTTTCGATTTTTACGCACCAAATTTCTATACAAACTTCATTAAAGGAGACCTTACTTACACCCTAGGAAGACAATATTTTAGTGACTTTCTATTTGAATATGAAATGGAAAACAGGGGGGTTAAAGAACAAGTACTTCGATTAGATAAAACGAATAGGAACCGTTTATTTAATTTTTTAGAAAAAAACTACCGTCCAGAAAATAGAGATTACTCCTACGACTTTTTCTTCAACAATTGTGCAACAAAAATCAGAGACCTTATAGAGGACAAGGATCTGATTAGTGGCGTACAAATAAACCTAGGGGCTAACGAACTTAAAACTTTTAGAGATCTCATCGCAGAAAACTTGTCCTTAAACAGTTGGGCTTTGTTTGGCATTAATCTTGCATTAGGCAGCAAAGTAGATCAAACAATAACGCCAAGAGAATACCAGTTCTTACCAAACTATCTCTCTGAATCCTTGAAAATGCTTACAATTAATGGCTTACCCCTTGTTGAAAATGATCGTATGTCTTACGATTCAAAACCTACAAAAAAAATTCAAGAAAAATTTTACAAAACACCAGCTTTCATGAGTTTCTCAGTGCTAATCCTTAGCTTAATTATAGGAACAATGACGTATTTTAAGGGGGCGAAATTGTGGGGGTTTGATTTAATATTATTTGGCTTAAGTGCTTTGGGCAGTCTGCTGCTACTTTTTTTGTGGTTTCTGACCAACCACCACCCTACTGTGAACAATTTCAACTTATTATGGGTTTCTCCATGGGCCTTTTTAGTGATTTGGGTAAAAATTAAAACCAGATTCAGGAAGCCCACAAAAGTGGAGTCTTATATCGCTATAATATTTGTTTTGTCTCTTAGTGCAACACCTTTCGTTCACTGGATTGGAATACAAAAATTCGATCCCTTATTTTTCCCAATCATAGGTGCTTTATGGATGAGAAGCGTACCTTTGGCGTTTCAAATGAATCCTTCAAAATAGCGCAGTAATATGAACCTTTTAAGTGTTGAAAATATTAGTAAATCCTATGGGGAACTGGTCTTGTTTGAGCAATTGTCTTTTGGGGTCAATAAGGATCAAAAAATTGCTTTAATCGCCAAGAATGGAAGTGGAAAAACAGCTATTTTAAATATTCTATCTGGACTCGATCAACCAGACCAGGGCATGGTTAACTACCGAAAAGACACCAAAGTGTCTTTTTTAGCTCAAGAACCTATACTCGCAGAAGACAGCTCCATTGAAGAATGTATCCTAGCCTCAGACAATGAGGTCTTAAAAGTCATAGCCAATTACGAGAAGGCACTTTTAGACATGGACAACACAGATGGGTACCAAAAAGCCTTTGACGCCATGGATAGGCATGACGCTTGGGACTTTGAAACCCAATACCAACAAATACTATCCAAACTAAAACTAGACAATCTTCAACTCAAAGTGTCTGCCTTATCTGGGGGGCAAAAAAAACGAGTTGCCCTAGCCAATGCACTACTCAACAAACCAGATCTAGTCATTTTAGATGAACCTACAAACCATTTGGACCTGGAGATGATAGAGTGGTTGGAAGTCTATTTTGCCAAAGAAAACATTACGCTTTTCATGGTAACACACGACCGTTATTTTTTAGAACGGGTTTGTAACGAAATCGTGGAATTAGATCAAGGACAACTTTACACCTACAAAGGTAATTACGCCTATTATTTAGAAAAAAAAGAGGCCAGATTATCACAAGAGCAGGTAGAACAACACAAATCCAAGAGACTCTTTAAAAAAGAACTGGATTGGATGCGTCGTCAGCCAAAGGCTAGAACCACAAAATCAAAGTCTAGGATAGATGACTTTGCACAAATAAAAGAACGCGCCCATCAAAGGAGACAAGACCATGAAATTCAACTTGAAATTGACATGGAAAGAATGGGGACAAAAATTTTAGAATGTCACAAACTATTTAAATCCTTTGGAGACAAGTCCATCTTAGACGGTTTTGATTATAATTTTCTCAGGGGGGAACGCATAGGAATCATTGGAAAAAACGGAACAGGGAAATCTACCTTTCTCAATATTCTTACCGGAAAAGAAAGCCTAGACGGTGGGAAGATTGTCGTAGGAGACACCATTAAGTTTGGCTATTACACCCAGGCTGGAATCCCATCAAAACCTGGACAAAAAGTGATCGATGTCATTCGTGAGTTCGGCGATTATATTCCGTTAAAAAAGGGACGGCAAATTTCTGCACAACAACTACTGGAACGCTTTTTATTCGATCGAAAAAAACAATATGATTTTGTAGAAAAGCTCAGCGGAGGAGAAAGAAAAAGACTCTATTTATGTACCGTGCTTATACAAAACCCAAACTTCCTAATTTTAGATGAACCCACCAATGACTTAGATATAGTCACTTTAAATGTACTAGAATCATTTTTATTGGATTATCCTGGATGTTTACTGGTCGTATCTCATGACCGCTATTTCATGGATAAAATTGTAGACCATTTATTTGTCTTTAGAGGGGAGGGATATATTGAAGATTTCCCTGGAAACTACTCTGATTTCAGGGCATACGAAGACAGCCAAGATCAAGAGCAAGAGCCTATAAAACCTAAAAATATTAAACAGCAACCTTCAAAAGATGTTCAAAAACAAAAAATATCTTTTAACGAACAAAAAGAATACCAACAACTTGAATCTAAAATAAGAAGTTTAGAGAAAGACAAGCTTGTCCTAGAGCAAAGTTTTTTTGAAGAAGGACTTTCCATGGATACCATAGAAGAAAGGTCTAAAAAGCTACAGGAAATTATTGAAACTATAGAGCTAAAAACAATGCGATGGTTTGAATTAGCTGCAAAAATAGAAGACTAGTGACAAATAAGATTGGAACATATATATCTTATTTAAAATACCTCTGGAGGTCTAGAGACCAGCACAGTGTTCATTCCCCATTTGTCTTTGAATTATTGACAAAATGCATCCATAAAGTACCCAAAGGCTCAAAGACAAAAGCTTATAATCAAGCCATTCAAGCTTATCTTGAAAAAAAAAAGGTTTCATTTATAAGCCTTACAACAGATAGTACAATTATAGGTACTATACCTACCAGCAAAGACATTACAGCATATTTTGTTGAAGAAATACACACTGATTATAAACAAAAGGAGTTGTGGGAAAAACTAGTTTTAGATAAAAAAATTCAAATAAGTATTGATTGCTGGAGTTTTGGGCTTATTTTTACAAAAAAAGATCAAGAAAAAGAACATTTTGTTTTGTTTAAAAATTCTTGGAGATAATCCATCATTAAACAAATAATGTTCCAACCCAAAACTGGTAAACGCTATGAAAATTTATACCAAAACGGGAGACAGGGGAATGACTAGCTTATTCAACGGAAAAAGAGTGCTTAAAAATGACCTTCACTTGGATTCATATGGCTCTTTAGACGAATTAAATGCTTGGTTAGGACTACTCAGAGAAGGCGATGTAGTAGCAAGTCAAAAACCCTTAATACTCGAAATACAGCAACATTTATTTGAGATTGGGGCCATCTTGGCAAATCCGACCAAAGAAGGAGAAAAACCCACTGCAATTCCAACAAAGCATACAGAAGACTTAGAGTTAGCCATAGATCAAATGGAACTTACTTTAGAACCTCTCACAAACTTTATTCTTCCAGGAGGGAGCACTTATGTATCTTATTGTCATTTGGCAAGAACAGTAAGTAGAAGGGCTGAAAGGCTTCTAGTGTCGCTTCACATGGAGCAACCCATAGATATTACTATTCTTGAATACATTAATAGGCTGTCGGATTATTTATTTGTTCTTACCAGATATGCTGCTAAAAATGGAGGTGTTGAAGAGGTAAAATGGATGCCATCCTAGTGTTTTTTTATAATTTAAACTTAAAATAACTTGTGTATTCTAGTTTAAAAATTACTTTTGCAAAAATCTAAAACAGAACCCCATGTATTGGACATTAGAATTAGCTTCATATTTGAGTGACGCGCCTTGGCCGGCTTCAAAAGACGAATTAATAGATTACGCTATTAGAACAGGAGCTCCCTTAGAAGTAGTTGAGAATTTACAATCTATGGAAGAAGAAGGAGGCGAAATATACGAGTCTATTGAAGAAATATGGCCAGACTATCCTACAGATGAAGACTACCTCTGGAACGAGGATGAGTATTAAAATTATAGAAATCTATACTACTTAGATTTCCTAAAAAAAGTCTCCTTGGAGGCTTTTTTTTTGCTTATTTTTGAAGGGTTGTGTCACAAAACATGACAACAAAGACCACGGCATGAATTTTGTAAATTAAATGCCTAGAAATCAAAGACTATTACCAATTGCCGTAAAATACGCAGAGAACCAAACATATGAGTTTTATAAACAACGTACTTAAAGTATTTGTAGGAGACAAAGCAAAGAAAGATGTAAAAGCCCTACAACCAATAATAGATAAGATTAATGCCTTTGAAAAAGAAATGGAAAAACTATCTCATGACGCATTGAGAGAGAAAACCCATTATTTTAAAAAACAACTTCAGGAAGCTACTGCAAGCATTCAAGATGAGATTGAATTATTGAAACAAGAAGCGTTAAACGAGACTGACATTGACAAAAACGAAGAGGTTTACAATAAGATTGACCAACTAAAAGAAGCCCAATACAGCCTGACCGAAAAAGTATTAGAAGACATTTTACCTGAAGCTTTTGCTGTGGTAAAAGAAACAGCAAAGCGTTTCTCACAGGCAGAGGAGATTAAAGTAACCGCATCGGCGGCAGACCGAAGGGCTGCCGCAGAAAAAGACTATGTCAACATCCAAGAAGACAAAGCTATTTGGAGTACTAGCTGGGACGCAGCAGGGAAAAAAGTAAAATGGGACATGGTCCACTACCCTGTTCAACTCATTGGAGGAATTGCGCTTCACCAAGGAAAAATTGCAGAAATGCAAACAGGAGAAGGAAAAACATTGGTAGCTACCTTACCCGTATACCTCAATGCCCTAACCGGAAATGGAGTACATCTGGTGACGGTGAATGACTACCTGGCAAAAAGGGATAGTGCCTGGATGGCACCCTTATTTGAGTTTCACGGAATGACGATTGATTGTATAGACCATCATCAGCCAAATTCTCCCGGGAGAAGGGCTGCCTATGAAGCCGACATTACCTATGGAACCAATAACGAATTTGGATTTGACTACCTACGTGACAATATGGCGCACAGTCCGAGTGACTTGGTTCAAAGAGCCCCTAACTTTGCCATAGTAGATGAGGTAGATTCTGTCCTTGTGGACGATGCCCGAACACCACTTATAATATCAGGACCTGTTCCCGAAGGAGACAGGCATGAATTCACTGAATTAAAGCCAAGAGTAAACGAATTGGTAAGCTTGCAAAGACAATATCTCACTGGTGTTTTATCTGAAGCTAAAAAACTAATCGCTGCTGGAGATGAAAAAGAAGGGGGGTTTCTTTTACTAAGAGTGCACAGAGGATTACCAAAAAACAAAGCCCTTATAAAGTTCTTAAGTGAAGAAGGGGTAAAACAACTCTTGCAAAAAACAGAGAATTTTTACATGCAAGATAACAACAAGCAAATGCCAGAGGTTGACGCTGAATTATGGTTTGTGATTGAAGAAAAAACCAATCAGATAGATCTTACTGAAAAGGGCATTTCTTACCTATCTACAGAAGGTGATCGTGAATTTTTTGTTTTACCAGATATTGGTTCTGCCATAGCGAAAATAGAAAAAAAAGGTCTTGATGTAGAAGAAGAGGCTAATGAGAAAGACCAATTATTTAAGGATTTTTCTATTAAAAGTGAACGCATACACACCCTTAATCAGCTTCTTAAAGCATATACCTTATTTGAGAAAGATGTGGAATATGTTGTAATGGATAACAAGGTAATGATTGTAGACGAACAGACGGGAAGAATCATGGATGGCAGAAGGTATTCAGATGGGCTCCACCAAGCTATTGAGGCCAAAGAGAATGTGAAAATTGAAGCTCTCACCCAAACATTTGCAACCGTAACTCTTCAGAACTACTTCAGAATGTACAAGAAGTTAGCGGGTATGACAGGAACAGCTATTACAGAAGCCGGGGAATTTTGGGAGATTTATAAATTAGACGTCATGGAGATCCCAACCAATAGACCTATTGCAAGGGAAGACAAAGACGACCTGATTTATAAAACTAAAAGAGAAAAATACAATGCCATTATAGAAGAGGTTACCAAATTATCTGCAGCAGGGAGACCTGTACTCATTGGTACTACCTCAGTAGAAATTTCAGAATTACTCTCAAAAATGCTTGGGATTAGAAAAGTTCCTCACAATGTACTGAATGCGAAATTGCATAAAAAAGAGGCAGACATTGTTGCAGAAGCAGGTAATGCAGGAGTGGTAACTATTGCAACTAACATGGCTGGAAGGGGAACCGATATTAAATTAACTGAATCAATAAAAGCGGCTGGAGGTCTCGCCATTATTGGAACGGAAAGACACGACTCAAGAAGGGTAGACAGACAGTTACGCGGTAGATCTGGAAGACAGGGAGATCCAGGTAGTTCTCAATTTTATGTATCTCTTGAGGACAATTTAATGCGTCTTTTTGGCTCGGATAGGGTCGCTAAACTCATGGATAGAATGGGCTTAGAAGACGGAGAAGTGATCCAACACTCTATGATGACCAAATCTATTGAAAGGGCTCAGAAAAAAGTGGAAGAAAACAACTTTGGAGTTCGTAAACGTCTTTTGGAATATGACGACGTTATGAATGCGCAAAGAGAAGTAGTTTACAAGAGAAGAAGACACGCTTTACAAGGAGAGCGTTTAAAATTGGACATTGCCAATATGATATTTGACACTTGTGAAATTATCACAGGATACAATAAGGCCGCTAGCGATTTTAAAAACTTTGAGTTTGAACTCATTAAGTACTTTGGAATGACTGCTCCATTCTCTGAGGAAGAATTCTTAAAAGAAGCTCCTAATACACTCACTAGAAAAACATACAAAAGCGTTTTAGATCACTATCAAGGTAAAATGGCCAGAAGTAGTGAAACTGCTTTTGAAGTGATTAAAAATGTTTACGAAGACCCAACGAATAAATTTGAGCGAATTGTAGTGCCATTCACAGATGGGATAAAAACCTTAAATGTTGTCACAGATCTTACCAAAGCTTATGAGAGTAAAGGAAAGCAGCTGATTACTGATTTTGAAAAGAACATTACCTTAGCAATGGTAGATGAGGCTTGGAAAACACATTTAAGAAAAATGGACGAGCTCAAACAATCTGTTCAACTGGCCGTTCACGAACAAAAAGATCCTTTATTGATCTATAAGTTTGAAGCTTTTGAGTTATTTAAGGGCATGTTAGAAAGAGTGAATAAAGACATTGTATCTTTCTTGTTTAAAGGAGAACTTCCTTCTGAAAACCCTGGTCAAATTCAAGAAGCCAGACAGCAGCGCAGGACAAAAGAAAACCTACAAACCACTAAGGAAGAAATTCCCAATGTAGACGAGATGGCCGCTCAAAGTAGAGCCGCAAGTCAAAATCAAGCCGGTAGACCAACAGTGACTGAAACCATTGTAAGAACAGAGGCTAAAATTGGTAGAAATGACAAAGTAATCATTCAAAACGTTATGAGTGGGGAACAAAAAACACTTAAATACAAACAAGCAGAATCACTTCTTAAAGACGGAAGTTGGGTGATTACAAAATAATTCACTTTAATTGCTTAAAAAAGCAATAACTACCAAAAAACCAACCATAAAAAACCAAATATGAAAAAACCACTACTTTTACTCGTAGCACTCTTAAGCCTAGCTACTGGATTTGGACAATCTGCTACAGGAGATGGCCCTCATAAACAATTAATTATAAGGGGCGTTACTTTAATCAATGGAAATGGTGCACCACCTAGAGGTCCTATTGACATTGTGGTAGAGGGTAATAAAATTACACAAATAGCGGTTGTAGGATACCCTGGTATTGCCATTAAAGAAAAAAGTAGGCCTACTTTAAAAGCAGGAGGAAAAGAATTAGATGCTACAGGTATGTACCTAATGCCTGGTTTTATTGACATGCATGGACATATTGGAGGTCGAGCACAAGGCGCAGAACCTGATTATGTATTTAGACTCTGGATGGCCCATGGGGTGACCACCGTAAGAGAACCCTCTGGAAGAGGATTAGAGTTCACTTTAGACCTAAAAAGAAAATCAGAAAATAACAGCATAGTAGCTCCAAGGCTTTTTGCCTATACTGGCTTTGGTTCTGGAAGTAAAAAAGAAATTTCTTCAGCAGAACAAGCGGTAGAATGGGTTAGAGACAACGCCAAAGCTGGCGCAGACGGAATTAAGTTCTTTGGTGCCTCTCCTGAAATTATGCAAGCTGCCCTTGAAGAAAATAAAAGATTGGGATTGGGATCTGCTTGTCACCATGCGCAAATGGATGTGGCCCGCTGGAATGTACTGCATTCTGCCAGAGCAGGACTAACCAGTATGGAACATTGGTATGGTTTGCCAGAGGCCTTGTTTACAGATAGAACCGTTCAAAATTACCCCTTGGATTACAATTATCAGAATGAGCAACACCGCTTTGAGGGGGCTGGTGAACTTTGGGAACAAGCAGCTGCCCCTTATTCAGACCATTGGAATAATGTAATGAATGAACTCATTGCACTAGACTTTACCATGGATCCAACCTTTAATATTTACGAGGCCAATAGAGACCTTCAAAGAGCTAGAAGAGCTGAGTGGCATGAAGACTACACCCTACCGTCGCTATGGAAATTTTATGAACCTAGTAAAATATCTCACGGTTCTTACTGGCACAACTGGGGTACAGAACAAGAGGTGGCTTGGAAAAGAAATTACATGCTTTGGATGACTTTTATTAACGAATATAAAAACCGTGGCGGTAGAGTCACTACAGGATCAGACTCTGGATTTATTTATCAGCTGTATGGTTTTGCCTACATAAGAGAGTTAGAGCTTTTAAGAGAGGCAGGATTTCACCCCTTAGAAATTATTAGATCTGCTACTTTAAACGGAGCAGAGGCTTTGGGAATGGACAGTAAAATTGGTTCAGTAGAAGTAGGTAAATTGGCAGACTTTGTGATTGTAGATGAAAACCCACTTCAAAACCTAAAAGTGCTTTATGGAACAGGGGCCGTTTCTTTAACAGAAGACAATGAGGTGGTTAGAAAAGGAGGTGTTAAATACACTATTAAAGATGGTATTATTTATGACGCTAAAGCCTTATTAAGAGAAGTAAAAGATATTGTAGACGCAGCAAAAGAAAAAGAAGGCTTTACCATTACACAACCTGGTGTAAAGCAATAATTACCCTAAGTATTTATAGGCTGTTTTTTTTGTAACTTGTTACAAAAAAAAACAGCCTATGTTGTCTAAAGCTTTTATCACGAATACTTTTGTATGGACTACTTTGGCGCTTGCCTTAGTCATAAAAACATCTGAAAAAGACCCCCAAAATCCCTACACAGAAACAGCTTATTTTGCCAGTGGTTGTTTTTGGTGTGTAGAAGCTATTTTTGAATCTGTATCAGGTGTTGGAGATGTGATTTCTGGCTATGCGGGAGGAACAGAGAAAGATCCTACTTATAATCAAGTGGCCGGAGGCAGAACCACACATGCAGAGGCCGTAATGGTTCCTTATAATCCAGCAGTAGTTTCATATGAAACCTTAGTGAAAGTATTTTTTGGGTCACACGATCCCACTACCCTCAACAGGCAAGGGCCTGACAGAGGCACTCAATACAGATCTATCGCTTTTTATAAAACCGCTAGTGAAAAAGCAGCCATTGAGGCCCATATAGAGGCTTTGAATAAAAAAAATACATTTAAAAGTCCTATTGTCACTCAAGTCATTCCATTTACAAAATTTTACGAAGCAGAAGACTATCATCAAGATTTTGAAGCTAGAAATTCTAATAATCCCTATGTGAGGGCAGTTTCTATTCCAAGGTTAATGAAATTTAAAGCAGCCTTTCCCACACTTCTTAAAAGCGCTCACTAATCAATGTGCGCTCAGCAAACAACTATGAAGGTATACCATTTAGAGAATGACTTTCTTAAAATGGAAGTACTCAATTATGGCGCGATCATTAAAAGACTTCGTTTAAAAATAAACCATATAGAAGACCAAGACTTGGTAGTTGGGTTAAAAAATCCGGAGGATTATATAAATGACGCTTGGTTTTTAGGAGCATGCTTAGGTCCTTTTTCAGGTAGAATTCAAGAAGACAAAATCCTAGAAACGCCTCAAGCCACTAAAGCGTCCCATGGTAAGGCACCCCATATTTTATTGCACGGAGGAGATCAAACCTATGCAAAGCAATTTTGGGTACTTGAAAATATCTGTAAGGGAGCAACACCTCATATATGCCTATCTCATACCCAAAGAGTGAATAATAAAGAGGATTCGAATGATAACAATGGTGAAGTAGCAGAAATTAAAACTTTTGTGACTTACAGCCTTGTAAACAGTGAACTTAGAATTAAATACCACAGCATCGCTACTTTACCGCAGGTATTTAATTTAAGTAATCATAGCTATTTTATACTAGACAGTGCTACGAATCTTTCTGAATATGAACTGTGTATTAGGGCCAATTTTTATCTAGAAACAAATGCCCACTTACTTCCTACTGGCAAATTAATTCCTACGCCTGGAAGCACTTATGACTTTAGAAAAGCAACACAATTAGCTCACACACAATTAGATACACCCTTCGTATTAGACAAAAAATACCATGGAATAGAAAGAGTTGCCTCTGCCTATTTAAAAAAGAGTGATATTTTACTTGAAGTATTTACAGACCAAGAAGTCATTGTGTGTTTTACACCCAAAGAGTTCCCAGGTATTTGCTTTGAAACTCAGGGCTTCCCAGATGCACCAAATCACTCCAACTTTAAAACCATTAGTATAGATAAAAACAATCCCTACACCCAAGAAACCTACTATAAGTTTTCTATGAAAACCAATCCATTTAACGCTTAAACTTTAGATGAGACATAATCTTTCTATATCTGTACCAAAATTGATCAAAGGGATACGAAATGGAGAAATACCTGCTTTGAGCAAGGCTATTAGTCTGGTAGAAAGCAAGCTTCCCCTCCACCAAAGGTGGGCTCAAGAATTAGAAGCTACCTTTTCAAAAGAAAATTCGAATACCATACGAGTAGGTATTTCTGGGGTTCCAGGCGTAGGAAAAAGTACTTTTATTGAAGCCTTGGGCATGTATCTGGTAGAAAAAGGACATAAACTAGCCGTGCTAACCATAGATCCTAGTAGCCAACAAACTGGTGGTAGTATCTTGGGAGACAAAGCCAGAATGAACCAACTGGCGGCACATAAGAGCGCCTATATTAGAACCACACCAGCGGCAAGTACCTTAGGGGGTGTAGCGCAAAATACACGTTCAAGCATTCTTTTTTGTGAAGCTGCGGGATTTGATATTATCCTAGTAGAAACCGTTGGCGTAGGACAAAATGAGTTAGACGTTCACGAAATGGTAGACGCCCTTTTACTTTTACAATTACCAGGAGGGGGAGATGAAATTCAAGGCATTAAAAGAGGTTTACTCGAGGTGGCAGACGCCTTGTTAATTAACAAGGCAGACGGGGCCCAAGCCCCGTTAGCCAAAAAAGCCCAGCAGTATTTAAAAGCAGCCACACATGGCTTTAGACCTAGAGAAAACGGATGGGACACTCCGGTTCTTTTGGCCTCTGCCCTGGAGAATCGTGGCATAAAAGAAGCGTGGAAAAGTATAGAATCGTTCATTAACCTTCAAAAAAAGCAAGGTGATTTTGAGCAAAAAAGAACCCGTCAAAAAATTCAGGGACTTCAAAAAAGCATCGCCTGTAGGCTAGAAGAAGCCTTTTTTGAAGACGAGTGGGTTCAAAAAGAGCTTCCAAACATTAAACGACAGCTCACCAACGGCAGCATTAGTATTTCAGAGGCTACTAAAATGCTTATTGAGGGGTTCAGAAAGTACCTCCCATAGCCTTCCTGAATTTTTATCCCTTTCTTCTAAGAGTGTTTTATTTTATAAAATGCACTAGAAACGCTATAAATAAGCAGCAATTCTATAAAATGGCTTAAATTTGTGGTCTAAATGATCAAGATGAACATTCACACACAGCAGCTTCTATCCGTTGTAGTACCCCTTTATAACGAACAAGATAATGTGAGCCTACTCACTGAAAAAATTCATGAAAGCCTTGAGGGCTACCAATATGAAATTGTTTATGTAGATGATTTTTCTACTGATCAAACGAAGAAGGTGGTGAATGACATGGAAGATGAAAAGGTCCATTTAATTGCACTCAAGAAAAATTATGGCCAGAGTTTGGCATTAGCAGCGGGAATAGATTACGCTTCTGGCACCTATATTATAACGATGGATGGGGATCTTCAAAACGATCCTTCTGACATTCCTTCTATGTTAAAAGAAGCCATTGACGGTGATTATGATCTTGTGACAGGAATTAGACAAAAAAGAAAGGACAGCTTGCTTAAAAAAATACCGTCAAAAATTGCTAATTTTTTGGTGAGAAGGGTCACTAAATTAGATATTAAAGACAACGGATGCGCTTTAAAAGTTTTTCATAAAGATGTAGCAAAAGACCTAAATTTATATGGGGAAATGCATCGTTTCATTACACTTTTAGCATTCTTAGAAGGGGCGCAAATAAAACAAGTCCCTGTAAAACACCATGCAAGGCATGCGGGAGTCTCTAAATATGGATTGGAGCGTGTATTCAAGGTTATTGCAGACATGATGCTACTACTCTTCATTAGAAAATACATCCAAAGACCCATACATCTCTTTGGAATTTTTGGTGTACTGCTTATAGGCGCAGGACTCTGCGTAAATGCCTATTTGGTGTATCTAAAATTTTTAGGAGAAGATATTGGAACAAGACCCCTACTGACCCTCGGAATGATGCTCATTTTTGCAGGAATTCAATTGTTTACCATTGGAATTGTCATGGAACTGCTCATTAGAACCTACTACGAGTCTCAACAGAAAAGACCTTACAGAATTAGAAAGGTAACCAAAGGAGGAACGAGCATATCACAATAGCTTTCAGGACTTAATAAGGCATTTGATATTGGTTTGAGGCAAACACCCAAAAACAAAAAAATCAAAAAATATGAAAAAACAACTGCTTTTATTGCTTAAGACAGGAATAAGCGCAGTGCTTTTATACCTCATATTTCTAAAGATTCCTTTTAGCGAGGTATCCCAAACCTTATTAAAAGCGCAATGGGGGTTTTTAGTATTGGCATTACTTTTTTTTACTATTTCCAAAGCAATAGCAGCCTATAGACTTCAATATTTTTGGAGGGCCATAGGGGTGCATTTTAGCCATT
The DNA here is from genome assembly GCA_024643325.1 of Sediminicola sp. Taxonomy (GTDB): domain Bacteria; phylum Bacteroidota; class Bacteroidia; order Flavobacteriales; family Flavobacteriaceae; genus MAG-120531. The sequence continues at coordinate 145,474 of JAHEND010000035.1, forward strand.
CATATAACTTAAAACTCTACCTATTAGGGATGTTTTACAACTTGTTTTTACCTGGCGGTATTGGCGGAGACGCCTATAAAGGATATGTAGTTAAGAAGGCTTATAAAACGCCTACAAAAAAAATCTTCGGGGTTTTATTAGTCGACAGACTGTCCGGATTACTACTCTTGTGTGTCTTTAGTGCCCTTCTTGCCGCTATGGGGGTTCATGAAATACTCAGCCCATTTAGATATCTTTTTGTAGTTGCTATTCCATTGGGAATATTGGTGTACTATTTAGGGGTAAAAAAAATATATTCTTACACCCTAGCTGTTTTCTGGAAAGCATTCGCTTTGTCTGCTGGGGTTCAAATGGCTCAATTAATAGCCGCAGCATTTATATTGTTGGCGTTGGGTCAAGACCAAGAGTTCGGTGTGTACCTTCTGGTATTCTTAGTATCTTCTATAGTAGCTGTAATTCCTCTAACTATTGGTGGTATTGGCAGTAGAGAACTCACCTTTTTATATGGTGCACAGTGGTTGGCTTTAGATTACAAGACCGCTATAGCCATGAGTTTGCTCTTCTTTTTTATTACTGCTGCTGTTTCTATTACCGGAATAGTCTATCACTTTAGGGCGCTTCCAGAACCGGGTAAAAACACCAAATAGCGTTTCTCTAAGTTTTTGAGTCTGGTTGCAGGGTTCAGAAAAGATCCTTTTAATCGGGTAATCCTGTAAGAAGGTACACAAAATTCTATAGTGTAGCTTATGTCTGTTGTAGAAAGCGCCTCTAATTGAGACTCTGTAAGATACATCCAAACGTTTGACAAAGACTTAAAATCTTCTAACTGATCTACTATTTTTAAGGGTGATCTCAACCCAAAATCCATGGCCCAACTGTGTGCATTACCCCATTTATAAACCTTATCTGGTGAAATGTAAGAAGATTGCATGATTTTCTCTGAAACAGTTTTACCCGCTTGATACCGAAGTAGGTTAGGATAAAAACCAGTATTTAAAATCCCGTTCACTAAAACCGCTGTGAGTACTCCAGTAATCACCACACTGTTAAAAACACCTTTTGACTGGTACATCCAATAAATGGAACCGAGCACAAACAAAGCCAACATCAGGTAAGATCCCCAAAAAGTATAAGGGAAAATCCATAAACAAAGTGTCAAAGCAACAGCAATCAATAGCACAAAAAAACCTCTTTGAATATAAAGTAAGGGTTTCCATAGCATTCCTTGCCCCCCTACCCTCCCGGCTACTAAAACCGCCCAAAGAGGTACACTACTGTTTAAATAGTGAGGTAATTTAAACTGTGCAAAACTTATTAAGAGTAAAATAGCTAAAGCTCCGTACAAAAGTCCTTGGGTACGATCAGTGGCATTGAGTGAATTTGATTTGAACCGTTTGAAAAACAGATAGATGGCCAAAGGAGTAAATGGCAAAAATGCCCATAAAAAAGTGTGAAAAAAGAATAAATAATCTGGGCTGTTTGTACCCATTCCCTGACCACTCATTCGCTCAAAGCTCTGTTCAAAAAGAATGAAAAAAATACCTGATCGTTCAGACTGCCCTCTAATGATGAGTTCGGGATGAAGGTCAAATTGCACATAGTAAGCGTACAAAATGGGACAAATACCTAAAATAAAAGTTAGAACCCCTAAAAGAATTTCTTTCTTCAAAAGAACCGACCATTGCCTTTCGTGAATTAAATATCCTAATACCGGGAAACCAATCATCACCAGAGCCAAATGCCCTTTTGTAGAAAAAGCCATGGCAGCAGCCAATGTCCCAAACACCATAGGACGCCAATGTGGCGCTTTTAAGAATGCCAAAAATTGCCACAAAGACAAGGCTACAAAACCCGTGAGCACTGCGTCTGTCCTTAAATCAATTCCAGATAAAACGATCGTTTGGGCACTTAAAAAAATAAGCGTAGCCGCTCTAGCAATAGGGGTTGAATACAACAACTGAGCCATTTTAAATACACTAAAAGCACCTAAAAGCAAGGCTAAAAAACCTGGTAATTTATAGGAGAATTCATAGATTCCAAAAACAGTATATGAGGCCGCAGCCAACCAATAATGCAAATGTGGTTTGTCAAGATAAGGTTCAGTGCCTTTGTAAAGCGAAAGAAAATCACCTTCTTGAACCATTCTCATAGACATAACGGCAAATTGTGCAGAATCATTTTCTAGTAACCCACTGAAGAGGCCTATGGCATACACCCCAAAAAGCAAAAAAAGTAAGCATAGAAAAATCTTTTTTGACTCCATACTACAAAGGCTTAAAAAGGAGGTGTTTCTTAAAAATAAACTGCGCTATAAAAGCAAAGAAGGCCCCTATAAAAAATCCAATGAATACGTCAAAAGGATAATGAACCCCTAAATATATTCTACTATAACCAACCATTAAAGCCAGGAGTACGCCAACAAATATAAACCAAGACCAAAGCTGTCTTAGGAGCATTCCCATAAATATGGCCACCGCCATGCTATTGGCTGCATGTGCAGAGAAAAAACCATAAGCTCCCCCACAACTAGACTTCACTAATCTAAACATGCCATTTAAATCAGTTTCGTAACAGGGTCTAGGACGCGCAAAGCCATATTTAAACGCATTCGCCAGTTGATCAGTGGCTAAAATTAAGAGTCCTACAGCAAGAATGGCTTTTAAACTTACTACTAGCCCATAAGTATCATAGAGCTTCCACAAGAAAAAAAGCACTAAAGGTGCGCCAACAGTTTTTTCTGAAAGCAACAACCAAAAAGCGTCCCATGAGGGGCTTCCCAAACCATTGAGAAACACAAAAAGTGTGCGATCTATGGATTGAAGTTGCTCTAACATTAGTCTTCGTACCTAGAAACTTCTCTGTCGTAAAAATCTGTAGCTGCCTGAATGAGCCCTTCTGTTTCTGTTTCTAATTCTTTTTCATCTTCGGGAGAAAAATCTTCCAACCATTCCACACTGTCGTCTTCAAGATTTATAATAAACCTTGGATAATCCGTGTGTATCACAAAAATAGAAGTAGGAAAATCGGTATTATCTCCGAGTAAAAATTTAGGAAACTCCATAGGTGAAAATTTTATATCGTATGTTAGTTATTATATGCTAGCGCGTCAGTGAATCGAATAAATTAAGAGTGTGACTGTTTGCTAATTTAGTGAGAATCTTAAGAAATAGGAAGTGAAACAGTCTCTATATGCTTTTTTGTCAGGTAATTAAAACGCAGATACAACATAATAGCAGATGCTGTTAATCCCGCCAAAAGCCCCAACCAAATACCCATGCTTTCTAGAGAGGTGTACAGACCCAAATAAAAACTAACAGGGAAACCAATCATCCAATAAGCAACAAAAGTAATTAAAGTGGGGATTTTCACATCCTGAAAACCTCTTAAAGCACCTAATACTACTACTTGTAATCCGTCTGAAATCTGAAAGAACGCTGCCACAAAAAGTAATTGAGCGGTTAAAAAGATGACCTCTGCATTGTCTGCCGCATTCAATAAGTCATTGTTATTTAAATAAATAGTAGGCAAAAGATCTCTAAATGCTAAAAATAAAATAGCAAAGATTACTTCTAAAATAAAGGTTAATAAAAAAATTGACATGGCAATTCTCCTCAGTGCTACAAAATCTTTTAAGCCCTTCTGGTTTCCAACTCTTATCATAGCGGCCACTCCTAACCCCATACCCACCATAAAAGTCATACTAGACAAATTGAGTGCAATTTGATTGGCCGCTTGCGCATTTTTCCCCAACACACCACTCAGCCAAATGGCCGATGTAAAGATGGCTACCTCAAAAAACATTTGCAAAGCAGAAGGAAAACCTAAATTAATAATCTTAGTGAGTACTTTCTTTTCAATCACTCGGAAGTTTAAATCGTACACATACGCCTTGAACTTCTCTTTATATCTAAATACAACCCATAGTAAAATAACCATCACTACCCTAGAGACTAGCGTTCCAACAGCAGCGCCCACAATGCCCATTTCAGGGAATCCAAAAGTTCCATAGATCAACAAATAGTTCAAAACAATATTGACCACATTAGCCACTACCGTTACATACATGGGGTATTTAGTTTGGGAGAGGCCTTCAGAAAACTGTTTTAGTGCTTGAAAAACAATTAATGGAACCAATGAAAAAGCTACTAAATCCAGGTAAGGCATGGCTAATGCAACCACCTCTTGAGGCTGTTTCATATGGTACATGAGCGGCTTACAGAGTAGGATAAGAAAAAACAAGGCCAGTCCTAAGACTGTACAAAGTACCAATCCGTGTTTGAGTGCAGATTTTCCAGAGGCGGTGTCTTTTGCACCATCAGATTCTGCTACAAGTGGTGTAATGGCTGTAGAAAACCCAATACCTAGAGACATAGCAATGAACACAAAACTGTTGCCTAAAGAAACTGCGGCTAGTTCTGCAGTACCCAGTTGTCCCACCATGATATTGTCTGCAAAAGCGACAAAGGTATGACCCAGCAAACCTAGGATTACTGGAAAAGATAGGCTTAAATTATATCTAAATTCTTTAGTGTATTGTTGTAACAATTGGTCAAAATTTTGCTTGCAAATATAGGCTTTCTAAAGCAGCTATAAACATCTTAGGAAAAATGTATATGCCTATTAAAAGGAAAGATGGTGGGTAGCCATTTTATGCTTTCAATTTAATCCTTATAAATACCCGAAAAAACAGATTCAGGGTACCCTTATAATTTTTTAGCGGCATTCCAGAAAACATCCATCTCTTCTAATGACATTTCACTCAAGGACAAGCCCTTTAACTGTGCCTGAGATTCCAAATAGGTAAATCTCTTTTTAAATTTAGTATTGGTTCTCTCGAGCGCGTTTTCTGGATTTATCCCAATAGCCCTTGCATAATTAATCATAGAGAAAATTAGGTCTCCAAACTCGGCTTCCATGGCGTCAGTGTCGCCCTTTTTCACCTCATCATTAAACTCTCTGAGTTCTTCTTTAACCTTTTCCCAAACCTGCTCTGGCTTTTCCCAATCGAACCCTACACCAGCAGCTTTTTCTTGCATCCTGTAGGCTTTTATTAATGCCGGAAGTCCTTTTGGCACCCCTGACAGCACACTTTTATTTCCCTCTTTTAATTTGAGCTGTTCCCAGTTTTTCTTGACCTCTTCTTCATTTTCAACGGAAACGTCTCCATAAATATGTGGATGCCTATGAATGAGTTTCTCGCAGATTTCATGAGACACATCTCCCATATCAAATGCACCTGACTCACTCCCTATTTTGGCATAAAATACAATATGCAATAAAACATCTCCCAATTCCTTTTTAACTTCTTGAAGATCATTATCTAATATAGCGTCTGCCAATTCATAGGTTTCTTCTAAAGTGAGTAAACGCAAACTTTCCATGGTTTGCTTCTGATCCCAAGGGCATTTTAAACGCAACTCATCCATGATGGTTAACAGTCTGTCAAAAGCTTTTAATTGGTCTTCTCTTGAATTCATAGGGGCGTTTTAAAAGGGTGTGTGTTAATTGAGTCACAAAACTACAGATTTAAATGTCATAGGTCTAATGTCTAGGTATCTTAGGTCTAAAAAATTAGGTCTAATCATTCAAAAAATGTAATTTAAAACGAGATTTTTAAAAGATACGAATATACAAGCATGAAAAAAATAGCGCTCATTCTTGGCTTATTTATAAGCTGCACTGCAATTGCCTTTTCACAGCATTCATTTAAGTCAGAGGTTCAAGAAATACAAAACAGGTATGCTAACCTTAGTCCACAAGGAAAAACAATTGTATTTACCGGTAGTTCTAGCGTGAGAATGTGGCGGTCTGTAAATGAATTAGCCCCCGAAAACACCATCGTCAATACGGGTTTTGGTGGGTCTCAAGCACGAGATCTATGGCAACACAAAGAAACCCTTATCACACAATTCAACCCCCATCAAGTTTTTATATATGAGGGCGATAATGATTTATTTGCTGGAGTGTCTCCAAGGAAAATTAAACGCATCACCAAAAAAATAATCAGGGCCATTCGAAAAAACAACAAACAAACTCAAATAGTGCTTATAGCCGCCAAACCAAGTATTAGCCGCTGGAATTTAAAAACAAAATACGAGCAATTAAATGGTCTTTTTGAGAGGCTCGCTACTAAAAAAAAGCCAATCATCTATGCAGATGTATGGAATCCTATGCTCAAAGAAGGAGAGCTAGATAAAAGCTTGTTTATTTCAGATGGCTTGCACATGAATCAGAAAGGATATGACATTTGGGAATCGGTTTTAAAACCATTAATATTGAAATAATCAATTATTTTTATGAGCTAATAATCACAAACACCAACCACAAATAATAAACCATGAGATTAATTACTTTTAAACCACACTACTGTATTCTTTTAGTGGCACTTTTTTTAGCCTCCTGTCAAAAGCCAATGATTGAAATTAAAGAGGGAACTTCAGATTTTTCAACCCTTGGGTTAATTCCTATGCCCTTGACAATAGAAGAAGCAGCACACGGATTTCCAATCTACAAAGACACCTATATAAAAACTTCGGACAGCACGGAGCTTTTATTACAAATGGCTCAGTTCACAGCAGAAAAAATCTTTCAACACAGTGGATTGTCCTTAGATATTAACCCTCTAAACCCAAGTGGAACAGCCATTGAACTTGAACTAATCCCTAATGAAGAAACTGAGGGGGACACTACTGAGAGTAATCTGGACCCGAATACGACTGGGGAAGCGTATAGTATATGGGTAGGTAAAAATGTTTTAAAAATAGCATCAGCGCAGCCAAGTGGACTATTTAGAGGCATTCAAACCCTCAGGCAGCTAATCCCTAATCTAGCTACCAAAGTAGACAATAAGCCCGTTTGGGAGATTCCTGGAGGAAGCATTGAAGACACCCCAAATTATGCTTTTAGAGGGGCTATGCTAGACGTTGCCAGACATTTTTTTACAGTAGAAGAGGTAAAGCGATTTATTGATCTTTTAGCATATTACAAGATTAATATCTTGCATTTACACCTCACAGATGACCAAGGATGGCGTATAGAGATTAAGAAATGGCCCAAACTCACAGAGGTAGGTGGCGAAAAAGAAGTGGGTGGAGGTCCTGGAGGTTTTTACACCCAAGAGCAATACAAAGACTTGGTTGCCTATGCGAGCAAACACTATATGACCGTCATTCCTGAGGTAGATATGCCTGGCCACACCAATGCAGCATCTGTGGCCTATCCATTTTTAAATGGCAATGGTAAAATACCAGAATTATACACTGGCACTGAGGTGGGCTTTAGCACTTGGGATGCCAATAATGAAAAAGTATATGACTTTGTGGAAGATGTGGTCAATGAAATTAGTGCATTAAGCCCGGGTCCTTATTTTCATTTAGGGGGAGATGAAAGTCATGTTACTAAAAAACCGGACTATATTACATTTGTAAATAAGGTAAGTGAAATTGTAAAACAGGCGGGTAAAACACCGATTGGATGGGATGAAATTGTTACTGCAGATACAGACAGTTCTGCCATCGCACAGTTTTGGGCCAGTGAAAAAAATGCGAGTATTGCTGTTCAAAAAGGCATGAAGGTCATTTTATCACCTGCTAAAAAAGCCTATTTAGACATGCAATACAAGGAAGACACTCCTTATGGGCTCCATTGGGCGGGTTATGTGCCAGTAGATACCGCTTATATTTGGACGCCAGAAACCTATGCTAAAGGGGTTCCAAAAGAATTAATCTTGGGTATAGAGGCACCACTCTGGTCTGAAACGATCAGCAATAGTGATGAGATAGAATACCTGGCATTTCCTAGACTACCAGGATATGCTGAATTAGCTTGGAGCAGTCCTGAAAAAAGAGACTGGAACGAGTACAAAGGTAGATTGGCATTACAATCCCTATTTTTTGATAGGAATAAAGTGAACTATTATCCCTCTGAAAAAATTGATTGGGTTAAGCCACCAATATCTCCCAAAACAATTGGAAAAGATTAGTGAAATAAATTATTTCGCATTAAAAAGCCCGCTTATAGCGGGCTTTTTTTTATGATTTATTTAAGCACTCTTTCAATAAGTTAAAGGCTTTTTTTATCTATTTAATCCCTGGAAGTTTCTCAGGCATTGGTGTTTGCCAATAGTATTCAGGAGCTTTTTTCTGAGAAGGCCATTCTAGATCTAGGGCTTTGGTGTCGTACACCTTACCATCCTTAATCACTTTAGACACTGTATTGGTATTTCTTAAGTCTTCTAATGGATTGGCATCTAAAATAACCAAATCTGCTATTTTACCTACCTCAATACTACCTAAGTCTGTGTCTAAACCAAGTGACTTAGCACCTAAAATGGTCGCAAATTTTAATGCGCCGTGGGCAGATATTCCACCACTTCCTACGGACCATAATTCCCAATGGTAGCCCAATCCTTGTAATTGACCATGACTTCCAATGCCTCCAATACCTCCAGCAGCTTCTAGGTCATTCATGAATTCTGCATGCTTTTTAAAGACATGCTCTTCCTCCATAAACCAACCTGGCCTACGTCTTGATTTTTGCGCCAATTCTTCATATGGGGTGTAAAACTGCAGCTTCTCATCTTCCCAAACTTTTTCGGTGGCATAGTAAAAATTCTCTGCCCATGGACCACCGTAAGAAACTAACAATGTTGGTGTTACCGCCATTTTAGCCTCTGCAATGGTCTTTACCACATCTGGATAAATAGGATAAATAGGCAAGGAATGTTCATGCCCTGGATAACCGTCTAAAAGCTGGGTTATATTAAGTTTAAAATCTAATCCCCCTTCTGTGGTTGGAATGAGCTTGAGCTCCTTAGCAGCCATAATCACCCATTGCCTTTGCTGTCTGTTTCCCACCAAATACATTTTAATACTTTTGGTATTGTAGTATTCGCTGTACTGTTTAAGCACTTCTTTGGCGTGGTCAAGGCTTTGTATCTTATAAGACCAATAGCCTACTCCAGGGCCTGTAGAATAAATTCTAGGGCCTGCAATTTTTCCAGCATTGACCATGTCTGAATAGGTCAAAACGTCAGTAGTTCCTGTTTGAGGATCTCGTGTAGTAGTAACTCCATAGGCTAAATTGGCCGCGTACATCCATACTTGATTTTTTTGAACACCCCAATTAGGCCACATATGAGCGTGGGTGTCTATAAATCCTGGTGTAATGGTTTTTCCGCTCATATTCATGAGCGTGGTGTTTTCTGGAACAGTTAAAGTACCTGAGGCACCCACAGCGGCAATTCTATGGTCCTTGATCAATAGGTCTCCGTTCTCTATGACCTCTTCTCCGTTCATCGTAATAATTCTAGCCCCTTGTAATAGTAAATTGCCTTTGGCAAAGTCTTTAGAATAAGCCACTTTAATCTTCAATTCTTTGGCTTCAAAGTCTTTGGGAGCGTCTTTTTTCTCTTCACTATCTGTAGCCGCTAGGCCTTCTTTGGAGTTGTTTTCTTCCTGATTCTCAGCAGATTTATCTTCAGTGTCATTTACTTTGTTGCCCGCATTGGCCAATTTTTTAGCGGCCTCTTCTGCTTTTTTATCTGCAGCGATTTTTTCTTCGTAGGCTTTGGCGTCTGCTAAATTATAGGTAAAAAAACTAGCCCCTAAAGACCAATACACCTGCTTGCTGTCTGCGCCCCATACTGGAAATTCTCCGCCAAATACAGTTAACTTCTTTGCAGGAAATGAAGCAGCGTCTGCCTTAGCTAAAGATATTTTTGGGGTTTGACCGTATTTAGGAATTAGGACCGTATAAATATCATTATTAATTTTTGCCAAGGCTGTTTTGCCATCTGGTGATATTTCTATTTCTGAGGCTCTAGAGGCCTTGTTGTTCTCTCTCCAAGCCTCTGGATTAGAGGGCAAAGCTGCAGCCATGCTGGCGTTGGCTGCTCCGCTGCTAGCCCAGCCAAAAGCAGCGTCATGGTCTTCTTGAAAATAATCAGAGGAACCATAAGTCTCAATTCCTGTTAGGCTTAAGTGCTCCTTTTCATCGGTACCATCCCAACGAATAGAAACCAGTCCCTTACTACCACTGTACAGATATATTCTATTGTCTACTTTAGTGAAATGCGGCATTTCTCGCCCTTTTGACTTGGCAATAAATTGGTTGCTCCCTCCTTGACCTGAGATCCACATAAGGTCTTCTGTAGCGTTAGAAGCCATTGGACCTATAGCGTCTTTATACACTTGGTTACTACCTGCAAGAAAAACTATCCTATCCTGAAGATAGGACCACCTTGGTTGGCTGTAAATTCCTGCACTTTGGGTAAGCTTAACTACAGAGGTTCTTCTTCCCAAACGGGCTTTATACAAATGCCCCTCAGATCCATTCCAAGTGGTGAAAACAATTTGTGATCCATCTGATGACCAAGCTGGTTGTGCTTCTGTAAAATCGTGTGCGGTCACTCTTTTTGGGGTACCATTAGGTAAATCCATTACATATAGTCTGTTCAAGGCAGTAAAGGCCAGTCTTTTTCCATCTGGTGAAGGCTTTGCATCCCTTATTTGAGAAGCCATAGCAGTGTCTGCATCTGAAATAGGGTATTTAAAATCTAATTGAGGGCCTAATTCCAAATCAACCGAAGCCGTATATAAAATTCTAGAAGCTGTCTTATCTGAAAGGTTGATTTTGTGAATACCACCACCGTAAGAGACAATTAATGCATTAGAATCTGGGGTAAAAGACATGGCTGGAAGTACTCCCAAAGGGGCTATAGATTCTTGTTCATCTCTTTGAACAGGATAGGCCAGCCAAGATTCTTCTCCTGTGTTAAGATCTCTCAAGATTAAGCCTGTTTGGTCCTCAAACCTGGTGCCATAGACCAACCATTTTCCGTCTTTTGAAAGGGTTGGGGTAAATGCGGAACCGTACCTAGAAGTAATTACATCTGTGGAACCATCTTCCATGCTATAAGTTCCTATTTGGTATTGGGGCAATTGCGCATTGTAATTCCAAGCGCCATTTCTTTGTGAAAAGTACAGTGTTTTACCGTCTGCACCAAAGAAAGGATCTATCGCTTTTAAACCCTTAGGTTCACTAATTAGCGGAGCTCCACCGCCTCCATCCTTATGATACAAATGTAATTTTATGTTTCTCCTGCCCTTAGCACCCACCAAATAATCCCCATCTGGCGACCAGGCTACTGAAAAAAAGTTGTTTTTTTGCTCTTTAGAAATTTGGGTGTCTTCTTTGGAACTAAGGTCCATTACCCATATATTATCTGAACCGCTCTTGTCTGAAATATACGCCACAGATTTTCCATCTGGACTGAACCTCGGGTGAACCTCGTACGCTAAACCATGGGTGATGGCGGTAGCTTTACCTCCAGAAATGGGCATGATATACAAATCTCCCATAAGATCAAAAATAATATTCTGACCATCAGGACTTACATCTAAAGAAGTCCAGGTTCCTTTTTCAGTTGTGAAAGCTATAGTTCTGGAAGGTTCCAAGGGCAATTCCTTTGTAGCTTTCTTAATACTATCAGTGGTCTTTGCGATATCAGTCTCTTGTGCGCTCGTACTGAGGTAAAACAAACTCACTAAGCAAGACAAGGACAATTTTAAATTAATTTTCATCTGTTTGGTTTTTTAGATCCCTAAATATAAGAGAATATTCCTTTTCAAACGAAGAAATTATAGGGCATAAAAAAGCCCGCTTATAGCGGGCTTTTAATTTATCTAGAAAAGACTACGGTCTATATTCTATTACTTTTTTACAGCTGCCTTAGATGTTTTAGCACCGCCTTTTGCTGCTGAAGAAGCTTTTGAGTGGGTGTTTTTTGCAGATGGCTTGGCTGCCTTAGGTGCCGTAGTAGTTGCTTTCACTGCAGGCTTGGCAGATTTTTCAGAAGTCTCAGCAGGAGCTTCAGTAGAAGCTGAAAAATCTAATAAATCATTGGTCTGAAGAATATTATACCACTGAATCACTTTTTTAATGTCAGAGGCATACACCCGATCTTCGTCATAATTAGGAAGTACCTCAAAAAAGTAAGCTTCTAAGTCTATTTTATCTGCCTTATGAGAAATGCTTGTTTTGTTGCCCCCCTCTTTGGTAGCTATTTTCTTAAACACCTCTAAAAGTGGCATTTCTTCTTGTAAGGTATAAATGGCAATTTCAGAAAGAACGCTCACGTTACTTTTTAAATTAACCGTCATTTTCTTTCCGTCTAACAAAGAAACAGCAACGAATCCAGCTCTAGTCTGGGTAACCATTTGGTACAAACCTGGCTTGGTGGCAATGGATAAAATTTTATCTAAACTCATGATCTTCTCAAAATTTGGGCAAATATGAAACTTTTAAAGGATATATAAAATGGTTTAACGTCCTTTTTTCATTTCTGGAAAACGCATGCGGTACTCAGCACTGATTTTCCCCTTAGAAATATTAGTCAATCTACCCTTTAAAATTCGTTTTTTCAGGGAACTCAACTTATCAGTAAACAAGATGCCTTCAATATGATCGTATTCATGTTGAATAACCCTTGCCACTAGTCCATCAAAAGTTTTGGTATGTGTTTTAAAGGTTTCATCCTGATAAGTAATTGTAATTTCAGGTTTTCTAAGTACGTCTTCACGCACGTCTGGAATACTCAGACAGCCCTCATTAAAAGACCACTCCTCCCCTGTTTCTTCAGTAATTTTAGCATTTATAAATACAGCTTTAAAATCCTTTAAAGTATCTTGTTCTTCTTTTGTCAAGTCTTCGTCGTCTGCAAAAGGGGTTGCGTCTATCACAAATAACCGAATGGGCAATCCTATCTGAGGGGCTGCCAAACCTACTCCATGAGCATGGTACATGGTTTCCCACATATTTTCAATAAGTGATTCAAGATTTGGATAGTCTGCAGTTATGACATTGGCTACTTTTTTTAATACGGGATCTCCGTACGCTACAATAGGTAAAATCATGATATTCTATTTAAATACGCTTGTAAGATAAGGGTGGCACTGATTTGATCAATGCGCCCTTTTTCCTGTCTTTTCTTTTTCTTCATTCCTCCGGCAACCATTGCTTGAACAGCCATTTTGGAGGTAAATCGTTCATCTTGCCTTGCAATTTTTATGCCAGTAAATTCAGCCTCTAAAGTCAAAATCAATTCTTTGATGGCTGCTTCTGACTCAGAAGGGGTGTTGTCCATTTGTTTGGGTTCTCCCAATACAATTGTACTCACGGGTTCTGAATTCAAATACGATTTTAAAAAAGAAATAAGGTCTTTGGTAAGCACCGTGTCCAAACCTGAGGCAATGATTTGCATGGGATCTGTGACCGCTACTCCTGTCCTTTTCGTTCCAAAATCTAAGGCTATAATTCGCTTCAAATTGTTTTTTAGGCAAAAATAACCCTAATTATTGTAATGCCCTTATTTAAGCTCTCTTTTAACAAGAAAAGTAAGTGTATTTACCCCAAATAATAACAAAAATGTGATACCTATCAAAAAAAAGACCCTTATGAAAATGGAAGCTTATATTTGCATTACAAATAAAAAATTATGACAGATTATAGACCTATTATTGAAGCTGCTTGGGAAGACAGGAGTTTATTAGAACAAAGAGAAACCCAAGACGCTATTAGAGCCGTAATTAACCAAATAGACGCTGGAGAGTTGAGATGTGCTGCTCCATCAGAAGATGGATGGATTATTAATGAATGGGTAAAAAAAGCCGTTGTATTGTATTTCCCTATCCAAAAAATGGAAACATTAGAAGCGGGTATTTTTGAATATCACGATAAGATGCCCCTCAAGCGCGGATACCAAGAAAAAGGAATTAGAGTAGTCCCAAATGCCGTGGCTAGACATGGAGCCTACATAGCTCCAGGAACCATCCTAATGCCTTCTTATGTAAACATTGGCGCCTATGTAGACAGTGGCACTATGGTAGATACTTGGGCCACAGTAGGGAGTTGTGCTCAAATAGGTAAAAACGTTCACTTAAGTGGCGGAGTGGGCATTGGGGGCGTTTTAGAACCTTTACAAGCTGCTCCTGTTATTATTGAAGACAATGTTTTTGTAGGGTCTAGATGTATTGTGGTAGAAGGGGTACGAGTAGAAAAAGAAGCGGTATTGGGTGCCAATGTGGTCCTCACTGCCTCTACTAAAATAATTGATGTAACTGGAGACACTCCTGTGGAGCGTAAAGGATTGGTTCCTGCCAGGTCTGTTGTCATTCCAGGAAGTTACACAAAGGAGTTTGCGGCTGGTGCCTTTCAAGTGCCCTGTGCACTTATCATAGGTACTAGAAAAGAGAGTACTGACAAGAAAACTTCTTTAAACGACGCCCTGAGAACCTATGATGTAGCCGTATAACTTGCAGTTCATCAGGAAAAAGAGCCAGTTTATCTAGTGAACTTTTGCTCTTACACAAGTTTTACTATTTTTATAAACGCTTCACAAGCATTGGGTTCAAGGCCACTTTTGCGGAGCGTTTTAAATTAAAAACTATGGACATTCAATTGAGGTATAATCTAAAAAACCAGCGCTATTTTATAATAGCAGGTGGTTTATTTTTTTTATTAGCAGGGATTGATTTAATAGTTTTCAATGAAATTAGGTACTTTAATATAGTCCTAGCGTTACTTTACATAGCCCCTTACTTTTATCATAAAAAAGTGCCTTTTTTAACCATTCAGAAGGGCGTCTTAAAACAAAATTGGTGGTTTGGAAAATCCATTGATGCCAAAAAAATTACAGCCATTAAATACTTTGCTGGGGAATACATTGTCAGAAGTGTTCAAAAGGAAATTCGTATAGACACCAACCTCATAGATCAGAGAGACCAACCTCTATTAACAGATTTTTTAAGAACACATCAAGACAAATGGGTAAGCACTATGCCTTTTGCTGAATCCCAAAAGGCGTGAAACAAAGTTTTTCTGCCTTTACAAGATCCCTAATCGCCCTATTTTTGTCTATGGATTCTTGGTTCTTATAGCCCCTTTTGTGGTCTAAATGGACCACTACAGCACTGTATCTTAGTTGCTTAGACTTTAATCCTAAATTAAATAATCGCTCTCCTAATTCTCGGTCTTGTCCGCCGTATTGCATGCGTTCGTCAAAGCCATTTACTTTTAATATGTCTGCTTTATAACCAGAGGCGTTATGACCGTTCCAGCTAGCATTAGTAGGAGTAACTTTATTTAATAAATGCGCTAGGAAGCCTTTAGCCGATAGTTTATTGTTCTTAAAGGAACTTTTTAAACCTAGGTTTTTTAACCAAGAGACCTTAAAACAATCTCCATTGGCTATATCTTCTTTAGTAATGGCTTTTGATATATTCATGGGCAGCATGAAATAGCCGCCCGATAAAAAATAACCTGGTTCCATATGGGCCGCGTGAACAGATAGAAAGTCTTTACGAGGAATACAATCCCCGTCTGTCATAACTATATAAGGTGCATTTGAGGCAACCACCGCTTTATTCAAAATTCTAGACTTCTGAAAACCTTCGTCTTTCTGCCATACATGTACGATGGGGTAGGAAACCACAGAAGCCATGCGATCTATTAAATCTTTGGTTGCTTGTCTAGAACCGTCGTCTGCTACCACCAATTCAAAATCTTTGAAATCCTGATATTGGAAGCCATAAAGCACTTTTTCTAACCATGCCTCCGCATTATAGGTACTTATTACAACAGAAATGACAGGTATTTTTGACATGAATAGTAATTTACATAGCAAAAATATAAAACTCTAGGGGCATATGGTTATTTTTACCTCATCAAAGTGATTGCACTTACAAAAACGAGCTACTTTTAATGAAAGTTAAGGAAATACCCATATCAATCTTTACTTCGAGTTATTTGGCCTTGCAGTCAACAACAAGCCTCTTAAATACAAATAAAAAATATGTAGACGTAGTGGTGTCCCTCACCACTATACCATCTCGTATTAATAGCATCCATTTAGTGATTAGAAGCTTGTTAAAACAAACAGTAAGACCCACTAAAATTGTACTTTGGGTACATAAAGATTTAGAAAAAAAACTTCCAAAGAGACTGCACAAACTTCGCTCTGATCTTTTTGAAATAATGCCTACAGAGGGACATTCCTCTCATAGAAAACTAGTTCATTCTTTAACGGCATATCCCAATACGCCCATAGTCACTTGTGACGACGATCTTTTGTATCCCAAAGATTGGTTAGAAAAATTATGGGCCTGCGCAGCAAAGTATCCAGATAAAATAATAGCCAATCAAACCCGTTACATTAGATATCAGGAGAATGGTACTGTAAAACCATACAAACAATGGGTATATCCCTCTAAGATAGAAGACCCTATGGCTATTATTGCCATTGGAGCTGGTGGTGTATGGTACCCCGTAGACGCCTTAAATAAGACAGTCACCGACCAAGACTTGTATATGAGATTGGCGCCCAAGGCAGACGATCTTTGGTTTAAAGCTATGGCTATTTTAAACAATACTCCCACCATTTCACCCACAGAAAAAAGCCGTACCCCTATCCCTATTATTGGATCACAAAAAGTGGCTCTAAAAAAAACAAACATTGGTGCAGACAAGAACCGGGTACAATGGCAAGCATTAGTAGATTATTTTGATATAAAAACCTTATAATACA
Organism: Sediminicola sp.; assembly: GCA_024643325.1. Taxonomy (GTDB): domain Bacteria; phylum Bacteroidota; class Bacteroidia; order Flavobacteriales; family Flavobacteriaceae; genus MAG-120531. The sequence continues at coordinate 162,056 of JAHEND010000035.1, forward strand.
ATTCAATGAGTTTTCAAGATGTCCTAAAAAAAGCTACAGAAGTACTTAAACAAGGAGGCATTATTGTTTATCCAACAGATACCGTTTGGGGTATAGGATGTGATGCGAAAAACAAAGAGGCAGTGGCTAGAATATACACACTTAAGAAAAGAGCAGACGCCAAATCAATGCTGTGTTTGGTTTCGAATGTAGCCATGCTGGAAAGACATATCTCAGAAGTTCCAGATGCCGCATATGACATTATAGATTTAAGTGAAAATCCCACTACTATTATTTTTGATAATCCCATTGGGGTGGCTCCAAATCTAATAGCCCCTGACAACAGTTTAGGGATTAGAGTCGCGAAAGACAAATTTTGCAGCTATTTATCACAAAATATCAAAGGACCTTTGGTCTCTACATCGGCAAATTTAGCCGGACAACCCACCCCTAAAAATTTCCAAGAAATAAGCCAAGAGATTTTAAAAGGTGTAGACTATATAGTACCTTTGGAGCCTGAATTTCACACCAATAAGCCCTCTACGATCATTAAACTGACCAGCAGCGGCTTAGTGAAAGTGATTAGACCTTAAATATGAGTCAAGAAAGGCATTTAGAAGCTTTAACACACCCCATTTTTAAAACACTCTCTAAATGTGCAGACGCACTTGATTGTGAGGCTTACGTGATTGGTGGGTTTGTTAGGGATTACCTCCTTAACAGAGGTACGCCTAAAGATATAGACGTGGTGGTACTGGGGAGTGGTATTGCTTTAGCTGAGAAATTGTCAGAAGCCCTAGCCAACCAACCAGAGGTAACAGTATTTAAAAATTATGGTACTGCCATGATTAAATACCAAGACCTGGTCTTGGAGTTCGTTGGGGCTAGAAAAGAAAGTTACACCAGAGATAGTAGAAATCCTGTGGTAGAAAATGGTAGTTTAGAAGACGATCAAAACAGGAGAGATTTTACCATTAACGCTCTCGCACTTGGATTAAATAAAGAAAATTTTGGGATACTTGTAGATCCTTTTGAAGGTGTAAAAGCCTTAGAAGAAAAGCGCATTATTACGCCGCTCTCTCCTGGTGTTACCTTTAGTGATGACCCTCTGAGAATGCTTAGAGCCATTAGATTTGCCAGTCAATTAAATTTCATCATAGCCCCAGAGGCTTTAGAGGCCATTACAGCACACAAAGACCGAATTTCCATTATTTCTAATGAGCGAATTGTAGACGAAATCAATAAAATGATGGCGAGTGACACCCCTACCCTTGGGTTTGAACTCATGCATAAAACGGGTTTACTCCCTTTAATTTTACCAGAACTAACTGCCTTACAAGGTATTGAAGAAATAGAAGGTCAAAAACACAAAGACAATTTCTGGCACACTCTAGAAGTAGTAGATAATATTTCAAAAAACACAGAAAATATTTGGCTTAGATGGGCTGCCTTATTGCACGACATTGGAAAGGCACCTACCAAGCGTTTTGATAAAAAAGTAGGCTGGACCTTCCATGGACATGAATTTGTGGGGTCTAAAATGGTCTATAAACTCTTCAAAAGACTGCACATGCCATTGAACGAAAAAATGAAATACGTTCAAAAGCTGGTTTTGATGAGCTCAAGACCTATTGTACTAGCAGAGGACTATGTTACAGATGCAGCAGTAAGAAGACTGGTTTTTGATGCGGGAGAACACGTAGAAGACCTAATGACTTTATGTGAAGCAGACATTACAACCAAAAACCCTTACAAGAAAAAGAAGTATAAAAACAACTTCAAAATAGTAAGGCAAAAAATTGAAGAGGTAGAAGCCAGAGACCATGTTCGTAATTTTCAGCCACCAGTGAGTGGTGAGGAAATAATGAATACTTTTGGTTTAAAGCCTTCAAAAGAAATTGGCATGATTAAAGAAGCTATTAAGGAAGCTATTTTAGAAGGAGATATTCCAAATGATTACCAAGCTGCATATACCTTTATGCTAGCAAAAGGAAAGTCATTGGGCTTAACAAAAACAGCTTAATCAGTATGAACAACACCTTTTATCGGTTTGCAAAATGGAGCTTAGTACTTGTGTATCTCGTGATTGTAGCGGGTGCATTGGTTAGAATGACAGGTAGTGGTATGGGGTGCCCAGACTGGCCAAAATGCTTTGGGTATTATATCCCACCAACCAATGTAGAAACACTTCAATGGTCTCCTGAACGATATTTTGAAAAAGGTCAAGTCATTATTTACAATGAGGGTCTTTTAGTGGCAAAAAAAGACTTTAAGACCAGTACTGCAATAGATTTAGCTGCCTGGGAACCCTATACCAAACATGACTATGCAGTATTTAACCCCTACCATACTTGGGTTGAATTTCTAAACAGACTCGTGGGGGCTGTAGCTGGTTTGGCCACCCTGGTATTGGCATTTTTAAGCCTGCGTTATTGGAAAGAAAAAAAGTCAATTACACTCTTGTCATTTGGGGTAGTCTTGGGGATGGGATTCCAAGCCTGGCTTGGTGCCACGGTAGTTTATTCCGTTTTAGCCCCTGTGAAAATAACTACTCATATGCTCATGGCATTGGCCATTGTAGCTGCGCTCATATTGATTCTACAAAAAGCATCCCCACGCAAAGAAAACACCATATATAGCCCCAATTTTCACAAAGCTATATCCCTCTTACTTTTCATATTCATATGGCAAATTGTTTTTGGTACTCAAGTTAGAGAGTTTGTAGACCACCAATTAGACGCCGGTCTAAGCAAAGAAAATTGGTTGCTCCAGCCAAACCTCATTTTTTACCTTCACAGATCCTTTTCTTTGCTTCCATTAGGACTGGCGGGCTATTTGTTTTGGATGCATCAAAAACAGCAACTAGGATTTACCATGACCAAATCACTCTTAAGTGCCATGCTTGTAGCTGCCTTTAGTGGAATGGCCATGTACTATATAGATTTCCCTGTGGGTACACAGCCCATTCATTTGGTCATTGCAGCCATACTTTTTGGACAAATATTCTATTTATTCCTTCAAAGTAGAAAAGCCAAAAACAATATTTCTAAGACAAAATAACAACTTAATATGGTGTATAAAATAAGAGTCATTTTAGACGCAAAAGAAGATATTTTCAGAGATTTAGCCATTGATAAAAAGGCTACTTTAGAGGATTTACACAATACCATTAGCCAATCATTCGGTTTCGCTGGAAATGAAATGGCCAGTTTTTACACCTGTGACGAAGAGTGGAACCAAGATTTGGAAATCGCTCTTTTTGATCTAAGTGATATGTCAGATGCAAAACTAATGTCTAGTACTTTAGTAGAGGAGGTGATGGACGAGGCTGCTCCTAAGCTCATATATGTTTATGACTTTTTTAATATGTGGACCTTTTTTGTTGAACTAGCAGACGTAGCCGAAATAGAAACTGGTCAGACACTTCCTGAATTGCTCTTTAGTTTTGGGGAATTACCCGAAAATCCTCCAGAAAAAATCTTCGAAGCTAAAAAAGAAGATGCCATGGACTATGAAGATGAAGGGTTTGACGACGATTTTAATGATGGTTACAGCGGAGGTGATGAATACGATCATTTAGACTTTGATGAAAACTGGAACTAAAACACAACACAAAAAGTAAAAACCCTTTACACTAAGTAACCCTCCCGAATAACAACTGTTTAAATACCCTATGATCAATCTATATAACACTCAAATTGAAAGCCTTTCCATCCATAAAGTAGGAAATAAAAACAAAGCAGAATCTTTATTCATATCTAAAGCGCCACACCACTTAAACGATGAGACCACAGGACTTTTAAAAGAATACTTTTTTAAGCCCTTCAGAGAAAAAGAAGAGAGTTATTACAGGCTTTCTCATGAAGCAGATTTGAGTTTTAACCCTTTATACGAAGCGGCCACCAAAATATTTAATGAACCACGTCACATACATGAATTGTCCGGAGGTATAGCAAAGCACCTGTATGACCAATCAAATCACCCTCATATTAAAAGCGGAGAATTATACGTGACTTACCTCTCAGGACTTCAATTAGATAATGTAAAAACAGATGCCATAGGAATCTTTAAAAGTGAATTAAAGCAAGACTTTATTCAATTTGAAGAACAAACAGATCATCTTGAAATTTTAGTACAACAAGGCATAAATATTCACAAGCTAGACAAAGGCTGTCTCATTTTCAATACGGAGTCAGAGGAAGGTTATAAAGTACTTTCCGTAGACAGCAATCGATACGACACCAAATACTGGTTGGAACAATTTCTTGGCGTAGCAGTCCTCACGGATAATAATTTTTACACCAAAAACTACTTGAAATTTTGTCAGAATTTTGCCAAGGACGTAGTGTTACCGGCAGAAGACAAGCAACAAGAGGTATTGTTCATGAACAGAGCCGTCAATCATTTTGCAAAAAACAATGCATTTGAAGAGACCAATTTCATGAACGAAGTCATTGACAACCCGGCACTCATCCCTGAATTCAAACACTATAAAGTGGAAAAAGGTCCAAAGTATAGTATTGAAGACGTCTCCTCTTTTAACATTGCCAATAAAGCAGTGTCTCAGGCCAGAAAAACCATCAAAAACGTTATTCAACTAGACACTAATATCCAAATTAAAATGGACTTCATTAATCCTGAATCTGCAGAAAAATTTGTAGAAAAAGGATGGGACGAGGAAAAAGGTATGTACTACTATTTGGTGTACTTCAATAAAGAGCAAAAGGGCTCATAATACAAACTGAATAGTATAAAAGCCCTTTGACAAATACTTTACTAATTAAATAATACCATTGTATTTAAATATGATTCTTTGAGATGTTAATTAGATCCTTTTGGCTACCCACTCAAAGCTTAATGCGTTGTTCTAAAATCTGACGCATACTTACATTTTCGTAGTTTCGTTTTACAAAGTGAAGGGCTAAATCCAAAACGGTTCCCATATTGGGTGCCTGCTTAAATTCCATATCTTGAGTGAGCTTGTAAATAGCATTTTTTAATGTTTCTACGTGCTCTGGAAGAGAAATAGTATCTTCTTTAGCAATATTTAAGAGTTCTGTAATACGATCTTCAAAACTCATAAACCTCTTTGCTACTATAGAGCGTTCTTCTAACTTATACTGGTCTATAGAATTGGCTTGAAGTTTTTCCTTTACCAATGCCACCATTTTATTATTTTCTTTAAAAAATTGAGGCCTGTAAATTTTCAAGTTCCCTTCAAAAGATTGTTGGTCAAAATCTATAGCACGTATTTTGTATACCACATGATCAAAGTCATGGGTAGGCACAATCACATAATTATAAGAGCGCATATCTCCCAAAAGTCTAATCATACAGCGCTCATTAAACTTCACAAACTCTTTGGCCAACTGAGATTTCTCAGACTCTGTACAGTCAGGAAGCATTTCTTTAATAAATACGTCTCCTGGAATACCCGCAATATGTTCCTCTATCAAAGTGTCTTGATACACAAGAAAATTCAAGTTATAAGGAGATAAAATGTGTTCTAGCTCTAATCCGTAAACCCTAGAAGCATCTGTTTTTTTAACGTAAAAATAAGTGAAGTTGTCGTTTAGGATATTCCTTACTTTAATTCTAAATGGCTTAGAATTACCAAAGGTGCAATAATCTACAGCGTCTACATTCAAGAAGGGAATAATGGTGTCTCCCCCATCTGAATGAAGTATGGAGTAGACCTTTTTAAGGCTTAAATCAATTTCTTCCCTGTCGTATTCTGAATAATAGACCCTGACCCATAGGGTGTCTTCATCATTGTTGTCGTATACCACAACGGAACCTTGAAAACGCAATAAATCTTCATAAAAAATTGGAATCTCAATATTTCTACTGTATTGCCTTAGGTAAGCATCTAATTGAGGAGACACTGGAAAAGCAGGTTTCTTCTTAGACATCATCTTTTCTGACATGAAGCGTTTATTTAATTGTTCTTGTAACAAAATACGGATAAATTCGTCAAGTAGAATAAGAACCCTTAATTAAAAAAGCCCTTGGAAACTATTTTAACTGTTCACCAACTCACTAAATCTTATGGAAGTTTATTTGCTGTTAAAAAACTGAGTTTTTCCATAGAAAAAGGACATGTATATGGGATTTTAGGGCCCAATGGTAGTGGTAAATCTACCACTCTAGGAATGGTTCTAAATGTGGTAAACCCTACTCAAGGAAGCTTTCAATGGTTTGAGGGCAGTTTGAGTACCCATCAGGCACTTAAAAAAGTAGGTGCCATTATTGAAAGACCTAATTTCTATCCCTATATGACTGCTGTAGAAAACCTAAAGCTAGTCTCGAAAATAAAAAGAGTCTCTTCTGAAAATATTGAAGAAAAACTTGAATTGGTTGGTTTACTGGATAGAAAAGACTCTAAATTCCAGACCTATTCACTGGGAATGAAACAGCGATTGGCCATTGCCTCTGCACTACTTAATAATCCAGAAATACTCATTTTAGACGAACCCACTAATGGACTGGACCCTCAAGGAATTCATCAAATTAGGGAAATTATTAAAAAAATTGCTGCTCAGGGTACCACTATTTTATTGGCCTCTCACCTATTGGATGAAGTGGAAAAAGTCTGTACCCATGTGGTGGTGCTCAGAAAAGGGGAAAAGCTTTATGCAGGTCCGGTGTCTGAGATGCAATCTAATCATGGCTTTGTTTTATTAAATTCGGCCAATGCCGATGCCTTAAAAGTGCACTTAGAGCATAGTGAAGATTTTGAAAAAATCTCTCTAGAAAATGGTTTACTAAAAGCTTATTTAACAAGGCCAATAGCAGCAGATCAATTAAACAGAAAACTTATGGAAGACGGCTTTTTATTGAGCCATTTATCCGTTCAGAAAGATAGCTTAGAGACCCAATTTTTAGCACTTACCCAAAACAACTAATCGCCATGAAAAGATTATTACAAATAGAACTCATTAAGCTTTGGAATAATAGGGCTAGTAAAGCACTGATTTACGGATACTTTATTCTATTGACCAGTATAGCACTCATTGCGGCTATTAAATTTGACATTGGTCCAATAAAATTTCATTTAGCAGAACAGGGTATTTTTAACTTCCCCTACATTTGGCACTTTAACACCTTTGTTGCTGCGCTATTGAAAATATTTTTGGCCATTATTATTGTCTCCATGATGTCCAATGAATACACCTATAAAACCATTAAACAAAATCTAATAGACGGGCTTTCCAAAAAAGAATTTATAGCCTCTAAGTTTCTTACAGTCGTTTTATTTTCCCTAGTGTCTACAGTTTTTGTGTTTGTGACTTCCTTGATTTTAGGTAGTATTTATTCAGACTACACAGAAATAGGAATCGTTTTTTCTGACCTGGGCTTTTTAGTGGCTTACTTTATAAAGTTATTGGGATTCTTTTCCTTCTGTCTTTTTATAGGTATACTAGTCAAAAGATCTGCCTTTGCCCTCGGTTTTTTAATCCTTTGGCAAATGTTCGAAGGCTTTACTAGAGGAATGATTCGTTGGAAGTTATTCGATGGGGATACGACAGATGCCATTATGGGATTTTTCCCATTGAATGCCATGTTTAATGTGTTAAAAGAACCATTTAGTAGATTGAGCGCCGTCCAATCTGTTGCGAACCAAATTGGAGAGGAAATTGCCTTGGATTACGGTACCACACTTTTAGATATGGTGATTGTAATCGCTTGGACAGCTATTTTTATCTGGGGATCTTATGCTATTTTAAAGAAGAGAGATTTGTAGTATTTATAAGCGTGCTTTTGTACCTTTGGGTATGAAGTTTTCTTTGGAATCCCCCTTTAAACCAACTGGTGACCAACCACAGGCCATTGCGCAAATTGTGGATGGTATTCAAAGCAATACCCCTTCACAAACATTGGTCGGTGTGACTGGTTCTGGTAAGACTTTTACGGTAGCCAATGTGATTCAAAAAGTACAAAAACCTACATTAATACTTGCACACAACAAGACACTTGCCGCTCAATTATATTCTGAATTCAAGCAGTTCTTTCCAAATAATGCGGTTGAGTATTTTGTTTCCTACTACGATTACTATCAGCCAGAGGCGTACATTCCTACTTCAGGCACCTATATTGAAAAAGACCTATCTATTAATGAAGATATTGAAAAGCTGCGATTAAGCACTACTTCTTCGCTACTCTCTGGCAGACAAGACGTACTTGTAATCGCTTCTGTCTCTTGCCTCTATGGTATGGGAAACCCTGTAGAATTTGAAAAAAATGTGGTTCAAATAGCTCGAGATCAAGTGATTTCTAGAACCGCATTTTTAAAACAATTGGTTCAGGCATTATATGCCAGGACTACTGCAGACTTTGTTAACGGAAGCTTTAGGGTAAAAGGAGATGTAGTAGATGTATTTCCAAGTTATACAGATCACGCGATCAGGGTACATTTTTTCGGAGATGAAATTGAGGAGATAGAATCTTTTGATCCCTTACACAATAAGACCTTAGAGACCTTTGAGAACTTGAGAATATTTCCAGCTAATATGTTTGTAAGTTCTCCTGATATTCTACAAAATGCCATTCATAGCATTCAAGAAGATATGGTCAAACAAGTGGACTTTTTTAAAACAGAAGGAAAGCATTTAGAGGCAAAACGATTGGAAGAAAGAACCACTTTTGACTTGGAAATGATTAGAGAATTAGGTTACTGCTCTGGCATTGAAAATTACTCGAGGTACTTAGATGGTAGAGCACCTGGAACCAGACCTTTCTGCCTTCTAGATTATTTCCCAAAAGACTTTTTGTTGGTGGTAGATGAAAGTCATGTAACCATTCCTCAGGTACATGCCATGTTTGGTGGTGATAGATCGAGAAAAGAAAATTTAGTGACCTATGGTTTTAGGCTTCCTGCCGCAATGGACAACAGACCATTAAAGTTCGAGGAATTTGAAGCACTCACCCCCCAAGCACTCTACGTGAGCGCTACTCCTGCAGATTATGAATTAGAACAATCACAAGGTGTGGTGGTAGAGCAAATTATAAGACCTACTGGATTATTAGATCCAGTCATTGAAGTGAGACCTTCTACAAATCAAATTGATGATTTGGTGGCTGAAATTCAAGATAGGGTTACTATAGATGAGCGCACATTAGTGACCACCCTTACCAAAAGAATGGCGGAAGAATTGGCCAAATACCTCACTAAAATTCAAGTGAGATGCCGGTATATTCATTCAGATGTAGACACCTTGGAAAGAGTAGAAATCATGCAGGACCTCAGAAAGGGTATTTTTGATGTACTTATAGGGGTAAACTTACTTCGTGAGGGTCTAGATCTACCAGAAGTCTCTTTAGTAGCCATAATAGACGCAGACAAAGAAGGTTTTTTAAGGAATGCTCGCTCCCTGACGCAAACGGTGGGTAGAGCTGCGAGAAATGTAAATGGAAAAGCCATTATGTATGCAGACAAAGTAACTAAGAGCATGCAAAAAACCATTGATGAAACCAATTACCGCAGAGAAAAACAAATCGCCTATAACAAAGCACACAATACCATTCCAAAAGCATTAAACAAAAGCTTGGACAATGTACTTACTAAAAACTCTGTTTCTGCTTATCACTTTGAAAAAGCCAGTCTTAGGGCCCAAGAACCAGATCCAAACTACCTCACGCAAGAAGAAAGGGCTAAAATGATAGTGGATAAAAGAAAAAGCATGGAAAAAGCGGCTAAAAACTTAGATTTCTTAGAGGCCGCAAGACTCAGGGATGAAATTAAAGCCTTGCAGTTGGCTGGAGCAGCAAAATAATAGTGAAGATTTATTACATTTATAATTAAGTTGGATCACAATTTCCTACTTGATTATCTTAATTTAAATCAAAACTATCGTGTCCATGAAAATCAAGCTACTTTTTTTATCTATAATCGTCACTACCTTTTGTAGCGCACAGGATATTTCTAAAAAAAAGATTGAAAAATGGACCACAGATTATAGTCCTAAAGCAATTCAAAACCTCCGTGAATTTTTATCTATTCCTAACAATGGACTAGATTTATCACAAATTCAAAACAATCTCAATTGGTCAAAAAGTACTTTCGAAGATTTGGGATTTACCGTTCAAGAAATAATTTCAGAAGGAGTTCCTGTGCTTTTAGCAGAGAAGCATATAGCTTCAAATTTACCTACAGTACTCTTCTACCTCCAGATAGACGGACAACCAGTAGACCCATCACAGTGGGATCAAGAGAATCCTTACCAAGCTGTCTTGAAGGTAAAAAACGAACAAGGGGAATGGGAACATTTAGATTGGACAGAAAAAAAGTGGGACAAAGACAGTTATATATTTGCTAGATCAGCCTCTGATTCTAAAGGCCCTGCAATGGCTTTAATCAGTGCATTTCAAATACTTAAAGACAATAGAATTGCCCTGAAATACAATATTAAGATTCTGTTAGACTTTCAAGAGGAAGTGGGATCTCCGACCCTCCCAGAAATGGTCGTCAATAAAAAAGACTTGTTAAAAGCAAATTATTTATTTATTATGGATGGTGCAAGACACTTATCCAATAAACCCACACTCACTTTTGGCGCGAGAGGAATAGCGACCGCTACATGGCGGGTTTTTGGGCCAAAAGTACCTTTGCACAGTGGCCAATATGGTAATTATGCACCAAACCCAGTATTTGAGGCTGCAAAAGTGATTGGTAAACTAAAAGATGCGACAGGAAAAGTAACCCTGGAGGGGTTTTATGATGGCGTAAATATCTCTTCGAAAGATCAAGAATTTCTGAATGCTATTGAAGAAGACGAAATAGCGACCAATAAAAGACTGGGTATTTCTAATCGAGATGCTATTGGCAACGGGTACCAAGAAGCCCTTCAATATCCCAGTCTCAATATTAGAGGTATACAAGCGGCATGGGTGGGAGAACAAGTGAGAACCATCATCCCTTCCGAACTGATTGTAGAAATAGACATGAGACTTGTTCCAGAATCTGATGGAAAAACCCTTATGGAACTATTAATAAAGCGCATTCAAGAAGAAGGCTATTACTTAATAGATAGCTTACCCACTGACCAGCAAAGAGCCATGCATCCTAAGTTGGCGAATTTCACATATAAACTCGGTTCAAAACCATTTAGAACACCTATGGATGGGCCTATAGCAACATTATTGTCTACCTCCATGAAAAAAGTTTTTGGAGATGATTTTATACTTATGCGCACCACTGGAGGGTCACAACCCATTGCACCATTTATTAATACCCTTGATATTCCAGCGGTATCGATTAGAATACCCAATCCAGATAACAACATTCATAGTCCCAATGAAAATATTAGAATTGGAAATTATTTAGAAGGCATTATGACCTGTCTGTCTATTCTAAATACGAGAATAGAAGGGTCCTAATATATTACCTACCTTTGCAGGGTCTTTGAAGCCTTATTTCAGAGATCCATTTAACATTAATTTTATGACCAATAACGATATTTTAAAAAAATTACGAGTAGCACTCATGCTCAGGGATACAGATATTGAAGCCATCATGAGTTTGGTAGACTTCAAAATCAGTACCAGTGAATTAGGCGCTTTTTTTAGGACTGAAGACCACCCTAAATACATGGAATGTGGCGATCAGATTCTAAGAAATTTTTTAAATGGTTTAATCATTTACACAAGAGGAACCAAAGAAGCTCCAAAAAAACCTGCAGACGCATTATTGCATAAACCTGTAATGGCCAAAGCGAAAACGGGTAATGTTGCTATGCAACAAAAATCAGATACTGATACTTTGGAGAGAACACACTCTAATGAGAAAACAGCTTACAAGAAAAAAACAAACTTTAAAGATAGAGCAAAAAAGCCATTCAAAAAAGGACCAAAAGGACCTCCAGACTTAAGCTTTGTAGCCTACAAAAACAAAAAAAAATCCTGAGTATTCACTCAGGATTTTTTTATAGTAACCTATAGCTGCCTTATTATGAAGCTAAGACTTCTTTTACTTTATCTGCGGCCTCTTGGAATTGAACAGCAGATTTAACCGCCAATCCAGAGTTGTCTAAAATTTCTTTAGCCAATTCAGCATTGGTCCCTTGCAAGCGAACGATTATAGGAACTTTAATAGCGTCTCCCATGTTCTTATATGCGTCCACAACACCTTGTGCTACTCTATCACAACGAACAATACCACCAAAGATATTAATTAAGATAGCTTTCACGTTTGGATCTTTTAAGATAATTCTAAAAGCCTCTTCTACACGCTTAGCATCTGCAGTACCCCCAACATCTAAGAAGTTAGCTGGTTCTCCTCCGGCCATTTTAATAAGATCCATGGTAGCCATAGCCAAACCAGCTCCGTTTACCATACACCCAACATTTCCATCTAAATCTACATAGTTTAATCCAACAGCATTGGCTTCTACCTCAATAGCATTTTCTTCTCTAAGGTCTCTCATGTCTGCATATACCTTTCTTCTGTACAATGCATTGTCATCTATAGAAACCTTAGCGTCCACCGCAAGGATCTTATCATCAGACGTTTTTAAAACGGGGTTTATTTCAAATAAACTTGCATCTGACTCCTCGTATGCTTTATATAAAGACATAACAAATTTGGTCATTTCTTTAAATGCAGTTCCTGAAAGGCCTAAGTTAAAAGCGATTTTTCTTGCTTGGAATGGCATAATTCCAACCGCAGGACTAATTGTTTCAGTGAAAATCAGATGTGGCGTATGCTCAGCCACCTCTTCTATGTCCATTCCACCTTCTGTAGAATACATGATCATATTTCTTCCTGAAGCCCTGTCCAATAAAACAGACATATAAAATTCAGATGTTTCACTCTCTCCTGGATAGTAAACATCCTCTGCAACCAATACCTGGTGAACTCTTTTTCCAGCGGCAGAAGTCTGTGGTGTTACTAGATCCATTCCAATAATGGCATCAGAAATAGAAGCAACCTCCTCTAGGTTTTTGGCTAATTTAACACCACCACCTTTTCCACGTCCACCAGCGTGCACCTGCGCTTTAACTACATACCAACTGGTGCCGGTTTCTTCTGTAAGTTGCTTAGCAGCTGCTACTGCTTCTTCTGGGTTTTGGGCTACCATCCCACGTTGAATGCGAACGCCAAAACTGGCTAAAATCTCTTTTCCTTGATATTCGTGAAGGTTCATAGTGTTCTATTAAAATTCGGATACAAAAATAGCAAACAACCACCAAAGCGCCTAATTATTGATACAAGAGAATGTAATAAATTAGAAAATCTTTATCGGCATAATGTTATATATATAACAATATGTTTTAAAATACTATTTATGTTGTTAAATATTGTACATATTAGGGCTAATAGCTACATTTGAGTAAATTATCCCTTATGACACAAGAAGATTTATTAGGTGTTGCAAAAGAATTTGGCGCTCCTCTATATGTTTATGACGCAGAAAAAATTAAAAGTCAGTATAACAGGCTAACTAATGCATTTAATGGTGTTTCAAAATTGAAATTAAATTATGCTGCTAAAGCCTTATCTAATATTAGCATCCTAAGACTTATGAATAGTTTGGGAAGTGGTTTAGATACTGTTTCTATTCAAGAGGTTCAATTGGGATTACAAGCAGGTTTTAAGCCTTCAGATATTATTTTTACACCCAATGGTGTTTCTCTTGAAGAATTAGAAACTGCCGCAGCCCTGGGCGTAAGAATTAACATAGATAATCTCTCGCTTTTAGAGCAGTTTGGAAACAAACATCCAGAGATTCCTGTATGTATTCGCATTAACCCACATGTAATGGCTGGTGGAAATGCCAATATCTCAGTAGGACATATCGATTCAAAGTTTGGGATTAGTATTCACCAAATACCCCACATCCTCAGAATAACAACACTTACAAAAATGAATATCAATGGTATTCACATGCATACGGGAAGTGATATTTTAGATATTGAGGTGTTCTTATACGCTTCGGAAATTTTATTCGAAACAGCGAAAAACTTTAAGAATCTCGACTTTATTGATTTTGGTAGCGGTTTTAAAGTACCTTATAAAGAGGGTGATATTGAAACAAATATTGAAGAATTAGGAGACAAGCTTTCTAAAAGATTTAATGATTTTTGTAAGCAATACGGCAAGCCACTCACCCTGGCTTTTGAACCAGGCAAATTTCTTGTCAGTGAAGCAGGTTATTTCTTGGCTAAGGTAAATGTAGTGAAACAAACTACTTCTACGGTATTTGCCAGTATTGACAGTGGTTTTAACCATCTAATTAGACCAATGCTTTACGGATCTACCCATGGCATTATTAATATATCCAATCCAAGCGGTAGAGAGCGTTTTTATTCAGTAGTAGGCTATATCTGTGAAACAGATACTTTCGCAACAAATCGTAAGATAGCAGAAATTACGGAAGGAGATATTCTTTGTTTTAAAAATGCAGGTGCCTATTGTTTTACCATGGCGAGTAACTATAACTCTAGATTTAGACCTGCAGAAGTGTTGTGGCATAACGGTGAAGCCATTCTAATTAGAGCAGCCGAAACCATGGATGATATTTTAAGAAACCAAGTAGATGTTAAAGACTTATTTACAAAAGAGGTTAATCCAGTATTGCAGTCTAATTAATAGCGTTTAAAAAAAATATTGCAATTTGAGTCTTTATTTTTTTTTCAGTGAAACATATCTGAATAATAGCTATTTTTAATCATGCGTAATTTTTCAAGTAACTTTTCTAACAAAACAATGTACTTCCTGTTCCTAATAGGAAGTTTGCAAACAGTATTTTCTCAAGAAAACAATTCAATTCATTGGTTGAGCTTCGAACAGGCTGTTGCGCTTCAAGCACAAGAAGGCAATTCAAAAAAAATTTTTATTGATGTTTATACTGATTGGTGTGGGTGGTGTAAAAAAATGGATAAAAATACCTTTCAGAATCCAGAAGTAGCCAACTATATGAAACAGCACTTTTATATGGTGAAACTAGATGGGGAAGGAAAAGAACCTATTGTATTTAGAGAACAGACTTTTTCTTTTGTGTCCTCAGGAAGAAATGGCTACCATGAACTGGCTGCTAACCTACTTCAAGGGCAATTGAGTTACCCCACCGTGGTGTATTTGGATGAAAACATGAATATGCTCAGCCCAGTGCCGGGTTATCTCACCCCTGAGCCTTTCTTAAAAATAGCCACTTATTTCGGTGATGACATTTATAAAACCACCACTTGGGAAGATTATTCTAAATAAAAAAGCGCCTTTCCGGCGCTTTTTTATTTAGAATAATCTTGAAACCTACCTGCTGTAATTAGGAGATTCTTTTGTAATAGTCACATCGTGAGGGTGGCTTTCGTTAATCCCACTGGCTGTAATTTTCACAAATTTAGCGTGTTCTTTAAGGCTATCAATATCCTTGGCACCGCAATACCCCATTCCTGCTCTTAGGCCACCAATAAATTGGTGTATACTTTCGAAAAGTTCTCCTTTATAAGGTACCCTTCCAACAATACCTTCAGGAACTAATTTTTTAATGTCGTCTTCTACATCTTGGAAATACCTGTCCTTACTCCCTTGTTTCATGGCTTCTACAGAACCCATTCCACGGTAAGACTTGAATTTTCTGCCCTCATAAATGATTGTTTCTCCAGGAGATTCCTTAGTTCCTGCAAGCAGAGAGCCTAACATCACTGTGTCTGCGCCAGCAGCTATTGCCTTTGGAATATCTCCTGTATATCTAATTCCGCCATCTGCAATTACGGGTACGCCACTGCCTTTTATGGCTGCAGCTACTTCCAAAACTGCTGAGAATTGTGGAAAACCAACACCTGCTACTACCCTTGTAGTACAAATTGATCCTGGGCCTATTCCTACTTTAACAGCGTCTGCGCCAGCTGCTACTAAAAACTTAGCTGCTTCTCCAGTAGCTATATTACCTACAATAACCTCCAAATCTGGGAATGACGCTTTTACCGCCTTAAGCACATTGACCACGCCTTGAGTGTGCCCATGAGCCGTATCTATGACAACTGCGTCTACTCCAGCATTGACTAGCGCTGCTGCACGATCTACGGCGTCTGCAGTAACCCCTAGTGCAGCTGCGACTCTTAGTCTACCATAAGAGTCTTTATTGGCTATAGGCTTTTGAGTAAGCTTTGTGATGTCTCGGAATGTGATTAGCCCGACTAGTTTATTGTCCTTATTAACTACCGGTAATTTTTCAATTTTATTTTGCTGTAAAATATCTTCTGCTTGAGCCAATGAAGTACCTTCTGCTACGGTCACTAAATCACCAGAGGTCATGACCTCTGAAATAGGCCTTGCATTATTTTTTTCAAAACGCAAGTCTCTATTAGTCACAATGCCTAAGAGCTTATGATCCTTGTCTACAATTGGAATCCCACCAATACTAAACTCTCTCATATTGTCTTTGGCATCTTTTACGCTAGCCGTTAACGGTAAAGTCACAGGATCTATAATCATTCCACTTTCTGCACGCTTTACTTTTCTAACTTTTAAAGCCTGTTGATCAATAGACATATTTTTATGAAGCACCCCTATCCCTCCTTCTCGAGCCATGGCAATAGCCATACGAGATTCGGTAACAGTATCCATAGCAGCAGATACAATAGGAACATTGATCGTAATGTTTCTTGTAAACTTTGATTGAATATTTACTTCTCTTGGAAGTACTTCTGAAAAGGCTGGGATTAAGAGTACGTCGTCATAAGTTAGACCTTCTCCTACAATTTTGTCAAGATGTGCTTGCATGGCAATTAAAGTTTAATTGCGTGCAAATATACCGTATTTATTCGAAAATAGCTGCAATTAAAAGAGATTTAAATAACTAGCAATAAATCAGTTAAAAAAAACGATATGGAAAATGGGCAAAATCAGAAAAATACTAATGAATTTTATTTTTATTTATTCTAAATAAGCTTTGTGAATTTAATTTTCAATATTATATTTGTCTAATTATTTTTAATAAGTCTAAATAAGCATACATGTATAAATTACTTCCTATTCTAATCACTTTACTCGCTTTTAACAACTCCCACGGTCAGGAAAAAGAGATCACTAAAAAGGACAGTACACAAGTACTTTCTGAAGTAGTGGTATCTGCTCACCAATTATTTGGCAGTAAATTCAGGGCAAAAAACAGAACTGGTGCTGCTTATTATATGGACCAAGCTGAACTTCTTAAATTTAATGTTACAGATATTAATAGGGCACTTAGGTCTGTCCCTGGTGTTTCTATCTATGAAGAAGACGGTATGGGACTTAGACCCAATATTAGTTTGAGAGGGACCTCCCCAGAACGTTCTGCCAAAATCACACTTATGGAAGACGGTGTTTTAATAGCGCCTGCACCATATAGTGCGTCTGCTGCATATTATTTCCCTACCATCGCTAGAATGCAAGCAGTAGAGATACTCAAAGGAAGTAGTCAAATACAATACGGGCCTTATACGACTGGAGGAGCTATAAATCTGGTATCAAAAGTCATTCCTCAAGAGAATAGCACACAGTTATTGGCACAATACGGAGCATTTAATTCTAAACTATTTAACCTAAGCCATGGGGCAACTAAAGATAAATGGGGTTATTTAGCAGACTATACTAGGTATGATTCAGATGGTTTCAAAACACTTCCAAATGGGGGTAAAACAGGCTTTGACAAACAAGATTTTGTAGGGAAAATCAAATACAGTGACCTGCTTTTAGGGGTGCCACAATCGCTTGAATTCAAATACCAGTATTCAGATGAAACTTCTAATGAAACTTATCTTGGCCTCACTGAGGATGATTTTTATACAGACGCTTTCCAACGTTATGTCGCATCTGAAAAAGATCAAATGAATACCCTACACAGGCAATATATGCTTACCCATACCCTAAAATTTTCTGATTATTTATCCCTGACTACCACCGCATACCAAAATGAGTTTGCCAGAAATTGGTATAAATTAGACTACCTTGAGATTGATGGTCAAAAAATGTCTCTAACGGACATTCTTACTAATCCCGCTCAATATCCAGAGGCTTTTGATAGAATTACGGGAAGCGAAGATTCAAGAGAAGCTGATTTGTTTGTAAAAGCTAATAACAGGTCTTTTTTATCTAGTGGCGTTCAAACTAAGTTAGACATTCATTGGGATGGAGAACAAGCCTACCATGATCTGGAAATTGGCGCAAGACTCCATGAGGATCAGGAAGACAGGTTTCAATGGCTCAATGACTACAGTATAAAAAATGGCGCAATGGAATTAAACAATACCGGTACACGAGGTACAGACGCAAATAGAATCAGTGAAGCGAATGCTTTTGCAGCCTATGCGTTTTACAAATACACCTATAAAAACTTTACCCTTACCCCTGGAGTGAGGTATGAGAATATGGATCTCTCTAGGGTAGACTACGGGAAAAATGATTCGGAAAGAAACGGATCTGATCTTTCAGGAAGATCCAATAGTTTATCAGTATGGATACCCGGTGTAGGTTTTAACTATAGACTTGATCAGGTCTCAATTTTTGGTGGAATACACAAAGGATTTGCACCTCCTGGATCTATCGAAGGTCAGAAGGCAGAAGAAAGTATTAATACGGAGCTGGGAGCCAGATTTAGCTATGCTGGTATTAATGCAGAACTCATAGGATACAGAAATGATTATAGTAACTTACTAGGAAGTGATTTTGCAGCAAGTGCTGGAACAGGAAATCTTGAACTGTTCAATGCTGGAGAAGTCTTGGTGCAAGGAATTGAATTTCTAATAAACTTAGATGTTATACGTTTTAACAACCAAAGTAGTCTTCCTGTAACCTTTGGTTATACTTTTACAGATACTGAATTTCAAAATAGCTTTGACGCAAGCAATGGTTTATGGGGAGACGTGAATATTGGAGATGAAATGCCATACATTGCAAGAGATCAATGGCATTTAAGCATGGGATATGAAGTAAATAAATGGGAATTCAACACCCAGCTAAGACATATGGGGGCCATAAGAACCATTGCTGGCCAAGGCGATTTAGATCCATTAAATAGTGTTAAAGCAAATACCATACTAGATGCTAGTGTGCATTACAAAGTGAATAATCGTTTGAGAATTCAATCCAATATTGTAAATGCTTTTAACAGTACTTATGCAGTATCTAGATTACCACATGGATTGAGACCTGGTCATCCTTTTGGAATTAATGTTGGTCTTAGATATGGATTCTAATATTACTTAAATGAGCTATTAGATTAATTATAAGTGTCTTAATGATATGCATTGAATAAAGTGGTGGCTTTATTATGCGCGGCTTCAAAGGCCATCCATTTTACACCATGAGCTACTTTTTTACTGGTAAAGTAAGAAAGTAGCTTTTCTGTTGGCATGTTACCAGTTAAGGCATCGGCTGCCATTGGGCAGCCACCAAAACCTTGAATAGCACCGTCAAAACGAAGACAACCCGCACCAAAAGCTGCATGAACTTTTTCATGCCAGTCTGCGGGCTTGGTATGAAAATGAGCCCCAAATTCAATAGAGCGATAGGCTGGTATTAAATGACGGTAAAGCGCAGAAATATCTTGAGATTGTGCACTACCAACTGTATCTGAGAGGGAAAGGATTTCCACCCCCATACTAGAAAGTTTAGACACCCAATTGGCCACTATTTTTGTACTCCAAGGGTCTCCGTAGGGGTTTCCAAAACCCATAGAAAGATAGACCACAACTTTTTTGCCTTTTTTACGGGCTAAATCTAAAATAGATTCTAAAACCATAATAGCCTCCCTGATGGTTGTATGTGTATTTCTCATTTGAAAATTTTCGGAAATCGAAAATGGAAAACCTAAATATGAGATTTCATCATGAGAACAAGCCGCTTCTGCCCCACGTAAATTAGCCACAATAGACAGTAACTTAGTAGGGGTATTGTTTAAGTCTAAGCCAGTTAAAACAGCGGCAGTATCTGACATTTGAGGAATGGCTTTAGGAGAGACAAAACTGCCAAAATCTAAGGTGTCAAAACCACAATTTAATAGAGACTGTAAATAAATAATTTTCTGATTGGTCGGAATAAAAGTCTTAATGCCTTGCATGGCATCTCTAGGGCATTCAATAATTTTAACTCCTTTTATCATGCGACTATTTATATGCTAAAGTTACAATTAAATTAAGGTAGAAAAAGAAAAATGGCAATTCCTATAAATAAGACTATCTGCAACCAATGTAGGGCAATAAAAAAAACAGCTTGTGACTTTGAAGCTGTATTTAATAGTACCGAAGACAATAAGGCTATACTAGAGAATACCATGGTAGAAATGAGTATAAATACGCCACCTAATGCAAGAAATTGCGTCCAAAAAGGCAATGATGGCATAAATAGAAAACCTGGAAAAAAAGCAATAAAAAACAAACCAACCTTTGGATTTAAAACACTCATCACAAAACCTTGTTGATATAAATCAATGGGTTTTTTATAAACCACTTCAATGACTGAAAGTGTTTTTGGTGCGCCTTGCTTGTAAAGTTTATAGGCTAGGTACACTAAATATAATGCCCCTATCATTTTAATTCCAATAAGTAGGAATGGAAAGCGACTCAAAAAAACAGCAGCGCCAAATGCACCTAAAACAGTGTGAACAAGGCAACCACTCATCAGACCCATAATGACCCATAAGCCACTCTTAAAACCAAATCTAAGGCTCTGAAATGCGACAAAAATATTATCTGGACCTGGTGATATTGCCAGGAAAAATACCGCAACTGAAAAAGAAATAAGTACTTGAAATTCGATCAAAATAAATCCTTAACGCTGGGCTAATATAGCTTTATTTATATTCTTGACAAGGGCAGGTCCTTCATAAACAAAACCAGTCCAAAGCTGAACTAATGTGGCGCCTGCTTCTAATTTTTCTAAGGCGTCTTCTGCAGAATGAATACCTCCTACCCCAATAATTGGGAAAGCGTTATTACTTTTTTCTGAAAGGAAACGGATGACTTCTGTGCTTCTATTCCTGACGGGTACACCACTTAATCCTCCAGCTTCGTTTAGTAGGGATTCCTCTGAAAGCAAACCATCTCTATTAATTGTCGTATTGGTCGCAATAACTCCGTCTATTTGGGTCTCTTTAATAATAGCTATAATATCTAATAATTGAAGTTCTGTAAGGTCTGGAGCAATTTTTAACAAAAATGGCTTAGGCTTTTGAGCGTACTTAGTGGCTAGAAGCTCATTCTCTACTTTAAGCGCTTTTAAAAGTGAAGTTAAAGGGGCTTTTTCTTGTAATTCTCTAAGTCCTGGGGTGTTTGGGGAGCTGACATTTACCACAAAATAATCTACATGAGGCCAAAGGGCTTGTGTGCAAATAATATAATCTTCAGTGGCTTGATCGTTTGGCGTAATTTTATTTTTACCAATATTACCGCCTATTAAAACATTGTGCTGCTTCTTTAGCGCTTTTACTGCACTGGTCACTCCAGCATTATTAAAACCCATTCTATTAATAATGGCTTGGTCTTTTTTTAGTCTAAAGAGTCTTTTTTTAGGATTTCCATCTTGCGGCTTTGGGGTAAGTGTCCCTATTTCTACAAACCCAAACCCAAAATCTGAGAGCTCATTATAGAGCAGAGCATTTTTGTCAAATCCAGCTGCTAAACCTACCGGGTTTTTGAATTTTAAACCAAAAACTTCTCTTTCTAAAGCTGGATCTTTTAGCGTATAAACGCGTCTAATAATTGCACCAAAACCTAATTTAGACAAGTATTTAATTACAGAGAAACTGAAATAATGAACCGCTTCTGGATCGAAAAGAAACAGAAGCGGTCTAATGAAAATCTTGTACATATTTTATTTTGCTGGGTCTTGAAGTCTTTTTGAGAGCTCCATTGAAATAGCAGACAGGTCAAATTTAATTTTGCCAGCCATAGTTTCAATCACACAACTAGCGTCTTTTTCATTTAAATCTACTACTTTTCCGTGCATACCACTTTTGGTAATTACTTTATCTCCCTTAGCTAAAGCAGCTGAAAATTTCTTTTCATCCTTTTGACGCTTCATTTGGGGTCTGATCATAAAAAAATAACCCACAACAATAATTAAGGCTAAAGGTAAAAATTGATTTAATGCTTCCATAGGATAGTAAAAATGTTAGTATTGGTTAATTAGACGGAATAGACGCTGCGTTTGGAGCCAAAACAAAGGCTTGAATTTTTAACAACTCACTACCGTTGGCAGTATTGGCCTGCACATTAATTGTTTTTGTCACTTGATTTTGTCCTGAACCATTAAAATTCACTACCATTTTACCTTGCTGACCTGGTGCAATTGGGGTGTTTTTTGGGTAATCTGGAATAGTACATCCACAGCTAGAAGTAGCGTCTGTGATAATGAGTGGAGCGTCTCCAGTATTAGTAAAAGTAAATACCGTTTGTTGCGGTGTTCCCTGAGTAATTTGACCAAAATCATGGAAGGTTTTGTCAAAAGTCATTACCGCCATTTTATTCGCAGAAGCATCTCTTACAGCTGCAGCCTCTACATTTGCATTTTCAATTTTTTCAGTCGCTTTCTCTTTACATGAGAAGGTAATAAGTGACATTGATAAAAGTGCGATTAAGCTAATTTTTTTCATGATCTGGAAAATTTAAATTTATAAAATACGAATATAAAAATTATTTACAATAAACCACGTCCGACTTTCTCAAGTCTTCCTTGATCTTTAAACTCTTTTGATAGTGAATCCAATATACCATTTATAAATATACTGCTCTTGGGGGTGGAATATTCTTTGGCAATCTCTAAGTATTCATTGATAGTTACCCTAACTGGAATCGAAGGAAAAAAAAGTAATTCACAAATAGCCATTTTCAATAAAATACCGTCAATATCTGCTATTCTATCCTTATCCCATTTGGGGGTTTTGTCTGCTGTTTCTTTAGCTAAAATGTTTTCTTTAAGTGCTGTTTTAACCAGTAAATTTTGAGCAAACTCAACGTCGTCTTCTAAGATTGCTAGGCCTTTAATAAAATCCGATCCCATTACTTTTGGTGTTAATTTTTTTAACTGCTTTAGCAGGAAAGTATTTACAATAGGCATGTCGTCTGCCCAAGTAATGGTGTGGTCTTCTAAAAAATCATACACTTTATCGTTTGGTGCTATAATCTCTTTGAATATTTTAATCAAAAAGGCCAAATCTTCTTCGTATGTATTTGCTGGGTCTTTCAAGTACTCGGTGTAAGCATCACTCTCTATAATTTCCTTAAAGATGATTTTTACATATTCTTCATGTAAATACCAAGTATTGAGTTTTCTAGCAGCAATGGCACTACTGATTGCTTCATTATTTTTGATCTGAGCAAGCACTAAGTTATTTGAAAACTTTGCTTTGGAAGGATCTAAATCTGCTGAGGAAGAAATATACTTTTTAGAGGATAAAAGTAAATGATCTGCAGCCCTGGCTTGAAGCTCAATAAATAGACTCAAATGAAGTAAATAAAGACTTCCCATCTTTTCCATACTGAGGCTAAGAAATTTCTTTTCCTTTTCTAAGGTGTCTTCTGTGGTTTGTGTCATAGCATACAAACCCTGCATTACTTTTACTCGAATGTGCCTCCTTGTGAGCATGATAAAGAACTTTTTTAATGAATAAAACTCGCAGGCAAAAATACTACTTATTTATAGATGGCAAACCCTTATTAGATAATATTATTCGCTTAATTCTCTGCTTTATAAATTTCATAAACCTTATATTTGTTTGGCTTAAATTGAAGTCCTAATACTCAGGCATGAAGGAACTGCGTCACCTCAATAAATACTTTAAAAAATATAAGTTAAAACTACTATTAGGTATTTTAATTACTATTGTCGCAAGGGTTTTTTCTCTGATTATGCCTCCTTTTATCAATAAATCTGTTCAAGCGGTAGAGCAATATCTCTCTGTGAGCAATGCAGATGAGAGTCTTGTCAAAGGCGTTTTGCTAGAATATATTCTCATTATTATTGGTGCCGCCTTACTCTCCGGTTTTTTTACTTTTTTAATGCGTCAAACGATTATAAATATTTCCAGATACATAGAAAGAGATCTTAAAAATGAAATATTTGACCACTATCAGAAGTTACATTTAGCTTTCTACAAGAACAACCGTACTGGAGATCTCATGAACAGAATTAGCGAAGATGTTGGTCAAGTGAGAATGTATGCTGGCCCTGCAATCATGTATGGTATTCAAACACTGACTCTTTTCGGATGTGTTATTCCACTAATGTTTATTAAAGCTCCAACACTAGCTGCTTATACCCTACTCCCATTACCATTTTTGTCTGTACTTATCTATAAAATAAGTAAGGTCATTCACAAAAAGAGTACAGCCGTTCAGAGCTTTCTCTCTACATTATCAACATTTACACAAGAGCGTTTTTCTGGAATATCGGTCATAAAAGCTTATGGCTTGGAGGAGAGCAACAACAATGAATTGGCCGAATTAGCCAATACAGGAAGACAAAAAAGTTTAGACCTCGCTAAAGTAAATGCCTGGTTCTTTCCCCTAATGATCTTAATGATCGGGGTGAGTAATTTGTTTGTCATATATATAGGTGGCAAGCAGTATATCAGTGGCGAAATAAGTTCCATTGGATTGATTCTTGAATTTATTATCTATGTCAATATGCTCACTTGGCCGGTAGCTATAGTAGGCTGGCTCACCTCTATTATACAACAAGCTGAAGCCTCACAGGCTAGAATCAATGAATTTCTAAAAACCAAACCAGCCATAGTAGATTCGTCAAAAGGCCCTATGGAAATTGAGGGGAATATTCAATTCGACAAAGTATGTTTCACTTATCCAGACACTGGAATTAAAGCCATCCAAGAATTATCATTTGAAGTGAAACAAGGCCAAACTGTGGCTATCTTAGGAAAGACTGGTTCTGGTAAATCTACCGTTCTTGAATTAATCAGTAGGATGTATGACATAGATAGTGGCAAACTCACTATTGACGGTGTTCCCATAAAAAAAGTACCACTTTCCGCTCTCAGAAATGCAATAGGTGCAGTTCCACAAGACGCTTTTCTATTTTCAGAAACCATTGCTAACAATATTGCTTTTGGGAAAGAAAATGCCTCCCAATCAGATATTATAGCAGCAGCAAAAAAAGCTATTGTTCACGACAACATCACAGCATTCTCTAAAGGCTATGAGACTATTTTAGGAGAAAGAGGCATTACCCTAAGTGGTGGTCAAAAACAAAGGGTTTCTATTGCTAGAGCGCTCATAAAAAACCCTAAAGTGTATCTTTTTGACGACTGTTTGTCTGCTGTAGACACCGAAACAGAGGAAGCCATATTAAATGAGCTTAAAAAAGCCGCTACCCACAAAACTACCATTATAGTGAGTCACAGGGTTTCCGCAGCTAAAAATGCAGACAAAATAATCGTTTTAGAAGATGGTAAAAAAATTCAAGAGGGTACCCATGCAGAATTAATTACTTTAAATGGTTATTACAAAGCACTTTATGAAGGTCAATCTACCCATAAAGAAAACCCAAAAAATGTTGTAACATAAACATTTTTTTTTCAATTTTGAAGAGAACAATGCACTTGCAAAAACAGAACAGATGTACGCAAAAGAATCCATGGAACAAGAAGAGATACACTCAAAGGTTTTAAGAGCTGGAAGGAGAACTTATTTTTTTGATGTAAGAGGCACTAAAGCCGGCGATTACTATTTAACAATAACAGAGAGTAAGAAATTTACGCACGACGACGGATCTTTCCATTACAAGAAGCACAAGATTTATTTGTATAAAGAAGACTTTACAGCATTTAAAGAAATTATGGACGAAATGATGGATTTCATCATTGACAACAAAGGTTCTGAGGTGATCTCTGAAAGACACCAATCAGATTTTAAAAAAGAATCCTTTGAAGATATTGTTTCAGAAGATGCAGAGGAAAAGCCTATTGAAGACACACCAACTTCTTCCTTTACAGAGGTGGATTTTGACGATATTTAATTTTCAACAATAATTTAATTGTGTAAAAGGGCCTCAATAGAGGCTCTTTTCTTATTTTTATACTTTAAGTAACCCTCAAAACCAATTCCATGAAAAAATTTCTTTTGACCTTATTGCTCTTTTTACCCTTAGGTATTTTAGCACAAGAGACTATTGACTTAGGTTATTATCTTCCAGATAACATATCTTACAACCCAGAAATACCTACGCCAAAAGAGGTTATTGGTCATGAAGTGGGAGAATGGCATGTTACTCATGACAAATTAGTACAATATATGACGGCCTTGGCAGCTTCCTCTGATCGAATAAAAATAGAGAATAGAGGCGCTACATTCGAAGGAAGGCCATTGCTTCTTCTCACGGTAACCAGCCCAAAAAATCACAGCAATATTGAGTCCATCAGAACCCAGCACTTGGCATTGACTACTCCTGCAGGACAAAACTTGTCCACAGAAAATATGCCCATAGTGGTGTATCAAGGATTTTCAATTCATGGAAATGAACCCAGTGGCGCAAATGCTGGACTTGCTTACGCCTATTATTTGGCTGCCGCTGAAGGGCCTGAGATAGAGGCTGTTTTAGACAATACTGTTATATTAATGGACCCTTCATTCAACCCTGACGGTCTTCAAAGATTTGCGTATTGGGCCAACACAAACAGAAGTAATTTACTCAACCCAGATCCAAATGAAAGGGAGTATCACGAAGTATGGCCAGGAGGAAGAACCAACCATTATTGGTTTGACATGAATAGAGACTGGTTGCCTGTTCAATTACCAGAAAGTAGGGCTAGAATTAAAAGTTTTCACGCATGGAAGCCTAACATACTTACCGATCACCACGAGATGGGTACCAATTCCACTTTTTTCTTTCAACCAGGAGAGCCCACAAGAGTGCACCCCTTAACCCCTGCGATTAACCAAGAACTTACGGCAGAGATAGGTACTTACCATGCCAAAGCATTAGATAAAATTGGTTCTTTGTATTATTCTGAAGAAAACTACGACGACTACTATTACGGGAAAGGATCTACTTTCCCAGACATTAATGGTAGTATTGGAATCCTTTTTGAACAAGGTAGTTCTAGAGGACATATACAAGAAAGTGAAAATGGCATACTCACCTTTCCATTCACCATTAGAAACCAATTCACTACTGCATTATCTACTGTGGCTGCAGCTCAAGGCATGAGGGAAAAAATATTAAACTACCAGAGAGACTTCTTTTCCAATACAAGGATATTGGCAGCTAAAGAAAAACAAAAAGCGATTGTGTTTGGTGACACAAAAGATGCTGCTAAAACAAATCACTTAGCTGAAATTCTTCACAGGCAAGAAATTAAATTTCATGAGCTCAAAAGAGATGCGGTTATCAATGGAAAAAAATTCAAAAAAGGTTATGGCTATGTAGTGCCACTAAACCAACAGAACAATAGTCTAATACAAGCAATGTTTGAAAAAAGAACCACTTTTTCAGATAGTTTGTTCTACGACATTTCTGCATGGACATTTCCACTAGCTTTCAATGTTGCATACACTACAACAAACAACCTTAATGAAGCAGGGTCTGAGGTAAACAAAATTCCTATGTCAAAGGGAAGTATTAGCGCCTTATCTCAGTATGCATACCTCTTCGAATGGCATGAATACTATACCCCAAAAGCTTTAAACAAAATACTAAACAAAGGACTCAGGGCCAAAGTAGCTAAAAGGGCGTTTGAATTAGAAGGCGTAAAATACGATTACGGTACTATCATGATTCCTGTAGCCAATCAATCTTTATCTGCCAATGAAATACACCAATTTTTGACAGAAATTGCTGCAGACGCCCAAATTAAAATAAAAGGAGTAGGCACTGGATTAAGCAATGGAATAGATTTAGGAAGCAATAATTTTGAGGCACTCAAAAAGGCTTCTGTGGCCATTGTTGTTGGTAATGGTACGGCTTCTTATGACGCTGGAGAAATTTGGCATTTATTTGACCAAAGGTACGATATGAAACTCACTAAAATAGACCTTGACTATTTTAGTCGGGTAGATCTTTCCAGATACACTACCTTAATAGTTCCTAATATGTATGGAAGTGCATTGAATTCAGCTGCTTCAAATAAAATTAAAGAATGGGTAAAAGATGGAGGTACCTTAATAGCCTATAAAAATTCCGCCAAATGGATTTCTAAAAACGAATTTATGGACCTAACATTCAAAAATGCACCTTTAGAAGCCAAAGGAATCTCTTATGAGGACAGGGAGAATTTCTATGGCGCACAAGAAACAGGCGGTGCTATTTTCAAAGCAAAATTAGATTTGAGTCACCCCATCAACTACGGTTATCACAATGCTTATGTTGCCATGTTTAGAAAAACAAATGTATATATTGAAGCAGACAAACAAAGTTTCAATAATCCTATTCAATACACTTCTTCTCCGCTTTTAAGCGGATACCACTCCAAAGTGAATGCTACTTTAATTCCCAACACTGTGCCATTTAAAGTATCTGGTTTAGGTAGAGGAAATGTAATTTTGTTCACTGACAATACGAATTTTAGAGCCTTTTGGTACGGAACCAATAAGTTTTTGGCCAATGCCATATTCTTCAGTAATTTAATGTAATTAAAGTACTTTTTTTACAAATATTAAATTCATCATAAAATGACCCATAGGGATGGCTAAAGCCATCCCTATATTTTTGGCAAATACTGCAATCAAAATAAAAAGCAGTAAAAAGTAGCATGGGAAAAACAATAAGGAAAATCCAAATCTAGCGGTACTTACAAATTCAGGCTGCTTTATACGTGGTTTTAAAAACAGACGCCATACACTTAAAGGAATCATATTTAAAAATTCATAAAGGAGCTTTAAAAATTGACTAACCGTTCTAGAAAAAAAGGATTTATTTAGATCAGTATTGGGTGTGAAAAATATACTAGTTGTAGCTTCTAAAGACCCTTTAGATTGAAGAGCGTGTTCAAACTGAGCAATTAAATCATTAGTTTTCAATGGATTCAAAAAAAGTTGAGAATCTTGCTCCAAAGCAGTATCAATTTGATCGTAATACCCTTCTAGAGACTCGGGAATATGAGTAGTCAAAACAGCTAATTTTTCATGTAAAGTCCATAATAGTGAATGGGTATTCTCCTTATTAATCTCAAAAGGTTCAATTTTAAGGCTATTACCATAAACAATCGAAACGGCGTCTGGAAAACGTACTGCTTTAATGTAATTAACTCCAATAGGTGACAAGAAAACAGGTTCTTTGTCAATGGACCAACGATGAGATAAAAGGCTAACAAAACCTTTTTTTAATGGTCTCACCCTTCTTTTTAAACCATGATTCCCTTCGGGAAAAATTAATATAGCTTCATGATTATGAAGCACTTCCCCACAACGATTAAAAATAGGAATGTTTTTAGAAAGGGTGTCCACACCATCCCTAAATCTATATATAGGCAACATACCTATATATCTTAAAAAATGTCCAATCAAAGGATTTTTAAACACATCTGATCTAGTGAGAAAAGTAGTCTTCCTCCTTGTGGTTGTAGCGATCAGTAAAGCATCTAATAAAGCATTTTGATGGTTTCCCAAATATATTACTGATTTATCATGGTGTTGTTTTGAAAAACCAGTCACTACAATGCGTTTAAAATAACACCATAACGCAAATCTGACCAAAGCTTTAACCAAATTGGTCAATTGATTTTGTACACTAATCATACACTTTTGCATTTAAAGCGGAATAATTTCTAAAAAAAGTTCCCAGCAAAAGGCCAGATATTAAATGCCAAATTCCCCAGAAAGCTGTTAAAATAGCCATACCTCCCAAACCATCAAAAAAAGTAAAAATCAAAAGAAGTCCAAGACCAGAATTTTGAATACCTGTCTCTATGGTAATTGTCTTAGTGTCTTTCCAGGAAAGTCTCCACCATTTAGCCAAGCTAAAGCCCGTAATAAAAGCTATAAAATTGTGAAGTAATACCAACCAAAAAACCTCCATAACATAGCGTTCAAACGCCACTAAATTGTTTCCCAGAGCCAAAAAGATTAAGGTAATAAAAAAAAGGAGGGAAAGCTTTTTCATAACATTTGAAATCCTTTGAGCAGAAAGAGGGTATTTTTCGTGAATGAGCATTCCTAAAATCAATGGTATTCCCAAAATGAGCCCCACTAATTTAACCATATCTATAGGTTGTACAGATACTGATCTCAAAATAGCAGAAGTAGGTTCATACATATTACCCCAAAAAGCAAGATTCAATGGAGTCATAACCACAGCTAAAAGTGTAGCAATAGCCGTTAAACTGACTGACAATGCGTCATTACCCCTAGAAAAATGAGTGATAAAATTAGAGATGTTTCCTCCAGGACATGCAGCCACTAAAATCATTCCTAAAGCAATACTAGGTGCCGGTTTTAAAACCAGAACAAGAAAAAAACTGACTAGGGGAAAAACCAAAAATTGGCTTGACACGCCAATTATAAGAGACTTAGGATTTAAAATAACTTGTTTAAAATCACGCCAATCTATGGACAAGGCTATGCCAAACATCACAAAGGCTAATGCTATATTTAACACCCAAATACTATCGCTGTCAAAATTAATCTGTGCCTGTTCTAACAATATTATGAAATTTTTAATCCGTTAGGTACTTTAGACATGGGCTGCAGTAAAGTAACCTCAGCTTCATTCACCGCTCCCAAAACCAAGCATTGACTTTTAAAATTTGCAATTTGTTTTTCCGGAAAATTAACTACAGCCACGAGCTGTTGTCCAATTAAAGATTCTTTAGCATATAATTTGGTGATTTGCGCAGAAGTCTTCAAAACACCTAAAGGCGCACCAAAATCTATATAAAGTTTATAAGCAGGTTTATGCGCCTCGGGGAAATCTAAGGCTTCCATTACGGTACCAACTCGAATATCTACTTTTTCAAAATCACTCCAAGATAATTGTTTGGAATCCATAGGCTTTAAAGTATAAATTTTATGTTAATTTCATAAGCATTAGCCTTGATTAAATTGTTCTAATGCTTGTTTTATCTGAGCCAAATGATGATTGCCATGCCAAGCATACCCCCCTAAATAATCAAATAAAAAATGATAAGACTTAGTCTCAGGATGCTGAAAACGTCTATTAAAATCGCTCTCATTCATTTTACGTAATAAAAATACCCATTTTTGGTGAACTGCAGAAAGATGGTTTAAGGACAATTGTATAGGTGCAGACGCATCTAATAGTTGTGACCAAGCCTTTTCATCATAAGCCTTTATTAAGGGTTCATTTTCAGTAAGGGTCCATTTAAATCTGGTATAAGCGTGATGGTGGCTATCTGCAATATGATGAATAAGTTGTCTAATAGTCCATGCGCCCTCTCTAAGCGGGCTATCTAAAAATGCTTCCTCTAAATGAACGGAAACCTCTGAAAGCAAATACGGCAATTGATCCAGCTCCAAAATCCATT
This sequence comes from Sediminicola sp., assembly GCA_024643325.1. Taxonomy (GTDB): domain Bacteria; phylum Bacteroidota; class Bacteroidia; order Flavobacteriales; family Flavobacteriaceae; genus MAG-120531. The sequence continues at coordinate 193,447 of JAHEND010000035.1, forward strand.
GATTTATTTGTTGAGCATTGTACTGACCAACAGAAGAATATCCTCCAATTGGAAACACTTTGGCGTCTAAATTAGAAACACTCATATGCTGTAACTATTTAATTATTTAAGGTCAGATAAAAATATAAGTTACTTAATTGAAAGGATTTAAAAATATATAACCTACATTTGTCTCTAATATAATTTTTTAATTTTTAGTAATGAACAAAGGAACAGTAAAATTCTTCAACGACACCAAAGGATTCGGTTTTATCAGCGAAGAAGGAACAAGCAAAGAACATTTCGTACACATCTCAGGATTAATCGATGAGATTCGTGAAGGGGATGAAGTAGAATTCGAGCTTGAGCAAGGAAAAAAAGGATTGAATGCAGTAAACGTTAAAGTGATCTAATCATATACAACCTTTTCAAAATAAAAGCCTGTCCAAATGGACAGGCTTTTTTTATGAAATTAAACCAATTAAAGTTTCGTGAGGTTTGGGTTTCAAAATTTTATTACTACTGACAACACCATTTATACTATAGTGCTGCCAGTAAAAATTTTATTTAGCTCCAACGAGCTCAACATCAAATACCAAAATAGCGTCTGGAGGAATAACACCACCAGCACCAGCACTTCCATAAGCCAAATCAGATGGTATGACAAATCGAGCTTTATCTCCTACATGTAATAATTGTAAGCCTTCATCCCAACCTGAGATAACTTGACCAACCCCCAATTGAAACTCAATAGGCTCTTTTCTCTTATAAGAGGAATCAAAAACAGTTCCGTCAACTAGCGCTCCTTGATAATGTACAGAAACTTGTTGACCCCTTTCTGCTTTAATACCAGAACCTTTTTGAATAATTTGATACCTTAATCCTGAGGTAGTCTCAGAAAACCCAGCAGACACTTTATCTAATGCTTCTTTTTGAGCCGCTCTGGCCTCAACCATACGCTTTTCTCTAGATCCCTCAAAAGTTCTGAAAGCTTCCACAGCATTCCACGCTTCAGCAGCTGCTCCAACTCTTATAATTTCTAAAGTGTCTAAAGTATCTCCTTGGGCAATAGCATCTACTACTTCTTGCCCTTCTACCACGTGTCCAAAAACAGTGTGTTTATTATCTAACCAAGGGGTGGCTACATGTGTAATGAAAAACTGGGTCCCATTAGTTCCTGGACCAGCATTTGCCATAGATAAAACACCAGGACCATTATGAGTTAAGTCTGGGTGAAATTCGTCGTCAAACTTATAACCACCATCTCCAGTACCTGTTCCCAAAGGGCAACCCCCTTGTATCATAAAATCTGGAATAACCCTGTGGAATTTTAATCCATCATAATATGGAGTACCCTGAGGTTTCACTTTATTTTCTAAATTTCCCTCTGCCAATGCAACTAAGTTACCTACAGTACCAGGCGTCTTGTCATGAGTCAATTTAACTGTAATAGCGCCTTTAGATGTATTAAATTTGGCGTAAATTCCGTCTTGCATAATCACTTTTTTTAATGAGGGGCAAATATAAACATTCTATTTAATTTCAGTGGTTTCTATACCATAGCGATCAAATAAATATACCAAAGCAGTCATAGCCGCTGCACCCATGTCCAACTCTCTTTTATTCACTGCGTCAAAAGTATCTGTAGCAGCATGATGGTGGTCAAAGTAACGCTGTGAATCTGGTCTTAATCCAGCCAAAACAATGCCCTCTTTCTTTAAAGGACCAATATCTGCTCCAGATCCACCCTTTGTAAAAGAGTGGGCCATATAAGGCTCAAAATATGTTTTCCATTCCATAATTTGAGTCATGTTTTCTGTAGTAGCATCAAAAGAAAAACCCCTTGGTGTAAATCCTCCAGAATCACTCTCAAGGGCGAAAATGTGACGTTCTCCTAGTTCATTTGCTCTACTAGCATAGGCAGTTCCTCCCCTAAGTCCATTTTCTTCATTCATAAACATTACTACCCTAATCGTTCTTTTTGGGTTGTAGTTTAACTTTTTTAATATCTCTAAAACAGCCATACTTTGGACACAACCAGCGCCGTCGTCATGAGCACCATCTCCAACATCCCATGAATCCAAATGCCCTCCAACAACAATAATCTCTTCAGGGAATTCACTTCCTTTGATCTCTCCAATTACATTGTGAGAAGGCACATCTGCAAGTGTTCTACAGTTTTGTTTAAAATAAAATTTTAAAGAAGGATTTAAAGCTAGTGTAGTACTTAAAAAATTCGCGTGGTTTGTAGAGACCGCAGCAGCTGGTATTTTCATGGAGTCAGGAAGGTCCCCATAAGACATTCCACCGGTGTGAGGAAAATCATCCAATCTTAAGTTCATAGATCTCACTATCACGCCAACAGCACCATATTTAGCTGCCTCAGCAGCTCCTTTAGACCTTTGATCTACTGCTTTTGAATAAGCAGAAAATGTATTAATCATTTTAGGATCCATTGGTCTATTGAAAAAAACAATTTTACCAGAAACAGCTTTTTTGCCCAAAGCTTTTAATTCATCTAATGAACTCACCTCAATAAGTTCCGCTTTAATTCCTAAAGAAGGGGTTGCCACAGACCCACCCAAAGCTAGGATGGGAATATTAGTAGTTGCCCCAGGAGACAATTCCATGTAAGCAAATTCAGGTGTACCCCTCACCCATTTTGGCACAGTAATATCTTGCTTCCACACCTTGTCTAGATTCAAATCTTCAATTACTTTAAAGGTGTAGTCTACAGCCTGTTCTGCCTGAATTGAACCAGACAAACGTCCTCCTATTTGGTTAGACAAGTGATTGAGCCAATCATACGAATTACTGTCACTAAGAGCAGTATCGTAAATACGATTAATAAAGGCTTTGTCTTTATTCTCTTGGGCCTGAAGGCTGATGCTCAACAAAGCACAAAGAAGCCAAATATTTTTTTTCATTTTTTATTGTTTTTTTAATTCTTATTTAATTTTTAGCAGCGAATAAACTGACGTCTTTAACACTTATTTCAGAGGAACCTAAAATCAATAAGCGCTCTACAACATTGCGTAATTCTCTAATATTTCCAGTCCAATCATATGATTGAAGGGCACTAATAGCCTCAGATGTAAACACTTTAGGCTGCGTTCCCTGCGTATGGGCAATTTGCCTTGAAAAATGACTAATCAGTAAAGGAATGTCCTCTTTGCGTTCATTTAAAGCTGGAACCTCAATTATAATAACAGCCAAACGATGGTATAAATCTTCTCTAAACCGACCTTCTTTAATTTCCTCTTTAAGATTTTTATTTGTTGCGGCTAAAACCCGCACATCTACTTTAATGTCTTTATCAGAGCCTACTCTTGATATTTTTTGTTCCTGTAAAGCCCTGAGAACTTTAGCCTGAGCTGAGAGACTCATATCTCCAATTTCATCTAAAAATAAGGTTCCTCCGTGGGCCATTTCAAATTTACCTGAACGGTCTTTTACCGCAGAAGTAAAAGCTCCTTTTACATGACCAAACAACTCACTTTCAATGAGTTCAGATGGAATAGCGGCACAATTAACTTCTACAAATGCAGCATTTGCCCTGGGTCCCTTTTCGTGAAGCCAATGGGCAACCAATTCCTTTCCACTTCCATTAGGACCAGTAATCAAAACCCTAGCATCTGTAGGAGCCACTTTATCAATCATTTGCTGAATATGAGATATAGCCTCACTCTCACCGATCATTTCATATCCTTTAGACACTTTCTGCTTGAGTAATGTATTTTCTACTAATAAATCTTTCTTTTCTAGAGCATTCCTTGCTGCGGTCAACAATCTGTTTAAATCTGGCGGCTTAGAGATATAGTCAAAAGCGCCCAATCGCATTGTTTCTACAGCAGTTTCAAGATCCCCATGACCAGAAATCATAATAAATGAAGTAAATGGTGCTACTTCCTTAGCTTTAATGAGTACTTCTACACCATCCATTTTAGGCATTTTAATATCACACAAAACTAGAGCATAGTCCTTATTTTGAATCATTTCAATAGCAGATTGCCCATCGTAGGCAGCCTCTATCTCATAGGTAACAAAAGCTTCAGCAAGAATTTTAACAAGCACCCTGCTTATGGCTGCTTCATCTTCAACAACAAGAATATTTGAATTCATTTATGAATGGTTATAGAAGTGAACATCTCTTTGTGGAAAAGGAATGGACACATTATTATCTTTAAAAATCGCTGCTATTTTATAACGAATCTCACTTTTCAACTTGGGATCACCAAATGAATCTGCAATAGAAAAATGCAATGAGAATACTAAAGCTGAATCTCCAAAATCATCGAACAAAACAAATGGCTTAGGAGATTTCAACACACCTTTTTGAGTCTCAGCAACAGACAGCAGTAAGTCAGTGACTAAATTTATATCTGAAGCATAAGACACCCCTATAGTGACTTTTTCTCGAGTCGTTTTATGATTTTGTGTGTAATTAAAAATACTGTTTGTAAGAAAAATATGGTTTGGAATGACAATTACTTTGTCATCTCGAGTAATCGCTCTAGTTGTTCTTAATTTAATTTCGAATACTTTACCCACCTTCTGATCTACCTCTATAATATCTCCAACGTGTAGTGATTGATCAAGAATAATCAAAATACCTGAAATAATATCTTGAAATAAATATTGTAGGGCAAAACCCAAACCAACAAATAAAGCGGCTGAAGCTGTCAGAAAAACAGTGAGATCAATCCCTGAAGAATGTAACACGGTGACAGTAACCAATATATAAAAGAGATATTTTAAAAAACCAAATATACTTGTGAACTTGTTTTTATCTTCCTCAGGTAATTTTGCATTAAAAATTTTTTTAATGAGCTTTAAAAGATAACTTACAAAAATAAGGGAGGCTATAATTAATAGAATAGTTCCTATAGTTATGTGAACAGTGTCCGATGGAAACAAAGGGGTTGTCAGTATATTTTTTATTAATCCTAAAAATTTCTGAAGGGTGTTCATACGAGTTGTTTATGCTTCTAAAATAAGCAAATAAACTGACACAAAGAGCTGTTTAAAAGCAAAAACCCACCCTTAAAACAAGTTCTAAGGATGGGAAAAAAAATTGCTATGAAAAAGAATTACCTAATAGTTGTACTATTAAGTAAAAATCAAATATACACAAATTCTCAATAAAAAAATAAAAAACGCTAAGCAAACATATCTTTTACCTTTTCAAAAAATGACTTGTCAGATTTTTCTGGTCTTGGCTCAAAATTTTCATCTCCTTGCATCTTTTCAAAAAAAGCCTTTTGTTCCTTATTCAATTCTTTTGGCGTCCATACATTAACATGCACCAATAAATCTCCGGCTCCATAACCGTTAATACTCTTAATGCCTTTCCCTCTAAGCCTTAGTATTTTTCCAGATTGAAGCCCTGCTTCAAGTTTAATTCTGGCTTTACCAGAAACAGTATCTATATCTTTAGAGGTTCCTAATACAGCATCTGACAAACTGATATACAAATCATAATGAAGATTGTCTCCTTCTCTTTTTAAAGTATCATGCTCTAGAGTTTCAATCGCTACAATTAAGTCCCCGGGAACTCCATTACCAGGAGCGTCATTTCCTTTCCCAGCAACTTTTAGTTGCATACCATCTTCTACACCTGCTGGTATTTGTATGCTCACGGTATCTTCTTGAACCACCATCCCTTGAGCATCTGCATCTTTTGGCTTACTGTCTAAAATCTGACCACTACCAGAACAAGTACTACAGGTGGCTGCCGTTTGCATTCTACCTAATATAGTGTTGGCAATTTTAGTAACCTGACCCTGCCCATTACATGTGGAACAAGTTTTATAAGTCACTCCTTCTGCCTGTTTTTTCCTTCTAACTTTTACAGTCTTCTCTACCCCTTGTGCTACCTCTTCGAGATTTAGTTTCACCCTAATCCTTAGGTTACTTCCTTTAGCTCTACGTTGTCCTCCACCGCCAAAGCCTCCAAATCCGCCTCCAAAGGCACCTCCAAAAACATCACCGAATTGACTAAATATGTCATCCATATTCATTCCGCCTCCGCCTCCAAAGCCACCTTCAAATGCTTGGTGGCCATACTGATCGTATTTGGCCTTTTTATTTGGATCGCTTAAAACTTCATAAGCTTCTGCAGATTTTTTAAAAAGCTCTTCCGCTTTTGAATCACCAGGATTTTTATCTGGGTGGTACTCAATAGCTTTTTTTCTGTAAGCTTTTTTAATTTCTGCAGCTGTAGCGCTTTTAGAAATGCCTAGTATGTCATAAAAATCTTCTTTCATAAAAACTTAATTAGTTTCCTACTACTACTTTTGGGTGACGAATAATTTTATCTCCTAATTGAAAACCCTTCTCAATAACATCAATCACCTTACCCTTCATTTTCTTATCTGGGGCAGGTATTTGAGTAATTGCATCGTGCATTTCAGAATCAAAAGTATCGCCAGCAGACACTACCACCTCTTCTAAACCCTTATTCTTTAATACCCCAATAAATTTATTTTGAATAAGACTTACGCCTTTATAAAGCTCTGAATCCTTATCTTTTGACAATTCTTTCATAGCCCTTTCAAAGTCATCGACCACGGGTAACATAGCGACAATAACCTCTTGATTAGCTGTTTTAAAAAGATCCATTCTCTCTTTAGAAGTCCTTTTTTTATAATTTTCAAACTCTGCAAAAAGCCTTAGAAATTTATCCTGTTCACTGGCTACTGCTTGCTCTAACTTCTCTAAGCTTGTCTCTACAGTCTCTTCGTTATCAGCATCATTAAATTCGCTAGTGCTATCTTGGTTGGACTCCTGATTATTTTCTGATGAAGTAACCTCAGTGTCTTGAACTTCTGCTTGTTCAGATGCTGCCGCATCCATATTCTTTTTACTCATGTGATTCAATATTTAAAATATACCATTCAAAAGTACTGCCAAAGCCTCAAAAATGCCAAAATGTCACTCCATTTATAACTATCAATTATAACAAATCTTTAAGTGCCTGAGTTAAAGAGGGAAAATGAAATTCAAAACCTAAATCGTGCCACTGATCAGATCGTACTTTTTGACTTTCTAGAACCAATTGCGCCATTTCTCCAAGAATTAATGAAATAGCAAAACCAGGAATATTTGGCAATACAATAGGCTTATTAAGCTGTTTGGCTATGGCAGACACCAATTCATTTTGGGTAACGGGATTGGGTGCAACACCATTAAAAGTACCCTCAGATTCATTTTTACATAAAAAAACAAACATTCGAGCTATGTCTTCTTTGTGTATCCAAGACTGCCACTGCTGGCCACTTCCAAAAGCAGCGCCTACAAAATTTTTTATAGGGGCAATAAATTGAGGCAAGGCGCCTGCTTTCTGATCCAATACTAAGCCTATCCTCAACTGGCCGAGTTTTAAACCAAGAGATAACATAGATTGATTGGCCGTTTCCCATGCCAAAACAGTATTTCTTAGAAAAGAATCGCTTTCTTGGTTTAAAGACCAATCCGAAGCGTACTCAGCTGTAAAATTTGAGGGGTAATACCCAATCGCAGAGGCGCCTAAAAAATAGGTCAGGGAATGGCTATCTAATTGCCTAATTCCTTTTTTAAGCGTATTGATACTATCTAATCTTGACTCTAGAATTCTTGATTTATTTTTCTTAGTCCACCTTTGGGCAATCGTGCTCCCAGCCAAATTAATTATGTGGGTTACCCCTTGAAAAGCATTTAAATCTATCGCTCCTTTGGAAGGATTCCAGAGAAAAGCTTTTTCATTTGCCTTAGAGGTTAACTTGTCTTTTGAAGTGGTTAAAAAGTGAATGGAAATGCCCATAGAATGGCATTGTTTTATAATTTCTTTTCCTATAAGGCCGGTGGCTCCGGTAATCAATATTTTCATAGCATCAATATTAAAAAAAGAGGGTGAAATTTAAATTATACTGTTCAAGATGGGTTTGGTTGCTCTGAGCATTTCTCGCTTACCAGGTGGACCTTCAAGGCGTTCCACTAAAAACCCTACGCTAATCATAGCCCTTCTAACACTCCCTTTGGCAGCATAGGTCACTAATACACCCCCCGGACGTAATGCTTCAAACATTTTAAAGAAAATGACTTCTGACCATAATTCAGGTTGCACCCTGAAACCAAATGCGTCAAAATAAATGAGTTCATATTGACTAGAATCATTTATATCTTGAAACTTCTTTTCAAGCTTCACTAAATTAAAAAATGATGTAATTTTTACTGGGACGTTCCATGGACTTTTATGCATTAATTCAAATGCTTGATGCCCTTCATTATGATCCTTTAAGGATGCTACATAATCCATTGAAATAGCCTCATCAAAAGTAACCGGATAAGCTTCAACCCCATAATATTCAACAGTAAGCCCTTTATCCTGAGCTTCTAAAAAAGTAATATAGGCATTTAAGCCCGTACCAAAACCAATTTCAAGTATGGAAATGGTCTGGTTGTCAAAGAGAGATAAACCATGTTTTATAAATACGTGATAGGCCTCTTGAATAGCACCATGCATTGAGTGGTACTGTTCCTGCCAATCTTCTATCTGTAGTGTTTTTGAACCATCTGCAGTGGTTACAACTTTTCTTTTCACTGTCTAAAGATAAGCCAAGTTTTACTGTTTAAGAAGGAAAAACAAGCGAATATAACCAGACTAAAGCGGGTTTTCACCAAAGATTTTTCTGAAAATACAAACAAATCAACAGCTGTAAATGTTAAAAATATATCAAATCCTCATTTACTTATCAAATTTTAACCATTTCGCTAATAATATGAAAATTAAAACCGGCTCAAGGTATTTTTATTTAATTTTATTCTTTTAAATATTAAGTACATGAGCACAGCATCTGATTCTTTTGACATTGAAATTGCTAAAACTTCTAGAATTAATGAAGTTGATTTTGAAAACCTATCATTCGGAGAAATTTTCTCAGATCACATGCTCGTCTGCGACTATAAAAATGGTGCATGGGAAAGACCTCAAATTAAGCCCTATCAAAATATCAGTATTGCACCAAGCGCCAGTGTATTTCATTATGGCCAAGCCATTTTTGAGGGCATGAAAGCATTCAAGGATCACAATGGTGACGCATGGCTATTCAGGCCTGAAGATAATTTTGAGCGTTTTAATAAATCTTGTGAACGACTTGCTATGCCAGCAATTACAAAAGAATACTTCATTGAAGGACTCCACAAATTATTAGCATTGGACCAAAATTGGATTAAACCTGGTGCAGGAAACTCTTTATATATTAGGCCTTTTATGATTGCTTCTCAAGCAGGTGTTGTTGCCTCTCCTTCCAAGCAGTATAAATTTATGATCATTTGTTCTCCAGCACAATCTTATTACAGCGGAGAAGTAAGGGTTAAAATTGCAGAAACATATAGCAGGGCTGCAAGTGGTGGTTTTGGGTACGCTAAAGCTGCAGGAAATTATGCAGGCTCTTTTTACCCCACTCAATTGGCACAAGCAGAAGGATTCCAACAGGTAGTTTGGACGGACGCTAATACACATCAAAATATTGAAGAAGCCGGAACAATGAATATTTTTGTTCGTATTGGGAACACCTTACTAACAGGTCCAACGTCTGATTCTATTTTAGATGGAATTACAAGAAAGAGTTTAATACAATTGGCCAAAGACAATGGGATTAACCTGGAAGTTAGACCTATTAAAGTAGCTGAGATACTTGAGGCTCATAAAAACAACCAATTATTAGAAATGTTTGGCGCTGGAACTGCTGCAGTGGTGAGCCCAATATCTGGCTTTGGCTATAAAGGAGAAAAATATGAAATTGCGCCACAAGAAGACAGTTACGCCACATTCTTTAAGAAAACACTCAACGATATTCAATACAATTTGTCACCAGACCCTTATGGCTGGAGGGTTAAAGCATACTAAATTTGAAAGGCTCCACAATGGAGCCTTTTTTTTATTCTTCTAAGATAGCCTTTAGATTGGGCTTAAAATAATTGGGCCCTTTTAATACCTTTCCATCTTCTCTGTAAATTGGCGCACCGTCTTCCCCTAGTTTACTCATATTAGACTTTTGTATTTCGTTAAATACCGCCTCAATCTTATGCTGCATGCCGTGTTCAATAATGGTTCCGCATAATATGTATAACATATCTCCTAAAGCGTCTGCCACCTCAACAAGGTCATTGTTTTGAGCGGCCTCCAAATACTCTTTATTCTCCTCCTCCATTAAATTAAAACGCAGGGTATTTTTCTGCTCACCCAAATTCGCTATGGGACTTTTAGCGTAACCTATTTTAAATGCGGTATGAAAGGCTGCAACTGCCTCTAATTTTTCTTTCATAGTTTTTATGTTATGTACATTAAAACGTCAAAAAGGTTTGCGTATTTTAATGTAGCTTTGTGTAAAAATAGGAATATGTTTAGTAAAGGACAAATAGTGTTCGCGGTGCTTTTTGCCATATCTTTTGTTGTTGCGATTGTAATGGCTTTCAAAAAAGAACGCGCCCAACACCAAAAAAATTTTAAAGGGGTATTAAAATTACTCCTAGGTTTTATCCTTTTTATTGTACTCCTCTTTATTTTGAAAACATATTTAAAATCTTAAATATGGAGCAGCTTAAAACCATGACTGCATTGTTTATAGGCGGGGGCTTTGGCACCCTGCTAAGATATGGGCTGAGTAAAATAGGTAATCCCTGGAGCGCCCATTTTTTTTGGGGAACCTTTAGTGTCAATACAATAGGTTGCTTTCTCTTAGGTCTTATTGTTGGTATAAGTTACAAAAACCCTGCATTGGCAAGTGCTCCCCTTTATTCGTTTCTAGCCATAGGACTTTGTGGTGGGTTTACCACCTTTTCTACCTTTGCATTCGAAAATCAGGCTTTCCTTAAAAATGGACAAATACTGGAATTTAGCGTCTACACCCTTTCTAGTATAATCATTGGTATTTTAGCCATTTCGCTTGGCCTTTACAGTGCAAAAGCGATCTAATTAAAATAATTATCGTCTTTATTAAAAGTACTTACTTTATTGTAGGCACTACTCCTATTATATAAACACTCATTCTCTTAAGGTAGCGTCTATATTAAATACGGTACACCCATATAAACTTTTCACCAATTTTTAAGAACTACAACGAAAAAAAATAAGGGCTATTAATTAATAGATCCTATTTTATTTTGTTTACCCCCCCCCATTTTTTTTATTCACACACTCAATTTTAATAGCTTTAAAAAATGATACCCTCATTTTTTAAAGGTTTATTTTATATATATAATAATAATTAACAGTATACCCCCTAAAAGTTAGGGGGTGTAATTATAAAAATATAAGTTTACTGCGTATTAACCCATAAATAAGATTCCCATTATGAAAAAAGTGGAAGCAATTATTAGAAAATCAAAATTTGACGATGTCAAAAAAGCCCTTCACGCAATAGAGGTTAATTTCTTTAGCTACTGGGATGTTACCGGAGTAGGTAACGAAAAGCAAGGACATGTCTACAGAGGAATTAGCTACAGTACTTCTGATATTCAAAGAAGGGTACTTTCCATAGTAATTTCTGATGAATTTTTAGAACCAACTATAAATGCCATTTTAGAAGCCGCCAGTACAGGAAATGTAGGGGACGGAAAGATTTTTGTTTCCGACGTACAAGATGCCTATAGAATTAGGACAAGAGAAAATGGAAAAGCAGGCATAAACTAATACAGATTACTCAAAAAGAATAAACAAATGGAAACAGCAATATTTACAACAAACAACGTATGGATGATGGTATGTACCGCTTTGGTATTTTTCATGCATCTAGGATTCTCTTTTTTAGAGATAGGATTGACCAGACAAAAAAACACAATTAATATTTTATTTAAGAATGTATTCATTATTTGTACTGGATTATTACTTTATTATATAGGCGGGTTCAACCTAATGTATCCTGGAGATTTCAATGGATACTTTGGATTTGCCGGGTTTGGGATACCACTACCTGAAAATGGTCTAACCCCTGATTACGCCTCTGGCGGATACACCTACTGGACCGATTTCCTTTTCCAAGGAATGTTTGCGGCCACAGCAGCAACTATTGTATCCGGAGCAGTAGCAGAAAGGATTAAGCTAGGAGGCTTTATGATCTTCACCCTAATATATGTAGGTCTGGTTTACCCAATTGTTGGATCTTGGCAATGGGGAGGTGGCTTTTTAAGTACCATTGGCGGCGAAAATGGTGGGTTTCACGACTTTGCTGGATCTACATTAGTACACTCTGTTGGTGGGTGGGCTGCATTAATAGCCATATACCTTTTGGGCCCTAGAATAGGTAAATTTTCTGAAAGTGGAAAAGCACAAGCCATACCAGGACACAATATCCCTTTAGCAGCAGCTGGAGTACTTATCTTATGGTTGGGTTGGTTTGGATTTAACGGTGGATCTGTATTATCTGCAGACCCAGCTGGAACTTCTTTAGTACTTGTAACAACATCTTTAGCAGCAGCAGCAGGTGGAATTGGTGCATTTGTACTTTCTACTATCTTATACAAAAATTATGACCTTACCATGTTCCTAAATGGAATTCTAGGAGGCTTAGTAGGTATTACAGCAGGAGCAGACCTAATGTCTCCAAACGAATCTGTTGTGATTGGATTATTGGCTGGAGCCCTCATCGTTTTAGCAGTTGCTTTTGTAGATAAAATTAAACTAGATGACCCTGTAGGAGCAGTAGCGGTACACTTAATATGTGGTATTTTCGGAACACTTGCTGTTGGAGTATTTGGCGCAAAAGCAGGAATGGATCAATTCCTGTACCAACTAGCAGGCGTAGGAGCCACAGCTACCTTTTGCACTATTACAGCATTTATCATCCTTTTCACTATCAAGAAAACAGGAGGAATAAGGGTATCTAAAGAAGAAGAATTAGAAGGCTTAGACCTTCACGAGCACGGAATGGATGCATATGCTGATTTTAGATTGAACCAACACTAAACAAAACCTATATAAATAGCAACGGAGCGTTTTGCAGAACGCTCCGTTTGTTAAAAACCATTTAAAACCGAATTCTTATGATTTTTAAAACTTTTACAAATAACGCAAAATTTCTAATGCTTAGTGCAGCATTAACAGCAACAACATTAACTTTCGCTCAAGAGGCAGAAGAAGAAACTACACCAAAATTTAGCCTTAGCGGGACGGTAGACGCTTATTTCAGAGGTAATTTAAACGCTCCAAATGTAGGAGAAAACACTATGGCACCTGGAAGCTCATTTGCTAATTTACCAGGATTTGCTTTGGGTATGGCCAATGTAGTAGCAGCTTACGAAGGGGAAAAAGTTGGATTCGTAGCAGACTTAGTCTTTGGACCAAGAGGTACAGATGCTATTTTCAACTCCCCCATGTATTCTGCAACCGGAAATATTGTGAACCAATTGTATATGTATTGGAACTTGAGCGATAAGGTTACAGTAACCATGGGTAATTTTAACACCTTTTTAGGCTACGAAGTAATATCTCCAGCAGCAAATTTCAATTACAGTACTTCATACTTATTTTCTTATGGACCTTTTAGTCATACTGGAATAAAAGCAGATTTTGCGCTGAGTGAAGACTTCTCTGCCATGCTCGGAATCTTTAACCCAACAGATCTTACAGAATACAACCCAACAGGAATTTATGCTTTTGGAGCGCAACTTGGATACAAAGGTCAATTCCTTAATTTATTAACAGATAGTGGTGCTTATGAATTAGATTACACTGGAGGTTTTTCTGTTACAGATAATTTTTACTTAGGACTCAACGGAGCCATTTATGACAATGACGGTGTTGGATTCTCTGGAGTAGCATTATACCCGCAATTAACAACTTCAGACACATTTGCCATTGGCTTAAGAGGAGAGTACTTTGTAGAAAGTGGCACTTATGGTGCCATTGACCAAACAGATAGTGGTGTAGCAGATTCTAGCGTTTTTGCCCTTACCCTTACAGGAAGTGCGTCCATAGGAAACCTTATTTTAAAGCCAGAAATTAGAATAGATAATGGTTCTGATGAAAGCTTTTTAGATACAAAATTTGCGCCTCAAAAGAGCCTATCTTCTTTTGTACTAGCAGCAGTTTATGCCTTTTAATTCCCCCATTGCATTAAGGAATAGGTATTAGTTAAATTTAGTTTAAAAAAACCAGTCTTTTTCAAAGGCTGGTTTTTTTATTTAATAAATGCCTTAACACCAGCCTGAACATCAATTTCAAGATGATTCTGAGAAGGTACAACAGGACAAGAATATTTTTTATTGTAAGCACAATAGGGATTATACGACTTATTAAAGTCTATCCAAATAGAATCTCCTTGGACCGTTCTCAAATCTAAATACCTGCCACCACCGTAAGTTTCATTACCATTAGTGAGATCTGTGAAGGGAAGAAATAAATAATCTTCATAACCTTCTTTTGCTAAAAGATCCAAACTTTGATACACTTCTAAAGAAAATGGTTTCCCCTTTAAATTAAATTGTAAACGACCATATACCCGTTCTTGAGAAATTCTATCTGTTGTTGTAGGCATACCAAACGGAAGCGCATTAGGGGTCCTAATCAGTTTAGCTCGAATCACATAATCCGCATTGGGCAAAAAGTAATCCAAACTTTCAAAATTCATTTTATCCTTATCCACCAAAGGAGACTCCTCAGGATCTTTAAATGAAGCGTTTAATTCTTCTTGAAAATCCAAAACAGATTTAAGAATACTATCCCTTTCTGCCTGAGTGTTAAAAACCCCCTCACCCACTATATTTATACTTTGAACTTCAGTATCATGGTATTTTTTGGATTGTTTACATGAGATCATTAAAAAACTATGTAGCAAAAAAAACAATCCAATAATACTACGAATCCTCTTCTCTAATCCCATACAATCCTTTATTTAAATACACTTCTAACAATGCTTGGTATTCAGGCATTATTCTTAGTAAACCAGTTTCTGGAAGTGCGCCAAGGGTGTCTAAATCTTTATATCCATTTTCTAAAAGTGCTTCAACATAGAATAGCGCTGTTCCGTAGTCCTCCATCTTACTACTGTAAGAAATTACAGCCAAATAGGCTACATAGTCTTGAGGATTGACTATTGTTCTCAGCATCAATAAAAAAACCACCCCAGGAATATCTCTAATAGCAGCTGGTCTGTTGGCCTCAATTTCGTATGCCCTTCTTAACATAGACACCATTAAAACAATCGTATTTTTAGCATATTCAACCACAATTTTCTCTCTCTGGGAAAGATTCGCAGACTTTTTGCTGGCAATAGTATTGTAGTAATTGTATTGGTACTGCCACCAACCCAAGTTTTCAAAATTTCTAGTATCTAAATCTTCCAAAAGGACATACTGATAATACTGCGCCTTATATGTTAGAGAATCTGCATACTGACGACTCATTCGTCTAAGCTGTCTTTGCTCTTTTTTAAAGGTCCTTTCTATCTTTTTTTCAGAGAGAATATCTTGAGCTTGAATAGGATTCAAGCTTAAAAGGATAAAAAATAAGGATACAAAGAAGTATTTGTAATGCATATTCAAATATAACCCAAAGTGATCAATTAGCGTATATAGGTGCCGAGGAAACAACTTCAGACAAAATAATATGTGTTCTAGTTTCGCCGTATTGGATAAGTGTATCTATAAATTTCTCTAAGTGCTGTTGGTCTTTAAGCACCACCTCCATCATAATATTTTCATTACCTGTAATTCGGTAACAATTCACTACCTCAGGATAGGATTTTACCACTTCTAAAAAAGGCTTCAATTTACCCACAAAAGCCCTTAGAGTTATCATCGCTTTTAGCTGGTACCCCATTTGAGCATAAGATACCTCTGTATGATATTTCAATATTACAGCCGTATCTTCCAGTTTTTTAACCCGCTCCGCGACCGCTGGTGGTGTTAAGCCAACAATCCTGCCAATTTCAGCGAAAGACACCCTAGCATTCTTCTGTAGAGCGGCAATGATCTTATTGTTTAAACGATCAGGCTTTTTAATCATAAGAAAAAATATTATAATAATTTGCAATATAAAGAAAAAACAATATTTATCTACATAAAAGAAATTAATTCAGCTTCAATTACACTTAATTTTACTATAAATTATAATCTTGTCAATGAATACAAAAACACCAAAGCACTTAGAATATAAAGCCACTGAATTAGAGCGGCTCAGCAATGCTTTGGCGGTTTATTTCTATTATGACCACGAGCTGCTTAAAGATTATAAACACTGGAGTTTAAACCACAACATCCTTCATAGCCTTCTCGGAGACAGCAAGCAATTATTGAGCAGTCTAAAAAACCTTTCTCTTGTCCATAATCATGAAGAGCGAAAAAATACCTTAGCATTCATTAACTGTATTGGAAAAAACATTCATGGATACTGTAGGGGTCTAGAATATCACAGTAAATCTCCTCAAGATTACCTTCAAGCCTACAGGAATGAGGTAAAACAGTTTATGCTCCTATTCCAAAAATGGTCCAAAACTTCTATGGGCTAACACAATAATGACAAAACAAATGAGTTATTAAATTAACGAGCGTAATTGTTTTTCATTATTTTTTAGATTTAGTCAGCATAAAACCGGTGGAGACGCTGGTTTTATCTGTTTAACAAATGAGTAAAAGATCTAGAAATACAATGCGTTAAGGATGGTTCTGTATGAATTCTACCCTGAAATAGTTAAGTCGGTTCTATTCAGTGATCAGACTAAAGCTTTCCTAAATAAGAAAGTACCGCCGAATTAAAAACTTCAGGTTTCTCCACATTCACAACGTGCCCGCAAGATTCTACTACAAAAAGAGAGGCAGACAAATGTGCCTCAGTCATTTTTCTAACAGAGGGTAAAAACAAATAATCCTCTTCACCCATAACATATAATGTTGGAATCTTAACCTCAACATTCCTAAAAAAACGAAGTAATGGATTAATCTCAGCTGTGAGCTTAAACCATTTAATGAACTCTTTCTGATACAGTTTTTTTGCTTCTCTAACAAAGAGTGTCCTAGACTCTCTATGATTCTTATTGGGCATAATCACAAAAGCAAAGAAAGAGTACAGCCACAAATAAGGTACCACAGACTTAAACATTACCCCCAAACGCATGAGCACTTGCGACCTGAAATTGAGTTTTAAAATAGCCCCACCCATAATCATACTCAGTACTCGCTCTGGCCTTTTTTCTGCAAGGTTTCTAATTAATATAGTCCCTAGTGAAATACCAATAAAGTGTGATTTTTCTATTTTTTCAAAATCCAACACCTCTATAATATCTTGGGTAATGGCATTAAAAGTATATTTTTTATCAAAAGCTTGTTTCAAAGGCATTTTAGAATCTCCATGCCCTCTGAGATCCAAGAGCAATACATTATAAATTTTTCTAAAAGCTTTTAATTGCTTAAACCAAATAGAAGAACTCCCTCCAGCACCATGAACAAAAGTAACCCACTCTTGGGCTTCTGGATTTCTATAACAATTGTAATGAATCAATACAAGGGAATTTACGAGATCAATATAAAATGGTTTTAACCAATCATTTGGCTAACATACTTCTAAAATAGGAAATTATTTTTTCTTTTTACTTAAAATAACAGCCATTTCAGTCTGCAATAAAGCTGCCTGTTCAGCTGCTGCTAAAGCAAAATCTTCTCCTGAAGAAGCGTATATAATACCCCTGGAAGAATTCACCAATAAACCTACTTGTTCATTAAGACCTTCTGAACAAACCTCTTTTAAACTACCTCCTTGAGCGCCTACACCAGGAACCAACAAAAAACTATCTGGAACCAAAGCCCTGATGTCTTTTATAGCATTGGCCTGTGTAGCACCAACCACATACATTAACTGACGGGCGTTTTTGTATTGGGCAGCTGTTTCAATTACAGTTTCGTACAAATATTTACCATTAGCCATTGTCAACATTTCAAAATCTGCTGCACCAGGATTTGAAGTAAGTCCTAGTAAAATGGTAAATTTATCTTCAAAAGCTAAAAAAGGCTCTACCGAATCCTTTCCCATATAAGGGGCGACGGTTAAGGAGTCAAACCCCAAATCTTCAAAGAAAGCTTTGGCATACCTACTGGCTGTGTTACCAATATCACCTCTTTTAGCATCTGCGATTGTAAAGACCTCTGGATAATTAAGATTTAAATATTGAATGGTTTTTTCTAGCGCCAACCATCCTTTAACACCATAGGCCTCATAGAAGGCCATATTGGGCTTATAAGCTACCGCATAGGAATGGGTGGCATCTATAATGGCTTTATTAAAAGCAAATATAGGATCCTCCTCTTTTAAAAGATGGGACGGTATTTTACCTAAATCTACATCCAGTCCCACGCAAAGGAAAGATGATTTTTTTTCAATCTGATCTACTAAGAAAGGAAGCGTCATGTTTAATTTTTACACTGGATATAGACCAGATTATAGTTTTAAAGCTGGTGGGACTAAAATATCTCAGAAGCTTCTTTCAATTTCTCGGTATTGTCTACAAGCATTAATTCATTCAGAATCCTTTGAATGTCTCCATTGACAATATTCTGTAAGTCATACAAGGTTAGTCCTATACGGTGGTCTGTTACCCTACCCTGAGGGTAGTTATAGGTTCTAATTTTTGCAGACCTATCTCCTGAGCTTACTTGAGAGTTTCTCTTAGCCGCATCTGCTTCTTGCTTTTTAGCCAATTCCATGTCGTATAGTCTAGATCTTAACACAATAAAGGCTTTGTCTTTGTTCTTGTGTTGGGATTTTTGATCTTGACACTGGGCTACTAATCCTGTTGGAAGGTGTGTTAGCCTTACTGCAGAATAGGTGGTATTTACAGACTGACCTCCTGGTCCTGAGGAACAGAAGAAGTCTATTCTAACATCTTTTGGATCTATTTGAACATCAAATTCCTCTGCTTCAGGTAACACCATAACAGTAGCAGCACTCGTATGAACCCTACCTTGAGTTTCTGTCTGCGGAACCCTTTGAACACGGTGAACTCCTGCTTCAAATTTTAATGTTCCATATACATCTTCTCCATTAACCTCGAACTGTATTTCTTTATACCCTCCAGAAGTTCCTTCACTTAAGTCAATCACATTGGTTTTCCATCCTTTGGACTCACAGTATTTCGTATACATTCTAAAAAGGTCTCCAGCAAAAATACTGGCTTCATCTCCTCCAGTACCTGCACGAATCTCCATCACAACATTCTTGGCGTCTTCTGGTTCTTTTGGGATGAGTAAAAACTTAATTTCTTCTTCTAAAGCTGGCAAAGCAGCTTTGGCCTCGTCCATTTGAATTTTAGCCATTTCGACCATTTCAGCATCTGATCCATCATCTATAATCTCCTGAGACTCCTCAATATTATTGGTTAAAGAGATATATAACTCTCTTTTATCCATAAGTGATTTTAAATCCTTGTATTCTTTGTTGAGCTGCACATAACGCTTTTGGTCTTGTATGACATCTGGTTGGATAATCAAGTCAGAGACTTCGTCAAAACGCTGTTTTACAACATGTAATTTTTCTAACATAAATTTGAGCTAGTTGTTCCTGTAAAGGTACAATAAATTGACCTTCTTAATATTCAAAAGTTCCGTAAGAACTCTCTATAGTTAGTTTTTTAGAATCACTGTCGGCTACCCTACCTATGATTTGAGCAGCCACACCAAATGAATTGGAAATAGCGATAAGATCTTCTGCCACAGCCGGGTTTACATATAACTCCAACCTATGGCCACAATTAAATACTTCATACATCTCTCTCCAAGATGTTTTAGATTGTTCCTGAATCATTTTAAAAAGCACAGGCACCTCGAACATATTGTCTTTGATAATATGGAGCCCTTCTACAAAATGTAAGATTTTTGTTTGAGCACCACCACTACAGTGTACCATTCCATGAATGTCTTCTGCATTGTATTTACTCAGTATTTTCTTTACGATTGGGGCATAAGTCCTTGTGGGGGAAAGTACCAACTTACCTGCATTTAATGGACTTCCTTCTACAGCATCCGTGAGCTCAAGGGCACCAGAATAAACCAAATCACTTGGAACTGAAGGATCAAAACTTTCTGGAAATTTTTGCGCCAAACCTTGGCCAAAAACGTCGTGGCGTGCAGAAGTAAGACCATTACTCCCCATTCCTCCGTTGTAATCAGTCTCATAACTGGCTTGTCCAGAAGAGGAGAAACCTACAATAACATCTCCTGCCTTAATATTAGCGTTGTCTATGACGTTTTTTCTGGGTAATCGCGCTGTTACGGTAGAATCTACAATGATGGTACGGACAAGATCGCCAACATCGGCGGTTTCACCGCCAGTACTATGAATAATAATCCCGTGTTTTGATAAATCATTGATAAGTTCTTCCGTTCCATTAATTATGGCAGAAAGCACCTCAGCCGGAATTAAATTTTTATTCCTACCAATGGTAGAAGACAACATAATGTGGTCTGTAGCACCTACACAAATAAGGTCATCTATATTCATAATGAGCGCGTCTTGAGCAATACCCTTCCAAACCGAAAGGTCTCCAGTTTGTTTCCAATACATATAGGCCAAAGAAGATTTTGTACCTGCTCCATCTGCATGCATGACCAAACAATAGTCTGAATCTCCAGTTAGGTGGTCGGGGACAATTTTGCAAAAAGCCTTTGGAAAAAGTCCTTTATCTATATTCTTTATAGCGTTATGAACGTCTTCCTTTGCCGCTGAAACCCCTCTTTGACTATACCTTCCCTGCTGATTTGAATCCATTAATGCGTCTTTTGTGCAAAAATAAGGGAATCCTTAAAAAGTTCAAGCTATTGTAGCATAATATTCCCAAAACTTATCCCCAATAGCATACAATCCTTTGAAGATTTATCTAATTTGTAAAAGTTCCCTGTATTTTAACAATGGCCAATGGCTGTCACTCATGAGTTTTTCTAATTGATCTGCATGAGTTCTAATGGCACTAAACAAGGGTTTTACTTCAAAAGCATAGGCGTGAGCCCTATCACTTGAACTATCCAATTTATTGGCTGCTTTTCTAGCCTGAGTCATATTATCTACACTTATTTTCAAAGCCTGCAAATGATTGTTAATTTCAGAAAAGACCTGTCCCTGTGCACTCTCTGCTAAGGCAGTCTCCTGCTTCATTACAACACTTATTTTACTTATGTTATCTAGTAATACATTGGTGTAAGCTACGGCAGAAGGTAAAATCTGACTGTACACCAACTCCTCATACACCCTTCCTTCAATTTGGGTATGCATGACATAAGCTTCCCACTCCACTTCTTGTCTAGCCTTTAATTCAATAGGACTCAACACGCCCATTTGCTCAAATAAAGTGACATGAGCTTTTTCACTCATAACTGCCACTGCCTCTGGAGTAGTCTTTAGATTACTGAGCTTTCTTTTTGCCGCTTCTTTTTCCCAATCCTTACTATACCCATCTCCTTCGAAACGAATGCGTTTAGAAGACTTTATATACTCTCGGAGCACATTAAAGATGGCCTCATCTTTCTTGAGTCCTTTTTGATCTATTAGTTTGTCTACTTCTTTTTTAAACAATTGCAACTGCTGTGCTACAGCAGTATTTAAAACCGTCATTGGCTTTGCACAATTGGTTTTAGACCCCACGCCCCTCATCTCAAATTTATTCCCTGTAAAGGCAAAGGGTGAAGTCCTATTGCGGTCCGTATTATCCATGAGTATTTCAGGAATTTTACCCACTACATTGAGCTTAAGTTCTGTTTTTTCTTCCGGTGATAATTTACCCAAAGACACGCCTTCTAATTCATCTAAAACTGCTGAAAGCTGTTTTCCAATAAAAATAGAAAAAATGGCCGGTGGCGCCTCATTGGCGCCCAGTCTATGATCATTACTTGCAGAAGCAATAGATGCCCTCAATAGCGATTCGTAAGTGTCTACGGCTTTAATAGTATTAATAAAAAAAGTCAGGAATTGTAAATTCTTCATTGGCGTAGAGCCTGGACTCAATAAATTAATACCAGTATCTGTAGCGAGAGACCAATTGTTGTGTTTTCCTGAACCATTTATCCCAGCAAAAGGCTTTTCGTGAAACAACACTTTTAAATGGTGCTTGTCTGCAACCTTATCCATCACATCCATTAAAAGAAGGTTATGATCTACTGCTAAATTGGCTTCTTCAAAAACTGGTGCCAATTCAAATTGATTGGGTGCCACCTCATTGTGTCTGGTTTTTACAGGAATACCCAAAACCATACATTCCTTCTCCAAATCGCTCATAAACCCAATAACCCTAGAGGGAATAACCCCAAAATAATGGTCTTCTAATTGTTGTCCTTTGGCAGCCGTATGACCAAGCAAAGTTCTTCCAGTGAGGGTTATGTCTATTCTTGCAGAAGCTAAAGACTTGTCTATTAAGAAATACTCTTGCTCCCAACCTAAAGTAGCGTTTACCTTAGTTACTGTTTTATCAAAATATTTGGCTACCGCTGTGGCTGCCTCATCTACAGCATATAAAGCCCTTAATAGCGGTGCTTTATTGTCCAAAGCTTCACCGGTATAAGAAACAAAAATAGTAGGAATACAAAGCGTGGTCCCATATACAAAAGCCGGAGAACTAGGATCCCAAGCAGTGTAACCTCTTGCTTCAAAGGTATTTCTAATGCCTCCACTAGGAAAACTAGAGGCGTCTGGCTCTTGTTGCACCAATTGAGCCCCACCAAAGATTTCTAAAGCTTGACCATCTTGAATATCAAAAAAAGCGTCATGCTTTTCTGCGGTTGCACCTGTTAACGGCTGAAACCAATGAGTATAATGCGTTGCCCCCATTTCTATGGCCCAAGTTTTCATACCTTCAGCCACTTGGTCTGCTAATTTTCTGTCAATTTTACTCCCTGAAATAATGGCATCTCTAACCGCAGCAATAGCGTCTTTTGTGAGGTATTGGAGCATTTTATAATCATTAAACACATGGCTTCCAAATAGCGAAGACCTTCTATTGGGTTCGCTCACAGGCACGGATATTTGATGGGAACTTTGGACTAAAGCATTAAATCTAATTTGAGAGAAATCTGTTTTCATATTGGTCAATTATCAATACTGCAAAATAAAACCAAATAAATATATTATTAGTAATTTACCCCCTAAAAAACATAGGGGTTAAAAATTATTAATAACTTTTTAATAAAACACCCCTTCTTTTTAAAAGGCTAAGTCAAAATATTATAATTTTATGTCGTCGTTAAACTTAAACAATCAACTTATGAGTAAATCTAAATTAGAATACATTTGGTTAGATGGTTATGTACCAACAGCCAACTTAAGAAGTAAAACAAAAGTAGAAGAAAACTTTTCTGGAAAGTTAGAAGACTGTCCCATCTGGTCTTTTGACGGAAGTTCTACGAAACAAGCTGAAGGAGGTTCTTCTGACTGTTTGTTAAAACCAGTGGCTATTTACCCAGATCCTGCAAGAAGAGATGGTTATTTGGTCATGACAGAAGTTTTAAACGCAGACGGAACACCCCATATTTCTAACGCAAGAGCTACAATTGACGACGACGATAATGATTTCTGGTTCGGTTTCGAACAAGAATATTTTATCATGGACAAAAATACCCAATTACCATTAGGATTTCCTGTAGGAGGTTACCCTGGCCCTCAAGGTATGTACTATTGTTCTGTAGGGGGTAGAAATACCCACGGTAGAAGCTTTGTAGAGGAGCATGCCAACCTATGTATAGACGCTGGATTAAACTTCGAAGGGATAAACCAAGAAGTAGCTAGTGGGCAATGGGAATTTCAATTGTTCGCCAAAGGCGCCAAAAAAGCAGGAGATGAAATCTGGGTGGCGCGTTATTTATTAGACAGATTAACAGAAAAATACGGATACTATATTGAGTACCACCCAAAACCTGTAAAAGGAGACTGGAATGGCTCAGGTATGCACGCAAACTTCTCTAATACGGTATTGAGAACATGTGGTTCTAAAGAAACTTATGAGAAAATTTGTGAGGCATTTAGACCAGTAGTAAAAGAGCATATTGAAGTTTACGGAGAGTTTAACGACCAACGTTTGACCGGCTTACACGAAACCGCTTCTATCAAAGACTTCAGCTACGGCGTATCTGACCGTGGGGCTTCTATTAGAATTCCTATTATCACTGTAGAAAAAGGATGGAAAGGTTGGTTAGAAGACAGAAGACCAGCGTCTAATGGAGATCCATATAAAATTGCTGGACGTATTGTAAAGACTGTAAAGTCTGCGAATATTTCTTAACAACACACTTACACTTATTACTTAAAAGGTGTTCGCAAAAGCGGATGCCTTTTTTTTTTGCTCCCTAAGAAATAGTCATATAAATAAAAGCAGCATATCCAGCCAATAGAATAAGACCGTCCCTCCATCCCAACCTCATTTTACTAGGCACAAAAACTAAGGGAAGTACTATAAACGCAAAACCCAGCATCCAATAAATGTCAGAGTCCAAAAGCGCTTGATCCATTACTTTAATAGGCGTGATCATAGCTGTAATTCCCAGAACAGCATAGATGTTAAAGATATTAGACCCCAGTAAGTTTCCAAGAGAAATAGCCTTCTCTTTTTTAATTACTGCTATAACAGAGGCCGCCAATTCAGGCACACTGGTGCCCACAGAAACAATCGTAATTCCTATTATCCGCTCAGACACTCCAAAAAAAGTAGCCAAACCTACCGCCCCAGAAATTAACAACTCTGAACCTCCCCAAAGTCCTAGACTACCCAGCACCATAAATAATAAAGTCTTGTGCAGCGGTAAGGGGATGTCACCTTCTGGCAATTCATCTATAACTGCATTATCTTGGTTGCGAAGTAAGTACCATAAAAAGACCAATAACATGGAAAACATTACAAGACCTTCCCAGAAAACCAACTCACCGTCTATATAAAGAAAAGCGAAGAAGATTATTGAGGCTAAAAACATCACAGGCCAATCTGTTTTGTAAAAACTCTTGGTCACCTCGATAGTTCCAAGTAATAAAGTAATTCCGAGCACCAATCCCAAATTAGCTATATTAGACCCAATAACATTCCCCAAAGAAAGGTCTGGAAAACCATCCAAAGCTGCTTTTACACTCACTATAAGCTCCGGCGCAGAAGTGGCAAAAGACACCACGGTCATTCCAATGACAATTTTAGGAATCTTTAACCTTAGTGAAAGGGCTACAGCTGCTTTCAACAACCAATTACCACCGAAAATTAAGGCTACCAATCCCAATACAATATACAAAGCGTCTAACATAGTCTCAATTTGGAGCAAATATAGTAAAGCCCTACTAATGAATTGAAAAAAAACAGCAAACCACACTAGACGCTGCAGTTTCAAATAATGTATATTTGTGCATACATTTTAGAAAAATAAGTTCTTAAATCTATAAAATTCATGTTTAAAATTCTCGCACAGCTTAACAAGATACTCCTCCCCTCTTTAACCAAAAAAAGACTGGACTTAGCCGATGCAAAGAAATGGCAGTTGGCGTTAGTAGGTTGGCGCTATTATGTAACTACCCGAGCTTTGGATAATAAATAAAGCATCCATACCCCTACAGCATTTTACTCAGATACTACCGCTGCAGATTTCTTGTAAGTATTTCACACAAGTATTTGGCACAAGCCCAAAAAGAATTATATTTGCACCCCCAACAAGGGACAACAACGGCCTCGTGGCGCAACTGAATAGCGCATCTGATTACGGCTCAGAAGGTTACAGGTTTGAATCCTGTCGAGGTCACCATAAACAAAGGGTTACAGAGATGTAGCCCTTTTTTGTTTCCTCACTTGCACACTATTTGCACACAAG
>JAHEND010000005.1 GCA_024643325.1 Sediminicola sp.
ATGCAAGAGTAGACGGATTAGTGAAATTCACTAAAAAAGTAGACGGTAAGTCTTTTGTTTCTATTGAGCCATTCGAGGCTTAGTAGTACGCTTTAAATAATAATTCAAATCCTATGTTGCTTATGCAGCATAGGATTTTTTTGTCTTAACTATTTCCTTAAGTGTCTAAATCAATACTAATATTGTATAAAAAAACCCGCGAATGGCGGGTTTTTTTATTATTAAGCGTTGTGTTTAGTATCTGTAATACTCGGGTTTGAAAGGCCCCTGAACAGTAACTCCTATATAATCTGCTTGTTCTTCGTTGAGTGTTTCTAACTCCACACCTAGTCTAGACAGGTGTAATGCAGCTACTTTTTCATCTAAGTGCTTAGGAAGCATATATACTTTGTTCTCATAAGCACTGGAATTGGTCCAAAGCTCTATTTGTGCCAATGTTTGATTGGTAAAAGAGTTGCTCATTACAAAACTAGGGTGTCCAGTGGCACAACCTAAATTTACCAATCTTCCTTCTGCCAGTACAATGACGTTTTTACCGTTAATGGTGTACATATCTACTTGAGGCTTAATCTCCTCTTTTGTGTTTCCGTGGTTTTTATTGAGCCAACCCATGTCTATCTCATTGTCAAAGTGACCTATATTACAAATAATTGCTTTGTCTTTTAACGCCTCAAAGTGCTCTCCACGAATAATATCTTTATTTCCAGTAGTGGTAATCACTATGTCTGCATTTCCAATGACAGAAGCCATTTTCTTCACTTCAAAACCATCCATAGCTGCCTGAAGGGCACAAATAGGATCAATTTCAGTCACAGTTACTATAGAACCAGCGCCTTTAAATGAGGCAGCAGTTCCTTTTCCAACGTCACCGTATCCTGCAACTACCACTCTTTTTCCTGCAAGCATGGTATCTGTGGCACGTCTTATGGCGTCTACAGCAGATTCTCTACATCCGTACTTATTGTCGAATTTAGATTTGGTTACCGAGTCATTTACATTAATAGCTGGCATGGGTAAGGTACCCTTTTTAACTCTTTCGTATAATCGGTGAACTCCTGTAGTGGTTTCTTCTGAAAGCCCCTTAATGCCCTCAGCTAATGCGGGGTATTGGTCTAGTACCATATTAGTTAAATCTCCACCGTCGTCTAAGATCATATTCAGCGGTTCGCGAGATTCACCAAAGAAAAGGGTTTGCTCAATACACCAGTCAAATTCTTCTTCATTCATTCCTTTCCAGGCGTAAACCGCTATACCTGCTGCTGCAATAGCTGCTGCTGCGTGATCTTGTGTAGAAAAAATATTACAAGAACTCCAAGTTACCTCTGCACCTAGAGCGACTAAAGTCTCGATGAGTACCGCTGTTTGAATGGTCATATGCAGGCAACCAGCAATCCTAGAACCTTTTAAAGGTTGAGAAGGTCCGTACTCTTCTCTCAATGCCATTAGCCCAGGCATTTCTGCTTCTGCTAATGTAATTTCTTTACGGCCCCAGTTGGCCAATCCAATATCTTTTACCTTATAAGGTACATAGGGTAGGGGATTTGCACTCATAGTCTTTTTTTATTTTTACTTTCGTATTATTATTAAGTTGCAAAGATACAACATAGCTCAGAATTAAATGCCGCTCCAAAAGACAATTCCAATAGATTCAAATGGTAAAGTATACCTGTGGGAGGTCACGGAATCTGAGCCTGCTTTGCAAGAGGGTATTTCTCTAGCAACTTACAGTAAAGACCGACTGGCTCATATGAAATCTGAACTGCATAGAAGAGCTTATTTGAGCATTAGGCATTTGTTAAAAATAGCAGGCTACCAAGACAGTGATTTATCTTATGATTTACATGGTAAACCCCATCTTAAAGATGGAAGCTTTGTCTCAATATCGCATTCTTTTACACAAACAGCTTTGGTAGTACATAAAAATATACCGGTTGGTATAGATGTGGAGATGAAAAGGGATAAGATACTTAGAATTGCTCATAAGTTTACTACTTATAGCGCTACTAATGAAACAGTTGTACCTGCCTTGACTCATATTTGGGCGGCTAAGGAAACGGTATACAAAATAATCGGCACCCCAGGATTGAGTTTTTTAAAAGGCATTGGGGTCTTTTGGTTTTCAGAGGCTATTTTAGCCGCCTGTGCTCCAGTGAATGGGTCCCAACAATTTTTTGAAATACACCCTTTTGAAATAGGTGATTTTGGAGGTGTTTGGGGGTTAGAAATTCAAAAGGCATCGGCTCGAGAGGGCCAATTAAATGAAACTTTCTTGGAAGCTAAAAAAAATGGAAGTGTCTATTAACAGATAAGTAGTGCTAAATGAACGAGGTATTTGAATTTTTCTTTGGGGCTTATTTTGGGGTATCCCCTATTTTGGTAAGCTTGGAGATGACCGCCGTATTTTTAGGGGTGCTCTCTGTGTGGTTTGCCCATAAAGAGAATATACTTGTCTTTCCAACAGGTTTGGTGAGCACAGGTATTTTTGTTTATATTTTATGGGTGTACGGTTTGCTGGGAGACATGCTGATTAATGGCTATTATACCGCAATGAGTATTTATGGGTGGTGGTTTTGGCGGTATAAAGGAACTGAACACCATGAGCCTCAAATATCTCGAGTTTCTAGAAATGAATGGCGTAAAGCGGGGTATTTATTTATTGGCGCTATTTTGTTTGTGGTTGTGGTATATATGTCCTTTGATATGTTTAGTGTTTGGACGGCTTATATAGATACTTTTACTACTGCAATATTCTTTGTTGCCATGTGGCTTATGGCCAAAAAAAAATGGGAACACTGGCATTTTTGGATTGTAGGGAACCTGATCAGCATACCACTTTATTGGTATAAAGGACTTACCTTTACAGCCTTTCAATATATACTGTTTACTATAATTGCCCTACTCGGATACCAATCATGGAAGAAAAATTTAAGCAACAGCCCACTTCACTTGTCAAAGTAGTCCTTTTTGGTCCAGAATCTACGGGGAAAACAACCTTATCTGAACAGTTGGCCAGACACTACAATACGGTTTGGGCGCCTGAGTTTGCCAGAGAATATTTGCAAAATAAATGGAATGAAGAACGCAAGACTTGTGAGCCTCAGGACCTTTTACCCATTGCAGCCGGACAGATTGCTTTAGAAAACAAATTGGCCCAAAAAGCGACAGATTTGTTAATTTGTGACACAGATTTATTGGAGACTAAAGTATATTCTGAAGCTTATTATATTGGATACTGCGACCCTATTCTTGAAAAATATGCGTTGGAAAACACCTATGACTTGTATTTCCTAACTTATATAGATGTGCCGTGGGAGGCAGACGATCTTAGGGATAAACCCACTGCTAGGGAAGAAATGTTTACTTATTTTAAAGACACCCTCGATAAATATAACCGTCCTTATGTCCTTTTAAAAGGCGATAAAAAAACTAGATTGGCTACAGCCGTAGCACATATAGACGCTTTACTTGCTAAAAAATGATTTGGACCGCTCAAGATATTCAACAATTTAAGGACCTAAATATTTCTGTAGACAAAGTTACAGAAGACTTAAAAACATTTAGAAGGGGTATTCCTAAGCAAGCTTTAGAGAGAGCCGCTACTATCGGTGACGGAATTTCTGTTTTAAAACCTAGGGAGGAGCGTAAATTAGCACAGTTTTTTGAGGCAGCTCAAAACACAGTAAATGCTGTTAAATTTGTCCCTGCTTCAGGGGCGGCAACGCGAATGTTTAAGCCACTACTCTCATTTTTGGAGGCTAGTGAAGCGAAAAATTTTTCTTTTTCTGCTTACTTAAAAGCCCATGTAGAAGTATCTGATTTTATAAAGGAAGCCCATAATTTTCCTTTTCACGACTCTGTTTTAAAGCAGCTTCCTGCAGATTTTTCATTTGACGCTCCTGCTTCTGTAATGGCCTATCTCAAAGCTTTATTGCAAAGTCCAGGACTTAATTTAGGGAATAAGCCAAAGGCTTTATTGCCATTTCATAACAATCAAGGGCAGACGCCTTTGGTTTTAGAAGAACATATTTTAGAAGCCTTGCATTACGCTAAAAGTAAGGGTAAGGCGCAATTGCATTTGACAATTTCTCAACACCATTTAGACGCTTTTAACGCTGCGATAAAGGAAATCTCAGCTTCAGATAAATTTAGAGACAAAGGCCCATTTAAGGTTCAATTTTCGCATCAAAAGTCGGAAACAGACACATTGGTGGTTGGTTTGGATTTGCATCCGCTGAGAGATAAAGATGGACATTTGGTGTTTCACCCAGCGGGTCATGGTGCTTTATTGGATAATTTGGGGGCCTTACAGGCCGACATTATTTTTATAAAAAATGTAGACAACGTTTGCGCTCCACATTATTTAGAGACCTCCTTAAAATATAAAAAAATACTGGGGGGTAAACTCTTGCAGGTGCAACAACAATTATTTGCTTACACCGAAGCCTTAGATTCTGACATTCTCTTAGATGCCACCGATTTGGCATTTATGGTCACTTATTTTAAGGAGACTTTTTCTAAAAACCTACCAGAATACTTTGAAGAAATGACTCTAGAAGAGCAACGCGATTTCTTATTGGAGTTATTTCAAAGACCCATCCGGGTTTGTGGTATGGTGGAGAATGAAGGAAAAACAGGAGGCGGCCCATTTTGGATAAAGGACAGCTCAGGCCAAGAAAGCCTTCAGATTATTGAGGCTTCACAAGTGGCGTTTAAGGACCCAGAACAATTGGAAATATTTGAATCGTCTACCCATTTTAATCCTGTAGATATTGTCTGTGGAATTAAAAACTACAAAGGAGAAACTTTTGACCTTTCCGCTTTTAACAATCCATCTACTGCTTTTATTGCCGAGAAGAATCGATTGGGCAAGAGGGTCAAATTGTTAGAACTTCCAGGGCTTTGGAATGGTGGTATGTGGGAATGGAATACCATTTTTATAGAAGTGCCCAAAGAAACCTTTACCCCTGTAAAAACTGTGTTAGACCTACTCGATTCAGGTCATATGCCAGGCTAGGCACTCAGTGAAACACCAAGTGATATTTCTTTAAAAAAGATTGTACCCTAAGGATTTGCCCCCTATCTTTGTATTGTCTCAAAGGGGTGCGAACTTCATTTATTGAATAAGCTGAGATTATACCCATGGAACCTGGGCGGGTAATGCTGCCAAGGGACTGCTTAAAAGTTACTATTGTTTTCTATTTGCACATTTTTTTGGTCAAATAAGTTCAATCTATGTGTTTTAAGCGACCATTTCACTGAATTTTAACCAGAATAACAGCCCCTTTTATTCGTATTAATTTTATTACGAATGAAAATTGTTTTCACTACACTGGTTACAGCACTGCTCACAACAGCAGTCTGGGCCCAAACAAAGCAACCATCTAATGTCGCATCAGAAAGGCAAACAGACAGTTTGCTCCAAAAAGAAATTGCCTTAAACGAGGTTTTTGTCAGCGCCCTTAGGGCTACAAAAGCAATGGGGGTATCTTTTTCTAATGTAAAGGACAAAGATTTTGAGTCTAGAAATTTAGGGCAGGATTTACCTATTTTGTTACAGTATTTACCCGGAGTAGTCACTACTTCAGATGCTGGAGCAGGAATTGGATACACCGGAATTAGGGTCAGGGGGTCAGACGCGACTAGGGTCAATGTAACCATTAACGGAATTCCCTATAACGACCCAGAGTCTCAGGGTACTTTTTGGGTGAACCTGCCAGATTTTGGTTCTTCCGTTTCTTCTGTACAACTTCAAAGAGGGGTAGGTACTTCTACTAATGGTGCTGGAGCATTTGGTGCCAGTTTAAATATTTCTACCAAAGACGTTGCGCCCGAAGCCTCTGCCCAAATCAGAAGCGCTGTGGGTAGTTTTAATACCTTGAACAATAGCGTTCAGTTTAACACAGGTCTTTTAAACAACGATTTTAGTCTTTCTGGAAGACTATCTCGTATTGTTTCGGACGGCTATATTGACAGGGCAAGCGCCCGTTTGTCGTCTTATTTTTTACAAGGTACCTATCAAAAAGGCAGTACTACTTTAAAAGGACTTTTATTTGGTGGTCATGAGGTTACTTACCAGGCATGGAACGGAATAGACGCACAAACCCTTAGTGAAAACAGAACATTCAATCCCTCTGGATTGTACACAGATGCCAATGGCGTCCTGCAATTTCATGGCAAGGAAGAGGACAACTATAAACAAGACCATGCCCAATTACATTGGAATGAGGTTTTAGCAGGTGGTTGGAACATCCAATTTGCCCTTCATTTCACTAGAGGAAGAGGTTATTTTGAGCAGTATAAGGAAGGCGAAACAGATGATTCTTACGGCATTGGTTTGCCACAAGACATACCTACGGATTTAATTAGAAGGCGTTGGTTAGACAACAGCTTTTATGGCTTCACTACTTCCGTGACCAAGCAAACCAATAAGGGGCAGCTCATTCTTGGAGGTGCATTAAACAAGTATGAAGGGACACATTTTGGCGAAGTGATCTGGGCACAGCATATGGGCACAGCGTTTATAGGAGACCGCTACTATGACGATTTTTCTACTAAAACAGATGCGAATATTTACTTGAAGTGGCAGCATCAATTTGGTCAAAAATGGATTTCTTTTGTGGACCTTCAGTACAGGGGTGTGGGCTATACAGCCAATGGAGAAGAAACTGGACTTGTAGATGATCAATTTGGTTTTTTCAATCCAAAAATGGGCCTTACGTATCAAGCCAATAAAGCCAATAGTATATATGTTTCCTATGCTGTGGCGAATAGAGAACCCAATAGAAATGATTACGAAAGTGGCAATCCTAAGCCTGAGCAGCTTAGGGACATAGAGTTGGGATGGCGTTATTTGTCGCCCTCTTTTCAATTAAACACCAACCTGTTTTACATGCGTTATAAAGATCAACTGGTATTAACTGGGGCTTTAAATGATGTAGGGGCGCCACTCAGGGCCAATGTGGGAGATAGTTATAGGTTAGGAATTGAATTAGATGCTCAGAAACAAGTGTCAAATAAATGGTTATGGCAGGCCAATGTATCTTTTAGCGACCACAGGAACTTAGACTATTTCTTTAAAAGGGACGGGGAGCTTAAGAACCTTGGCAATACACAAATAGCCTTTTCTCCAAGATTTATAGCAGGACAAATGGTCCAATATAACGTAGATGAGCACTTTGTTTTAAGTATGCTCTACAAGCGGGTTGGTAAGCAGTATATGGGAAATATTGACTCAGCCGCTTCAGTATTAAAAGGCTACAGCCATACGGATTTAAATGCCCAATATACTTGGAATTCATCCCATACTTTTAAGGAGATTAGTTTGAATCTTTTGGTGAATAATTTGTTTAACAACCTGTTTGTAAGTAATGGTTATTTTTTCACCTACGACGACGATTTTTCTACTCCAGGGACTGTGACAACCATAGAGGGAGCTGGCTATTACCCACAAGCAGGAACCAACTTTTTGTTGGGCGCCACCTTTTCTTTTTAAGAAAATCATGAAGGCTTATTTGGCTTCGCCGATGCTTTAATTAAATACCCTTAATGTGTTTCCGCTGGCCTGCGTTTGGTAGGCCAGCAGATCATAGGTTCTTTTTGAATTATTGGCTGGATTTAGTAGCTGTCCTGTAAATAGGCTGTAGCTAAAAGCGTCACAATCACAGGTCCCATTTTGACCCTCAATAACTAGTGTGCTACAGCTATTTGGGCTATGATTGGCACAGCTGGCTTCAAAAGCAACAAACTGATCAAATCCAGAATTCATGACAATAATTCCTTTGGTTCCAATACCGGTAGCATCAATATAAACAGGATTGCCTATAATTTTGAGTGGGTTGTATTTAGGTAAGCTCAAATTAAGTTCAATAGAAAAGTTAATTTCTTGAAGGTATGGGTTTCTTCTAGAATTTTGGGTACTACAGTTGACTATCAAAGTGCTAAAAAACAGAAGTATAGCAAGGGTTTTTGTGGTTTTGACTTTAGGCATAACATGCTGTTTTGAATAAAAAATTGTGTATCTTTGTTTAGATCCTCTATAATAGAGGATTTTTCTATTTAAAACCATGAAGATATGAGTAAAGTATCTTATTACA
This sequence comes from Sediminicola sp., assembly GCA_024643325.1. Lineage (GTDB taxonomy): Bacteria > Bacteroidota > Bacteroidia > Flavobacteriales > Flavobacteriaceae > MAG-120531. The sequence continues at coordinate 8,094 of JAHEND010000005.1, forward strand.
CCGCAGAGGGATTAAAAAAGTTGAAAGACGAATTGAATCAGCTGCGCGATATTGAAAGGCCAAAGGCCTCTCAAGCTATTGCAGAAGCGAGAGATAAAGGAGATTTGTCTGAAAACGCTGAATACGACGCAGCAAAAGAAGCTCAAGGTCTCTTGGAGCTTAAAATTGCTAAAATGGAAGAGATTTTAGCTGGAGCGCGATTAATAGATGAGTCACAATTAGATATGTCTAAAGTTTTGGTGCTTTCTACGGTGAAATTAAAAAACACCCAGAACGGAATGCTAATGTCCTACACCTTAGTGGCTGAAAGCGAAGCAGATCTTAAGTCAGGAAAAATCTCTGTGAACTCTCCTATTGGAAAAGGTTTACTGGGAAAGAAAGTGGGAGATATTGCTGAAATTAAAGTACCTAATGGAACTATGGGCTTTGAGATTGTAGCCATTACTAGGTCTTAATTTAACTCAGATAACAACCTCTTTTAATACTGAAAAAAGGATTTTTTACACTTTGTAAATCACCGATTTATTCATAACCCTTTACAAATGGCTAGTATTTTTACCAAAATAATTCAAGGCGATATTCCCGCTTATAAAATTGCAGAAACAGCAGATTGTATTGCTTTTTTAGATGTAAATCCAAATGCAAAGGGCCATACGCTTTGTGTTCCAAAGAAAGAAGTAGATAAGATTACAGATCTGCCACAGGAAGAGTACCTTTCGCTCATGTCATTTTCTTTAAAAGTAGCACAAGCCATTGAAAAATCAGTTTCTTGTAAGCGGGTTGGTTTTACTGTGATAGGTTTAGAAGTACCCCATGTACATGTGCACCTAATTCCTTTAAATAGTATGGCAGACGCAAATTTTTCTAAAAAAGAGACCCTTATTCCTTCTGAATTCGAGACTGTGGCAGCAGATATAAAGGCCGCTTACAATAGCTGATTAGACAACTAATTAAGCAACTGCCTTGAATGACTTTCTATTTAAATCGCTAAATATAGACATCTCCAGATACTGCCCTCTGGCTCTAAATTAGACCAAAGGGAAATGCATTTCAATACGCGTACCCTTGTTTGTTTCTGAGTGTATTTTTAAGATTCCTTTGTGAAACTGGGTCACAATCCTTTTGGTCAAGGAAAGTCCCAGCCCCCATCCAGATTTTTTAGTACTAAATCCCGGGTCGGTTACTTTTTTAAGGTGTTTTTTTTCAATTCCAGGCCCGTGATCCTGAACACTTACTACCATGTATTTCTTGTTTTTTAAGATTTGAACAATAATGGTTCCGTGACCTTTCATAGCGTCTGCACTATTTTTTATTAAATTTTCTAGACACCAAAAATAAAGCGGTTTGTTTAATGGGATCTTATGTGATTCCAATTGGGACTTAAATTGAAGGTCAATAGATTTTGGAAATCTATCGCTGAGGTATTTTATTCCCTCCTGGGTAGTTTCTATTAGCGCTACTTTTTCTAAACCAGTTTCTAGGCCTATGCTAGAGAAACGGTTACTAATTGTAGAGAGTCTTTCAAGATCTTTATTAATTTCAACTGAAATTTCAGGAGATATACCCCGTTCTATCAAAAGGCTGTTCCAGCCCATTAATGCACTGAGGGGCGTAGCTAATTGATGGGCTGTTTCTTTAGCCATACTGGCCCATAAAATATTTTGGGCGGCTACTTTTTCTAATTTTAGTGCGAAATATACCACGGCTGAAAATAAGGCAAGAATCAATAGTAGTGCCAATGGAAAATACCGAAGCTTTTTTAAGTTGGGAGACTCTCCATAATACAGTGTAGCCAATACGGTTTCTCCTTCTTTAATTTTAATTGGCGGGTTCTCTTTCGCAAACCTTTCCATGACCCTCTCCAGCTTTTCAACATTTTGGGAAATGTCTTCATCGAAGTTGTTAAAGCTATAGGTTCCATCTGTATGAGAAAGAATCATGGGGGTTTTGGTATTGGATTGAAAAATCTTTAAGACTAAATCTCCAAGAGGCACATTGGGATCTGCACCCATGAATTGTGATTGGGCTGTAGCCCAAATAGACATTTTATCTTGAGCTTCTTTTTTAAATTCTCTTAAAAAATTATGGGTATTCCAAAGTATAAGGCCCACAATAACAAGTGCTATTGAAATAAGTAGGGGCCTGGCATAAAACAGTTTATTAGATGCTTTCATAAATTTAAATCCTGTGAAAAGGGATATTCTTTAAAATTAGGCATTATTTTGAGAAAGAAACCCAAAGGGGTTTATTACATTTTGTTACCTTTGTTTTGATAAATTTTAATTTAAAAGACGCTACATGGAAGTACAAGGAACTGTAAAATTAATAGATGAAACTAAAACTTTTGGGACAAATGGTTTTAGAAAAAGAGAGCTGGTTATAACTACAGAAGAGCAGTACCCTCAGCATATATTGATTGAGTTTGTACAAGACAAATGTGATCTTTTAAATTCATTTTCTCCAGGTCAAAAGGTGAAAGTGGGTATTAATTTAAGGGGAAGAGAGTGGCAGAGTCCACAAGGAGAGACCAAATATTTTAATTCTATTCAAGGCTGGAAAATAGATGCTTTGGATGCAGCTAGTTCAGGAGCTGCAGCGGGTATTCCTCCTGTACCTCCAATGGAAGCTTTTAGTCCTGCTGACAATTTAAATGAAGAAGATCACGACGATCTTCCATTCTAGTAAAGATAACAACTGACTTCATGGTCATTTACCATGCCAGTTGCTTGCATAAATGCATATACAATAGTAGGACCTACAAAATTGAAGCCTCTTTTTTTTAGGTCCTTACTTATTTCTAAAGATAAAGGAGTAAATGGAGGCGCTTCTTTGTACAAATTCACTTTATTTATAAGAGTCTTTCCTTTAGTAAAGCCCCAATAATATTGACTAAAGCTACCAAACTCTTCTTGAATTTTCATAAAAGCAGCTGCATTTTGAACGCTAGACCTAATTTTCAGTCGGTTTTTAACAATCTCTTGGTTTTGAAGTAGTGCGGTTATTTTCTCCTCTTTGTACTTCGCTATTTTCTCATAATCAAACAGATCAAAAGCTTCTCTAAAGGCGTTTCTTTTTTTTAGTATGGTGATCCAACTCAATCCCGCTTGAAAGCCCTCTAGGATTAAAAATTCAAATAAAACACGGTCATCCTTAACAACTTTTCCCCACTCATTATCGTGATAGTCCTCGTAAATAGGGTCTCCCTCACACCAGCTGCATCTCTTTTTATTCATATTTTTGTGCTCTAATCATTTTTCTAAGCTATAATTTTTTTTTTAGATGTCCCCATTAAAAGCTCAAATAGAATCTGCCATAAAAGTTGCACTAGACTATCCTTCTTATATGATGCTTATGCAGGAATTAGTCCTCAAAGAAATGAGTACAGGGGTTGAACAAAGTGAGGCTTTAGCCAACTACACCCTTTTGAATAACAAACGTATGCAACGTTTAAATAAAACTTTAAAGATTCCTTCAGAAATTGAAACCAGTATTAAAAATGACCTTAGAGATATTCACTTTCTAGTACTTTCTGAAAGTTGGTGTGGAGACGCTGCACAAAGCCTTCCGATGGTTTCAAAAATAGCTGAATGCCGTGCTAACTGGTCTATGTCGATTATTTCAAGAGATGAACATCCAGTTATAATGGACGCCTATTTGACCAATGGGGGACGTTCCATTCCAAAGGTACTTATTTTAGATAATAACACTTTAGAGGTTTTAGCAGATTGGGGTCCAAGGCCTACGGAAGCTACAAAAATGGCAGCAGATTATAAAGAAATTCACGGTAGCCTAGATGCTGACTTTAAACAGTCTTTACAGTTGTGGTACAACAAAGATAAAGGTCAATCTACCCTTCAAGATTTTTTAGTCCTATTAGGCCTTTAGTACTCTAAAGGATATTTTTTGAACCCTTAGTGTCTTATAAAGTTTAAACTTTAAGAACCACAAAGTACTCTTGAGCACCCTATTTATACTAATTTTTTGCCTGAAAGTAATAGGTGATTGTGCCCCATTGCATTTTGCCTTCTCTGCTATTAAATTGAGATTTTGAAGCATATTCAAGGGCGTTTTCTAATAGACATCCGTTAGTAGTGTTGCTATTAGCGGAATTTATTTCCGTGCCAACAACCATTCCTTCAGGAGAAACTTTTATATTAACAACTACTTTTCCTCCTTGCTTGCAAGTATACACAGGAATTGGGAGGGAAGTTTTATCTCTTTCAAATAAATGGTAGTAAACCCTTGTTCTTGAGGGTAAATTAGTGCTGCTACTCTTTTGGGCTTTTAAGCTGTCTAGGACTTTTTGATTTTTTTCTTCTAGTGCTTTTAGCCTTTCACTAAATGAATTTCCTATACTAACTTCTTCAGTGCCTGAAGCAGCATTAATCCCACTAGGAGTCTTAGTTTCTTTTGGGTTATAGGTCGCTTTTTTGGCTGAATTATATGCGGTATTACTTTTGAATTTTTCTGAGTTTTCTGGGGCTTCTTTTTTTTCTGGAATCGCTTTATTGTCTTCTTTTGTAAGGGGGGGTGATTCCAATGCCATTAAGATTTCTATGTCTTTTTCTGTACTGAAATAGTTTGGATATAGATGAAGGTTTCCTAAGATTAGAAGGAGAAATCCCATTGAAAAGAGGGTGCTTAAAAAAGCCAATTGACGCCTGTTCAGGTGATTTACAAAGTAAACAAACTGGATTAATTTTTGATTAATAAGCACTTTCCAATCAGACATTAATGTGGATTATTTAATAAGATTTCAATAAGGCTAGGCTAAAAAGGGTTATTTCCTTCTTGAACACTTTGAAAACATTCCTTTTAAAGGGACCGTTTTAAGACGGGACACTTTTTTCTAACAAGTCTTTGAATGAAGCTGCATCTATTGCATTATTTACGCTAAAATCTCCTATTTTGGTTCTTCTTAGTGAAGATAAATGCGCCCCACTCTTCAAGGATTTTCCGAAATCATGGGCTAAGGATCTGATATAAGTACCTTTACTACAGACTATTTCAAATTCAATGGCAGGAAAAGTTTTTGGGGCAATCTTAAATGAATGCACGCTTACTTGCCTAGTGGGAATTTCTACCGCTTCTCCCGCTCTTGCGTATTCATATAGTCGTTTGCCTTCTTTTTTTAGCGCAGAAAATACCGGAGGTCTTTGTTGTATGTCTCCAGTAAATAATTCAGCTGTAGATAATAACTGCTGCTCACTAATATGATCTGTGTCAAAATGCGCGTCAAATTCAGTTTCTAAATCGTAGGAAGGTGTTGTTTTTCCTAGTGAAATAGTTCCGGTATATGTTTTTATTTGGCCTTGTAATTCTGTAATTTTTTTAGTGAATTTTCCTGTGCATATAATCAATAATCCAGTGGCCAATGGGTCTAAGGTACCTGCATGACCTACTTTTATTTTTTTGACATTAAACTTTGTCTTAATACCCCATTTAACAGCATTAACAGCCTGGTAAGAACTCCAATGTAGCGGCTTGTCTATCAGTAAGATTTGCCCTGTTTCAAAATCCGTTAAGCTTAGGTCGTGTAATGACATATTTTAGTTATTGATTAATCCCAAAATAATGGCTATGCTACCTACACATAAGCAGTATATTGCGAAGTAAAATAATTTTGACTTTTTAACAAGCGTTAGCATCCATTGGCAAGCCAAAAGGCCTGATACAAAAGCAGCACAAAAGCCCATTATTAAACCCGGACTATCCGTCCCTTCAAAGGCAATAGTTCCAGAGAGTAAATCTTTGGCTACTTTACCAAAGATGAGTGGTATGACCATTAAAAACGAAAATCTCGCTGCTTTGGATTTGTCTACCTTGAGTAGTACTGCAGTAGCAATTGTAGCGCCAGATCTTGAAATACCTGGCAGCATAGCGATTCCTTGGGCTATACCAATGATTACAGCATGGCTGTAACTTACTTTTTTTTGATTTTCCTTAGAGCGATCAGCAATGTAAAGTAAGCCTCCTGTAACCAATAACATACCCCCTACAAAAATGACTTGTCCTGAAAAAAGCGATTCTAACGCTTCTTCAAAAAACAAACCAATCACCACAGCTGGAATCATAGAAAGTATTATTTTAAGAGCGAAATTCCTTGATTCGGAGTCTTTTGTGTTAAAGAGTCCTAGGATAAGTTCTCCAATATCTTTTCTGAAAATAACCATTGTGCTCAATGCAGTGGCAAAATGCAGTACTACAGTAAAACTCAATTGTTGCTCTGCTAAACCTTCTGCCCCCAAGATACTTTTGGCTAATTCTAAATGACCGCTAGAGGAGACCGGGAGGAATTCTGTAATACCTTGTATAATTCCAAGAATTAATGCGTCTAGTAGTTCCAATTACTTCTGTTTGTTAGGGTCTAGTAAAATCGCATAGGCTTGAATTCCTAAACCGATTAATACTAGGGTAGGAGCAAGTCTTATTCTTCTAAAATTGTAAATTTCAGGATTAAATATATTGGGATCCGTGCTTTTACCTCCAGACATTAATATGAATCCTAGGGTCATAAAACCTAATCCAATAAACAGAAATTGATAATTTTTTTTACCAAATACAAAGGACTTTTTGGGCGATTTATCTTGTTTCATTTGATTATTTTAGGTTAGTAAAGTTCTGCTGTTCTTAGGTTTAAAAACCGTTGGGCAGCAAAAAAGGTGCTTATTCCAGCTATAACGGCACCCAGTAAAAAAACCCCTAGCGCTACAATACCAAGCGTAATAGGGTCGTTCAAAAGGCCTAAACTTGGAAAAACAAAGTCTAAGTAGGCCATTAGACTCCCAATACCACTCAGGGCCACAAAGGCTCCAATGATACCCAGCTTTATATTGGTGGCCATAAAGGGTTTTCTAATAAATTGCTTTGTGGCACCAACCATTTGCATGGTTTTAATAATAAATCTATTTGAATAAAGGGCCAAGCGAATAGAAGCATTGATTAGTAATACAGCAATAAAAGTCATTACGCTACTAATTACTAGGATCCAGAAAGAGATTTTTTTAATATTATCATTTAATAAGTTTACTAGCGGTTGGTCGTAAGCTACTTCTGCAACAAATGATTTTGCACTCAAATCTGCAACAATTTCAGAAATTTCTTCCGGACTTACATATGCAGCTAAAAGCGACAAATCAATGGCGTTTTTAAGGGGGTTGTACCCCAAAAAACCTAGAAAATCTTCCTCAATATCTTCTCTGAGTTGCTCTGCAGCGTCTTCTTTAGATATAAAAACGGCTTCTTTAGTATAAGGCGCTAAGGCTAGTGATTGTTGTAACTGAGATATTTCTACTTTTTTAGCATTATCTCTTAAGAAAACAGTAATTTTTATTTGCTCTTTAAAGTGGTCTCCAAGTTTTTTGGTATTTATGACCAAGACACCTAAAACACCCAATAAAAATAGCACTAAACTAATGCTGAGTACCACTGAAAAGTAGGAAGAAATTAATCTTCTTTTTTGATAACGTTCAAAGGATTGGCCCATAGAATAAACGAATAGAAGGTAAAAATAACAAACTTATAGCAAATCTAAAGCTAGTTTGGATATTTGTGTTGGCTCAAACCCTTAATTTCTTTTCGCTTTGCACAATTAAACTTATTTTTGTGCCGCAGTATAAAACTGAGGGTTTAGGGTTTATATATGCCTGACCCGACAAAAGCAGCATGACATGGAGTACAACTTTAGAGCGATAGAAACCAAATGGCAAAAGTATTGGGCCAAACACAAGACATTTAAAGCAGAAAACAAAAGCGATAAACCCAAATATTATGTGTTAGATATGTTTCCTTACCCCTCTGGAGCAGGCTTACATGTGGGGCACCCATTAGGATATATAGCTTCAGATATTTACGCTAGGTTTAAAAGACACAAAGGGTTTAATGTGCTCCATCCTATGGGTTATGACTCTTTTGGTTTACCTGCCGAGCAATACGCGATTCAAACAGGACAACATCCTGCTATTACTACTCAAGCAAATATTGATAGGTATAGGGACCAATTAGATAAAATAGGTTTCTCTTTTGATTGGGATAGAGAGGTCAGAACCTCTTCGAGTGATTACTACAAATGGACCCAGTGGATTTTTGGCCTACTGTTTAACGCCTGGTATGACAAAGCTGCTGATAAAGCCAAGCCTGTAGATGTTCTCATTGCACATTTTGAAAAATTTGGAAATGAAGGCGTGTTGGCTGCAGTTGAGGAAGAAGTGAAATCTTTTTCTGCGGAAGAATGGAAAGCGGCATCGGCTGAAAGCCGAGAAGAAATACTACAACAATACAGATTAACATATTTGGCAGAGGCTCAGGTAAATTGGTGTCCTGCCCTGGGTACAGTTTTGGCAAATGACGAAATTGTCAATGGAGTTTCTGAGCGTGGTGGCCACCCTGTAGTGAGAAAGAAGATGCTGCAATGGAGTATGAGAATTTCTGCTTATGCGGAAAGATTGCTTCAAGATTTATCCCTTTTAGATTGGCCTCAGCCCCTGAAAGATAGCCAAACCAATTGGATTGGAAAATCTAAAGGTGCTATGGTTACTTTCCATACACAACCTAGCGAATGGTGTAATGAATCGCTGCCCATTGAGGTATTTACTACCCGTCCAGATACTATTTTTGGGGTTTCTTTTATGACCCTAGCACCGGAACATCCTTATGTAGATCGTATTTGTTCTCCTGAACAGAAAGCGTCTGTTGCAGCATACGTTCAAGCTACTGCCAAGCGTTCTGAAAGGGATAGAATGGCAGATGTGAAAACCATTTCTGGAGTCTTTACAGGGGCTTATGCAAGCCATCCAATTACAGAGGAGCCTATTCCTGTATGGATTGGAGATTATGTTTTGGCTGGTTATGGTACTGGCGCGGTAATGGCGGTTCCATGTGGTGATCAACGTGATTACGATTTTGCCAAACACTTTGATCTGCCTATTCCAAATATTTTTAAAAATGTAGATATATCTCAGGAAGCTTTTACCCAAAAAGAAGGGGCTGTAATTGACCATTCAGATTTCTTGTCTGGATTACCCTACAAAGAAGCTTTGCACAAATCAATTTTGGCCTTAGAAGCCTTAGGGTCTGGCTATGGAAAAGTGAATTATAGGTTGAGAGATGCGGTGTTTAGTAGACAGCGTTATTGGGGGGAACCTTTTCCAATTTATTATAACAATGGGGTGCCAGTGCTTATAGACAAAACCCATTTACCGATTCAATTACCTGAAGTAGCTAAATATTTACCCACAGAAACTGGTGCGCCTCCTCTTGGAAATGCGACCCATTGGGCTTGGTGTACTAAGACGCATCAGGTCGTGTCTAACCAGGCTATTGACCAAAAGACTGTTTTTCCTTTGGAGTTAAATACCATGCCTGGTTGGGCGGGAAGCTCTTTTTATTTTAACAGGTACAAAGACGCTACCAATTCAGTAGAAATGGCTTCGAAAGAGGCTTTGGATTACTGGGGAGAAGTAGATCTTTATATTGGAGGAAGTGAACATGCTACAGGCCATTTGTTATATGCCCGTTTTTGGCAGAAAGCATTGTATGACTTGGGTGTATTGCCAGAGGCTGAGTTTGCAAAAAAATTAATCAATCAAGGAATGATTACGGGAACTTCTGCCTTTGTGTATAGACTTCCTGATACAAACACTTATGTGTCTAAATCTCGAATTAACGGGAGATCTGTTCAGCCCATTCACGTAGACGTGTCAATGGTAAATGTGTCTGACGAGTTAGATATAGATGCTTTTAAGGCATGGAGACCAGAATACGCAGCAGCTACTTTTGAATTAGAAGACAAGGGTGTTTACAAGGTGGGTAGAGAGGTAGAGAAAATGTCTAAATCCAAGTATAACGTGGTGAGTCCAGACGCTATTTGCGAACAATATGGCGCAGATTCTCTGCGTTTGTACGAAATGTTTTTAGGCCCATTAGAGCAATCTAAGCCTTGGAATACTGCTGGAATTACCGGAACCCATGGTTTTTTAAAGAAATTGTGGAAGTTGTATTTTAACGAAAGTGGCCCTGTTTTTAAAGTAGAACCCGCGAGTGCAGCGCAACTTAAAACACTGCATAAGACCATTAAAAAAGTGACGGAAGATATTGAAAACTTCTCTTTTAATACTTCGGTGTCTACCTTTATGATCTGTGTGAATGAATTGGCTGCACAGCAATGTGTGAGCCAAGAAATTTTAGAAGCTTTAGCTATTTTAGTGTCTCCTTATGCCCCTCATATTGCAGAAGAGTTGTGGGAAGCTATGGGTCACGAAGAATCTATTTGTACGGCGCCTTTCCCGGTATTTAATCCAGCTTATTTGGTAGAATCTGAGAAAGAGTATCCAGTGTCTTTTAACGGTAAAATGCGATTTAAATTGACCCTTCCTATGGATATGTCTAAACAGGAAATAGAAGCTGCAGTTATGGCACATGAAAAAACCTTACAGCAATTGGACGGGCGGGCCCCTAAAAAGGTGATTGTGGTACCTGGTAAAATTATTAATATAGTAGGCTAATCTTACGCGAACTATGGAAACAATAGAGATGATTGGTTTGCTTGCCGCTACACTTACTACGGCGGCTTACCTCCCTCAAGTAGTGAAGGTATTAAGAGATAAATCTGCTAAAGATATCTCTCTTTCTATGTATTTGGTGATGTTTACAGGGGTAGTACTTTGGTTGGTCTATGGACTGTACCATAACAGCGCACCAATAATTTTTGCCAATGTTATTACTTCTGTATTGACTTTAGCAGTGATTGTCTTAAAATTAAAATACAAGTAAGGCCAAAATGTCAGTGGAAATCCTGACAGTTTATTTTGGTGTTATTTTTGCTGTGAATGTTAAAAAGCTATTATTATGATGTTGTATTATATTATTGTAGGACTCATGGCCCTAGTGAGTATGGCGGTGAGTAAAAAATTAAAATCTAAGTTTGCAACTTACTCAAAATTGACGCTCAGAAATGGTATGAGCGGCGCTGAGGTGGCGCAAAGAATGTTGGAAGACCATGGCATTAAAGATGTGAAAGTGGTTTCTACCCCCGGACAACTTACAGACCATTACAATCCATTAACAAAAACAGTTAATTTAAGTGAGTCTGTTTATGGACAGCGAAATGCAGCAGCAGCAGCAGTTGCTGCGCATGAGTGCGGCCATGCTGTACAACATGCAGTTGCGTATCCTTGGCTTCAAATGCGTTCTAAAATGGTGCCTGCGGTTCAGGTCGCTTCTGGCCTTTCTCAATGGGTAATTATGGGTGGTTTGGTCCTTTCTGCCACAACGGCACTGGGCAGTGGTTTATTACTTGCTGGAATTGTTTTATACGGAATTGTAACTGCCTTTACCTTTATAACATTGCCTGTGGAATACGACGCTAGCAACAGGGCTTTGGCTTGGTTAAAGCGCAAACAAATCGTAGGACAAGAAGAATATGCTGGTGCTGAAGACGCCCTAAAATGGGCAGCAAGAACCTATGTAGTAGCTGCTATTGGCGCCTTAGCGACATTGGCTTATTTTGTATTGCGTTATTTAGGCTCAAGGGATTAGAACCCAATCTGTCGGTCTATTTGTTGGTCTAAGGATATAAATGTTTCTGTTCTTGACACCCCTTTTATCTGTTGAATTTCTTGGTTGAGTAAACGCATGAGGTGTTCATTATCTCTACAGAGCACCTTGATCAATATGGACCAATTTCCAGTAGTGTAATGACATTCTAGAACTTCTGGTATTTTTTTTAATGCACTCACTGCCGCTGGATTGCTCATGGCTTTGTCTAAATACACACCAATATAGGCCATGGTGTTATAGCCTAGTGTCTTGGTGTTGACAATGAATTTTGATCCTTTAATAACTCCTGAGGCTTCTAGTTTTCTGAGCCGTTGGTGAATAGCTGCACCAGAGATTCCAATTTTTCTAGCGATTTCTAAGATGGGTTTTCTGGCGTCCTCCATGAGGAATCGGAGAATTTCTTTATCTATTCCGTCTATTTTAGGCAGGGTGTCGCTATGAGTCATACTTACATATTTTAAGTAAAACTACATATTTTGTTTCATTATTTATAAAGTTAGTCCCGTTATTGTATTGTAATTTAAGAACTTGCCACGTATTCAGTTGCATATCCCAAATATGGCACCTCAAAATCTTTAAATACCACACCTTCTTGAGCCAATAGTTTTAGTACGGGCCCATAGATTTCTTGGTGAATAGGAATACGTACTCCAGGCGTGCTAATATCTTTATTTAAAATAAGTAAACAGGACATAGCAAGGGGTAAACCAACTGTTTTAGCCATTGCGGTATGTGTTTGAGAAACTCCTTCAACCACCATATGAGCGTCTAATTGTCTCATTTCTCCTTGGTATTCGTAGCCTATTTTATGGTACATAACCACCATGTCTTTTTCCTCCAAGCCAAGGGTCCAATGAGCCTCCAAGATCTCTTGAAGTAGTTCAGCGGGGGTGCCATTTTGTTTGGTTAAAAAGTGCTTGTCACTAAACAAGTGTAATTCCATGAGCTTGTCCCACATAATGTCATCTTGGTCAATTTTTAGATAATGCCGTACTTTTAACTCTACACTATCTGTTGGGGAATAGGGCAGAAATAAATTAATAAACGCCCTATAGCTCATTTGCTCACTCTCCTCTATATGGTAACTGTCGTCTGTGAGTCCCAATTGCACAAAAATATTCCAAGCTTTTGAAAAACCAACCCTTCTCATGGTTCCCCTGTATAGGGTTAGGGCATTTTCTAGGCCATAAGCAGTCCTGTATTTTAGAGAATCTCTATTGGCATAGGCTTCAAATTTTCCATAGCCTTCAATGTGCATGAATTCAGTACGCCTAAATAATTTGTGATAAGGGATGTATTTGTAAGTGCCTTCTTGTATGAATTTAGCGGCACCGCCTTGTCCTGCTATCACCACATTTCTTGGATTCCATGTGAATTTGTAGTCCCATAAATTTGGTTTTTCTTGGGGAGCCACTAAGCCGCCAGTGAAGGATTCAAATAATTTAATTTCTCCTCCTTTGTTTTTTATTTGGTCCATAAATGCCATTGCACTCATATGGTCAATCCCAGGATCTACCCCCATTTCATTGAGAAAAATCAATCCCTTTTCTTTTACCTGCTCCTCCATTTCTTTTAACTCAGGGCTCACATAGGAAGCAGTGACCAAGTGTTTTTCAAGTGCCAAACAGTCCTTAGCAACTAAAATATGCATATGCGCAGGAAGCATAGAGATTACAATGTCTGCTAATGCAATCTGTTTTTGTCTCACAACTATATCAGTGACAGAGGCAGTTACAATAGTAAGTGCAGGATGAGAAGCTATTTGTTTTGGTATGTGGGCTGTTTCTTTATCTAAAATGCAAAGTGAAATTCCCTCTTTTTTTGATTGATCTAATAGATAATCAATGAGGTAAGCAGTAGATTTTCCAGCACCTATTAAAAGAATATTTCGCATGATGAGAACGTATTTATACGTTCTTAAAAATAGCGAATTGTTATATTTTTAAAGAATTACTTAAAATAAGTTATGAACAAAACAATTATTTCTTGTTTTCTGTACTGATATACTTTTGAAGCGCCATAGTCATTGAAGGTGTTTCAGGAGTGGGTGCCTTAATGTCAATTCTTAGTCCTGCATCTGTGGCTGCTTTAATAGTAGAATTTCCAAAAACAGCAATTCTGGTGTTGTTTTGTTTAAACTCAGGGAAGTTTTTGAGCAATGATTCAATTCCTGAAGGGCTAAAGAAAACCAATACGTCATATAAAACATCGCTTAGATCGGATAAGTCACTAATCACTGTTTTGTAAAAAACACCTCTTTTCCAATCGAGTTGTAATTGATCTAATGTTTCAGGGACAGTTGGTTTTAATACGTCAGAGGAAGGGAGTAAATATTTTTCTTCTTTGTATTTTTTAAATAAGGGCACTAAGTCTGCAAAATTCATTTTACCTACATAAATTTTACGTTTTCTGTATACTACATATTTTTGTAGGTAATAAGCAACAGCTTCCGATTGGCAGAAATATTTCATACTGTCTGGCACCTTGAACCTCATTTCTTCTGCCAGTCTAAAATAATGATCTACAGCATTTCTACTTGTTAAAATGACTGCCGTGAATTGGCTCAGGTCTATTTTTTGTTGTCTTACGCTTTTAGCGTCTACGCCTTCTACATGAATGAATGGTCTAAAATCTACCTTTACTTTTTCTTTGTCAATAAGCCTTGCATATGGAGAGTTTTCCATCTTTGGCTCTGGCTGTGAGACTAAAATTGTTTTTACCTTCATGGAATCAAGTATTAAAAATGCTTGCAATTATTAAAAACGGTGCTATTTCAAGAGCGCAAAGGTACAAAATAAAATAGAATACATTATGTAAGATATACTTTTGATAATTTCTTAATATCAATATCCACCCAATAAGCGTAATGGAGACAAATAAAAATAAACTACTGTAAAACAGAAGTTTAGCATTAAAAGAAATAAATGCGTATAATATATTTGCAGTGAATAAGACCATACTCCCGTAATTAAAGAAGCTATTTTTCTTAAAAACAATTTCATTGAGCAATTTTTTGTTTCCAAACAGCCATCCGTGTATGTTCTGAAGTATAGCTTTAATCACAACAAATCCAGATACAAGCGAAAAGCAAGTCAAATAATTGATATTAATTACAGATGAATTTTCTAGAAAAATAGGGACAAAAAAGAAAAGAAATAGACTGCAATTTATAACAGCGAATAAACCCCAAAACCATTGAAACGGATGAATAAAAGCTTGTTTTTTATTGTAAACAAAAACGAATTTGTTGTGGCTAATTAAATTAGAAAACGATAGATGCCTTTGCGGGTAAACTATCTTTGAAAGGCTCATGAGTACTAAGGAGAGAAACAGCAATCCAATGGTCCAATCGGGTATGTGCTGAAATCTCAATTCAAGTTCCATGTCGCTAATTTGTGTGAGTTAGCTCCCAATAAAAAAGGCATTGAATTGGCGGAAATGCTTAGTTTGAAATACCCCATACTTAAATCGCTATCCTTTAAATGGTATTTGCCTTTAAGGGTGACTGTTTCTCCGGGCATTAATATTTTATTGAGATTATTAGTTGCTATAGTGGCAGTTGTTTTTGAAACAAGCTCAAGAGCCTCTAATTCAGAAAGGTATTGGAATTGTTTATATTCATTGAGAAAAGCAAGTCCAAAACGGATTTCTTCAATAGGAATTTGAAAAGAATATGGATTTTGTAGCTCAAAAACAAGGCTGTTGTCTTTGGCTTGAATCAACACAATTTTTAATTGACTGTAAGGTTTGAATGAGGGAATCCATGTTCCGTAATAGGGAACTCCTTTAGCCTTTTCAAAAGAGAAATCAGCTGGGATCTGATTTGAAAAGCTCAGAGAATCCTTAGTTATGTAGGCGATTTCTTGACCAATAAGATCGTTTTCAGAACGATCAATATTGTATTGGTTTTGACGGTAATTGATTGCGTTCAGAGAGTAGGCTTTGCTTCCAGTGTAAAATGCATACATAGGAGCGTTCCTGTAGGAGTTTTCAAAAACAACCATTCGGTCTCCAGTCTTTTCTTTTAAAGCAGCTGTCCATGCTTTGTTTCCGTGTGCCTCATATGAAATAGGGAGGAGAGGTTCGTACACAAGACCAATTCTCAAAAAGATTATGAGCCCAATATTGATCCAACCACTCACCCACAATTGTTTTTTGAGTCTGGGGTTTTGTGTGAGGGCGTCAAATATTAAAACGGCCATTGGAATACATATTACCACCATCCATTGGGTTTGTATGCGCCTGTTAAAACTTGAGATAAAGAAAAACACTAGGACGGTAATAATCACACCAAATAAACTTTTTTTAAGCGCAGTGTTTCTGGATAAACCAAATAATGCTTTATAAATGAAAGGAAAGCAAAACCCAAAAAGAGCGATTAGGTTTATAAAATATCCCAAACCAAAATCAAAAAAATCATAGGCCCTATTGGGTCTTTCAAAAAGGTGGTAAGCCACTGAGACAAAATCATTGGAATACAACCAATATAAATGTGGGCTATAAGCCAAAAGACTTACCCCAACTGCTGCCCAAGCAAACTTGTTTTTCAATAGGCTGGGGACTCCAACTAAAACACCAATAATCACCAGTACTGCATGATATTTACTGTACATGAGAGCTGCCATTACTACACCCAATGCAATGCTGAGCCCCCAAGTAGGTCTGTGGAAAAAGTGCTTGAGGATATAAAAAAGCAAGGCAGTGAAAAAGAGTAGCGGCGTATCTGGTAATGTAAAAAACCCATAGGCATTTAAGAGGGTCATAGAACTCAACAACACAAAAAACGCCCCAATATGTTGCTTTTTATACGTCTTGGAAACAGTGTTCCAAATTAAAAGGTAGGTTCCCAATCCACTTAAAACACCTACTATTCTCACCCCTAAAGTTCCTTTAAACAACAGTTGACCCAACGCAATCATAGCTGCTACCATAGGGGGGTGGTCAAAGTAGCCCCAATCTAATTTTTTGGAAAAATACCAATAATAAGCCTCATCATAAATAAGCTCAGTGAAAATAGCCTGAAGGGTATTGGCCAAACCAATAAGGATAATAATCCCCCAAAAAATCTTTTGTTTATTCCCTTTCATTCTTATGGATTAGTGTGCAAATTTACAAATAATTACGCCAGACCTTGCTTTTAGAATTTATATTTAAGGGCTATAAAAAAACAGAAAACCACGGTTTCATTCTCATTTTACGCCATTTATATCCTACTTTTGTGCCTAAATACGTCCATCCATGTCCAATAGACTTGTTATTATTCCCACCTATAATGAGATTGAAAATATTAGTCAAATCATTGCGGCTGTTTTTGAACTTCCCTTAGATTTCCACGTTCTGATTGTAGACGACGGATCTCCTGATGGAACAGCAATACAAGTAAAATCACTACAAAACCAGTACCCTGGAAAGCTATTTATAGAAGAAAGGACAGGTAAAGGAGGCTTAGGGACTGCTTATATTCACGGATTTAAGTGGGCTTTAAAAAAACATTACGACTACATTTTTGAAATGGATGCAGACTTTTCTCATCCACCAAAGGATCTTATAGCCTTATTTGAAGCCTGCGATCAAGGAGCAGATCTATCTGTAGGCTCTAGGTATAAAAAGGGAATTAATGTAGTGAATTGGCCATTATACAGAATTTTAATCTCCTACGGAGCGTCTTTTTATGTGAAACTTATTACAGGAATGAGGGTACACGACCCAACTGCAGGATTTGTCTGTTACACCAGAAGCGTTCTGGAAGCCATTCCTTTGGATCGGGTGCGATTTGTTGGATATGCCTTCCAAATAGAAATGAAATTTAGGGCACATGTTTTAGGTTTTGCCATTGAAGAAGTTCCAATTGTTTTTAAAGACAGGGAGTTGGGGAAATCAAAGATGAGTAGCGCCATAGTTGGTGAAGCTATTATTGGCGTTTTAAAGCTCAAATGGCAAAGTATTTTTAATAAAAAAAATTTTTAAAATGGGGTATACGATTATAAAGAATGGAACTTTAGTTAATGAGGGTTTGGCCTTTCAGGCCGACGTCTTAATCAAAGACCACTTTATTGAAAAGATAGGTAAAGATCTTTCTCATCCAAATGCTACTGTAGTAGAGGCAAATGGCATGTGGGTGTTACCAGGAATTATAGACGATCAAGTCCATTTTAGAGAACCGGGTCTTACGCATAAAGGCACCATTTATTCGGAGAGTAGGGCAGCTGTGGCAGGAGGCATAACGACCTTTATGGAACAACCAAACACCAACCCGCAAACCACAACAATTGAAGCCTTAGAGGCTAAGTTTGTTTTAGGAGCACAAAGCTCCTTTGCCAATTACGCCTTCCCGTTTGGTGGGACCAATGACAATTTAGAGGAATTAAAGCGTTTGGATAAAAACGCTACTTCTAATGTAAAGTTATTTTTGGGATCCTCTACGGGGAATATGCTCGTAGACAACGAAAAAGTATTAGAAGGCATCTTTAAAAACACCGAATTGGTGATTTGCACCCATTGTGAAGACGAAGGGACCATTAGGGCAAATATGGCCGCTTTTACTGAACGTTACGGTGAAGACATCCCTATGGATGCTCACCCTAAAATTCGCTCAGAAGAAGCCTGTTATTTGTCTTCCTCAAAAGCCGTTGCACTGGCTAAAGAAACTGGCGCAAGGCTACACGTTTTTCACCTCTCTACAGCGAAAGAAACGGCCTTATTTAGAAATGACATTCCATTAAAAGAAAAAAAAATTACTGCAGAGGTGTGTTTACACCACCTTTGGTTTTCAGAGGAGGATTATGCAGAGAAAGGAAGCTTAATTAAATGGAATCCAGCGGTTAAAACAGCCAAAGACAGATCAGGTTTATGGGAAGCCTTATTAGATGATCGCATAGATATAATCGCAACAGATCACGCCCCCCATACTTTAGAAGAAAAACAGCAGAAGTATGCCAAAGCACCATCTGGAGGCCCACTTGTACAACATGCATTGGTAGGTATGTTGGAAAAAGTAAATCAAGGGATGCTGTCTTTGCCAACAATGGTTCAGAAGATGTGTCACAACCCAGCTATTCTATTCAATATTGACAGACGAGGCTATTTAAGAGAAGGGTACTATGCAGACTTGGTTTTGGTAAAACCCAACAGCCCTTGGACTGTAAGTGCTGAAAATATTGTCGCCTTATGTGGCTGGTCTCCTTTTACAGGGACGCGTTTTTCAAATAGCGTTCACAAAACATTTGTCAACGGGCACTTGGCTTATGACAATGGATTGATTAGTAATCATAAAAATGCCATGAGACTTAATTTTAAAAGAGATTAATATGAAGCAACTGTTCTTTTTCACCCTACTTTATTTAGTGCTTTCTTGTAGCAACCAAGTAGTGCCTAAACCAGAAAGAGTGTTGTCTTTGGATCAGATGGAATCTATAGTATATGACATGGCCGTCTTAAATGCAGCAGTAACTGCAGACAGGTCTCAGTTCAAAGAGCAATCTATTACTCCATTGGGATACATTTATAAAAAGTACGATATAGACAGTACAGTGTACGCTCAAAATGACTTGTATTACGCCTCAAAGCCATTACAATACGAAATGATATATCGCAGGGTAGAGAAACGCCTACAGGCCTTAAAAACTAATTACGACGAGGCCGCTAAAGCTTCTAGCGCTCTGGAATAATTGAAGTTCCTTTATGGAATATTGTTTTTAAATAGGATACAACATTCTGCTATTACTTTTTTAATAGGGGTATACTCCATATTTAATTTTTGACTGGATTTACTGGAATCGTAAAAATCTCTAGACCTGAGCCCTTTTAGGGTGTGTTTTGTTATTTTTCTGTCGCCCTTAAAAAACAAGCCTTTAATAAAATCTAAGCGCCAAAGGATTTCAAGGACCCAAAAAGGCAGTTTATAGGTTGGTTTTTTTAGCCTAAATCCATCTGCCATGTATCCAAATAACTCCTTATAAGAAATATTTTCTGACACGCAAATAAAACGTTCTCCCCATTTTTTTGTTTTAACACTGAGTAGCATGGCGTTCACAACATCCTTAACTCCAACGAAACCTGAGCCACCAGGAAAATAGAACGGACTCCCTTTTTGAGCAAATGAAAACAATTTACCACTCCCTTTTTTCCAAAACCCAGGGCCGAGAATTACACCGGGGTTTACAATGGAGGCAGAAAGTCCTTCCCAAATACCCCTCCACACTTCTAGTTCTGCTTCATACTTTGTTAGGGCGTATACATTTGGATCGCTAATATTCCAATCTGTCTCCTCTGTAATGTGCTTTTGGGTATCTGATTTTCCAAGTGCAGCAATGGAACTCACATAACAAAAAGCACCCACCTTGAAGTCTAAGGCAAGATTTACCATATTAGCTGTTCCTATAACATTGACAGATTTAAGGGTTTTGTATGCACTGGGATCAAAGGAGATGTGGGCAGCACAGTGATATACCGTGTTAACTTCTTTAAAAGCAAAGCTTAGTCCCTCTAGGTCCAATATATCTCCAAGCACCCATTCTATGGTCTTATATCGAGCTAAATTAAGGTCGCCGTATGAAATAAATAATTTCTTTACGGCCTCTAATCCTTTTACGTCTCTGTAAATGGCCCTACACAGCTGACGGTCTTCACATAGACTAAAAAGAAGATGAGCACCTACCAAGCCGGTACCTCCAGTAACGAGTATCATATTCTCAAAATTACGTTTTTTATTCCCTATTTTTGCACCATGAAAGCTATTTTTCCTACTCCTTTTTCATTAGAAAATACCCAAGAGGCATTTAAAGCCTACGCTTTGGAATTATTTGCATTTCAATATAAATACAATAGGGTATACCACGAATTTTGTAGCTTACTCAAAAAGACTCCTGAGCACGTTCAAACCATTGAGGACATTCCCTTTTTACCTATCTCATTCTTTAAGACTCACCAGGTTATTACACAGATGCCTTTTGAACCGGCAACAGCTTTTTCTGAGACAAAATCTATAGATAAAAAAAAAGCGTCTGCGTTTTGTTTTACCTCTAGTGGCACTACTGGATCTGAAACATCAAAGCATTATGTTCCCGACTTATCGCTATATGAAGCCAGCTACATGACTGCTTTTGAGAGTTTTTATGGCCCTGTAGAAAACTACTGTGTATTGGCTTTATTGCCTGCTTATTTAGAAAGAGAGGGGTCTTCTTTAATTTATATGGCAGAAGATCTCATTGCAAAGAGCGGTCACCCTCAATCTGGTTTCTACCTGCATAACCACGAAGCGCTCTATAAAACTTTATTAGAATTGGAGTCCAAAAATACACCTGTATTTTTGATCGGGGTTTCTTTTGCTTTACTGGATTTTAGCGAAAAATATTCCATGTCTTTAAAAAACACTATTGTGATGGAAACTGGAGGCATGAAAGGTAGGCGAAAAGAAATGATCAGGGAGGCGCTTCATGAAAATTTAACCAAGGGTTTTGGTGTTTCCAAAATTCATTCAGAATACGGAATGACAGAGCTTTTGTCTCAGGCCTACTCCAATGGAGACGGTATTTTTAATACACCTCCATGGATGAAAATACTGATAAGAGATACGGAAGACCCCTTTAACTTTGTGGGTGACGGAAAAACAGGAGGCGTTAACGTCATTGACTTTGCCAACATACACTCCTGTGCATTTATTGCCACCCAAGATCTAGGAAAGACTATTAAAAATAAAGGCTTCTCTATCTTAGGTCGTTTTGACAATGCCGCTATTAGGGGTTGCAATTTATTGGTACCCTAGATTTTTAGCCAATACTAACTTTGGTATTAACTGTAATCTAATGGCAAAAGGGTTTTCTGTGAGGCAGATAGTATTCTAGAACGTTATTCAAAAACTAATATAAAGTAGTTCTTTTTTCCCCTTTGCAGCAACACATACTTCTGATCAATCAGGTCTTTTTGACTAATTAAATACGTTTCTCCAACCTTTTCTTTGTTTACAGAAATAGCGTTTTGTTTTAATTCCCTTCTGGCATCGCCATTGGATTTTAAAAAGCCAGTTTCAGCAGATAAAGCTGCGATCATATCCAATCCGTTTTCCAAATTTGAAAAAGGAAGTTCCGCCTGAGGAACCCCTTCAAAAACCGCTAAAAAGGTTTGTGTATCTAAGGCTTTTACCGCTTCTGCAGTAGTTTTCCCAAATAAAATATCACTGGCTTTTACGGCATTTTCATAAGCCTCATGACCGTGTACAGCTGTAGTTACTTCCTTGGCAAGATTTTTTTGAAGCAGCCTTAAATGAGGTGCCTTTTGGTGATCAGCAACCAATTTTGAAATGGTTTCTTGGTCTAATAAGGTAAATATTTTAATGTATTTCTCTGCATCTAGATCGGAGGTGTTTAGCCAATATTGGAAAAATGCATATGGAGAGGTTCTGTTAGCGTCTAACCAAATGTTACCCCCTTCTGTTTTCCCAAATTTGGTTCCGTCTGCTTTAGTAATCAGTGGGCAAGTTAATGCGTATCCTTTACCTCCTCCAATCCTCCTGATGAGTTCCGTTCCGGTAGTGATATTTCCCCACTGGTCAGATCCACCCATTTGCAAGGTGCACTGGAAGTTTTTATACAGGTGTAAAAAGTCATAACCTTGTACCAATTGATAGGTAAATTCAGTAAATGACATGCCCTCAGCAGCTTCTGAGGAAAGTCTTTTTTTTACAGAGTCTTTGGCCATCATATAGTTTACTGTAATATGCTTACCTACGTCTCTGATAAAGGATAGAAAAGAAAAATCTTTCATCCAGTCGTAATTATTTACAAGAACGGCTGCATTAGGCGCCTGTGAATCAAAGTCTAAAAATCTGGACAGTTGTTCTTTTAAAGCGGCCTGGTTGTGTCTTAGGGTGGCTTCATCCAGTAAATTTCGCTCATTTGATTTTCCTGACGGATCCCCAATCATTCCTGTCGCTCCACCAATTAATGCATAGGGTTTATGACCCGCAATTTGAAAATGCTTTAATAGCATAACCCCTACTAAGTGACCAATATGTAAAGAGTCAGCAGTAGGATCTATACCCATATATGCAGCGCGCATTTCACTTAATAAGTGTTCCTCAGTTTCGGGCATGACGTCGTGCAACATACCCCTCCATTTCAATTCAGCAATAAAATTTGTAAGCATTCTCAGTTCTATGAAAGATTAGAAACACAAATATAACTTTTATTCGAAAGAAAATCCGGAGAGGATGGGTGGAAAATAGGCAGGAAAATTTATTTGATCACTAGTTTCCTAGTGCTACTTTTTGCTTCAGCAAAGATTTTTATCACGTAAATACCAGGCTTGATCTTTGGTAGGGCCAACTCTTTTGTTTTGATGATTTTTTCAAGTACCGGAGTTCCAAATACGTCAAATAAAATAATTTTTTTTGGGGCTACAAGGTCTGTCTCAATAAAGACTTTGCCTTGGGTCACTGGATTGGGATAAATCTTTAGTCCAGGAATTTCTGCAGACTTATTTTGCTGTGCAAAACCAGCAGCAAACACAAAGAATAAAAGTATGTAGAGGACTTTTTTCAAAAAAAATATTTTTAATACAATAAAGATACATTTTTTTTGTTACGCTAATCTTAATTAGTTGTTAACGAGTCTCTTGATTTGTGCTGAGAGCAAAAAAACCCAGCTGGAAGCCGGGTTTTAAAAACTAAATAATAAAAGCTAAATGATGTTTTTAGGTCATTATAGGCCTTTGGTCCAGCCAGCTGTCCAAGCAGGAGCGGCAGCGCCATTTCCAGCGCCAGTATTTTCTCCTACTGTAATAAAGTTTTGAGTAGCTCCTGTGTAATCTGAAGTTTTATAGCCATCAACAGGGGTGTCAAACTGCATTGGATTTATAACTAAATCTCCAGCTTCAATTCTGTTGGCTGCATCAGTATCCGTATCTTTTACTTTAACTCCTAGGTTAATTCCTTTAGTGTAAAAGTTGTTGATTGTGAATTTTCCACCACCTTCTTTGAAATATAGAGCACCTTCTGTTACAGGACCTACTACGGTAATGTTTGAAAGTGTTGTTGTTGTTAGTGGTGTTACACTACTGTTGTCTCCATTGTTAGATCCTTCAATACCGGCTTTAGCAGCTCCTGAGATATACCAGTATTCTCCATTGCCTTGCCATCCGTCTGCGAAGTCAATACCATCATCTTCAGAATTGGTAGATACTAAATATTTACCGTTTACTGTTCCGCCAAAGAATTCAATACCGTCGTCTCCACCGTTGTAAGATTGAACATATTCTACTGTGGTTCCAGAACCTACCCCAAAGAAAGATACTCCGTTAAATTCTTTAGAAGAATTAAATGCAGCTCCTGTGTATTCAACTCTAAGGTATTTAAGTACGCCAGAATTATCATCTGAAACAGTTCCACCATAAGTAAGGTCTCCTACTTCAGACGTAGCCGTACTACCAACATTGGTTGGTGCTTTTCCACAAAGTACTAAACCACCCCAGTCACTAGAGGTAGGGTTGGCTGATCCAGAAGTCATTACAACTGGATTAGCTGCGGTACCGTTAGCGAATATCTGACCTCCTTGTGCCACAGCAATATAAGAAGAGGTTCCACCAGTAGCTATAATGACAGTTCCCGCAGGAATGGTTAATTTACCACCATCTTTAATAATATATGCCCCTGTTAGATTGTATGATTTAGAAGCGTCTAATGTTTTAGCTTCTGAAAGTTCTCCTTCTAAATTTTCTCCAGTAGTATCTGGCGTGTTGTCCCCAGGCACCTCTGGTCCAGGACAAGTCACACCTGTAGAACCACCACAATCTATTCCAGTTTCGTTCCCATTTTGAATACCGTCATTGTCTGTGTTTGGTGTTTCATCCTTAGAACATGATGCAATTAATGTAACTATCGATAGGAAGGCTACATATTTTAAAATAGTTTTTTTCATTTTTAGGTTGTATTAAATTTCTTTAACAAAAGAACGACCACTAGTTAAAGTAGCCGTTAATGTGGTTTTATCAATATGTAATCCTTGTATTAACTAAAAGTTATACGATAGCGATAAATTAACATTGGTTCCTTTTTTGTAAGTAAGTACATCTACATTTTGTACTTCTTGAGATCTTACTATGTCCGGATTTAAGAGATTCATTCCATTTAGTCCAATGCTCAAGTGTTTGTTAAGGGATACTTTAAAAACAACATCTAGCGTAGCTACTGCTTTATCTACTAAGTTTCCTTTCCCTTCCGTTCCTAGTGCATATATTCTGTCTGAGAAATAGTTGAAAGCTACTGTAGCCATAAGGTCTTTGTCTTCTGCAAATTGTTTAGAGAAACTAAGGTCTCCATTAATTAATAGGTCAGAAGCTCCTGACAACCTATCTGATTCGTTAGTGAAATCTATACTAAGGGCCAGAATATCTGCAGCAGTAGTTTCTTCAATCACCTTGTCACCGTCCAACTCTTGATTGGTGTGTAGGTAAGAAACATTAAGGCCAAAACTTAAATTAGTTTTTAGAAAAGCTTCTGCTGTTTCTTTCTCACTGGAGAATAAATCTTTTCTTAGTTCGAATTCTGCTCCAAATGCTTTAGCGCTGTCTCCTGTGTTTACGTAACTAATATCGTTGGTAGCAGAGTTTACAGTTACATCGTTAATTGGATCTTGGATATATTTACCAAAAACTCCCAATCCAATAACTTCAGAATTTGAAGGGAATAACTCCCATTTTAAATCTAGATTGTAATCTTTAGAAGCATATAAGCTTGGATTCCCAAAATATACTTGAGTGACCTCTTCGAATTGAAACAAAGCCCTTTCTTTAAACTGTGGTAATGTGTATGTTTTACTAGCTGCAAGTTTTAAATTTTGGTTTTCAGAAACAGCATATTTATAACTCAAAGCAGGAAGTATTTCAAAAGCATTTAGCGTGCTGGTGTCACCATTTGGATCTAAAGAAGTACTCCAGCTTATTTCTTGAGTAATGTCTTCTGCCCTTAAACCAAATACAAAGCTAGATTTTTCGTTTAAGGTCAATTCTAAATTGGCAAATGCCGCATGGATATCTTGTTTCCCAAAATAGGTCTGTGGATCTAATGCATTAGGTGTATTTATATTTCCTCTAAACGTTTCAATAGAAAATAATCCAGCCAATCTATTTTCTAAATTAAAGTAATTGTCAAGGTTGTAAACATCAGTGATTAGGGGGTGAACAATCCTGTTGTTATTAGCATCTCTTTTGGTAATTCTAAAGTTAAATTGGGTGGCCCCAAAATCTACTTCTTTCATTTTTCCTTGATACCCAAAACTCAATTTACCTTCGTGCTTCCCTAAGTCTTCATTGTATTTGAATTTATATACTCCGTTTAAATTTGCAGCCATTTCATTTTCATCCAATGTTTGGTAAAATCTATGGTTGTCTGCACCGTTTAATGTTTCGGCAAATGATTTCGGGCCTTCTGGCATATCCCAATTACTTGGAGAAATTGTATTCTGCCTTCTGTTGGGAATGTTGTTTTCCACTAGGTTATAGGAAAGCCCCCAATTTAAATCTAGGCTTTCATTTAATTCATGTTTACCTAATAATTGATTTACCCAAAGAGATGTTCTTTCATAAGAAGCACGTTGAACAAATGCACCACCCTCTGGTGCATAGTCAAATGCGTCTATAACCCCGCGATATTCCTGCTGGTTTTGGGCAGATGTATTTACAAATAAACTATTGAATTGGATATAATTTTTTTTGTGTCTGAGTCCAATATTTGCCATGGCCGTACTAATAGTGTTGTACTCATATGTTTGGTAATCATAATCTCTTCTTGCAATACCTCCTACTGTTACAGAACCCCTTGTAACTCCTTGTTTATAGCTGTATCCATTGTCAAATGAGGCTACTCCAAAAACATTTAATTTGGTTTCCTCTCCCAAAACATAGGAATCTCCAGCCTTTATGCTAAAACTAGTATTAATAGGTTCGTTGGCTTGTGTTCTGTCCCAACTAGTCACAAAATTGTAATTGTTTAGTGGAAATGCCGGATATTTTTTAGTGTAAAATCCATTCTTATTAGGACCTTCATTTAAGAAGAATGTGTCTACACTGGAGGCCTCTGAATTAATTCCGGTACCAACTTTTAAGCTAACAAATCCCTCTCCTTTATAATCCTTAGATACAATATCAATATTTGCACCAGAAAAATCTCCATAATTTTCAGCACTGTAGGTTTTGTCAATTCCTATAAATTCTACAATATCTGTAGAAAATAAGCCTAGATCAATATTTTTTTTTGAGGGGTTGTTTGAAGGTAATGGTAATCCGTTCAACGTGGTAATATTGTATCTATCTCCAAGCCCTCTAACAAAAATATTCCCTGAGCCTTCTTGTCTTGAGATACCAGTTGTTTTAGTCACAGCAGTTGCTACATCACCTACTCCTTTTCTGGCCAATTCTTGAGCGCCAATGGAGGTTTTAATTGTAGTGGCTCTTTTTTGATCTAATAAAAGCGCTGTTTCAGAATCTTTCTTGGCACTAACCGTAATGACCACTTCATCCAAAGCAACCCCTTCAGAAGCCCCCATAGGAACATTAAGGGTGGTTACTTTTCCTTCAGAAACAAGAACATTTTCAATAGTCACTGTTTCGTATCCCAAATAACTAAATATTATGCTATAACTTCCTGGAGTGATATTTGGTAACTCATATAGGCCGTCAAAATCTGATGTGGTTCCAATGGTTGTTCCTTGAATAAAGATATTAGCAAATGCCAATGGTTCGTTATTGTTTTCTTTGTCAGTAAGTGCTCCAACAATACTAGCTGTTTGTTGTCCTACAACAACCGAACTTACTAGAAAAAATAACATGCTCAATAAGTGCTTCATGATGCGTTTAAATTTTGCGCAAATAAAGTGATATATGCTTTCTTAAAGGTTAGGTCTAGATTAATAATTTAAAGGCGTATAGTTATCTAAATGTTAAGAGATTAAATCAATGTTAAGCCTGTCTGAGATATAAGTATTATATTTACTTTTGAGCAATAACCATGTTTTCAAACCATGAACAATAAAGACATTAAGATCCTTTTAGTAGACGACGAGCCAGATATTTTGGAGATTGTGAGCTATAATTTATCTGCAGAAGGATATCAAGTGTACACAGCTAATAATGGTGTAGAAGGGGTGGCTAAAGCAAAGAAAAAACAGCCTCATTTAATTATTTTAGATGTTATGATGCCTGAGATGGATGGTATAGAGGCATGTGAAAAAATTAGAGCAACCCCAAGTCTGGAAAATACCATTATTGCTTTTTTAACTGCTAGGGGAGAGGATTATTCTCAGGTGGCTGGTTTTGACGCTGGTGCAGATGATTATATTACCAAACCCATTAAGCCTAAAGTTTTGGTCAGTAAGGTAAAGGCATTACTCAGAAGATTTAATGAAGGAGCTGTAATTGCTGAAGCAGAAGGCATTACGAGTGTAGGAGACTTAATCATCAATAGAGAGGAATATAAGATTGTTCATAAAGGTATTGAATTGGTTTTGCCAAGAAAAGAGTTTGAGCTACTGGCTTTATTAGCTTCAAAGCCCAACAAGGTATTTAAAAGAGAAGTTATATTAGATAAGGTTTGGGGTAACGAAGTAGTTGTTGGGGGAAGAACAATTGACGTTCATATTAGGAAACTCCGAGAAAAAATTGGAGACAGCAACTTTAAAACTGTTAAAGGAGTTGGCTATAAGTTTGTACTTTAGCAATCTATGGCAATTAAACTAAAGAAATCTTATCGCTTTGCACTGCGGTCTTCTTTGATTATTTCTATTTTACTCACGCTGGCTTTGGGTTTACTACTCCAAGCAGTGAATTCATTAGTGTGGGGTGTTTTAATGGTTTATTTATTGCTTAGTTTTTTTATTTGCTTTGTGGTCATTCAGCTCCGAGTGGAGAAGTTTATTTACCGAAGGATTAAAAAGATATATGATGAGGTATCTCTATTAGAGTCTAAATCTTTAGCTAATATCCCTGTAACAACTGATATGAAAACGCTTACAGAAGAAATTGAGCGTTTTGCACAAAACAAAAAAGTAGAAATAGACACCCTTAAAATTACAGAAGAATATAGGAAGGACTACTTAGGTAATGTATCTCACGAATTAAAAACCCCTCTTTTTACAGTTCAAGGATACATTTTAACGCTATTAGATGGCGCAATGAATGATAAGAACGTCAGGAAGAAATACCTTGAAAGAGCTGCCAAAGGCGTAGATAGACTCATTTACATTATTAAAGACCTGGATTTAATTACCAAATTAGAAGTGGGGGATTTAAATTTAGTGCCGGTGACTTTTGACATTGTAGAATTGGTACAGCAAGCTTTTGAAATGTTAGAAATTAGGGCTAAGAAAAAGCATATTACCATGTCATTTGACAGGGTGTATGATTCCCCTATATATGTAAAGGCAGACAAGGATAAAATACAACAGGTTTTGATTAACCTTATGGTAAATGCTATTAAATACGGGCATGAAAATGGGACCACTGAAGTCTCCATTGAAAATTTGATTAAAAATAAAGTAATCGTTCGCATTACAGATAATGGAGAAGGAATAGACAAAGCTAATATCCCTAGACTTTTTGAGCGTTTTTTTCGTGTAGACAAAAGTGGAAGCAGGGCAGAGGGAGGTTCTGGGCTAGGTCTAGCTATTGTTAAGCATATCTTAGAAGCCCATGGAGAAAAGATTTATGTAGAAAGTGTGGTAGATGTTGGCTCAGAGTTTTCTTTTACATTGGAAAAGGCAGAAAATGTCCAGACATAATTACTAAAAATTATCAGCTTATATTTCCTTAGCTTTGCCAAATCTTTAAATAATTACTGCTTTGGGAAGTAAAAACAAGTTAAAAAGGTTCAAGGAAAATGAAACATTTACCAATGTGTTTCAGCCTTCAAGAGAAGAAGTATTAAACAAAACCCTGGGCAAAGAGGGGCAATGGGCTCAATTTTTTGGAAACAACAATCCAATAGTATTGGAATTGGGCTGTGGCAAGGGAGAGTACACCGTTGGTTTGGCTAAGCGATATCCGAATAAAAATTTTATTGGAATTGACATAAAAGGCGCAAGATTTTGGCGTGGTGCTAAAACTGCATTGGAAGAGACGCTACCTAATGTAGCTTTTATTAGAACCCAAATTGAACTCGTAGAGCATTTGTTTTTCACCCATGAAGTGGCAGAGATTTGGATTACTTTTCCAGATCCTCAAATAAAATACAAGCGTACCAAACACCGGTTGACCAATCCTGTTTTTTTGGATAAGTACAAGCAAATTTTAATCCCTTCAGGATGTGTTCACTTGAAAACTGATTCTGAATATATGCATGGCTATACCTTAGGTCTATTACAAGGAATGGGACTTCCAATCGCTTATGCCAATCATGATGTCTATAAAAATGAAGGCAGTCCTGAAGAAGTATTAGGAATTCAAACTTTCTATGAAAATCAGTATCTTGCCGTAGGAAAGCCCATTACATATTTGCGTTTTAGCTTTTCTTAGTATATTAATAGTTAGCACTTAGGGTAATGCGCTAAGCGTTTAAACGTCTTTTATGTCTCATTTGTTAGTGCTTTTTTTTGTTACTTTTTCCGCCGCTTTTATGGCAACAGTACCTCCTGGACTTTTAAATATGAGCGCCGCTAAAATAAGCGTAGAAAAAGGGCCAAATAACGCGTATATATTTAGTTTAGGTGTAGTAATCGTAGTTTTAATTCAGGCGTATGTAGCTGTTTTAATTTCTAAATTTTTATTTAGCCATCCAGAAGTTATTGCCCTTTTAATGAAGGTGGCCGTTGGTATTTTTTGTGCTTTTTCAATATACTTTTTTGTGTCGGCCAGAGGCCAAAAAAAGCCTAAGACAGGTTTTTTAAAAGTAAAGAAACGAAGCAGTTTTTTTAAAGGGATGTTTCTAGCAGCCGTAAATTTATTGAGCATACCATATTACAGTGGGCTGAATGCCATGTGGAAAGCATCTGGATGGATTTCATTTACTTTAGAAGACACCCTTGTTTTTATGCTAGCCACCGCTGCGGGCACTTTTTCTGTATTGTATTTATACACGGTATATTTTAAAAAATTGCAAAAGAAAAACAGGGTTTTTTCTTCCAAAGCAAATTATATATTGGCCGGACTAATGTTGTTTTTGGCCTCTGTGACTTTATTTAGGATTTACCATGAAGCATAGTCCTAAGACCCTTTCATTTTTTGACAAAGTATACGCTGTAGTGCGACTCATTCCCTACGGCAGAGTAACTTCATATGGTGCTATAGCTGCCTATTTAGGCAGTAGGGGTTCTGCCAGAATTGTCGGTTGGGCCATGAACGCTTCTCACGGAGATATGAGTATTCCCGCGCACAGGGTAGTGAATAGAAACGGCCTTCTTACAGGCAAACACCATTTTGGCGGAACCAATCTTATGCAGCAACTTTTAGAGAGTGAAGGTGTGCTAGTTAAGGAGCATGCTATAGTGGACTTAGAAAGCTATTTTTGGGACCCAAATTTGGCTTTAAAATCTGAGTGATAAGCTGTATCTTTGTAATTTAGAATCAGTTTAATTAGGGTAATTCCCCAACAAAATAGGCCTTAGGTCACAAGCAAGCGTAGTATGCAAATAAAAAAGGCAGCCGTATTAGAGGCATTATCTAAAATATCTGCACCTGGTGAGGGTGTTAACCTTGTTGAGAGTGGTGCAGTTACTAATGTCCAGATTTTTGGCGATGAGGTAACAGTAGATATTAGTATTGGCAATCCAAGTTTACAAGCACGTAAAAAGACGGAGGTAGAGGTGCTTAAAATCATTCATTCTGAGGTATATGAAAAGGCCAAAATAACAGTGAATGTTAAGGTAGTAACTCCGCCAAAAGCCACTTCTAATGAAATTAAAGGTAAACCCATTCCAGGCATCCAAAATATTGTGGCAATTGCCTCTGGAAAAGGGGGTGTTGGAAAATCTACCGTAACAGCAAATATGGCTGTGACCCTGGCTAAAATGGGTTTTAAAGTAGGTGTTTTAGATGCAGATATTTACGGCCCATCTATTCCTTTGATGTTTGACGTTTCTTCTGAGAAACCACTTGCAGTTAATATAGATGGGAAATCTAAGATGAAACCTGTGGAAAATTATGGCGTTAAAGTGCTTTCTATAGGCTTTTTTACCCAACCCAATCAGGCAGTGATATGGAGGGGACCTATGGCGGCTAAAGCATTGAATCAAATGATTTTTGACGCCCACTGGGGCGAATTGGATTTCTTATTACTAGACCTTCCACCGGGCACCGGAGACATTCATCTGAGTATTATGCAATCCCTACCAGTAACTGGTGCTGTTGTGGTGAGTACGCCTCAAGAGGTGGCCTTGGCCGATGCTAGAAAAGGTGTTGCTATGTTCATGCAAGAAGCTATAAATGTACCTGTATTAGGGGTGGTAGAAAACATGGCTTACTTTACGCCAGAAGAATTACCAGAAAATAAGTACTATATATTTGGAAAAGAAGGGGCCCAAAATTTAGCCTCAGACTTAAAAATTCCTTTTTTGGGAGAAGTACCTTTAGTGCAAAGTATTAGAGAAGCCGGAGATGTTGGGCGCCCTGCCGCACTTCAGGAAGAAGGCCCTTTAAAAGAAGCTTTTGAGGAGATTACTAGAAATATTGTGAGGGAATTGGTGATTAGACAGACTGATTTACCGCCAACCGAGGCTATTAAAATAACGACCATGGCGGGCTGCTCTGCAGTAAAGCCTAAGAAATAAAATATTTTTCCTTTTAAAAGGAAAAATAGACACCTAAATTTTAGTCAATGACAGCAGATGTATTGTTACAACAAGTAGAGAAAGCCCTAGAAGAGATTAGGCCTTTTTTACAATCAGATGGGGGAGACATTGCCTTAGAGGGTATAGAGGGTAATACGGTTAAAGTGCGTTTAATGGGTGCATGCGTGGGCTGTTCAGTCAATCAAATGACCTTAAAAAGTGGGGTAGAGCTCACTATTAAAAAGTACGCTCCACAGATTGAGCAAGTGATTAATCTAGAAGACTAGGTATTTACTTGAAGTGCCATTGTCTTGAGATCTTTCCTGCTTAATGCTGAAAGATTTGCTGATAAATGTCATGAGCTATTACACCATCAAAGACTATTTTTGAAATTGAATATTTTAACATGTAATACTGCATTTTGCAGTGCGTTTTTACAATTGCTATGATAAAGACAGACATACTCATCATTGGCGCGGGACCTACAGGACTTTTTGCGGTGTTTGAAGCGGGATTATTACAACTTAAGTGCCATATAATAGACGCCCTTCCAATGCCAGGTGGCCAACTTTCAGAATTGTACCCTAAAAAACCCATTTATGATATTCCAGGCTTTCCTGAAGTGCTGGCTGGAGACTTGGTGAACAATCTCATGGAGCAAATAAAACCGTTCTCTCCAGGTTTTACCCTTGGGGAAAGGGCAGAGAAGATTGAAAAACAGTCAGATGGTAGTTTTATTGTCACTACGGATAAAGGAACAGCGCACCACACTAAAGTTGTCGCCATTGCTGGAGGATTGGGGAGTTTTGAGCCTAAAAAGCCCCCCATTGAGGGAATTGAATCATGGGAAGACAAAGGGGTTTCTTATATGATTAAAGACCCTGAGGTTTATAGAAATAAAAAAGTGCTTATTGCAGGCGGTGGAGATTCAGCATTAGATTGGAGTATCTTTTTAGCAGACGTGGCTAGCGAGGTCACTTTGGTGCATAGAAGGTCTGAATTTAGAGGAGCTTTAGACTCAGTAGAGAAAGTGCAGGCCCTTAAAAATTCGGCCAAGATAAATTTAATTACTCCAGCCGAGGTAATTGGTTTAGCGGGAGACACCCAATTAAATAAAGCATTTATTCAAAAAGCAGGTGAAGAAGCTCCTATTGAATTAAGTGTAGACGCCTTTATACCACTTTTTGGTTTATCTCCTAAGTTAGGACCTATTGGCGCATGGGGACTCGAAATTGAAAAAAATGCGATAGTGGTAGACAATACCTTGGATTATATGACTAATATTCCTGGCATTTATGCCATTGGAGATGTCAATACATACCCAGGAAAATTAAAATTAATTCTCTGTGGTTTTCATGAAGCGACGCTCATGTGCCAAAGTGCGTATGGTCGTATATTTCCTGATAAAAGATATGTTATGAAATACACCACTGTTGGAGGTGTTACTGGATTTGACGGAACCAAAAAAGAAGCCCCTAAGGCTGTTGTAAAAAAAATAGAGTAAGTATGGCCCAAGATATTGAAGTGACCATTGTAGATAGGGCTGGACATTCCCATACAGTGACTGCTCCTACAGATATGAATATGAATCTTATGGAATTGGTGCGCTCCTATGAGTTGGCTCCAGAGGGAACTATAGGAATTTGTGGTGGAATGGCCATGTGTGCTTCTTGTCAGTGTTATATAAACTCTCAACATGACTTGAATCCTATGTCTGAGGAAGAAGAAGCTATGTTGTCTGAGGCTTTTCACGTACAAGAGAATAGCCGTTTGGGATGCCAACTTCTCATTACTGCTGCAATGGAAGGATTGGAAGTTACATTAGCTCCAGAGGAGTAATTAGGACTGTTTAAGCAATAAGAACTTCGATTAACTGGTCTTACTAAATGGTACTATAGCTGAGCTAAGCTAAAGGTGTAATAGCTCGTCCAAACTTAATGGAGCAATAGTTTATGCGCTTTTTTCAAAGTGGAACAATTAACGCAACATTGGCAGATTAAATTTTTGCCTGATAGGTAAAAAGATCAAAATACCTTCCTTTGGCCTCAATGAGTTGGTCGTGAGTCCCCTGTTCTGCAATTTTACCACCCTCAATCACTAAAATTTTATGGGCTTTCCTAATGGTGCTCAACCTGTGGGCAATGACAAAAGTAGTTCTGCCTTCTGTGAGAGTAGCCAAACTTTTCTGAATAAGTGCCTCACTTTCTGTGTCTAAGTTAGAAGTTGCTTCATCTAAAATTAAGATAGATGGGTTCGCTAAAATGGCTCTAGCAATAGCAATTCTCTGTCTTTGACCACCAGATAATTTAACCCCTCTTTCTCCAATTAAAGTATCTAAACCACCTTCAAAACGATCAGTAAATTCATTGACATAAGCTGCATTTACTGCTTCTAAAAGACTTTCGTTCGTGGCATTAGGTCTAGCGTATAATATATTCTCCTTAATGGTCCCCTCAAAAAGAAACTCATCTTGCAATACAACGCCCAATTGTTTTCTATAACTCTCTAAGGTCACTTCCCTTAGCGGGTGGCCATCTATAGTAATCTCTCCTTGATCGGGATTAATAAAAGTGGCTACTAAGCCAGCTATAGTAGATTTTCCAGAACCTGAACTACCCACAAGTGCAATAGTTTCTCCAGCTGCTGCGTTAAAACTAATACTGTGTAATACATCTTTTTCTTCTTCATAAGCAAAAGACACCTCTTTAAAGCTTAAGGCTCCTTGCAGCTTTTTTAGTGGGATGGTACGCAAAGGATCCTCTGCTTCACCAGCTTCATTCATGAGCTCTTCCGTTCGGTCTAGGCCAGCCAAAGCTTCTGTAAGTTGGCTTCCAATATTACTCATTTGAACAATAGGTGCTACCATGAGTCCTAATAAGAAGGTGAAACTTAGAAATTCTCCCAAGGTCAAAGTTTCCATCATAATTTTGTATCCGCCAATACCCATGATACCTGTAGTGGCTAGACCTAATAAAAATGTAGCAGATGAAGTCATAAATGCTGTAGCGGTTAGGCTCTTTTTTACATTGACAAACAATTCATGTACCCCTTTTTCAAATACTAAGGCCTCTTGTTCTGCTGCATTAAATCCCTTAATCACTCGAATACCTCCAAGTGTTTCTGTAAGCCTTCCCGTTACTTCTGCATTGATTTTTCCTCTAGCCCTAAAAATGGGTCTAATTACTTTAAAAGCCTTCAGGGCAATGATGGCGAAAATGGCCAAGGGTATGAGTGTGAATAAGGTCATAGACACACTTATTTGTAGCAACAAAATTAAAGAGACTACGGCTGTTATGGTACCACCTACCAATTGCACCAGTCCTGTTCCAATTAAATTTCTTACCCCTTCTACATCCGTCATTATCCTAGAGACTAAGGCCCCAGATTTTGTGTTGTCAAAAAATCGAATAGGCAGCCCCAGTATTTTTTTTTGCACTTGAGCCCTCAATTCAGCAATGAGGTATTGGGCTTGTACAGAGAGAATTTTTGTCAGTAAAAATGAAGTAATGGCTTGTACTAGAATGGCTACAATAACTACAGCAATTAATATTTTAAGTCGGTCCAATTCCTTATTGGGAATAATTTCATCCATTAAAACTTTTAAAGACAGAGGTGCAACAAAACTGGCAATTTTACTGATTACAATCAGTAATAAACCTATAAATACCATCTTCCTTCTGGGCCAAATAATGGTTGAAAAGGCTTGTAAAATAGAGACTTTGGGTTTGCTTTTGCCTTTTGTTGTAAGGCTTTTTTTATTTGCAGTCATTTGTATTTTTTGATCTATGGGGTAAAGGTACTTTTTTGTACCTTTCTATCTATTGATTTAGATAAAAAACGACTACTATCTTCTTGAAAATTAAATAGCTAATACTTTTAAAAAGCCCATTGAAATGAGATTTATTTTTGTTTTTATACTCCTCTTGCTCACCGCCTGTTCTGAACCTTTGGATACTGCCTCAGCACGTCAAGAGAAACACGCTGCACAAACCACTATTATTAGGGATTCATTTGGAGTTCCACACATATATGGAAAGACAGACACAGATGCTGTTTTTGGTTTGTTATACGCCCAGTGCGAAGATGATTTTCAACGGGTAGAAGACAATTATATTTGGGCCATTGGAAGGTTGGCTGAGGTGGAAGGACAAAGTGCCATTTATTCAGACCTCAGGGCTAAATTATTTATGACAACAGATGAGGCCAAAGCCATGTACGAAAACGCTCCAGAGGACATTAAAGCCCTTTGTATGGCTTTTGCAGATGGAATAAATTTCTATTTAAAAACACATCCTGAGGTACATCCTAAGCTCATTGATAATTTCGAACCATGGATGCCTATGTATTTTTCAGAAGGGTCAATTGGGGGAGATATTGAACGTATTTCCGAAAAAAAGATACGGGCCTTTTATGAAAATGATGCTGCCCTTCTACAAGAGGAAGCCTTAGCTATTGCTCTAGCTACATCTGAGGAGGAACCAGCTGGATCAAATGGGATCGCCATTTCTGGAGCCCATACAAAAAGCGGAGATGCCATGCTTTTAATTAACCCACATACCTCATTTTTCTTTAGGGGAGAAGTGCATGTAAATAGCGAAGAAGGCTTAGCTGCTTATGGAGCAGTTACTTGGGGGCAGTTTTTTGTGTACCAGGGATTTAATGAGAAAACAGGTTGGATGCATACTTCTACTTATACAGACGTGATGGATGAATACTTGGAGACCATTATAAAAAATGAAGCTGGCTTGTTTTACCAATACGGCGCAGAGCAAAGGGAGGTGTCGGTATCCGAAGTTAGACTAAAATTCAAAGACTCTTTGGGAATTATTCAAGAAAAATCTTTTCCAAGATATCGTACCCACCATGGTCCAATTACCCATATGGAAGCGGGGCAATGGGTTGCTTCTGCTATGATGTGGGACCCTGTTACTGCTTTAAAACAATCTTTTATTAGGACAAAGCAGGACAATTATAAAGGCTTTAAGGCAATGATGGATTTGAGAACCAATTCATCTAATAATACGGTTTATGCAGACTCAGAAGGTAATATTGCTTATTTCCATGGAAATTTTGTACCAAAAAGAGATGTGACTTTTGACTTTACCCAACCTGTAGATGGAAGTAATCCAGCCACTGATTGGCAGGGATTACATACTGTAGAAGAGAATATATTACTATTGAATCCAAAGAACGGTTGGCTTCAAAATTGTAATTCAACCCCTTATACGGCCGCATTACAATACAGTCCTAAACGTGAGGATTATCCGATTTATATGTCTAAAGATCAAGAAAATTTTAGAGGGGTACATGCCATTTCATTGCTCAGTGAGATAAACCAAATTGATTTGGACGGACTTATCACACTGGCTCATGATCCATTTTTACCAGCATTTGAGGCTTTAATTCCAGGCTTAGTAAGCGCATTTGATCAATGGGGACAGCCTTATGGAGAAATGAAATCAGCCATTGAAATATTGAGACAATGGGATTTTAAAACTTCTGAAGATTCGGTAGCCATGACTTTGGCTCATTTTTACGGCACCCTTTATGGGCAAAAGGGAAAGCGACCTTTTACCATGTCAGATATGGAACTCATGACCTATTTTGGTAGTAGTTCTCCTGAGAAAGAGCGTTTGGCTATTTTTGAGGAAACCCTAGAGCAACTCAATGCAGATTTTGGCACCTGGAATATCCCTTGGGGTAATGTGAATAGATACCAAAGGCTCAATGGAGATCCTAGACAAGCATTTAATGATTCATTACCGAGCACCCCTATTGGTTTTGCTTCAGGTAGATGGGGCGCTTTGGCTGCTTATGGAGCTAGGTATACCAATAACACAAAGAAAATTTACGGAACCAGAGGGAATAGTTTTGTTGCAGTAGTCTCCTTTGGAGAAAAACTTCAAGCAAAAAGTATTTTAGCAGGTGGCCAGAGTGGCGATCTAAATTCGCCCCATTTTGGAGACCAAGTGTCTCGTTATGCCGAGGCTAATTTTAAGGAAGTACTTTTTTATAAAGAAGCCGTGTTAAAAGACGCTCAGCGAACCTACCATCCGGGGGAATAGACTTTTTCTGAAACTTAAAAAGTCACTACTGATTTACAAATTAGAGTATTCTTACTCTCTCACCAGTACCATTGTCGCTTTAGCTCCAGTGGAAAGGTTCCAGATGTTTTGGTGTACTAGGTTTCCCTTTTCGTCGTATACGTCTACCTGAGCTGTGTTTGGCCCAGAGGCACCTTGGTTTAATGCTTCGAAAACTAGGGTATTTATACCTTCTTTTAGATCTACATTCACCCCTTGAAAGCCAGCAGTTAAGAACAGGTTTTGCGCTACAATATTGCCGTTAAGGTAAATTCTAACACGGTCTCCATCTACATATTCGTGGTCTCTACACACCACACCAACAAATTTGGACACTGTTTTTACAGCTCCTAAATTCACATTACCAAAGTAATTTTTGGCTTTTTTATTTTCTTTTTCTCGTATTTTAGGATCTATTTTTAAATAAGCTCCTGCTTGAACTAAAGTTCTGTCAGGAAGCATTTTTATCCCGTTTTTTTCTAAGGTTTCCGCTATAGGATACAAGAGTTTTTCAGGAGTGTTTTTACTGTTTGGAGGGGGTAGTTTAAAAGGTGTTTCTCCTGATTTTTCTTTTTTGTTGTCACCAATTTTTACCCGTTTACTCGTGCTTTCTTGTGCCCATACGGAACCACATCCAATGAGTAGGAATAGAATAAAATAGCTGATTTTTTTGTGACCCATAGAGCAAAGGTATAAAAGAACATGCTCTTAATGTTTTAAAAGGACGTTAAAAAAAGCGCGGCCTTTAGGTCGCGCTTTTAAAAAATTATCTGATTGGTTTTAAAGCTGTTAGGCAAAGTATAAGTATACGCCAATCACCAAAACACAGATGGCTATTCCAACCTCTTTGACATATTTAAAAGGGAGGATGTCTACTTGTTTGGTATAACTCAATTCGTATGAAGTTGCCATAGGCTTTAATTGACCAATCACTAACATAATTGCCGTATTGAGTAAGAATAATATGGCCATGACGTCTAAATAATGTGGGTATGTACCCCCATTTTCTGTCACCATTGGCTGAAGTATAAACTGGCTAATGATGTATAAAAGCGATCCTGAAATAACACCAATTTTAGCGGCTATTGCAGGAACTCTTTTGGTGGTATAACCCACAAATATAATCGTTAGGATAGGAATACTATAAATTCCGTTTACCTCTTGAAGGTAGTCAAATAAGGTTCCAGCATTAGCGATTAATGGTGCTATAAACATAGCAGCAATCGCTAAAATTAGCCCAAAGCGTTTACCATTTTTAACCATTTGAAGCTCACTGGCTTCTGGATTAATGTGTTGTTTGTAAATGTCTACACCAAACAGAGTAACCGAGCTATTGAGCACAGAGTTAAAGGAGCTTAAAATAGCCCCAAAAAGTACTGCGGCAAAAAACCCAACCAAGGCTTCAGGCAGCACTTCTGCTACGAGCATTGGGTAAGCGGTATCGGCCTTTTCAAGGCCCCCTTCAAATAAATGATAGGCAATAAGTCCGGGTAATACGACCAATAAAGGTCCTAATACTTTTATAAATGCGGCTAACATGAGTCCTTTCTGACCCTCAGCTAAGTTTTTGGCTGCAAGTGCCCTTTGAATGATTTGTTGGTTGGTTCCCCAATAAAATAATTGCACCAGCATCATCCCAGTAAAAATAGTGTGAAAGGGTACTGGGTCAGATTCAGCCCCCATGGATTTGAATTTGTCGGGGTTTTCTTGAACCAAAATACTCAGACCGTCCAAAACATTTCCGTCTCCAATAGCCATAAGTCCAAAAAGAGGTATCATAAGTCCTCCAATCAAAAGGCCAATGGCATTGATAGAATCAGATACCGCAACGGCTTTTAAACCACCAAATACAGCATATATTCCTCCTATAATTCCAATACCCCAGACACAAATCCATAGGGCTTCTGTCTCAGAAATGCCTAATAATTCTGGAATATTAAACATCCCACTGATGGCTACAGACCCGGAATATAAAATAACAGGCAGTAAAACCACTACATATCCTGTAAGGAAAAGTACAGAGGTAATTGTTTTTGTAGTGACGTCAAATCGGGTTGCTAAAAATTGCGGGACTGTTGTAAGCCCTCCTTTTAAATATCTGGGCAATAAAAAAATAGCGGTAACTACCATGGCTATAGCGGCAAGGGTTTCCCAGGCCATTACAGATAAACCACTTTCATAGGCGGAACCATTGAGTCCTACAATCTGTTCGGTAGATAAGTTGGTTAGTAATAGCGAACCCGCAATTACACCAGCAGTTAAACTTCTTCCGCCAAGAAAATAGCCATCTGAAGATTGTTCGTTGGTTTTTCTTGTAGCAAAATAGGCTATTACGGCTACCAAAAGGGTAAACCCAACAAAAGATAAAATTCCTAACATACGTGATAATTTGGTTGTTGATTATTTTTGTCTAAGATACTTTATTTTAAGGTTTTTAACTTCTCTACTATGAATTTACCTACGGCATCTCCTTGTTTTACACCCTCTTCTATAGCTCTTCTGTAATGTATTCCTCCATAAAGCCTAGACACAGCAGCTTCTTCTGAGGCCTCAATAAATGAGCTATAAGACCTTACGCCTAATCCATACACCTCTTCTGTGGTGTCTGCAAATGAAAAGTTGTCCCCATAAATGTCAGTGAGTGCTACGGCAGAAGCTCTTGAGATTACAGAATGTCCCGAGGTGTATTCTGGAAAAGGGGGTGTTTGAAGCAAAGGCAACCAAGTTTCATCTATAAATTCGTTAATAATGGTCTCGGGTCTTACGATTAAAGTATTCCATTTGGTGTTCCAACATGAAATAAAACCGTCGAATAGGGCAATGGACACCCTAGCATAAGCATTGATACTTTCATCCATATTGCTTTGTGCCTGCTTGGCAGCAATTTTAGTAATCCCAATCCAGTGCCCTCCTGGGGTAATTTTTTTTGTAGCAAACATGGCGTGTCCTCTATGGTGAGACACATATGGGTTACAGTCCCAGAAGCTAGCAATTTCTGTTGCCTCTGTGCTTCCATCTATTTTTTCACCCAATTCATACACCTCCATTAATTCTTGGTAAAATGGACTGTCTTTGCTCATGTCTACAGGATAAGGTGGGGCTGGTTCAAACTGATCCGCCTTAGCTAAAACTAGTGTTCTTATTTTATTCCAGTGTGGCTCTATACCTTCCATATAATCTGGTGGTGTAGGCTTCCAAAAAGCAGTACCCTCCTGGATGGTATATTTAGGATATGTTCTGGTTTGTTTGTAAAAATCGGTGTCTGCCCAAGCCAAAATATGCGCAGCGACTAAGTCCCCATAAGCCAACGAAGCTTCTTTTACACTTGAAGGAAGCCCGTCTTGTTCTAGGCTTGCATACAACTCATCTCGGTATGCCATTATTTTATTTTCTGAAAAAATTAAGGCAGCACCTACTTTTAAAAAGGCGTGAATGGCAGCCAATTCTGCATGAATGTCTGGGTCGTTAATTTCCGGTATGGTTTTAAAGTCTTTGAGTTGCCCAGCCATATCTTCGTATTTATTAGGATACTGTTTTTGCATAATAGCATAGGCCGCGATTGTAGGATACATATATACCCTTGAAGCTACAGGGGGAGAAAAAATATCGTAAACGATCACGTCAGATAGTTGCTGCATGCTATTGTGAAATAGCTGAGGATCTTTTAAACGCTCTTTGTAGGTGTTGTTTTCTTTACAGCTCAATAGGCTTATAAACATAGCGCTACACAAAAGAAGTGATTTAATTAGTTTCATTTTATTTATGATTTAAGTCAATAGTTTTAGCGGTATCATTGTTGAAAAGCACCAATAATTTATTGCTATTTAAAGGCCCAATTGCTCTTGCTTCCATAAAAGGAGGCAGAGGTAAAGGGTTGTTTTTAATGAATGTATTTCCATTAAATCCGGAGAGTATTCCTCCAGTATTGGCAGGAGAATTTCCTAGTTCTGTCACAAATCCTTTGTAATTTCCAACATAATACAATTTTAAATCTCCGGATTGATGGTCTAAATAAAAATCCTCAATGCTGCTCATTTGCGCCTCAATAGGCAATGGCTCTCCTTGGAAAATGCCATTGTTGACATAAACCATAGAGCGAAGCTCTTTAAGGTATTTACTTTCTATTTCATTTATTGGATTGTCGTAAAGTTGACCTATTTCTCTCACCTTTGAAAAAGAGGTGTAAGAAGTGAACTTCTTTTTGAGCATAGGCATTTGTTTGCTGAGCATATCTTTAGAGGCAAATGGGATGTGCTCCCCTTCGAAAGTATGAAATATCGTAGGGTCTAGTTGTTCATTTTTGTCAAAATCTTCAAGATATATTTCCACTGGATGATCTACAGAAGCTTTAATCTTCATGTTTAAACCCGCATTTCCTGCAATAATTTCTGGTTTGTTATCTCCATTTAGGTCCTGAAGCAATACAGTATTCCATAAGCCTTGAGTATTAGACAAGCCCAATGCTTCAGTCTGGTTCTCAAAATTCCTTCCATCCCTATTAATTAGAACTGTGATGGGCATCCAATCTCCTACAAGTACTAAATCTAGTAGTCCATCTTGATTCATATCTCCCCATGCACTGTCAGTAATCATGCCGTAGTCTTCACGAGCCAAAAGCTCAAAATTTCCTTTTTGGGTATTTCTTAAAATGACACTAGAGGAAGAAATACCATAGGCTCCAGGTACAGACCTAAACCCTAAAAACAAATCTGAGAAGCCGTCATTGTCAAAATCTGCTACTGAAATACTCCCTCCATTGGCCATAGGTAAATTGGCCTCAGACCTGGTAAAATTCCCTTCGCCGT
The DNA here is from genome assembly GCA_024643325.1 of Sediminicola sp. GTDB lineage: Bacteria > Bacteroidota > Bacteroidia > Flavobacteriales > Flavobacteriaceae > MAG-120531. The sequence continues at coordinate 51,285 of JAHEND010000005.1, forward strand.
CGTTTATGTAAAGCCTGTCTACTAATTGTATGTCTCCTTCAGGACTGTCATTACCTCCACTCATAACATAGAGGTCTAAATCTCCGTCATTGTCAAAGTCTATGGCTGCAGCGTCTACGTCTTCATAGAGAGCGTCTTCACTAATGACTGTTTTAATTTCGGCAGTAAAAGAGCCTGCTTCATTTTGGGTATAAAAAGCACTTTCTTGGTATTTAGCCCCCCCAATAAATAAGTCTTTTAAACCATCTCCATTAAAGTCTTCATACACATAACAAGGCCCTTCTGTAGATAGTTTTTCCAGCATTAAAGGCTCTCTTTCGTAGTCGTAATATTTGTTTTCTTGGTGGGTAAATGGAAAGTCTACAACGGCAGCCGTATTGTTTTTGTATGTTTTGGTTGGTACTATTCTTGAGTCTATAAGCGCACTTATTTCCTGATATGAATTAATAGAAATATTTTTAATGGTTTGTGTTCCACCAATAGGGAATGAGATAATTAAGGAATCAATAGTGGTATTTTTCCCAATTCCAAAGTGAATATTTTGGCTGGAAGCCGATGCATATCCTCTGGTAGCACTCAGCTCTTTATACCAAATTTGTTGCCCCGAAAATAGGGTTAGCTTGGCACCACTCGTGTTTTTAATTTCTGCTGAAGGCACCAAATTTATCCCCACAAAATTGTGTATACTGGGATCTTGGGTGTTTTCTAAGATCTCTAAGGGGCTATTAATATTATTAACCACTAGGTCCATATCTCCATCTAAATCCAAATCTGCATAGGCAGCTCCATTGGAATAGTTGTTTTTTAGGCCTGCTGCTTCCGAGTATTTTTTAAATTTAAAGTCTCCTTGGTTGTGCAGCAACACATTGGCAATTTCTAATTGGGGCATTTCCTCAATGAGCTTTTTTTCTAAAAGGTCTTGTTGGTCTTGGTTGTATTGGCTAAAGTTTACGTTACTAAGGTAATTTATATAATCTAAATCATTAGGTCTTCTATAAATACCGTTGCTAATAAAAATATCGGAAAACCCGTCGTTGTCAAAGTCTTCAATAAGCGCAGACCAACTCCAGTCTGTCGCGTAAGTTTCTGTTAAAAGGGCTATTTCTTGAAAAGCCCCTTGTCCGTTGTTTAATTGAAAATTATTTCTGGAATACTGTGTCTGAAATCCAAAACCCTCTTTGATTTGAGCTACTTTATCCGAATCTTCTCCTCCAGATTTAAGGCGTATGGATGCTTGGTCAGGCATCATGTCTAATGTAAATACATCAATTTGCGCGTCGTTATTAAGGTCTGCAGCGTCTAATCCCATAGTAAATCTACTGCTATTGCTGGTCATTTTAGCACTAGCTTCCCTAAAGGTCTTGTCTCCATTATTGAGATAGATATAATCGTTTTCATGAAAATCATTTCCAACGTAAATATCAATAAACCCATCTTTGTTTAAATCTGCGGTAGCTAAGCCTAACCCATAACCTAAGGGGCTATTGTAAATACCAGCAGCTTGAGTAACGTCTATAAAATTTAAAACACCTGTTTCTAAAGTGTTTTCAAATAACAAATCACCTGAAAGCGCATCTTTTTCTGTCCTTTTTTCTGCTTTCCCATAACTTCTTGGCGTGTGAACGGTATGGTTGAGTAAATATAAATCTAAGTCCCCATCGTTGTCATAATCAAAGAAGCTCGCTTGTGTACCAAAACCTGAAAAGGCTATATTAACCTCTTTTGCAATTTCTTTAAATTTAAAATTACCTTGATTTAGAAACAGTTTGTTGTGTCCTTTTAGGGTTTTATAATTTCCTACAACAGACACATAGATATCTAATAAGCCGTCGTTATTTACGTCTGCAAGGGTAACTCCATTAGACCAACTGTTTTGAGTGTTTATGTCTGCAGCAGCTGTTTGATCTTTAAATTTAAGTCCTCCTAAGTTTTCATACACCCTGTCCTGAACTTGATTTCCAGTGACAAATAGGTCTTCTAATCCATCGTTATTTAAATCTCCAATGGCTACTCCCGCACCGTTGTAGAAGTAGAGGTATTCTATGATATTTAAATCTGCACTGGGCGTTAAAGTGTTTTCAAAATCTATCCCACTTTGTTCTGCTGTAATAGAATTAAAATATACTGGCGAAACCTCTTTTGGGGACTCACAACTTTGAAGTCCAGCATATATGACTGCAAACAATAAAGAATTTTTAGCTAAATGTAGTAAGTTGTGTTTTTTCATTTTAGAATGTATATCTCAAAATAGCATCACTATTTCTAACAAATAATAGGGTATTGTTGATCTTTTGAATAGACCTTACTTCTCCGGTTACTTTTAATCCCTTATTTCCTGGGGTAGTTTTAAATACAGGAGATCCAAGTGCATCATTTCCTGTATTCTCTAAAAATGTTCCAAAGCTGGCGTCGTACCTACCCACCTCTGGTTTTACCCTAAATAAGTTTCCGCCAAGTACCATGTCTGTGTCACCATCTAAATCAAAATCTCCAGTTTCAATGGCAAATACGGGTGACATTTGAACCTGCTTTGGAAGTGGGATAGAGGTAAACCCTCCATTCCCATCATTGATAAAAATAGAGGTTTTTAATTCAGTGGCTGTTGCTTTTGTACTTTGGTTTAAAGCTTCTTCTGAAAAAATAGCCTTTAAATCTGCATTTTTAAAGCTGTTGTAATCTGGAAATTTCTTTTTAAGTCCTTTCATCTGATCGATTAGATTATGCCTTAAGTTGTAAGGGTACACTTTACCATTTGCTGCGGTAAAACCCATGACAGGATCTAAGGCCCCATTTTGGTCAAAATCCTGAACAAAAAGACAAATAGGCTGCTCTTTACTTGCTTTAAATCTAGAGTTCTCTCCATGATTCCCCACAATTAAATCAGGAAAACCATCTTGATTTATATCTGCTATTTTCAAGGTACTCCACCAGCCTTTGAGCTGCTGCAATTCGCTTGATTTTTTTGCAAAAGATCCTTGTTCATTTAAGAAAATCTCTACACCCATAAATTCTCCCACTACCACTAAATCCAGGTCACCATCTGCATCTATGTCACTAAAATTAGCATCTGTAATCATACCAATTTCACTCAATTCTGGTGCCAAGCGATCTGTTTCATCTACAAACTTACCTGAACCGTCATTGCGTAATAAATGACCATTTACAGGAACTCCATAAGCTGCAGTAATAGATCTTTCACCCACAAATATATCTGTATCACCATCTTGATCAAAATCTCCTGAACTTACTACAGATGTATTGAAATAAGTGCTTGCAGTGGGCAATATATATGGCGAAGGACTAAATATTCCAGTACCATTATTGAGGTATAATTGATCTGCTAATTCAGAAGCAAATTTCGAAAATTCTATACCTCCATTCCCTAAATAGATATCTAAATCGCCGTCGTGGTCTGCGTCAAATAGCGCAACAGCGGTTACTTCAGATGCCAAATCTTTTGAAAATATAAAATCTTTTGAAGGTTTAAACTGGCCGTCAATATTTCCGAATAATACCACTGTTTTAGATCCTTTGCTACCTCCGACAACGATATCTTGAATTCCATCGTTATTCAGGTCTCCTATAGCAGATTTAGGCCCTGGGGTACTCATCATATGATGCAATAGTCGGTCTCTATTAAAATCAATAAAGTTGTTTTCTTTGTGCACATAATCGGCAACTGTCTTCATTTCTGAGAAAATAATTGCATCTGAAGTTATAGTTGAATTAGTGTCAACTAGGCCTTCACTCATTTCCAACTGAAGCAGCTGATTGGTTTGTACCCCATCTTTAATGGTTACCATACCGTTTGGCCATGTGACTTTTACTTGAACTGCATTGTCAGAGGGCAAACCAATATGTGGTCTTTGGTCCATACTAGATTGAAAGCCTCGAATGGGCTGTTGTGCTACGCTATAGGTTTTGCCATCTTGAGATACCTCAATTAATGTTCCTACAGCAAATGTGTTCTTACCCCTTCCTTTTAAATTAAACTGTATAAAGTGGTTGTTTTTATTGTTTTCACTAGTGTTTTTGTAGACAAATAGTGGCATATTCACATTGTTCACGACCAAATCTAAATCGCCATCATTATCTAAATCCCCATAAGCGGCACCATTAGAAAAGCCCTTGGTCTCCAAACCAAGAGAGGCGTCTCTATTAAATTTCAAGTCGCCTAAGTTTTTATAGGCCTGATTTTCTATAGGATTAGATGGTATAATATCTATCAGCCTAGCGTAATCTACTTGATTATTTGTAACAATAGAATTAATGACTTCATCACTAGAAACGTATTGAAGGTAGTCTTGGTCTGTAAGGTCTCTATAAATTCCGTTGGCAATAAAAAGGTCTTTTAGCCCGTCGTTGTCCATGTCAAAAAACAATGCACCCCAACTCCAGTCAGATGCTTCTACACCTGCCAATCTTCCTATCTCACTAAAGGTATTGTCTCCGTTATTTAGTTGGAGGGTGTTTCTAGTATATTGGTGGTAATAGCCATTTTTTACGTTGTAGGTATATTTGTCCCAATTTTCAAAAGTAGTTACGGATTTAAGTCTTTCGTAATTGGAAGGAAGCATTTCAGTGACAAAAATATCTGCCTTTTGATCGTTGTTAATGTCTGCCATGTCTGCTCCCATAGATGCTCCTGAAATGGAGTTTATGGAAGCAGTAAGGGTTTCTTTAAAGCTACCATCTCTATTATTGATATATAAATAATCTCTTTCAAAAAAATCATTAGACACGTAAATATCTTCCCAACCATCGTTGTTTACATCCCCTACAGTAACCCCTAATCCAAAACCAATTACCGATCCGTATATACCTGCTTTTTCACTCACGTCAACAAAAGTTCCATCTTGATTTTCGAGTAGTTTGTCGCCACCCAATACATCTCTTTTGGGTCTTTCATTTCTTCTGAGGTCAAAACTTCCAATGGCTTGGTAAGAGTTGTTTAATAAATACACATCTAGATCTCCATCTTTATCGTAGTCAAAAAAAGAAGCATGTGTAGAAAAACCTTTGTCTGCTAAACCATAAGCGGCTGCTTCTTCTTTGAAAGTATTGTCTTTTTGATTGATGAATAATTCATTTTGTTTGCTGTCTCCAGATACATCACCTGAATTACACACATAAATATCTAAAAAGCCGTCTGCGTTAATGTCTACCATAGTCACTCCTGTAGACCATGCCCTATTTCCGCCTATTCCAGCAGATTCTGAGATGTTTTCAAATTTAAAGTCCCCTTTGTTTAAAAACAATTGATTGGGTTTTTGATTTGCGGTTAGGTAAACGTCTGCCAAACCGTCATTATTAATATCTCCTATGGCTACGCCCCCTCCGTTATAAAAGTTTCGGTAGGTGTACACATTAAATTCATTGGAGAATTCTAAGCTGTTTTCAAAGGACATTCCAATGGAGTGGTTGTCCTGAATTTCAAATAAGGTATTGGTCTTCTCTTCACAACTGCTCACCAACATCATGACCATGCAGTACAAAGCTAACGTTAAGGGTAATTTACTAAAATGGGCTTTATTCATGGTTTTATTTTAAATCAGGAAACTTATATCTGAGGTCTTCTAAAGTGGCTTTGACATCTTTATCTCCTTGCGCATGTATGATTATCTGTCTGTTTCCGTCAATTTTAACGTAGGTTGGGGTTTTTAATTTCGCATTTTCCAATAGGAAAAAATCGTTCCCAGGATACCATTTTTTAAGGGTGTCCATGGCAACAAATAACAATTTATCCGATTGTAGCTTTTCTGTCCATGGAGACCATCCGTCATAGGTAAACTCCATATCTAGACCAATCATTTGCTTTTCTTCATTAAATATTCCGTAAAATAGGTGGGTCATGGAAGTTTCAGAAGTCCCTTTTAGCTCATAGGCTACATACTGATTTTTAGGGCCTTGTTTAATAAGCCCTTTCTTGTTTAGTTCCCAGCACTTGGCAAAGAAGTCTTTTTTGCTATCCCCAAAATATAAATTAAATTGCAGGCTGTCTATTCTCTTACCAGAGGCCATCTCTTTTTTTACGGTGCGGTCGTATTTAGACTGACATGACCCTAAGTTTAAGCAAAATAATCCTATGAGGGCAAAAGAGGAAATACTATTGAATGTTTTTGATTTTAATGCTGTCATTGTTTATACCTAAAATTATTGAATATTGGTCTGTATTTTTAAAGCTTATGATGGATCTAATCTCTCCTTTTACACCCAAAGATATTGGCTTCCCAAAGATACCGTTCTTTTGTTGTTTTAAGATCCAACCATTTGAAGATTCTAATGGTCCAAACTGGGGTTTTACTTTGGACTGGTTTCCACCTAGGACAATATCTATTGTTCCATTGTTGTCTGTATCTTCCAAAAGAATACTACTCACGTTTGAGTATTGTATTTCAGGAGCTAGAGTATTTTTAGTAAAACCATTGTTGCTGCCCCAATATATGGAACTGCTCAATTCACGAAGCTCTTTTATTACGGCAGTTTGGTAAACGTCTGCCCCAAATAGATCGATCATATTTGCACTGGCGTAGTCTTTGTAATAAAGATATTTTTTCTTTAAAAATGGAAGTTGCTTAAAGAGTTCGTCTCGGTCTAAGATCGGAAAATCTGAGCCGTTTTCGTGATAGGTCATGATTTGTTCTTCAGTACCATTTCCATCAAAATCTTTCACAAACATTTTCATCCCTTTTTTGTAAAAGCTATTTTCCCCTATGTTACCCAACACAAGATCTTGGTACCCGTCTTGGTTTAAATCTGCCATTTCTAGGGTTGCCCATAAACCCTGATCATTGGACAATCCAAAGCTTTCGTTGGCTTCAACAAATGTTCCTTGTGTATTTAAGAACACCTTTGGAGCCATCCATTCTCCTATGACAATAAGATCTTCAAAACCATCCTTGTTCACATCCAGGTGCTTTGCATCTTTAAGCATACCTATTTGCGAAAACACTTCAGGTGCTTCTTCGGTAAAGTTTCCTGCACCATCATTTCTCAAAATAAACCCCTGACCATCTTTGCCATAGGTTTCCACTTGGTATCTTTCTCCTACAAATATATCTAAGTCTCCATCATTATCAAAGTCAGCAGCCGTTAGTGCTCCAGTAGCAAAAGGCCTTGAAAACGGACTGCTGTTTTGCTTCGCAAACCTACCGTTTCCATGATTGATGTATATTCTATCATGCAGGTTAAATGAAAACTTAGAATACGCTTTTCCGCTACTCCCCACATAAAGGTCTAAATCTCCGTCATTATCAATGTCAATAAAAAGCGCCTTTGTGTCTTCGCTCATGGCATCTTTCTCAAATTCAATTGTTGAGCTTAATTGATATTTTTCTCCAGCACTTACCCATAATTCTGAAACCTGGTCCTTAGCCCCTCCGAAAAAGAAGTCTGGCTGCTGGTCTCCATTGAGGTCTGCTTTTATAATTACAGGTCCTTCATTGCTGAACATTTGTGGTAATAAACGCTCTTGGTTAAAATCTATAAAGCTATTTTCTTTATGGGTAAATGCAAAAGGACCTTTGGTATCCAAAGAATGGTAGTTTTGTTTCTTTGGTGATATTAGTGCAATTGTTTTTTTTACGGCCTTATAATCAACATGGATGTGTTGGTTTGCAGTCACTTCTTTTAAAACTGATCGTTTTTGATCTGGCCAAAATATTTCAATACTGTCTATACGACTGTTTTTTCCTAAGCCAAAGTGAAGCCTGTTGCTAATGGCACTTTGAAAGCCTCTGGATGGAAATTGTTCTAGCATACTCTTTTGGCCTTCTTGGTGTACGATTACTTTACTTCCTACAGCAAAAGTGTTTTTTTCAAACCCCTTTAAGCTAATATGCACATAATTGTTTTCTGTACTGTTGTTTTTATAAACAAAGGCAGGCGCGTTAATGTTGTTGACTACAAGGTCTAGATCTCCGTCATTGTCTAAATCCCCGTAGGCACTTCCATTGCTAAAGCTCGGCGTTTCAAAGCCCCAAAGATCCCTTACGTTTTCAAAATAAAAACTTCCTTTATTTTTGTAGGCTCCGTTTGGTACTGCAGCAGAAGGCATCACATCTATAAGTTTACTCAATACGTCATTGTCTTCTTCTATAAGCTGACGTACTTTTTCATCATTAGCCATAAAAGTGAGATAGTCTCTATCTAAGAGGTCTTTGTGAATTCCATTGCTAATGTAAAGGTCTTTTAAACCGTCATTGTCCATGTCAAAGAATAGGGCTGCCCAACTCCATTCGGATCCTTCTACCCCGGCTATTCTTGAAATTTCAGCAAAAGTTTCCGCACCCATATTTCTTTGCAGTACATTCCTAGGAAATTGATTGCCGTAGCCTTTGCTTTTTGCTAATTGGTGTTTGTCCCAACTTTCATAGGAAGCTTTTAGCTTTTTTCTAGATAGTGTTTCTGGCAGCATTTCTGTGACCATTAAGTCTGTGTTGAGGTCATTGTCTATGTCGGCGGCATCTGCTCCCATAGAGCCCATTGAAGTGGCGTTAAAGTAAATGTCTCCCATCTCATCAAAGCCTCCCTTCTGATTATTGATGTAGAGATAGTCTTTTTCAAAAAAGTCATTTGAGATAAAAAGATCTGGCCACAAATCATTATTGAAATCTGACAGAGTAATGCCTAGCCCAAAGCCAATTTTACTGGAATAAATACCAGCTTCTTCAGAGACGTTCACAAAATATCCATCCCTGTTTTCTAAAAGTCGGTTTCCTTCTGTGTCAGGAATATTTCTTTGATCTTCGATAAGATCGTACGCGCCAACCGAGCGCATTGAATTGTTGAGTAGGTAACAGTCAAGATCTCCATCTAGGTCATAGTCAAAAAAGGCTGCCTGTACAGATAGCCCAGTAATATTTAAACCATATTCAGCTGAAGCTTCTTTGAATGTATTGTCTTTTTGATTGATGAATAGCTCATTATGCCTATTTTCTCCGCCTGGCATGCCTGATTTACACACATAGAGGTCTAGCCAACCATCTTGATTTATGTCTACAAATGTAGCTCCAGAAGACCATATATTTTTACAAGCGACTCCTGCGGTTTCTGCAATTTCCTCAAATTTAAAATCCCCACGGTTTAAATACAATGCATTGTTCACCAAGTTTCCTGTGAAGTAAATATCTATAAGACCGTCGTTATTAATATCTCCTAAAGCCACTCCAGCACCGTTGTAGAAGTTCCTATATGTATAAGGATTAAATGCCTCGGTATAACTTAATTCATTGTTAAACGCCACACCAGTTGTACTGGGTTTCATGAGTTCAAATCGTGAACTAGTATCTTTACAGCTCAAAATAAAGAGTGTGAACAGACCTAGCAAAACAACCTTAGCTATATGGCTTGTTTTTGGCATGAATTGTATTGTTAATTAAGTGGTTAAGGGAGGTTGGTTTGAGGGGCAATATACCTAAAATTCTTCTTTATTTCAAGCGGCTAGCCTCCTTAATTTCAGGACTCTTTTTAAAAAATGTTCAAAAAAAAAGCGGCCCTAATGGGCCGCCTTTTATAAGATATAAACGAAGGATTAGTATCCTTGGTTTTGTGTCAATGCTCCGTTGGAGTTTTGAATAGCATCTGCAGGGATAGGCATTACAATTCTGTAAGCATCAGAATTTGTTTTTTCCCACCATGTAGAATTCCATTTTCCAAAACGGATTAAGTCAGATCTTCTAGAACTTTCCATAAACATTTCACGTCCTCTTTCTGCTAAGAAAGAATCTGCAGTGATAGATCCTAGTGCAGAAACACCTGCTCTAGCTCTAATCGTATTTACGTCTGCTAAAGCTAATGACCAGTCTCCTGCTACTCTAGCTTTTGCTTCTGCTCTCATTAAATAAACATCTCCTAATCTCA
>JAHEND010000001.1 GCA_024643325.1 Sediminicola sp.
CAATCTTATCTGCAGAGAAAGATACCTTTCCAATTGCTGCGTGAACAATACCCGTTTTATCTACTTTAAAATCTATCTTACCAGCTTTTACTTCTGTAACCGCTTTAGCTACATCCATAGTCACTGTTCCTGTCTTTGGGTTTGGCATAAGACCTCTTGGCCCTAATACACGTCCTAAAGGACCTAATTTACCCATAACACTTGGCATTGTGATGATCACATCTACATCTGTCCAACCGCTTTTGATCTTATCCAAATACTCATCCAAACCAACATAATCAGCACCAGCTGCTGTAGCTTCTGCTTCTTTATCTGGAGTCACTAAAGCAAGTACTTTAACGTCCTTACCAGTACCATGAGGAAGTGTTACCACCCCACGAACCATTTGATTTGCTTTTCTTGGATCTACACCTAATCTAACTGCGATGTCCACAGAGGCATCGAATTTAGTATTGGTGATTTCTTTTACTAATGCAGAACCTTCTGATAAAGAATAAACTTTATTCTTGTCTATCTTAGAAAGCGCTTCCTTCTGCTTTTTTGTTAATTTTGCCATTTGATTTGCTTATTAAGATTTTAGAAAGGTTTTGTACCAGATACTTTTAAACCCATAGATCTAGCCGTACCAGCAACCATGCTCATTGCAGATCCAATTGTAAACGCATTTAAGTCTACCATTTTGTCTTCTGCAATAGTTTTAACTTGATCCCAAGATACACTTGCTACTTTATTTCTGTTAGGTTCGCCAGATCCTTTCTTAATCTTAGCTGCTTCCATCAACTGAACTGCCGCCGGCGGTGTCTTTACAACGAAGTCAAATGACTTGTCCTTGTATACCGTGATAGCAACAGGCAATACTTTGCCCTGTTTGTCCTGTGTACGCGCATTAAATTGCTTACAGAACTCCATGATGTTAACACCGGCAGCACCTAAAGCGGGTCCAACCGGTGGCGACGGATTCGCTGCACCTCCCCTAACTTGTAGTTTAACTACTTTACTTACTTCTTTTGCCATTGTTTTAAATTAAATTAAAGGTGCTATTGGAAGCAACACCCTTTATATATGTAACAGTTATAATTAAACTTTTTCTACTTGCATATAGCTGAGTTCCAGAGGTGTTTTTCTTCCGAAAATTTTCACCATAACCTCTAGCTTACGCTTTTCTTCATTCACTTTTTCTACCGTACCATTAAACCCATTAAAAGGACCATCGATCACTTTAATGGTTTCACCAGTAGTATAAGGAATAGCAGCCATGTCTGAATTAACAGTCAATTCATCTACTTTCCCTAACATTCTATTAACCTCTGTTTTCCTCAGTGGAACAGGATCTCCTCCTTTAGTTTCACCAAGAAATCCAATTACATTAGTTATAGAACGTATAATATGCACCATCTCTCCACCTAAATTGGCTTTAATCATGATGTAACCAGGGAAATAAACTTTTTCTTTATTAAGTTTTTTTCCGTTTCTGATTTGAATTACTTTTTCAGTAGGCACCAAAACATCTTCCAGATAGTCACCAAAACCAAGCCTAGAGACTTCAGTTTCAATATACCCTTTAATTTTATGTTCTTGACCACTGACAGCCCTAACTACATACCATTTCTTTTCTAAAATCTCCCCCATGGATGCTATTAGTTAAGGATGTTATTAAAGTACAACTGTATTGCTTCATTAAAAACACTGTCTACACCCCATGTTGCCAAGGCAAATAGGATAGAGAAAACAGCAACTACCACCATAAGATTAGAAGATTCTGATCTGGAAGGAAGCGTTACGTTGTTCTTTAACTCTTCAAAGGATTCTTTAATATATGTTAACATGCGGTACCTTTTTTATTTCATTACGCACGGGAGGAGAGACTCGAACTCCCGACACCTGGTTTTGGAGACCAGTGCTCTACCAACTGAGCTACACCCGTATAAAGGACAAAAAAATGTCCTTATATTTTACATGTAAAGGTATCTGCCTTTGAGGGCAGACACCTTACAGTAATTAATCCAATAAAGATTAGTCTAGGATCTCAGTTACCTGACCTGCACCTACTGTTCTACCACCCTCACGGATTGCGAAACGTAAACCAACGCTTAAAGCAATTGGAGAAAGTAAATCTACAGTAATTGTCAAGTTGTCTCCTGGCATTACCATTTCAACTCCATCAGGTAAGTTAATAGTACCTGTTACGTCAGTTGTACGAACGTAGAACTGTGGACGGTAGTTGTTATGGAATGGCGTGTGACGACCACCTTCTTCTTTTTTCAATACATATACCTCTGCTTTAAATTTAGCATGCGGTTTAACAGATCCTGGCTTAACAATAACCATTCCTCTTTTGATATCAGATTTCTCTATACCTCTTAAAAGAATACCAACGTTATCTCCAGCTTCTCCTCTATCCAAAATCTTACGGAACATCTCTACTCCTGTAATTGTAGAAGACAATTTCTCAGCACCCATACCAATAATATCAACAGCGTCTCCAGTATTAGCAACGCCTGTTTCAATACGACCTGTTGCTACAGTACCACGACCAGTGATCGTAAATACATCTTCAACTGGCATTAAGAAGTCTTTATCAACATCTCTCTTTGGTAATTCAATCCAGCTATCTACAGCCTCCATAAGAGACATCACAGTGTCTACCCATTTTTGCTCTCCGTTCAATGCACCTAATGCTGAACCAGCAATTACAGGTCCATTATCTCCATCATATTCGTAGAAAGAAAGTAATTCTCTGATTTCCATTTCAACCAACTCTAAAAGCTCAGCGTCGTCTACCATATCCACTTTGTTCATGAATACAACCATTCTTGGAATACCTACCTGGCGTCCTAAAAGGATGTGCTCTCTTGTCTGTGGCATAGGACCATCAGTAGCAGCAACAACCAAAATAGCACCGTCCATTTGAGCAGCACCAGTAACCATGTTCTTCACGTAATCCGCGTGACCTGGACAGTCAACGTGAGCGTAGTGACGGTTAGCTGTAGAATACTCTACGTGTGAAGTGTTAATTGTAATACCTCTTTCTTTTTCTTCAGGAGCGTTGTCGATTGAATCGAAACTTCTCAATTCTGAAAGTCCTGCGTTTGCCAATACAGTTGTAATAGCAGCAGTTAATGTAGTTTTACCGTGATCTACGTGTCCAATGGTACCAATATTCAAGTGCGGTTTGGAACGATCAAAAGTTTCCTTTGCCATGTTTAATGAATTTTAATCTTAGTTTATATTAGTGTACAATTTATTCGCTGTTATTGAGCCAATGACGAGAATTGAACTCGTGACCTCTTCCTTACCAAGGAAACGCTCTACCCCTGAGCTACACCGGCTTTTAAAACCACCTAAGTGACTTTAGTTCCATCATACTCAAAGCCTAAAAGACACCCTGGCCTAGACCAAAGTGCCTGCGTGTTAATTTCTTAACCGCTGCTCCTATTCACTTACGTGAAGTGAATTTTGAGCGGGAGACCGGGTTCGAACCGGCGACATTCAGCTTGGAAGGCTGACGCTCTACCAACTGAGCTACTCCCGCAATAGTATTCTTAATTATGTTTAGAGCTTATTAAAAAGCGATTGCAAAATTAGAACTTTTTCTCTAAGAAAAAAATAATTTAACAAAAGTTGTGGGGAGAGCAGGATTCGAACCTGCGAAGACGTAGTCAGCAGATTTACAGTCTGCCCTCGTTGGCCGCTTGAGTATCTCCCCCAAGCTTGTAAACATACAAAAGAACTTATCAAAATGTCTTTTTTAAGAGACATTTAAGAGCCGATGGAGGGACTCGAACCCACGACCTGCTGATTACAAATCAGCTGCTCTAGCCAGCTGAGCTACATCGGCTTTTATGCCTTTTTAAATCAATAAAAAGTCCGCTTTTTCAAACGGACTGCAAATGTAGATAAATATTTCTCTTTTCAAAACATTTTTTTAAAAAAAAATATTTTTTTTTTCATGCTTAAGACTTCCGCTTTTCTTTCCATTTAACCAATCCACGCTCAACTGCCTCACACGCAGTATCTATAGCCTCTTCAAAGCTCTTACATTGCTTTTTAACCACAATAGAATCCTTTGGGACATGCACCTTAAATTCTGCTATTTTATTTTCTTTTGCACTGGTGTTTTCCACTTTTAAAAAGACGTCTACGTCAATGATATGATCAAAAAACATTTCCAATTTCTGAACTCGATTGTCTAAGAAATCTATTAAAGTAGCATCTGCATTAAAATTGACGGTTTGCGTGTTGATTTTCATAGATAAAAAATTAAATTAAACTTTAGGCTTATTTCTCGGATGGGAATTCCCATAAGCTTTTTTTAGTGCTGCCATATTATTGTGCGTATACACCTGCGTAGAAGCCAAACTTGCATGTCCCAATAAATCTTTCACAGATTGCATATCTGCTCCCCTATTCAAAAGGTGGGTCGCGAAAGTATGCCTCAGCATATGAGGACTCTTTTTTACTTTAGTAGACACTAATCCAAAATAGTGATTTATAACCCTATAAACAAGCGTTTCATAGAGTTTTTTACCAGAGGGGAGTAGAAAAATATGGGTAGCATCAATCTTTATTGGAAGCGCATTTCTTTGGTGTAAATAAGACTTAATTAAAGGGATTAAAGACGGGACCAGAGGAATCACACGCTCTTTATTTCTTTTTCCGATCACCTTAATTTGCGCTGCTTCTAAATCTAACTGAAAAACCTGAAGCCCTATGAGCTCTGCCCTTCTCATCCCAGTAACATAAAGAAGTTCTATAATGAGTCGGTCTCTTACACCCTCAAAATTATCAGGAAAGGGTATTTTAGAGAACAACTCTTCCATCTCATTCTCAGAGAAAGGCAGCGCAATTTTACGCTGAACCTTAAGCGATTTATGCCCCAATAACGGATTTTGCGCTATTTGACCCGATTTTAATGCAAAATTATAATACGCATTTAAGGAAGCAACTTTTCTGTTAATCGTTGTATTAGACTTATTCTGGTCTACCAAAGAGACAATCCAAGATCTAATAAGCGAATAAGACACCTCGTTAAGTGCTATAGCCCCATAAGTAGCGGTGCAGAAAATCTCAAAAGATTGCAAATCTCGTTCATAAGCCTTAATCGTATTAAGAGCATAATTCTTTTCTAGGCGCAGGTAATTTACAAAAGCAGCTATAGGCATCCTTAAAATTATAAAAACAGCGGTTAAAAAGCGTTAATTAAAACCAAAAAAAAAGCCCCGTTAAAACGGGACTTTAATATCTTTAAAAACAAAAGCTACTATTGCTCTTCTTGATCTCTAAGACCTTGAATATAAGCAGCTTTTTGAATCTGCGCTCTCTTAACTACAGAGGGTTTATTGAACTGCTGACGCGATCTCAATTGACGCATTGTTCCTGTTCTATCAAATTTTCTCTTAAAACGCTTTAGCGCTCTATCGATGTTTTCTCCTTCTTTTATTGGTATAATTAACATGGGCTACAACCTCCTTTCTTTATGATTTTACGAGTGCAAATATAGCGCTATTTAAATGGCCCGCAAGTTTTATTTTAAAATATTTCTAGCAATCACCAATTTCTGTATTTCGGTAGTTCCCTCTCCAATTGTACAAAGCTTGGCATCTCTGTAAAACTTCTCCACAGGATAATCTTTTGTGTAGCCATAACCGCCAAATATTTGAACTGCCTCATTGGCTACCTTCACACAAACCTCAGAAGAATACATTTTAGACATAGCACTTAACTTAGTCATAGGTCTGCCCTGATTTTTCAGAAATGCAGCCTTGTGAAGAAGCAATTCAGATGCTTCAATCTCTGTGGCCATATCTGCCAATTTAAAAGATATACCTTGAAAAGCACTAATCGGTTTTCCAAACTGATGACGCTCCTTGGAATATTGCAAGGCTGCCTGATAGGCTCCTTTCGCAATACCCAAAGATAGCGCTCCAATAGAAATTCTACCCCCGTCTAATATTTTCATAGATTGAATAAAGCCCTCTCCTACTTGGCCTAAAACGGCCGATGCTTCTAACACACAATTGTCAAAAATAAGTTCTGCGGTCTCACTAGCACGCATGCCTAATTTGTCTTCTTTTTTTCCACTGCTAAAACCAGGGGTGCCCTTTTCAATTACAAAAGCAGTCATTCCATGACTATCTCCCTTCTCCCCAGTTCGAGCTATAATAACAGCAATATCTCCGCTTTTTCCATGGGTAATGAAATTCTTAGATCCGTTCAACACCCATTGATCTCCTTTTTTAACCGCAGTAGTATTCATCCCTCCCGCATCTGAACCCGTATTGTGTTCGGTAAGCCCCCAAGCACCAATCCATTGTCCAGTGGCTAATTTTGGAATCCATTTTGCCTTTTGGTCCTCGTTTCCAAAACTTAAAATATGATTGGTACACAATGAATTATGCGCCGCTATTGAAAGGCCAATAGATGGATCTACTATAGAAATTTCTTCAATAATAGCAATATACTCGTGGTACCCTAAACCAGATCCACCTAAAGACTCAGGTACTAATATACCCATAAAGCCCAAAGCTCCAGCCTCCTTCAATACCCCAACAGGAAATTTCTGATGTTCGTCCCAATCCCTCACATGTGGGGCAATATGTTGCTGTGCAAAGGCTTTTGCAGCAGCCGCAACCATCTGTTGGGTTTCAGAATAATCAAAATCCATGGTGTGTTGTATTTCTGTAATCATAGCATTAGTTTAGAGGATCAAATATAATTTAATTATCTCAATTTTGTCTTCTGGAAGCTTTAATATGTTTGATATTTCATCAAAATCATTAAACAAACCATTTGTAGCTCTTTCTCTGACAATTTTTTCTGCCAATTTTTTAGTGAAAAAAGGCAGTCTTTGTAATTCATATACAGAAGCACTATTGACAGAAATTTTATGTGTTACCGGTGTATCTTGTACGGAAAATGACGCCTTAATTGCTTTTACCACTACGGAGTCTAATCCATACACTTGGTACAGTTGATCCATATGAACAAAAGCGCCTAGGGAATTTCTAAACTTTACAATTCGCTCAGAATACACTGGACCTATCCCGTAAACTCTTTGAAAATCTGAGGCATTGGCAAGATTGACATCTAAAACGGTCTTTATCGCTTTAGAGGCTAAAACATTTGAAGGCTGTTTGGGTTGTTATATAGCACTTGGGGAAACCTCGAACTTAATGGTATTATTTATTGTAATAAATTCATCGGGAAGGTTTTCAATCATCATCACTTCGCTTGGACTAAGGTATCTATCATAGCCATAATAACCCAAATGAAGTAGAAAAGTGACACTCAAAAAATATAAAAACCCTTTTCGTTTATATTGATTAGTAACGAAAAGGGTTTTATTTTTTTTCATAGGTTCTTAATTGTATACACAAAAACCTATAACAGGATGGTTTACACAGCCTGCTTGCTTGTTTTTATATCTGTCATATACTTATTTAATTCCTTTTTTACTTTTGGAAAAAGAAACAGTAAGCCAATCATATTTGGAAATACTAAGGCAAGAATCATAGCGTCTGAAAACTTAATTACAGCGTCTAATGTTGCAGCTGCACCTATCACTACAAAAAGTAAGAAAAGGATTTTGTACACCGTGTCTGCGGTTTTTCCTCTACCAAATAAATACTTCCATGACTGAAGTCCATAATAAGACCATGAAATCATGGTTGAGAAAGCAAAGAGAATAATCGCAATAGTCAGCACATATCTAAAACCAGGGATTACAGAATCATAGGCCATTGAGGTAAGGTCTACCCCACCTACATAGGCACCAGTATCGTTTAACATAACGGTACTTCCCACTGCATTTCCATATTCAAATGCCCCGGTGTCCATATTAAAGAAAATAATCACCAAAGCTGTCATGGTACAAATTACAACCGTATCAATGAAAGGCTCAAGCAAAGCTACTACCCCTTCACTAGCGGCATACTTTGTCTTCACAGCTGAGTGTGCAATAGCTGCAGATCCAGCTCCAGCTTCATTAGAAAAAGCAGCACGTTGAAATCCAACAATAATAACACCAACCACTCCACCTATTCCGGCTGCAGGAGTAAAAGCCCCTTCAAATATCATGGTAAAAGCAGCACCCACATATTGAATGTTTGAAAAGATAATCACCAAAGAAGCTAAGACATATGTCCCTGCCATAAATGGTACAATTTTTTCGGTTACACTGGCGATTTTTTTAATACCTCCAATAATCACTATACCCACTAAAATAGCCAAAACAACACCTATAATCACCCCAGTGGCACCACCTTGAAGGTCAAACATAGTTGTTAATTGAACCGCCGCCTGATTAGATTGAAAAGCATTTCCACCACCAAATGAAGCGCCTACACAAAGAATAGCGAATACTACCCCTAAAATTTTTCCAAGTACCTTAAAACCCATTTGATCTAGTCCTTTTGAGAGGTAATACATGGGGCCTCCGTAAACCGTTCCACTTTCATCTACATCTCTATATTTTACTCCTAGGGTACATTCTACAAACTTGGTAGACATTCCAATAAGACCACAAACAACCATCCAGAAAGTTGCCCCTGGTCCTCCAAGTGCAATAGCTACAGCCACACCTGCAATATTACCCAATCCAACTGTTCCTGACACAGCTGTTGCAAGGGCCTGGAAATGACTCACTTCTCCCTCTTGACTTTCATCTTTAATGGTTCCCGGCAAATCACCGTCTGCTACATTTAAGTCTGTTTTTTCTACACCATGGTGGTCCAATTCATCATACTTACCCCTGACCGTATTAATCGCCAATGGAAACTGACTTATACTTGGAAATTTAAAATAAATGGTGAAAAAAGTAGCTCCACAAATTAGCAGTATTAAAACAATAGGAATATTATACTCCCCTACTGGAATAGACGTTAAGACAAAGCCTTCCCACCAACTAGCAAATGGCATAAAAGCGTCGTTCACTTTTTCATCTAAACCTTTTTCTTGCGCTAGGGCAACAAAAGGAAATAAAAAGCTTGCCAAAAAAGTCAATTTAGTCTTCATAATGTAGGAGTGGTTTGTTTAGTTTAATGTTAAGAGTAGCAATATCATAAAAAAAAATGGCCTAATCAAATAAAGAAGTGGGAAAGCAACTAATGGGCGCACATTTTATTTAATTGCTCAATTTGCTCTGGCCTGCCTAATACAATAAGTTTTCCCTGTGGAGAAAGCACCAGATCTGCATCTGGATTAATAATATAGTCACCCTCTGGTGTTATATATCCAATTATGGTACATCCTGTCCTTTTTCTTAAATCCAGATCCCTCAGTGAATTTAATGCGATAGAACCAGCAAAACGTTCAATGGCAATCTCTTCCAGGTTAGTATTCTTTTTCCCATCTGTAGAAAGTTTATCCATAAAGGTGATTAGATCAGGAATAACCACTAGAGACGCCATATGGTCCCCTCCAATTCTGTCTGGCATAATGACTTTATTGGCACCCGCCAGAGACAATTTTTTTTCTGATCCAATCTCAGAGGCCCTGGAAATAATAAATAAGTTTATATTAAGCTGTCTTGCGGACAATACCACGAATAAATTAGCAGCATCACTTGGAAGTGTACATATAAGATATTGCGCCTTATGAATTCCTGCAGCCTCCAATACCTCATCTTCATTGGCGTCTCCCTTGATAAAAAGCACTTCATCTTCATACTTTGCTATTATCTCAGGATCATTCTCAATGACCACAAAAGGTTTATTGTAAGCTTTTAGCCTGGCCACTGCTTGAGCGCCATTTCTCCCATAACCACAAACGATCACATGCTTATTCATACTTTGCAATTTATTTTTAACCTGTTTTTTCTTTAAAATTTCTAATGAATTCCTACCTAATATATATTCAGTGACCACCGATAATGCAAAGGCAAAAATAAAAACGCTTGAGATAATTAAAAAAATTGTGAAAATCTTAGCGGCATCGTCCAAAGGACTGACCTCTGAAAAACCAACAGTGGTTATAGTTATTACGGTCATATACACTGAGTCTATCCAAGAATAGTCCGAGAGTATTCTAAAACCTAGTACCCCTATCACGCTTACTAAAAGTACTAATGATAAGGCTATATATATTTTTGATCGGAATACTTTTAACATGCGAAACTATAAATCAAACACAGAATTCCTTTTGGCAAAAAGCAAATCTTTAATACGGATCCAAAAAGCAAAAAACAGGTAGAGTGCAAAGCCAAAACCTAAGGTAACAAAGGTTAGATAAATAAATGAAGTCCTTACCACTCTGGCCCTAATCCCCATACGTTCTGCAATACGCTCACAGACTGTAAAACCGTGTCTTTGAAAAAAATACAAAAGTTTATAAAGCATCGGTGTCTCCGGTCCATTCCATAAAACCACCTATTAAATTATGGGTTGTTTCAAAGCCAACACTATTCATTATAGCACAGGCTTGTCCACTTCTGTTCCCAGATCTACAATAAACATAGTAATTTTTAGACTTGTCTAATGCTTCTAAACCATCCAAAAAACCTTGCCCCATAAAGATGTCCAAATGAATGGCGCCTGGAATAATCCCCTCAGAAACTTCCCCTGCAGTTCTTACGTCTAATATTACACTCTTAGGGTCTTCTGCCAATTGTGAGGCCCATGCCTCTTGTGATAAATCTGCCATTATTAAATTATTTATTCTTTCAAAAATAAGGGTTTGAGTTGGGAGAAAAAACTATTTCATTTGTGAAGTGGAAAAATAATTAACCTTAAAATTAAAAAACAGCGTGTATTTTCAAAAATATTCATACATTTGTATGTACAACAATTGTCAATACATGAATGTTGAAGCGCATATTAAAACAGAAAAACCCATTCCTGTAAGGAGTAAAACGATTATTCACCTGTCTTTGGTTCAAAATAAGATCAATGAAACCATTCACAGTGCCTTAAAACCTTTCGATATTTCACTGCAACAATTTAATGTACTGAGAATATTAAGAGGTCAAAAAGGAGCAGCTGCTAATCTGAACACTATTAATGAAAGGATGGTCACTAAGATGAGTAATACCACCAGATTGGTAGACAAACTAATTATAAAAGATTTTGTAGCCCGCCAAATTTGTGAAAAAAACAGAAGAAAAGTGGAGATTTTCATCACTGAAAAAGGACTTAAAGCCCTCCATGAAATGGATGCTGTAATGACACAAACTGAACATAAACTTTTAAATGGGTTTACTGAAAATGAACTCACTCAACTCAACGAGTTACTAGATAAACTATAACTATTAATTAACAACAATTTAAACATTATGAAAAAATTATTTATGACCCTTAGCGCAGTATTAGTAGCCACTTCTATTGCAATCGCAACTCCCTCAAATACCAAAGAAAAAACTACTGAAAAAACAACAAAAGCTGTTGAAAAAAAAGTGATTAATACTGAAGCGAGTACCATTACTTGGAAAGCCTACAAAGTTACTGGATCTCATGAAGGTACTATTAATTTGGCTTCTGCGAACTTAGATTTTAATGGAACTATTTTAACAGGAGGTGCCTTTGTCGTAGACATGACTACTATTAATACCACTGACTTAGAAGGAGAGTACAAGCAAAAATTAGATGGACATTTACATTCTGATGATTTCTTTGGAACTGCCACTCACAAAACAGCTTCTTTAGAAATTACATCTGTAAAAGCTTCCGGCAAGAATGCGTACAATGCAACTGCAAACCTAACGATCAAAAATATTACCAAAGAAGTAAACTTCACTATCTCCGTATATGGAAGTAAAGCAACGGCAAATTTAAAAGTAGACCGCTCTCAATTTGACGTTCGTTACGGATCTGGATCATTCTTTGACAATTTAGGCGACAAAACCATCTATGATGAATTTGACTTGGTGGTAGACCTACAATTCTAAGTATCCTTTTAGAATTAGAACAAATCACGCTATGAAATTGTTTAAAATCACAAAGCCTTAAGGGGCTTTGTGATTTTTTTTGCTCAAAGCTTTTATATTCTGTAAGGTTTACTATATTTGGTACATGATTCAAAATAATACAAACAATTGGTGGTGGAACAACTTACAACGTACGCTGTGAGCTAAGCATTACTTTGATATATTTTAAAGGCTTGTCTTCACAGACAAGCCTTTTTATTTTCAATATCACTTGATCTGATATTATTTTTGAAATACCAATAGGAAAGACAGAAAGAAACAAATTATGAGTTACGCTTTAAAAACCCATTACAAAAAAATTCTTGCAGACACCATTACACCTGTGAGCGTCTATTTAAAAGTAAGAGACCGTTACCCAGCCAGTATTTTATTGGAGAGTAGTGATTACCACGCAAACGACAATAGTTTTTCATATATCTGTTTTAACCCCATTGCACACATTGAGGTAAAAGACCGTCAGATTACAAAAGCATATCCAGATGGCAGCACACAAATAACCCCTATTACATCAGAAACTGATATTCCTGCTACACTCACGGCTTTTTCAAAGGAGTTCAATAGTGAAAAACAAGATTTTAAATTCATTACACAAGGATTGTTTGGTTTTATGACCTATGACGCCGTACAATATTATGAAGATATTCAGATCGCTAAAAAAGAAGGGGGACAAGACCTTCCTGAATTATATTATGCGGTATACCAGAACGTTATTGCCATTAACCATTTTAACAACGAAGCCTATATTTTTGCGCACTGCTATGACCAGCCCAGTAATGTAGCGACTATAGAACAATTAATTGCTGTTAAAAACTTTGCCACCTACCCTTTTAAAACCGAAGGCGAACCAACTATTAATATAGAGGACGAAGATTTCAAAACACTGGTAGAAACGGCCAAGAAACATTGCCAAAGAGGAGACGTTTTCCAGTTGGTACTTTCCAGAAGATTCACCCAAAAATTTAGTGGAGATGAGTTTAATGTTTACCGAGCGCTAAGAGCTGTAAATCCCTCTCCATACCTATTTTACTTTGACTATGGGAATTTCAAAATTTTTGGGAGTTCTCCAGAAGCACAGCTAGTAGTCAAAGATCAGAAAGCAGAAATCCATCCCATTGCAGGTACCTTTAAAAGAACTGGAAACGATGAAAAAGACGCCCTACTCGCCAAGGAACTCACAGAAGACCACAAAGAAAATGCAGAGCATGTCATGCTAGTAGACCTAGCGAGAAACGACCTCAGCAGGCATGGAAAAATGGTCAGGGTAGAAAACTATCGAGAGGTACAGTTTTTTTCACATGTCATTCACTTGGTATCTAAAGTCACTGGTATAAAAAAAGCAGACACACCTACTATGAATATAGTGGCAGACACATTTCCTGCTGGGACCCTCAGCGGTGCGCCTAAGCACAAAGCCATGGAGCTTATTGAAAAATATGAACCTACCCCAAGGGGCTACTACGGAGGCGCCATTGGCTTTATGGATTTTGAAGGTAACTTTAACCACGCCATCATGATCAGAACCTTTTTAAGCAAGAACCATCAATTACAATACCAAGCGGGCGCAGGAATTGTTGCTGCTTCAGATGCAGCTTCTGAATTGCAAGAAACCTACAATAAGTTAGGAGCACTCACCAAAGCATTGTCATTGGCAGAAGATATTAAATAAATAAAGGTATCTGATATAGACCCTATAAAAAAAACATGACACACATATTACTCATAGACAATTACGACTCATTTACTTATAACCTAGTGCATTACTTAGAGGAATTAGGCGCTCAGGTAACGGTTCGTAGAAACGACAAATTAAACATAGAAGAAGTGGCTGCTTTTTCCCATATTGTATTGTCCCCTGGACCTGGTATTCCAGACGAGGCAGGACTACTCAAAGAAATTATTGCCACCTACGCTACAACTAAAAAAATTCTAGGGGTCTGTCTAGGACAACAAGCCATTGCAGAGGTATTTGGAGGACGCTTAGAAAATTTAAGCGAAGTATACCACGGGATCGCAACACCAATAGAAATTATAGATCCCCAAGCGACATTGTTTAAGGACTTACCTACTGAGGTGGTCGTAGGGAGGTATCATTCTTGGGTGGTATCTGAAGATCTACCAGAATCTTTGAAAGTGACTGCCAGGGACCATAAGGGACAAATCATGGCAATTGAACACAAAGACTACCCAGTACATGCTGTACAGTTTCACCCAGAATCCATTCTAACCCCTAGTGGAAAGAAAATGCTGGCCAACTGGTTGGGAGTCTCCTGGGAATTTAAGCCAGAAGAAAAAAATGTACTAGTCCCTAATTCAACAAAAAGCTACTAAAAATTGAATATGAAAGAAATACTCAACAGACTCATCCAGCACGAAGTGCTGAGCAGACAAGAATCTAAAGACATACTCGTAGGGATTGCCAACAAAGCTTACAACGAATCTGAAATTGCCTCTTTTCTTACCGTGTATATGATGCGTAGTATTCAACTAGAAGAATTAGAGGGGTTTAGAGACGCACTTTTAGAATTATGCCTGGCAGTAGATCTTTCCGCTTATGAGCCTATAGATTTATGTGGCACTGGAGGAGATGGAAAAGATACGTTTAATATCTCTACCCTAGCCTCTTTTGTGACGGCTGCTAGTGGGATTAAAGTAACTAAACACGGGAATTATGGCGTATCTTCTTCATGTGGGAGTAGTAATGTTATGGAAGCATTGGGTATTAAATTCACCAATGACAAAGATTATTTAGAAAAAGCCCTAGACCAAGTAGGGATCTGTGTGTTACACGCCCCCTTGTTCCACCCGGCCATGAAGCAGGTAGCGCCCATTAGAAAGGCTTTAGGGGTCAAAACATTCTTTAATATGTTAGGTCCTATGGTAAACCCTGCTTTTCCTACCCATCAAATGGTAGGAGTATTTAATTTAGAACTAGCTAGAATTTACGGATACCTGTATCAAAAAACAAACAAGCAATACAGTATTGTACATGCCTTAGATGGATACGATGAAGTGTCTCTGACAGGGGCAACAAAAGTCATTACCAGGGCAAATGAAATGGTTTTAGATCCTGCTCATTTCAATGTAAAAACCTTACATGCAAAAGACATTGCCGGAGGGGAATCAGTGGCTTCTGCCGCAGCCATTTTTGTAGATATTCTCAGTGGAAAAGGCAGTGAGGCGCAAAACAATGTGGTTTGTGCCAATGCAGCCCTAGCTATCAATACAGTTCAAAACAACGGCATTCAAACCGCTTTTGAACAGGCCAAAGAAACCCTATTATCTGGTGCAGCACTCAAAAAATTACAGCAATTACAAGCTTTATAAATGAACATTTTAGACAAAATAATAGCCGACAAAAAGATAGAAGTAGCCCTTAAAAAAGGCCTAGTTCCCACCAAATACCTGGAACAGCACCCCTTGTTTGAACGTCATGTAAACTCTATGGTTGCCCAGATAAAACAAAGCAATAGTGGTATTATCGCCGAGCACAAAAGACGCTCTCCTTCAAAAGATGTTATTAATAATACGCTCAAAGTCCCCGCAGTGGTAAAAGGCTATGAAAAGGCAGGCGTTTGTGGTATTTCTGTACTTACAGATGGGCCCTATTTTGGAGGGGCGCTTGAAGATCTTTTGATTGCCAGGGCCGCTGTAGAGACGCCCCTTTTGAGAAAGGAATTCATTGTAGATCCCTACCAAATTATAGAAGCTAAGGCCCATGGGGCCGATGCCATTTTACTCATAGCTGCAGTACTCACAAGAGCAGAAATTCAGAGCTTATCTAACCTCGCACAGTCGCTGGGTTTAGAGGTGCTTTTAGAAGTTCACAACTTAGAAGAATTGGAAAAATCAATTATGCCATCTTTAGACCTCATAGGGGTGAACAACAGAAACCTAAAGACTTTTGAGGTGAGTTTGGACACCTCAAAAACACTCGCTACTTCTATCCCCTCAGATTTTGTAAAGATTTCTGAAAGTGGCATTAGTGAAGTCTCTGCCATTAAAGACTTAAAAACGTATGGGTATAGCGGCTTTCTAGTCGGTGAAAACTTTATGAAGACAAATGACCCCGGAGCTGCAGCCTTAGCATTTATAAAACAAATAGAAAGCTAATATGGGAGGTTCTTATACACATATGCCCTTTGAAACGCCTAAATTGAAAGTTTGCGGCATGAGGGTCCCGGAAAATATTAGTGCTGTGGCGGCACTAACACCTCATTATATGGGTTTTATTTTTTGGAAACCCTCCAAACGGTATATTAAAAATACTATTCCTAAAATAGATCCCAGTATTCAAAAAATAGGCGTTTTTGTAAAGGCGAGCCCTGATTTCATTGTAAAAACAGTCCAAGAAAATGATTTACAAGGGGTGCAATTGCACGGAGGTGAAACCCCAGAAGATTGCAAAACAGTACTTGAGGCTTGGGAAAAACAACCCGACGCTAACAAGACACCTCTGATACTTATTAAAGCCTTTTCAGTGAAAGACGAATTTGACTTTTCCTTATTGGCACCTTACGAAGCCTATTGTGATTTTTTCCTTTTTGACACCAAAGGAAAACTCCCCGGAGGCAATGGTTATACCTTTTCTTGGGAACTTTTGGCCGCATATCCAAGCAATACGCCATACTTTTTGAGTGGTGGCATTGGTTTAGCACAAGCAACTGATTTAGCTAAATTTTTAGAAAGCAAAGCCTCAAAAATGTGTGCTGTTATAGATGTAAATAGTACTTTTGAAACAGAAGACTATACTAAAAACACCCAGGATTTAAACCTATTTATAAACGCCTTAAAAAATAGATTCTCTACAGAATAAAACGCTATGAAAAAGACTTACCACGTAGATGAAAATGGATATTACGGTTCCTTTGGAGGCGCCTATATTCCTGAAATGCTATTTCCCAATACTGAAGAACTCAGGACCCAATATCTTGACATTATGGGCTCTGAAAGTTTCAAAAAAGAATTTGACGCCCTTCTTAAGGATTATGTAGGGAGACCTACTCCACTCTATTTTGCCAAGAGACTCTCAGCGCTTTACAACACTAAGATCTATCTTAAAAGAGAAGATTTATGCCATACTGGAGCGCATAAGGTAAACAATACCATTGGCCAAATCCTAATGGCTAAAAGACTGGGTAAAACAAGAATCATTGCAGAGACCGGAGCTGGGCAACACGGTGTAGCCACTGCTACTGTTTGTGCGCTAATGGGCATGGAATGTGTGGTCTATATGGGGGCCGTAGACATTAAAAGACAGGCACCAAACGTCGCTAGAATGAAAATGCTAGGAGCTACTGTTCGGGCCGCTGAATCTGGCAGTAAGACACTTAAAGATGCGACCAATGAGGCCATAAGAGATTGGATAAACAACCCAGTGAACACCCATTATATTATTGGGTCTGTTGTAGGGCCACACCCTTATCCAGATATGGTAGCTCGTTTCCAATCGGTGATTTCTCAAGAGATCAAAAGCCAGTTATTGGAAAAAGAAGGACGAGAAAATCCAGACCATGTAGTGGCCTGTGTGGGCGGAGGAAGTAATGCTGCAGGAGCTTATTACCATTTTTTAGACACCCCTGAAGTCAATATTATAGCGGTAGAGGCCGCAGGCAAAGGAATTCACACCGGAGAAAGTGCTGCTACCTCTGCACTGGGAAAAGAAGGCATTATTCACGGAAGTAAAACCCTATTGATGCAAACCCAAGACGGGCAAATTACGGAGCCTTATTCTATCTCTGCAGGCTTGGATTACCCTGGAGTAGGCCCAATGCATGCGCATTTGTTTGAATCTAAGCGTGCCGAATTTATTTCAGTAACGGATCAGGATGCTATGGCTGCCGGATTACTGGTCTCTAAAATGGAGGGTATTATCCCTGCCATTGAGACCTCTCATGCCTTTGCCATTTTTGAAAACAGACCCTTTGGTAAAGAAGAAGTGGTGGTGGTTAACTTATCTGGCCGTGGAGATAAAGATTTGAATACCTATATAGATTATTTTAAATTATGAGTAACAGAATAAATCAAAGAATGGCAGACCCTAAAAAAGTCTTGTCCATCTATTTTACGGCAGGCTATCCTGAAAAAGAAGACACGGTGAAGGTCTTGAGTCAACTGCAAGAAGCGGGCGTAGATCTAGTAGAAATAGGACTTCCATTTAGCGACCCTTTGGCAGACGGCCCCACCATTCAGGACAGCTCAACTACTGCCCTAAAAAATGGCATGAACACTCAGTTGCTCTTTGATCAACTAAAAGACATTCGAAAAAGTATTCACATTCCTCTAATTGTAATGGGCTATTTTAACCCCATGCTACAATACGGCGTAGACGCCTTTTTGAATCAGTGTGCCCAAATAGGAATCGACGGGATTATTATGCCAGACCTGCCCTTAGCAGAATATGAGCAGCACTATAAAAAGCTTTACGAAAAACACGGCATAAAAAATATTTTTTTAATCACCCCTCAAACTTCAGATACACGAATTAAAGCGATTGACCAGGCGTCAGACAGTTTTATTTATCTAGTGAGTACGGCAAGTGTGACGGGAAGCAAAAGTGGTTTTGGAGAAGAACAAGAAGCATATTTTGAAAGAATTGCCCAAATGAATCTCAAAAACCCCTTAGTGGTTGGTTTCGGAATTCATGACGCAAATACGTTCTCTCAAGCTACAAAACATACCTCTGGAGCCATTATAGGCTCTGCTTTTATTAAGACTATTACTGAAAAAGGACTTGCGGGAATAAGCCCGTTCATAAAAAGTCTACGACCAGACTAGCTCAGCTTCAAAAAACAGCAGTTATTGATCACAATGCTTTTCTCATCCACAGTTAAGTGTTAACTGCTCAAAACAAATCACTCGAGTATCAATTTTGACCTCTCAAAACAAATCAGATGATCTACTTTAAAAAATTTCTAATCAAAAACCTAGGACTTATAGCCCTATTAAGTGTGACCCTAGGCTTGGCTCCTTTTAACCCTGAACCTCATATCTGGGGCAAAATTAAATGGATCCAAGGTGGCGCCAAAGGTATGCAACTCATTGATTGGTGGGACACCTTTTTCCATGGCGCCCCATTTATATTATTAGTCCTCGCACTTATTTTTAAAGGGTTATCTTTATTGGAGAAATAACAAACAAATACCAACCATATGAAAAACCTCATCCAATTTCTATTCCTGCTTTTAAGCGCTTTTAGTATTGCTCAGACTACATCTGAGATTAAAAGTCAGGTAAGGCACTCTATAGATGAACTTAGAGATTTTGTGGCTATTCCCAATGACGCAAATATGCCAGCAGATATCAACAGGAACATCACTTGGCTTACAGATAAATTTTCTGATCGTGGTTTTAATACAACCGTACTTCCCACAGATGGGTTGCCCCTCTTTTTTGCGGCATTGCCTATGGATCCTGCTAAAAAAACCTTGCTTTTTTATATGCATTTAGACGGCCAACCTGTGGCTCCAGAATTATGGGATCAGGATAATCCTTATGAGGTGGTGCTTAAAAAACCAGTCGGTGATCAGTGGGAAACCACTTCTTTTGAAGAATTGAATGAAGATATTCCTATGGACTGGAGGCTTTATGGCAGGTCTACCTCGGACGACAAGGGACCTATTGTCATGCTTCTAAACAGTCTAGATCTACTGAAAAAAAATAATGTCAGCCTGGCTTTTAACATTAAGGTGGTCTTAGACGGAGAAGAAGAAAAAAGCAGTAAACCACTAGCTAAGGCAGTAAATACCTATAAAGATTTATTAGAGGCAGATTATTTAATCATTAATGACGGCCCTGTTCACGCCTCGGGACAACCTACCATTGTATATGGATGTAGGGGTATTACCACCTTAAGGGTATGGACTTACGGTCCCATAAAACCCCAACATTCTGGTCATTATGGAAATTATGCACCCAATCCAGCCTTTGAAATGGCCCACCTCCTATCCAGTTTAAAATCTCCGGATGGAAAGGTATTGGTGGCGGGTTACTATGATGGTATTGAGTTGAACGAATCTGACAAAGCTGTTTTAAAGGCAGTGCCGGACGCTGCAGAATATATTAACGAGCTATTGGGCATTTACAAGCCAGATGCGGTGGGTGCTTTTTATCAGGAGGCGCTTCAATTTCCTTCCCTTAATGTGAGAGGAATGGCGAGCGGATGGGTAGGCGACCAAGCCAGAACCATTGTCCCAGATATGGCTACTGCTGAAATTGATTTGAGGTTGGTGCCTGAAACTGACGGAGCGCGATTACAAAATCTAGTAGAAGCACATTTGAAAAAACAAGGCTATACTATTTTTAATGAAGTTCCTACCAAAGCAGATCTAATGGCCTATCCCAAAGTGATTAGAATCGAGAAAGGATCTGTTACACCTGCTTTTAGAACAGATCTGAGCCTGCCTTTTGGGGGGCATTTAAAATCTTTATTGGAAGATAATTTCAATACTGAGGTGGTGCAAATTAGAACTATGGGGGGTACCGTTCCTATTGCGCCTTTTGTAAATGCCTTAAAAATTCCTGCCTATATTTTACCTATGGTAAACCCAGACAACAATCAGCACAGCCCTAATGAAAACCTGAAAATTAGTCAGATTGAATACGGAATAAAAACCTTTTACAAGGTATTGAGCAGCCCTTTTGAATAGGGGCAAAACACCATAAAAATCTGATACTAGGTTTTTAACTGTCCTTTTAAACAAGGATTAATATATTTAAAAACTAAGTTAAAATAGAACTGTCTTGAAGTATTACTTTCTTGGAAAAGCCTATCTCACAAAGACAGGTGCCATAGGATCTTTGGTCTCTTCTGCGCTGTAAGAATAGCCTTCTAGGTTAAAGGCTAGTATTCCATCCAGGTCTTGAATATTGTTTTGAATGGAGTAACGCACCATAAGTCCTCTCGCTTTCTTAGCATAAAAACTAATGATCTTGAGTTTGTCATTTTTCCAGTCTTTAAACACTGGAGAGACCACTTTCATGTTTAAGGATTTTGCATCTAAGGCAGAAAAATATTCATTGCTCGCTAGATTCATTAGTGTTTCAGAAGCCTCCATTTGGGCATTCAGATGAGCGGTTAAGGTGTCCTTCCAAAAACTATACAGGTTCTTATTGGAGCCAATTTCTAGTGAGGTTCCCATCTCCAAACGGTAGGCTTGAATGAGGTCTAGCGGTTTTAACACACCATATAAACCAGAGAGAATAAGCAATTGATCTTGTAAGGCATTTACTTCTTTTTCGCTCATTGAAAAAACATCTATACCCTGGTATACATCTCCACTGAAGGTATAAATTGCGGGTCTCGCGTTGTCTGGAGTAAAGGGCAATGTAAAATCCTGATTGCGCTGCCAGTTAAGTTGAGACAATTTATCTGAGATATTCATTAGGGTACTCAGATCTTTGGGTTTCTTTTTGGCCAATGTGGTGTTAATGGTCTTGGATTGATCTAGAAATATGGGCTCACTGTAGTGAGTGGTCGGAAGGGCTGTTTCAAAATCTAAAGACTTGGCAGGCGATATAATGAATTTCATAGCAAATGAATTTTAGCATAAAAATACAGGTTTTTAGTGATTTTTAAAAACCACTAAAAAAGGCTTATTCTTGCTGGTGTTGTGAGTAAGCGCGCCACTTTTCAATACAGCTTAGCATGTCTTCTGGAATGGGAGTGTTAAAACGCATGAGCTCACCAGAGCTCGGATGCACAAAACCTAGGGTTTTGGCATGCAAGGCCTGTCTGGGCAGAGCCTTAAAAGCGTTGTCTACAAACTGCTTGTATTTAGTAAAAGTGGTGCCTTTTAAAATTTTCTCTCCACCATAGCGCTCGTCATTGAAAAGTGTATGACCAATGTGCTTCATATGAGCCCTAATCTGATGGGTCCTACCTGTTTCTAAAACACAGGAGACAAGGGTCACATAACCCAATCGTTCAATCACTTTATAATGGGTAACGGCTTCTTTTCCTTGATCTCCTTCTGGAAAAACAGCCATTTGAAGCCTGTTCTTTGGGTGTCTTCCTATATGACCCCTCACCGTCCCTTGATCTTCCTCTACATTGCCCCACACAATAGCCACGTATTCTCGCTCAGAGGTTTTGTCAAAAAACTGCTTGGCTAAATGAGTCATGGCTTTGGAGGTTTTTGCCACTACCAGTAAACCAGAGGTGTCTTTATCTATCCTATGTACAAGCCCAGGTCTGTCATCTGAATTTAAAGGAAGATCTTTTATGTGAAATAATAGGGCGTTAATTAAGGTACCTGAGTAATTTCCATGACCTGGGTGCACTACCATACCCGGTGGTTTATTAACCACCATAAGGTCCGAGTCTTCATAGACTACATCTAGAGGAATGTCTTCTGGAGCCAGGAGGAATTCATAAGGAGGATGGGTAAACATGACCTTAATTTCGTCTCCAGATTTTACCTTGTAATTCTGCTTCACCACCTGATCATTGACCCAAATATGGCCTTCTTTTGCTGCTTGCTGAATTTTATTCCGTGTGGCATTCTCAATGAAATTCATGAGATATTTATCAATCCTTAGCGGCTCTTGCCCTTTGGAGGCTGTAAAAGAGAAATGCTCAAATAAATCTTCAGATTCCTGATCTTTGTAAGCATCTATTGGCGTGTTTTGATCTGTTTGAGACATGATTGATGGGATAATAAAAACTAGCAATGAAAAACTAGAGATCTTCTCTAATTTAAATACACAATTTATATTCGATTAATTTCTATTCAATTGATTTCGGCCATTTTAAACTAGGCTCAAAGTTTTATTCTGGTATGGTCTGGTTTAAATTTGGCGTACCGTTTTCTGGTCTGTTACCATTTCCACAAATAAGTTCTATTTCTGACATCTTAGGTAATTTAAAACCTGGTTTAATGAATTTGCTCTGATACTTAACTCCATAGACCATATTCTTTCCTAAGGCGTCTATATAAGTGACTTTTTCTATTTTTAATCCAACCGCTTGTAACTTAGAGGTGGCATTTCTTTGCGTTACTTGAACCAGTTCTGGCAAACTTATGTTGGCATAGCCCGATGGATTTAACTGCAAGTATATTTTCTTGTTTGCTTTAACCTCACTTCCTGGCTTTGGACTTTGACTAATTACTGCATTTTTAGGAAAATCGCTTCTAAAATTAGCTGAGTCAATGACTTGAAATCTAAGTGATTGAGCAGCTAAAATATGAGCTACCTCAGTAATCTCTTTTTTAGTTAAATCTGGTACAACAATATAATTACCATGTTCTGTAGTCCAAGCCAACATTTGCATACTGATGACCACAACAAGTAATAGTACCAAGAAGGCACCAAAGATTTGTTTTAAAAAAAACCGGCTTTTTAAAAAAAGTATACTATTTTTCATTGCGCTTAGCGATTGCCACAAAGATAGCAAAACCTTTGTGTTAGTAATTCTCAGTATTAGATAATTTATAAAAGTGTTTTCTGATGAAAAAAACCATTGCAGTGATTATGGGAGGGTACACCAGTGAATTTGAAATTTCACTAAAAAGCGGCTCTGTAGTTGCAGCTCATTTAGATCCTGAAAAATACGAAGTATACCCTATAGTAATTTCAAAAAATAGGTGGACCTATACTACTGATCACGGCGCAGTGTATCCTATTCAAAAGGGAAATTTCAGTCTGGAACTCCCTCACAAGCAAGTGTTGTTTGACGGTGTTTTCAATGCCATTCACGGAAGCCCTGGAGAAGATGGTAAAATTCAAGCTTACTTAGAACTTTTGGGTATTCCCCAAACTGCTTGTGATTTTTATCAAGCCGCGCTTACCTACAACAAAAGAGATTTGTTAAGTGTGCTAAAGCCCTATGGAATTGCCATGGCGAAATCTTTTTATCTGAACTATGGTGACCCCATAAATCATGAGGCTATTATTCAAAAAGTTGGTTTACCTTGTTTTGTAAAAGCCAATAGATCAGGAAGTAGTTTTGGTATTAGTAAGGTATTTGCAATAGATCAGATGGAGGCTGCACTTGAGATTGCTTTTAAAGAAGATAAAGAGGTGATTATTGAAGAGGCCTTGGTGGGAAGAGAGGTGTCTGTGGGAGTGATTCAATACAAAGGTAAAACAAAGGTATTGCCTATTACAGAAATTATAAGTGAAAACGACTTTTTTGACTATGAGGCAAAATACGAAGGAAAATCCACAGAAATTACCCCTGCTAAATTAAATCCTGAAGTGGAACAAAATATTATTGCTGTAGCTACATTTGTTTATAACACATTGAAATTAAAAGGCTACACCAGATCTGAATTTATTTTAGTCAACAATGTTCCGCATCTATTAGAAGTAAATACAACACCGGGAATGACCCAACACAGCATACTACCTCAGCAAGCAAAAGAGGCTGGAATTTCGCTTCCTCAATTATTTGAAAGCGCCCTTGAATCTATATGGTAATTATTTATTATGCTGTATTTAGAAATTGGCCATACTAGCGCTTGAAAAGCAAGCATATTTAAAGCTAAAACTAAATTGTTTAATTTTGTTGCATGGATAAAAAAATAGCTGTTTTCCCGGGATCCTTTGATCCACTTACCCTTGGGCATTTAGATGTCATACAAAGAGGCATTACTCTTTTTGACAGACTTATTATTGCCATCGGGGTAAATACGGATAAAAAGTATATGTTTTCATTAGAAGAGCGATTGGAAATACTCCGCGAAACATTTAAAGACGAGCCCAAAATTAGCGTTCATACGTACAGCGGTTTAACGGTAGATTTCTGTAAAGATATTAAAGCAAACTTTATTCTTAGAGGACTCAGAAATCCTGCTGATTTTGAATTTGAAAAAGCTATTGCCCATACCAATAGAAAGCTCTCCGAAATTGAAACCGTTTTTTTACTCACCTCATCAGGTAAATCGTATATCAGTTCTTCAATTGTTAGAGATGTTATAAGACACGGAGGTGATTATTCAGGGCTAGTTCCAAAAGCAGTATTAAATATTTCAAGAGAATAGCCTGAATATAAACCTAATTAGACCAACAAAGTTTTTAATCCCATATCTATTCAAATAAAACTTTAATGTTGGTGAAAGAGTTCTGTAGGGCCTTTTTAATTTTATCTGGACCTTTCCACTTCACTTTAACAATACCTTCTTCTAATTGCCCCAGTAAAGGCCCCTTATAAGAAGTTTTCATGGCAAACCAGTGCACTTCTTTAAGTTTGTATTGCCCGTTTCTCTTGAATATGTGATAGGTAGTTCTCAAGAAGTTTTCAATCTCCAGCCCTTTTACACCAGTTTCCTCCTCTACTTCTCTTAATGCGGCAGCTTCAATAGTCTCCCCCTTGTCTACTTTACCTTTTGGCAAATCCCACTTATCATTTCTATATATAAAAAGTACCTTTCCTTGTGGATTAGTTACTACACCTCCTGCCGCTACAACCCTAGGTATGGTCTTAGAAAACTTGTTTAATATTTCTTCGTGGTTGGGATGGTATATATATGCTTTG
This sequence comes from Sediminicola sp., assembly GCA_024643325.1. GTDB lineage: Bacteria > Bacteroidota > Bacteroidia > Flavobacteriales > Flavobacteriaceae > MAG-120531. Next base: position 25,392 of record JAHEND010000001.1, read on the forward strand.
TCCAGCTTCTTTTTAGAAAGTGCTAAAATGGCCTTTTGAATCGCTTCCTCATTTAATGGAAAATAAGTACTTTCTTCAGATTCCGCCAGTTTATTTGTCAGAATCATAGGAGATTCATTCACAAAAACTTTATACATTTGTGTTATGATTTTAGATAGCGAAACCGCAAAACAAACAGCTGCACTATTATTACAAATTAATGCAATAAAATTGAGACCAGAAAATCCTTTTTCTTGGGCCTCAGGATGGAAATCTCCTATCTATTGCGATAACAGAATAGTGCTCTCATTTCCAGAGGCCAGAAAATTTGTTGCCACAAAAATGGCAGCGCAAATAAAAATACTTTACCCCAATCCAGATGCTATAGCTGGGGTTGCCACAGGAGCCATAGGCATAGGTTTATTGGTCGCTGAAATATTAGACCTCCCTTTTGTTTATATTAGACCTGAAGCAAAATCTCACGGAAGACAAAACAAAATTGAAGGGCAGTTGCAAGAGAATGCCAAAGTAGTTGTAATAGAAGACCTAATCTCAACAGGCAAAAGTAGTCTGAAAGCTGTTGATGCATTAGAAGAAGTAGGTGCAAAAGTTATGGGAATGTTAGCTATTTTCACTTATGGTTTTGAAACTGCTGAAGAAAATTTCCTAAAGCAAAATACCACTCTTCATACCTTGAGTGACTACAGCCATTTAATTACACAAGCATCTAACGAGGGTACTGTAAGCACTGACCACCTAGACACTTTGAAAGAATGGAGGAAAAATCCCTCTCAGTGGAACCAACAATAATTAATAAGCAGTTGGTCTTACAAACACTTACTTATCGGAACAAACGGAAGTTTCGATCAAACCAAAAGATTTTTATAATATGCTAATAGAAACGAGCCCAGTACTTTTAAACACTTCTGACGAATCGGTATTTAACTTCTTAAATGAAATTAAGAATTTCGAACACCTCATGCCAGAAAACACCAGTAAATTTGAAGTACTTAGTGAGGATCGTTTTCTCTTCGCTTTAAAAGGAATGCCGGAAATAGTTTTGCAAAAAAATGGATCAGAGGCCAACTCATATATATTATTGGGTGCTGCTAGTGATAAGTTACCTTTCACGCTTAAAGGAAATATCGTTAATAAAGGTGAAGACAGCACAGAAGTACAATTGGTTTTTGAAGGCACCTTCAATGCCATGATGGAAATGATGATTAAGACACCTATTACAAATTTCATAAACGCATTATCTGAAAACTTAACTAAAGTTCAATTTTAAGTAAGCACACTCAGCGCTTTTAAAGTTTCAAGGACACCTCCTTAAACTGAAAGAACTCTTTTAAACCTTCTTGGTTTTCAATGATCAATGCTCCATTAGAGGAAACCCCTCTAATAATCCCTTGGAAGCTTTTTTGATTAGAACGTTTAAAAGTATTAACCACTCCAAGGCCAAACAATTGGCTTTCATAGCTGAACTTTAAAGAGGGATAAGAAATTTGCTCCATCTCGGTGAGCGATTTATCTAATTGAATCATTAAGATCTCAAGTAAGTAGTCTAGTTTAATAGCTAGCTTGGAATGTTCACTTAGTGCGGTAGCCTTTGTTATTTCAGGCATTGAAAACTTAAAAACATTCAATCCTATCCCAATGACACTTGAAGTGATTTCATTTCCTTGAATGGTATTCTCAATAAGAATTCCACCTGCTTTTTTACCCTGGATTAAAATATCATTAGGCCATTTAACCATTACGTGCTCTGAAAACAGCGCGAAGACTTGACGCACTGCTAAAGAAATTGACATGGCTATTTTAAATTGATCCTTTAAAGGTATCTTCAGTTGCTTTTTATAAATACTCAAGCTAATACTACTGCCCTTTGAACCCATCCAACTGTTTCCCATTTGTCCTCTTCCTGCTGTTTGCTCTGTAGCTACAACAAAAGTATTGTCTTGTAACATTTCTTTACCCAAAAGGTCTTTGAGGTAATCATTTGTAGAAGAAATTTTATCCAAATAAATAAGGGGCATAAATAAAGATTTAATCTTTTAAAACAGGGCTAAAAAGCTGTTTAATCTTATGTTAAAAACAATAGCTAAGAACGTAAAAATATAATAACTTTGTAAAAATTTAAATTTTTTAAATGTTAGATAAAAAAGGAGACGTAGATAATCTTATCTCATTAATTCTCAATGGAATAGAAGAAGTAAAAGGTTTAGATATTCAATTATTAGATCTTCGGGAAATAGAAAACACAGCCTGTGATTATTTCATTATTTGTAATGGAACTTCAAATACACATGTTAATGCCGTTGTTGGATCTATACAAAAAATAGTCAGTAAAACCATTCAAGACAAACCTTGGCATGTAGAAGGGTCTGAAAATGGAGAGTGGGTTTTACTGGATTATGTGAATGTTGTAGTTCACGTTTTTCAGAAACACATCAGAGAATATTACGACATAGAAAGCCTTTGGGGAGACGCCAAGGTCACTGCAATAACGAGTCCATCAAACTAAAAAATAAAATGGCAAAAGAATCTAAAACAAGTCCTAAGAAACCAAAGTTCAATGCATGGTGGGTATACGCCACTGTAATAGCTTTACTAATAGGGTTTCAATTTATGAGCAGTGGTCTTTCTAACACGAGAAAGACAACCACTTCTGAACTGCAATCTTATTTGAAGAATGGGGATATTAATAAAATCATTATTATTAGTAACACCAGGCAAGCCAAAGTATTTTTAACCAAGGAAGCACTGGCTAAAGAAGTACATAAAGATGTTGCTGAAAAATCATTCAATCTAAGCGGCTTAAGTCCAGAGTATATATTAGACTTTGGTGACCTTCAAAATTTTGAAAACGATATTAAGACCATTAAATCGGAATTTCAATTAGACACCTTAGTAGACTACGAGACTGAATCTAATGTATTTGGAGATTTACTTTTATCACTTTTACCCTTTGTACTGATCATTGGTATTTGGATTTACGTAATGAGGAGAATGTCTGGTGGCGCTGGTGGCGCGGGCGGAGGCCAAATTTTCAATATTGGAAAATCCAAAGCCAAACTATTTGATGAGAAGACAGACACCAGAACTTCATTTAAAGATGTGGCAGGTTTAGAAGGTGCCAAAGAAGAAGTAGAAGAAATCGTTTCTTTCTTAAAACACCCAGAAAAATATACTTCCCTTGGAGGTAAAATTCCAAAAGGTGCTTTGTTGGTAGGACCTCCTGGAACAGGAAAAACATTATTGGCAAAAGCAGTAGCTGGTGAAGCTAAGGTCCCTTTCTTTTCTCTTTCAGGATCTGATTTTGTAGAGATGTTTGTTGGGGTTGGTGCTTCTAGAGTGAGGGATTTATTCAAACAAGCAAAAGAAAAATCTCCTGCTATTATCTTTATTGACGAGATAGACGCCATTGGTCGCGCTAGAGGTAAAAATAATATGACAGGGTCTAATGATGAAAGAGAGAACACCCTAAACCAATTACTGACAGAAATGGACGGTTTTGGCACCAATACAAATGTTATAGTCTTAGCTGCCACAAACAGAGCAGATGTATTAGACAAAGCATTGATGAGGGCAGGCCGTTTTGATAGGCAAATCTATGTGGATTTACCAGATATAAGAGAGCGTAAAGAAATATTTGAGGTTCATTTAAAGCCAATAAAGACCTCTGAAAAATTAGATGTAGATTTCTTAGCCAGACAAACCCCAGGATTTTCTGGAGCAGATATTGCCAACGTTTGTAATGAAGCTGCTCTTATTGCAGCAAGAAAAGATAAAAAGGCTGTTAGCAAACAAGACTTTTTAGATGCAGTAGATAGGATTGTAGGTGGATTAGAAAAGAAAAACAAAATTGTTACCCAGTCTGAAAAAGAAACCATTGCCTATCACGAAGCAGGACACGCAACAGTGAGTTGGATGTTAGAGCATGCCGCTCCTCTTGTGAAGGTAACCATTGTTCCAAGAGGGCAATCTCTAGGAGCTGCATGGTACTTACCAGAAGAAAGGTTGATTGTTAGAACAGAACAAATGCTAGATGAAATGTGTGCCACTTTAGGAGGGCGTGCCGCAGAAAAGGTAATTTTCAATAAAATATCTACGGGAGCCTTGAGCGACTTGGAAAAAGTGACCAAGCAAGCGAGGGCTATGGTTACTGTTTACGGCTTAAATGAATCATTGGGAAATATCACTTACTACGATTCTTCAGGACAGTCTGAATACGGTTTCACTAAGCCATATAGTGAGGAAACCGCTCAGAAAATAGACAAAGAAATTTCTATCCTAATAGAGGCGCAGTATCAAAGAGCTATTGAACTTTTAGAGGAAAACAAAGAAAAACTTACTACATTAGCAAAAAGGTTGTTAGAAAAAGAAGTGATTTTTAAGGACGATTTGGAAAAAATCTTTGGTGAAAGACCTTTTATTCCAGCACCAAAAGCCCTTCAAAAAGAAGCTACTGCCAACCCAGATGATGAAGCCAATGCAGGTATTTCAGACAGTCTAGAAAATAAAGAAGAAAATGATTCTTCCATCGTAACAGAAAGTACCCTAGAAGATGCGAATGACTCAAATACAACAAAAAAAGAAGGTAAAGCGTAATATTGAATTTTTTTAGCAAAATATTTGGATCCTCTAAAAACAACCCCGCTTCAAGCCAGGTTGAGAGGTCCAAGTACATGCCAGAAGAAAAAACGCCTATAGACGAATTATTCACCATTAATTTCAAAAAAAATGGAGGTAAATTCTTATACTGCGAAGACAAAGATGAAGCATTAGCACTTTTGAATAACATACTTGATGAGAACGATTGGAAAGAAAAACCCCTGCTCACTTTAGATAAGAACATGGCGCTGTTTTGTTCCAACGCAGGATATGAAACTACTCATAAAACACAGGGAGCTGGTGTATTTTTCACCTCCTGTGAACACCTGATTGCTTTGAACGGCTCAATTTTAGTGAGTGACAGTCAGTTTGGAGAAAATAAACTGCCGGACTTACCAGAAATCATCATAGTATTTGCCAAAACCAGCCAAATGTTAGAAACCATTCAAGATGGTTTAAAACAAATTAAAAAAAACTATCCTAAACAGATACCAGGTAATATAACCGCCATTAAGAACTTCAAGAAAGAAACTGAAGGTCAAAAAGATTTTATGAGCTACGGAAGTAGCAATAAAGATGTGTATCTGATTCTTCTAGAAGACCTTTAAATGAGAGAATTAATAAGAAGGCTCCTCACGGGGGCGGTCTATGTATTTATTTTACTAGCAGCAGTTTTTTTAAACTCGGATGCCTTTGATTTTCTATTTATGGCCTTTGGATTAGCCTGTATTTATGAATACAAAAGAATCACAAAATTACGCGGTTACTATTTATTCATGGCTTATTTAGCCCTTTGGTGGTTGTTTATTTACCTCATCCAAAACAGTTTTACTATAGGACTTTTACTCGCTACTACCTTAGGTATAAATACATTCTTATTGAAATATCTGTTAACTAAAAAGAAACAACAGCTCACGAAAAGCATGACCTTTATCTCTGGAGTATTTTACATAGGAGGCGGATGCATTTTTCTCACCCTTATTCCCTACACTACCCCTGAATTTGCCAAAATGCTCATAACGGGTATTTTTCTGATCATATGGATGAATGATTCCTTTGCATATTTGGTGGGTAAACAGTTTGGGAAAAATAAATTATACCCCTCTGTATCTCCAAAAAAAACTGTTGAAGGTGCCGTCGGTGGGCTCTTATTTGGACTTTTAGCCGCAGTTTTAATCGCTCAAATAGACCCGCTACTTTCTTTAAGCCAATGGCTAATTCTTGCCACGGTAGTTGTGATTACAGGAAATTTAGGAGACCTCCTTGAATCTAAATTCAAACGTGTTGCTGGCGTAAAAGACAGCGGCGCAATTTTACCTGGCCACGGAGGGATGTTAGATAGACTAGATAGTCTTATATTTGCCGCACCATTTGCATATTTGCTCATCATTATCTTTAATTAGTTATGTTTCACAGAGAAGGTTTTAAGATTATTGCGATCACTTTTATTATTGTTGGAGCTATGGCCCTCACGGCCGATGTCTATATTACAAATCACCTAATCAAATATGGTGTACAAGGTGTTGCATTGACTATCCTGGTGTTGATTTTACAATTTTTCAGAAACCCAAAAAGGGCTGTTCAGTTTAATCTCAATGAAATTATCGCTCCTGTAGATGGCAAAGTTGTTGTCATAGAAGAGGTAGAAGAAAAGGAATACTTTAAAGGGAAAAGAAAGCAAGTTTCCATATTCATGTCTCCCTTAAACGTGCATGTAACAAGATATCCTGCTAGTGGTGTAATACAATACTCAAAATATCACCCTGGTAAATACTTAGTGGCATGGCACCCTAAAGCTAGTGAGGAAAATGAAAGAACTACCATAGTGATTAAAACACCCAAATTTGGCGATATATTATACAGACAAATCGCTGGTGCTTTAGCCAGAAGAATTGTTAATTACGCCAAAAAAGGAGATAAAGCCATTCAAGGAGCAGATGCAGGTTTTATAAAATTTGGTTCAAGAGTAGACCTTTTCCTCCCCCTAGATTGTATTGTCACTGTAGGGCTTAATCAAAAAGTAGTAGGGGCTAAAACTGTTATAGCTACATTAAGAGATGAAGATGAGTAGTACTTTAGAAGCGGATTTCAACAAAGCGGTTGCTAGAGTAAATAGCAGCAAAAAATCCCTGCCTCCTGACACCATGCTTAAATTATATGCACTTTATAAAATAGCCACTAAAAATCAAGAAAATCCAAGTGGGGACAAGCCTTTAATCAACGCGTTTAAAGCAAATGCATTATTCCAGGCCAAACACATGAGTATTGAAACTGCTATGTTAAAATATATTACTATTGTAGAGAAAGAGGCGTTCTAGTTAAGCCTACAGGTACTCTAATATAAAGCTAGATACTAACTTGAAATTACTTTTGTGCCATGGGTTAATCTCGACTGGAAAAAGTTAAATAAAAGTCCAATCAAACTCAACATAAAGTAAGCGTATAAAACTATTCTCCAGGCAAAAAAATGCTCAGGAGCTCCTACATAATCTATAAAGAAAACACTAGCTAGTAAGCCCAATGAAATTCTAAATAACTCTGTGAAATACGCACTTTTCCAGCGGTCCATAAACATAGAATAGCTAAATACACTAAGGGCTATATACGAAGCCAAAAAGATAAACTCAGTTGCTTCAAGACTGCCTACCTCTGAAAGTCCTAGGAGAAGGATCATAGAAACACCTAGCAATTGAAAAACAGCATAGGCCTTAAATAAGGAACTTCCTGACTCTGGGTAGCGTTTAAAATTAAATACATCCTCTATTATTTCTACAGGGTAATTGTTTGCGACATCGGCGGGACGCCAACCAGTAGGCATAAACCAGATTCGCAGCTTATCTATCCATAATCTTGTGCGCCAAGCGTCTTTAGCTATTTGCCAAAAATGCATGAAATTAATGGTCAATGGGTTCCATGTATTGACCTGTTTTAAAACACCGTATTGTGGAGGGTCACTGGCTAGCTCTTCTTGAAAAGTGCCAAACATACGATCCCAAATACTAAAAACTTGACCTAAATTTTTATCTATATAGCGCTCATTTATGGCATGGTGTACCCTATGTTGTGAAGGAGTAACTATAATATACTCTAAAAATCCCAATTTACCTATATGCTGGGTATGATACCAAAACTGAGCAAATAGGTGAACCGGAGCCAATATGGCAATCACTTTATAGGGGACGCCTAACAATGCTGCTGGGAGAAGCAATAGGGGAAAATAAGCAATTAGATTAGAAACAGATTGCCTCAACGCGCAGGCTAAATTAAAAGACTCACTACTATGGTGAATCATATGCTGGTTCCAGAAAATATTGATTTTATGACTGAGTCTATGGTTCCAATAACCTGCAAAATCTATGCAGATAAAACCAATTACCCAATCCCACCAATGCATCTCCAAAGGAGCTACATTAAAAAAAGTCAATATACTTGGATAAGTAACCAATACAATACCCAAACCTAAGGTGTCCTTTAAAATATTTGTAATACCTGAACTAATACTAGATACAGTATCTAACACACCATAAGTGATTTTCTTTCGCCAATACCCATACCCAATTTCAATTAAAATGAGTACTAAGAATAAAGGTATCGCAATTAATAGAGCGTTCGCATAAGCTTCCATAGCATGAATACGCTTGTACTTTAAAATATACTAGCCTCTCAAATATACTAAACTTTGTTCAAGTGTTTCAATTTTAGCTATGGCGTCCGATTGCTTTTTCTTTTCTAAAGCAATAACGGCTTCTGGGGCGTTCGAAACAAATCTGTCATTTGACAGTTTCTTTTCTACAGAAGTTAAAAAACCTTTGGTATAGGCCAATTCTTCAGTTACTTTAGCTATTTCTGCGTCCAAATCAATAGCCCCAGCAATAGGGATAAAGTATTCATATGCATCTACCCTAAAACTAAGTGCCCCTTCAATTGGAGATTGGGTAAGTTGAAGTGGTGTTAAATTAGCCAATTTTTCAATTCCAGCAGTCCAATATAACAATGGATTAGATGGGTGCATTACAAACATGTCTAGCACTTCTTTTTGGGCAATTTGCTTTTCTTTTCTTATTGTTCTCACCTCAGATACAACTTGCTTGGCCCACTCAAATCCAGCCAATAAATCTGATTGATCTACTGGACTCACCTCTGGCCAATGATTTACAATGAGGGCTTCTTCTGGGGATCTTTCTTTAATTTGTTGCCAAATATCCTCTGATAAGAATGGCATAAAGGGGTGTAATATCCTTAAATTATTTTCCATTAAAGCAATCACCTGAGTTTTTGTAGTTCTATCTACAGCTTGCTGATATTGGGGCTTGATTAACTCTAAAAGCCATGAACTATAATTTTCCCATAACAATTTGTAAGTAGCCATTAATGCATCTGAAATTCTGTACTTACTAAAGTGGTCTTCTAATTCTAATACCGTTTTATTAAATAATGCTGAATACCATTCAATGGCTGTTTTGGCAGATTCAGGTTGTGGAATATCTGCTACTTCCCACGATTGTATTAATCTAAAGCCATTCCATATTTTATTGGCAAAATTCTTTCCTTGTTGGCACAATGCCTCGTCAAACATGAGGTCATTTCCTGCAGCTGAACTCAATAAGAGCCCTACCCTCACACCATCTGCACCATAGTCTTCTATAAGTTTTAATGCGTCTGGTGAATTCCCTAGAGATTTAGACATTTTTCTTCGTTGCGCATCTCTTACCAAGCCGGTAAAATACACATTAGAAAAAGGTTTTTCTCCTCTAAATTCATAACCTGCAACCACCATTCTAGCCACCCAGAAAAATATAATATCTGGTCCTGTAACCAAATCATTGGTGGGGTAGTAATAGTTTATCTCTTCATTATCTGGCTCGAGTATACCATTAAATACACTCATAGGCCATAACCATGAAGAAAACCAGGTGTCTAAAGCGTCTTCATCTTGTCTTAAATCTTGAGAAGTTAAGCTTGAATTGCCTGACTTCTCCCTAGCAAGTGTTAATGCTGTTTCAATATTTTCAGCCACCACAAAGTCTTCTCTTCCAGCTCCAAAGTAATAAGCAGGTATTTGTTGTCCCCACCACAATTGTCTAGAAATATTCCAATCACGAATGTTTTCCATCCAGTGACGGTATGTATTTTCAAACTTTTTAGGAAACAACTTTATCTCTTCATCCTCTAAAACAGCCTTTAAAGCAGGTTGGGCTAAAGTCTCCATTTTTAAAAACCATTGGTCAGATAGTCTAGGTTCTATAACCGCTTTAGTTCTTTCTGAAGTACCCACTTTATTAAGGTGCTGCTCCGTTTTCACTAAGAAATTTTGAGCTTCTAAATCTTTTGAAACCTTTTTTCTAGCATCAAACCGGTCCATTCCCTCGTAACCCATACCAAAAGAATTCAAAGTGGCATTTGGGTTGAAAATATCAATAACCTCCAGGTTGTGCTTTTCACCAAGTGCTTTGTCATTTAGATCGTGTGCCGGTGTTACTTTTAAGCAACCTGTTCCAAATTCCATATCTACATAAGCATCTGCTATGATTGGAATCTCTCTTCCACAAAGTGGTACAATGGCTTTTTTACCGTGAAGATGAGTAAAACGTTTGTCTTCAGGGTGAACACAAATAGCCGTATCACCAAAAATAGTTTCAGGTCTTGTTGTAGCAATGGTAAGCCTTTGATCACTTCCAGCTACTTGATAGGAAATATAATATAATAAACCTTGTTTCTCTTCATAAATAACCTCCTCATCTGATAAAGTGGTGAGTGCCTCAGGATCCCAATTCACCATTCTATTGCCCCTGTAGATAAGGCCTTTATTAAACAAGTCTACAAAGACTTTAATCACAGAATTGGACAAATTAGGATCCATAGTAAAAGCGGTCCTATCCCAATCACAAGAGCAGCCTAATTTTTTAAGCTGATCCAAAATAACACCTCCATATTCGTTTTTCCATTCCCAAGCATGGGCTAAAAACTCCTCTCTGCTCAGGTCTGATTTAGAAATACCTTGCTCTTTGAGTCTTGCTACTACTTTTGCTTCTGTTGCAATTGAAGCGTGATCGGTTCCAGGTACCCAGCATGCATTAAAACCTTGCAATCTTGCTTTTCTAATGAGTACATCTTGAATGGTATTGTTTAGCATATGTCCCATATGTAAAACTCCAGTGACGTTTGGCGGAGGAATAACTATGGTATATGGGGTTCTCTCGTCTGGTGTAGAAGCGAAAAATTTGTGCTTCATCCAATAGTCATACCATTGGTTTTCAATTTGTTGGGGGGAATATTTGGAAGCAGTCTCCATGAGATATAGTAGTTAGGCTTGTTTTTAGCAAATAATTAGATACAAAAATAAGGATACTCTGTCTCTCTTGAAAGAATTTTGTTCCTTGTTATGAAAAGAATTATATTTGATATACTTCTAAACTTTAGAAAAATGAAAAAATTACTATTCTTACTAGCGGTATTCTTTGTGCACAATACCGTTTTAGCTCAAGAAAAAATCGCCAAAATAACTTTCAAATCCGAAACCATAGATTATGGAACAATTGAAGTAAACAGTGACGGAATTAGGATATTTGAGTTCACCAATACCGGAGACGCTCCTCTGGTCATTACTGAAGTGAATTCCAGCTGTGGTTGCACAATTCCAAAAAAACCAGAGGCTCCTATTTTACCGGGTAAAACAGGTGAAATTCAAGTGAAATACAATACTGCTTTAGTGGGACCTATAAGAAAAGCAATTACCGTTAAATCCAATGCGGACACACCCACCAAAATACTAACTATCAAGGGTATGGTTAAAAAAATAGAATAATTTTAAAAAAAACAAGCTGGGCTTGTTTTTGATTCATAATTTCGCAAAAAAAATCCATGCCAGCATTGTCAAAAAAAGGGCGTTCTATGCCCGAATCTCCCATTCGAAAACTTGTGCCTTTTGCAGAAAATGCGAAAGCGAGAGGTATTGAAGTGATCCACTTAAATATTGGTCAGCCAGATATTAAAACACCTCAAATCGCATTAGATGCTGTATCTAATGCAAAAATTGAAGTGCTGGCTTACAGTAGAACAGAGGGCTCCGATGCTTATAGAGACAAATTGGCACAGTATTACAAACTACACCAGGTCGCTGTTACAAAAGAAGATATTATAGTAACTACTGGAGGATCTGAAGCATTGTCTTTTGCCATGGGAAGCGTTGCTGATCCAGGAGATGAAATCATTATCCCGGAACCTTTTTACGCTAATTACAATGGATTTGCAGCAGCAAACGACATTACAGTTGTTCCTTTAGTTTCTAGGCTATCCGAGAATTTTGCCCTACCCCCAATAGCTGATTTTGAAAAATTAATTGGACCAAAAACAAAGGCCATTGTCATTTGCAACCCTGGAAACCCAACAGGTTACCTCTATACAAAAGAAGAACTAGAGGCCTTATCTGCTTTGGTCAAAAAGCACAATATTTTTCTAATCGCAGATGAAGTATATAGAGAGTTTACATACGAAGGGGCTGTACACCACTCCATTTTAACATTAGAAGGAATAGCAGACTACGCTATAGTGGTAGATTCTGTTTCAAAAAGATACAGTATGTGTGGCGCTCGTATAGGTTGTTTGGTCTCAAAAAATAAAGCGTTCATTCATACAGCTATGAAGTTTGCTCAAGCGAGGCTTTCTCCTCCTACCTATGCGCAAATAGCCGCTGAAGCTGCTTTAGACACTCCTTCTTCATACTTTAAATCTGTAAATACTGAATATCAAAAAAGAAGAGATGTATTAATCACTGGTCTAAAAAAAATTCCTGGGGTAGCTGTGGCTAATCCAAGAGGGGCTTTTTACTGTGTTGTTGCTTTGCCAGTTGCAGATGCTGATAATTTTGCCAAGTGGCTACTCGAAACTTTTTCTGTAGATGGAAAAACAATCATGGTTGCTCCGGCAGCAGGTTTTTATGCCACGCCTGGTTTAGGCAAAAATGAGATTAGGATTGCCTATGTGTTAGAAGAACAGCAATTAATCATTGCTACAGAAGTTCTAAAAAAAGCTTTGGAGGTTTATCCAAATTAATGAATGTTTATAAAGACATATCCATTAAACCACACAATAGCTTTGGCATAGATGTCAATGCAGCTTACTTTTCAGAGAGTTACCATTTAGAAGATTTAAAAAACCTTCTGACGAATCGCTGCCATTCTAATGTATTTATTATTAGTGGAGGCAGCAACCTTTTACTCACCAAAGATATAGATGCCCATGTGATTAAAATATGCCACAAAGGAATAAAACTAGTTACTGAAACAGAAAAGGAGGTTATATTAGATGTCGCAGCTGGAGAAAATTGGCACGATTTAGTTCTATGGTGTTTAGATCATCATTACGGAGGTATTGAAAACTTATCCCTGATACCTGGCTGTGTAGGTAGCGCTCCAATACAAAATATTGGAGCCTATGGTGTTGAGTTAAAAGATGTTTTTGTGTCCTGTGAGGTGCTGGAAATAGAAACGCTTAAAACATTTACTCTCTCAGCTCAGGCCTGCGAGTTTGGTTACAGAACTTCTGTTTTTAAAACAGCCGCCAAAGGGAAATACGTTATTTGTGCTATTAGGATTCGCCTTTCTAAACAGCCCCATAGGCTACAGACCAAATATGGAGATATTCAAAGGGTCTTAAAAGAAAATAATACAGATAAAAATCCCAGTATAAAGGATGTCTCAGAGGCTGTTATAAGTATTCGAAAATCAAAATTACCCGATCCAAAAATATTAGGAAATAGTGGTAGTTTTTTTAAAAACCCTACGGTTGACAGTGATTTTTTTAATGCTTTTCATGCTAAATGGCCAAAGGCACCATTTTATAAGATCACAGATAATCAATACAAAATTCCTGCTGGCTGGCTCATAGAGCAGTCTGGATTAAAGGGATATAGAGAAAATGACGCTGGAATTCACGAAAAACAAGCTTTAGTCATTGTTAACTACGGAAATGCTAGTGGAAAACAACTTTTAACTATAGCCCAAAAAGTCATTCAAACAGTCAAAGAAAAATTTGCCATACATTTAGATCCTGAAGTAAATATCATTTAGTCAACATTGATGGGTATAGACACGACAATTGTTGGACTCTTAAAAGCTAAGGATGAAAAAGCCCTCAGTTTACTTTATGATAACTATTCAGAGGTGCTTTACGGGGTTTGTTTTCAAATATTAAAAGACACCTCAGCTGCAGAAGACGCCCTTCAGGAAAGTTTTATAAAAATTTGGAAAAACAGCCATACTTACGATCAAAAAAAAGCTAAATTATTTACCTGGATTTTAAGAATTACGCGCAACACTGCTATTGATTTATACCGAAAGACAAACAAAACAAAACCCTTAGAAGTCCAAATAGGCATAAGCACCGTAAATATTAAAGACCAAGGATTTGAAAGTGACCACCTAGACATTCAAAATCATATGGATCGATTAGCACAAAAAAATAAAGCGGTACTAGAAGCTATTTTCTTTTTTGGCATGACACAAAGAGAAGTGGCTGATTATTTAGGTATTCCTTTGGGTACAGTAAAATCTAGGCTTAGAATTGGATTAAAAGAACTGGGAAATGTATATCAGTTTAAGCAATAAAAAATGGAAGAAAATACTGCAGCTATAATCGCATCGGGTGATCTTGAATTATATGTATCTGGAAGTCTGGATCTTCAAGAGACCCTTCGAATTGAAAGCCTCATTGAAAATAATCCTCATTTAAAAGCACACCTAGACTTATTAGAAAGCAATCTTTTAGAATTTAGCGCGCAATACAAAAAAACACCTTTAAAATCCTTAAAAACCAATATTGAACGACAGGTAAAAAGAATAGAGCGGTTGGCCAAATTTTCATGGGCTTCCATTGTTTTAGCTGTCGTAGTCTTTTTAATGACTTCTCTTTATGTGTTCAAAGAGACCAAAAGAATGCGAACCCAGCAGTCTATAGTGAATGATCAGATTAAAGAACTCACTACAGATTTTGATCAAAAACTAGAAGACCTGAGGAATCAGTTTATAGTACTTCAAAGCCCACAAACCGAGAAAAAAGAGCATGAATCTCAATACAATGAGGTCTCCTTTAATTTTTCTTCTTATCTCAATAAAGAGAAGAGATTGGGATTCTTACAATTCGACAACTTACCCAAACTACCAGAAAATATGTGTTTCCAAATATGGGTAAGTCGCAATGGAGTTAAAGAAAATATTGGAATTCTTTCTAAAATTGACAAACAACAATTAATTCAAATTCCTTTTAAAGAAAAGGGTACAATACATATCACTATTGAAGAAAAACCTGGGAATCCAAACCCTGACCCTAAAGCATCCTTAGCCAATATACCTATTGGATAAGTGTGTTGCAATAGCATATTTTGTACCTTTGTAAAAAAAGATAAAAAATGAAGTTAATTTTCATTACAATTGGACTTTTAGGATTAGGTTTCGCTGGTATTGCGATAAAAATTTGGGCCAAAAAAGATGGTGCTTTCTCAGGAACATGTGCCAGTCAAAGTCCTTTTTTAAATAAAGAAGGGGAAGCCTGTGGGATGTGTGGAAAACTTCCATCTGAGCAGGAATGTAGAAATGAAATAGTCCAATAAAGAACCATTGATTTTAGCCCCCGAAAACATATCAAAAACCATTCAAAATGCTAAATCCGGTCAGCAACTGGCTTTTAGTAATCTCTTGGATACATTTTGGAATGATGTGTACAGCTTTCAGCTGCTTAGAACAAAAAACGAGTTAGAGGCAGAAGACATTACAATTGAAACTTTTTCTAAAGCTTTTGATAAAATTAATAGCTACAAAGAAGAGTTTGTGTTTAAAACCTGGCTCATTACTATTTCAAAGAACCTCCACATAGATCTCTTAAGAAAACGGAAAAGAAGCCTTGAAAACAATACTTTCTCTTATCAAAATACCACAGGAGAATCGGAGGTTTTAGACAGTACTCCAAGTGCTGAAGATCAATTGATACAGCAACAAAATTTAGCAGATTTACTCACAGAAATAAAAAAGCTAAAACCCGCTTATCAAAAAGTAATTAACCTGCGATATTTTAATGAAATGAGTTATGCTGAAATGGCATTGGAATTAGGTGAACCAGTAAATAACATTAAAGTAAAAGCACTTAGGGCAAGAAAATTATTGTCCGAATTGATTAGGAACAAGCCTTTGATTTAGGGTTTTTATCCCCATTGTTTATTATATTTGCTTAAAAAAAGATGGCTACCGATACAATTACACCCACCAAAGACAAGCCTAAGGCAGGAAAGCCAAAATGGTTAAGGGTTAAACTCCCCACCGGTCAGAAATACACCCAACTTAGGAGTTTGGTAGATAAATATGATTTACATACCATTTGTACTTCTGGAAGCTGCCCAAATATGGGTGAATGTTGGGGAGAAGGTACGGCAACATTTATGATCTTAGGAAATATTTGTACCAGATCTTGCGGATTTTGCGGTGTTAAAACGGGGAGACCTGAAACAGTAGATTGGGAAGAACCTGAGAAAGTGGCACGTTCTATTCAAATAATGGGTATAAAACACGCTGTGATTACTTCCGTAGACAGAGATGACCTTCAAGATATGGGTTCTATTATATGGGAAGAAACAGTAGGTGCTATCCGCAGGTTAAATCCAACAACGACCTTGGAAACACTTATTCCTGATTTTCAAGGAATCACAAGACATTTAGACAGAATTGTCAGGGCTAATCCTGAGGTGGTTTCTCACAATATGGAAACCGTTAAAAGACTTACAAGAGCCGTAAGGATTCAAGCCAAATACGAGAAGAGTTTAGAGGTACTAGCCTATCTTAAAAAAGCTGGGATTAACAGAACTAAGTCTGGTATAATGTTAGGGCTAGGTGAAAAAGAAGAAGAGGTTATTGAGACCTTAAAGGATTTAAGAAATGCACAAGTAGACGTAGTGACCATAGGTCAATACTTACAACCTTCTAAAAATCATCTCCCTGTGACAGAATTTATTACGCCTGAACAGTTTAAAAAATATGAAACTATTGGTTTAGAAATGGGCTTTAGACATGTGGAAAGTGGCGCATTAGTAAGATCTTCCTATAAAGCACACAAACACATGCTTTAACAGCATAAACTCTAGATGAAAAAAATAAAAATAGGTATTAATGGGTTTGGCCGAATTGGTCGAACACTATTTCGCCTTCTAATCAACCACCCTTCTATTGAGGTGGTTGCAATTAATGACCTTGCTCCAGCAAAAACACTCGCCCATCTTTTAAAATATGACTCTATACACGGTGTTTTGGGTCAAGATATCATTGGATTGGATCACGCTATACTAGTGGCTAAAAATAAAATTCCTGTCTTCAATGAAGCGTCTATTGATTCTATATCTTGGCAAGAAACTGGTGCCGAAATAATCATTGAAGCAACCGGTAAGTTTAAAAACAAAAGTCTGTTATCTCTACATCTCAAAGAGGGTGTGAAAAGAGTTATTTTAGCAGCACCTCCTGAGGAAGACAATATTCCAATGATCATTATGGGTATTAATGAGCACAGTTTAAAAAAAGGAGACCAAATTATTTCAAATGCTTCTTGCACTACAAATAATGCAGCACCAATGATAGCAATAATCAAAGAATTGTGCGGCATTTCAGAGGCTTATATCACTACAGTTCATTCATATACTTCGGACCAAAGTTTACACGATCAGCCTCACAGAGATCTCAGAAGGGCCAGGGCTGCAGGACAATCAATAGTACCTACTACAACAGGTGCTGCAAAAGCACTCACCAGAGTGTTTCCAGATCTTGCTGAAGTAATGGGTGGTTGTGGCATAAGGGTGCCTGTGGTAAATGGTTCATTGACCGATATTACATTTAATGTCATAAAACCAACAACTATTACTGAAATAAACACTACATTTAAAAAAGCTGCTGCTGGAAATTTTAAACATATTTTAGCTTATACTGAAGATCCTATTGTATCTGTAGACATAAACAGCAGTCCTTATTCTTGTACTTTTGACGCTCAAATGACCTCTGTCATAGGTAATATGGTTAAAATTATCGGTTGGTACGACAATGAAACAGGTTATAGTAATAGGCTGGTAGACTTAATTTTACATACTAGAAAAATAGCAAGTCCATAAATATGATCCTTCCAATTAACATCTCAATAACACCTTTACTATTGTTTTTGCTGATTGGTATTTTTGGAATCTTAGCAATTATCATAGTGTTTTTGCTCTTAAAGAATGAAAATGAAAGGCGCAAGAATAGCATTAAATTAGAGAAATCACTGGCTTTTAACACTACTCTAAGTCATGAACTAAGAACGCCTTTGTATGCAGTAACAGCTATCTCTAAAAGCTTATTACAAAACTCACCTAAGGCGTCGCAAATAGAAGACTTACAAATACTGGAAAGAGCCTCGAATTATTTGGTTAAATTAATTAACGATTCTCTTCTGTTAAAAAAGATTGATGCAAAAAAGTTAAGCCACCACCAAGAATCTTTTTATTTAGATAGGTTGGTTAACCAGGTCTCCAAAACCGTAGAAAAACAAATTGCTTTTTCAGACGTTAAAATAATTATCAAAATAGATCCCACTATTCCAAATCATTTAATAGGAGATCCTGTTAAATTGAGTCAAATATTAATAAACCTATTAAACAATGCAGCCAAGTTTGGTGAAAAAAAACCAGTTTACATAAAAGTAGTAGCTCGAAATATCTACGAAAAAAACTGCGTAATTTGTTTTAAAATTATTGACCATGGAAAAGGGATTCTCAAGGAAGATCAAGGGAAAATTCTCAAACACTTTCATCAATTAGAATCAAAAAATAAATCTTTTGGTAGTGGACTAGGATTACCTATTGTTGTGGCACTATTAAAAATCCTAAACAGTGAATTGGTTATAAAGAGTACCGTAAATAAAGGAAGTGAATTTAGTTTTTCTCTAAACTTCAAGATTAATTCAAAAGACATTACAGAAAAACTAAAAGTAGATAAAACTGCGCTTAAAGACCTCATTGTTTTAGTGGTAGACGACAATCTAATCAACCAAGTAATTACCATTAAAACCTTGGAGAAAATTGGTGTTAAAGCAATGCCTTGCCACTCTGGATCAGAAGCTATTCAATTGGTTGCTTCCAATAGCTTTGACCTTGTCCTTATGGATCTACATATGCCTGTGATGACGGGAGAAGAGGCTACAAAAAAAATAAGATCCACCAATAAATCTATTCCAATTGTAGCACTTACAGCGCTTGAAAAAGACAATCATTGGAAGGAATTATCTGATATGGGCTTTTCTGCTATGCTTCACAAACCCTATGAAGAAGAAGAACTATACAAAGTTCTATTATTGGCTCGTATTTCAGGTAATGCTCTGTAAAAAATGTGTTTCTCTCTTTCTATAAAATCATGAGATACTGGGAGGTAAAACAATTGAGGTATAGCTGTGCTTAACTTCACAAAATCCTTGTGAGTACAAATAATTTTTTGATGTTTTTTTAATGACTCTATTTCGTTTCTGGAGAAATAATGATGGTCTGCATACCTTAAATGATGTATTATTATGCCTTGTTTTTCTAAAAAACAAACCAATGGTTCTGGATTAGCAATTGCGGTAACCAATGTAATTTCCTGACCCTTCAGATTGTTTAAAGAAATGGACTTATTCAATCCAACAAGGATATTGTCATATTTTAAATGACTGAAAAAAACTGGTTGATTTGGCATAAGATTGAGGCCTGAAACAAAAGACGCTTTCTTGGTGGCGTCTATATGATCGGGAGATTTAGTGACCACGACAACTTGGGCTTTTTTGACCCTTAATTGATGATCTCTCAATGTACCAGCTGGCAAATAAAAATCATTAAAGTAAGGTTTATTATAAGTAGTGAGTAAAATATTAAACTGAG
This sequence comes from Sediminicola sp., assembly GCA_024643325.1. GTDB lineage: Bacteria > Bacteroidota > Bacteroidia > Flavobacteriales > Flavobacteriaceae > MAG-120531. The sequence continues at coordinate 44,899 of JAHEND010000001.1, forward strand.
CTTTAATGGCCCGATGTTGAAAAGCGTCGTCTAAAAGTACTAAATCAGGTGCGGTTTGTCTCTCAGAATTTTGAGTTTCAAATAAACTCTTTTTTCCTGAAAACCCTTGGGTGTAGTACGCTTCTAAATAAGTCATTGCGGCTACTCTAGATGCACAAACAACCATCCTAATTTGAGGAAATGACTTATAAAGTTGAAAAGCTTCGTCCCCTATTTCATACGAATTAGATGCAGCATTAGCCTCAATTAAACCACGTGACTTTCTTCCATAACCCCTACTTACTACTGCAATTTGCAAGCCCTTGCTTGAATAGTATTCAATTAAAAGAGCAATCATTGGTGTTTTTCCTGTGCCTCCCAAACTGAGGTTACCTACGCAAATAGTAGGGGTATTGAAACTTTCACTTTTAAATAAACCGAGGTCATAAAAAAGATGTCTAAGTCTCAGCACCCATGCATAGAGAAGCGATAAAGGCCATAAAAGCATTCTGATCTTCATAGGAACGAAATTATAATATTTATATTTGTCAAGAACACAATTTTACAATTATGACGGTAAAAGATATTACCAATTTATTGGAAGAACTAGCACCATTAAGCTGGGCAGAGGAATTTGACAATGTTGGGTTATTGGTGGGAGATCCACAGTCAACGGTATCTGGTATAGTAGTTAGTCTAGATACTTTGGAAAATGTGGTAGAAGAAGCTATTGAAAAAAATGCCAATATGATCGTGAGTTTTCATCCAATCATTTTTAAAGGACTCAAGCAACTGACTCCCACAGATTATGTTTCAAAGGTTGTCCTAAAATGTGTTCAACACGGTATATCTATTTATAGTATGCACACCGCATTAGACAATGCATCACTAGGCGTAAATCATGAAATAGCAAAGCGTATTGGTCTGCAAAAAGTAGAAGTTCTCATTAATAATTCAAATCTAAAGCCACAAAAACCAGAGGGAGGTTTAGGAATGGGAAGAATAGGATTACTCCCTGAGCCCATGGAGGAAAAGAACTTCCTGAAACACTTGAAAGAAATTTTTGGTACACCTTGCATAAAACATTCGCAATTAATTGGAAAAAAAATAAAAAAAGTAGCTGTTTTGGGGGGTAGTGGCGCTTTTGCCATTGACAACGCAAAATACTGTAAAGCAGATGCTTATGTTACTTCTGATTTAAAATATCACGACTTTTTTAAAGCAGAAAATAACATTCTACTTGCAGATATAGGGCACTATGAAAGTGAACAGTTTACAAAAAATCTTTTAGTGGGCTATCTTACAAAAAAAATTCCTAATTTTGCAATCTCTTTATCGGAGAGTAACACCAATCCCATCAAGTATTATTAATTATGGCAACAAAGAAAGAGGTAACAGTAGAAGATAAGCTAAGGGCTTTATACGACCTTCAATTGATAGATTCAAGGGTAGACGAAATTAGAAATGTAAGGGGTGAACTTCCATTAGAAGTAGAAGACCTTGAAGATGAAGTTTCTGGATTAAATACCAGAATGGAAAAACTTAAGTCTGATTTAGAAACCATTAATGTAGAAATAGCTGCAAAGAAAAATCTAATTGAAGATGCTAAGTCTGCCATAAAAAAATATGCGGAGCAACAAAAAAACGTAAGAAACTCTAGAGAGTTTAATGCGCTTTCAAAAGAAGTAGAGTTTCAAGAACTTGAAATTGAATTAGCAGAAAAAAATATTCGCGAATTCAAAGCCCAAATGGAGCAAAAAAAGGCAGTTATAGAAGACTCCAAAGAACGCTTAGAAGCTAGAGAAACACACCTGAAACATAAAAAAGAAGAACTAAACGACATTCTTGCTGAAACAGAAAAAGAAGAAGAAGCCCTTCTTAAAAAATCTGCAGAATACGAGACTCAAATTGAAGAAAGATTGATCAATGCATATAAGCGCATAAGAACCAATGTGAAAAATGGTTTAGCGGTTGTTGCTATTGAGAGAGGTGCTTCTGGAGGGTCATTCTTTACTATTCCTCCCCAAGTTCAAGTTGAGATTGCTTCAAGAAAAAAAATTATTACAGACGAACACTCTGGAAGAATTTTGGTAGATCCTACACTTGCAGAAGAGCAACAAGAAAAAATGCAAAAACTATTTGCTAGTTTGTAAAAACAGCATTTAACCATATTAAAAAAATCTCCATAAATGGAGATTTTTTTTTTGACGTTACTCAAATAAGCACTTTTATTACAATAGAAAAAAGTATTAAATATAATAATTAGCCATATGCTTTCTTATATTTGTTTAACAAAACCTAAGAAACGTGAAACAATTTAAGGCAGCAGATTTAGAAGAACTTCCATCGAGGTTCAGGGCAAATCTCATTAATAGTTGTACTGGATATAAATCATTAAATCTAATAGGCACCCAAGACAGTGATGGAAATAAAAACCTGGCTGTTTTTAACTCTATTATTCACCTTGGCAGCAACCCAGCGCTGATAGGTTTCACATTTAGACCACTCACTGTGCAAAGGGACACCTATAAAAATATCAAAGAAACTGGTGTTTTTACAGTAAACCATGTTCAGGAAGCCTTTATAGACAAAGCCCACCAAACCGCTGCAAAATACCCTACCAATACGTCTGAATTTGAAGCAGTCGGATTAGAAGTTGAATACATTGAGGGTACATTTGCACCCTTTGTAAAAGAGAGCACTATTAAATACAGCTGCACTTATATGAATGAATATCCCATAGTAGAAAATGGCTGCATTATGCTTGTTGGCGCCATAAACGCACTTTATTTAAATGAAGATTTTATTGCATCTGATGGTTGGATAGATTTAGCAAAAGCCAACAGCATTGCGGGGATTGGGATTGACGGATACATTAAAGGATCTAAACCGATTAGATACGAGTACGCCAAACCAGACACAAATCCACAAAAGAAATAGGATGCATAAAAAGGCCTTACTTCCATCCAAAATTTGCGCCGTATGTCAAAGGCCTTTTAATTGGAGAAAGAAATGGGAGAGAAACTGGGATGAAGTACGATACTGTTCTGAAAAATGTAAAAGAAATAAAAACTCAAGTTTATGAAGTCTCTTGTTTGGTTTACGAATAATCTGAGGGTTGCAGACCACCCTTTACTCTCAGCAGCTTGTGAGAACAAGACAAATGAAGTTGTGGCTGTCTATTGTTTAAACCCCCATAAATTTGAGGGAGATTTACCTAAAATTGGTCCATTCAGGGCCAAATTTATAGTAGAATCATTGATGGATTTAAAGCAAAGTTTAGAAGCACTGAATATTCCATTCGCTATTCTTGTAGGGGAACCATCCAAACGATTACCCGAATACATTAATGAAAATAATTTTGACACATTGTACTTTCAAAAGGTATGGCACGAGGAAGAGGTTTTAATAAATAAAGAAATAGAAAATAAGATTTCACCAAACACTCAGTTGATAAGTCTTTACGATCAATTTTTATTGGGACCCGAATTAATCCCTTTTGAATTATACAAACTTCCTAAAGTATTTACGCCATTTAGAAAAAAAGTAGAAGCGACTTTAAAAGTTCCTAAACCGCTGGCTATTCCAGCTAAACAAATAAATACCACAAACCTTCCTTTGTTTTATTCCGACGCCCTTTGGAATTCTATCTCAAAAGAATTACTGTCATTAAAAACCGACCCAAGGTCTGCTTTTCCATTTAGTGGAGGAGAAAAGGCAGCACAGGATCGAATCAATTATTACTTCTTTGAAAGCCATAGAGTGTCCCAATACAAAGAGACACGCAATGGATTGATTGGATTAGATTACAGCACTAAATTATCTGCTTGGTTAGCCCATGGCTGCATTTCTGCTAGAACTGTGTACCACCAACTTAAAACCTATGAAAAAACAGTAACAGCCAATGAAAGTACCTATTGGGTGCTCTTTGAACTTCTGTGGCGGGAATTTTTTAAATATGTGGGGCTAAAACATAAAAACGAACTTTTTAAAAGTGGTGGAATTAACCAAAAAACTTTTGCGAAAGGAAACAACCCTAAAGTGTATAATGACTGGAAAGATGGTACCACACATAGCGCTTTCATCAATGCTAACATGAAGGAATTGGCTCAAACTGGATGGATGAGTAATCGAGGTAGGCAAAATGTAGCGAGTTATTGGTCAAAAACATTGGATCAAGACTGGAGAACAGGAGCTAGCTACTTTGAAAGTCAATTAATAGACTACGATGTAGACAGTAATTGGGCCAATTGGATGTACACAAGTGGTGTGGGAAATGATCCAAGAGATCGAATTTTTAATCCCGACAGACAGGCAGATATGTACGATCCTCAAAAAGCATTTCAAAAAATCTGGAATAAATAACAATAAAAATAACCGAAATCTACCCTTTAAATAGCGACCAGAGATATGTCAGGCACAAAAAAACTTAGATTCGTTTTAGGAGATCAACTAAATTTATCTCACAGTTGGTTTACAGAAATAGATAATCAAACTTTATATCTCATGGTAGAAATGAGACAGGAAACGGACTATGTGACCCACCACATCCAAAAAGTCGTAGGCTTTTTTGCTGCTATGCGTGAATTTGCATCGGCCATTAAGGCAAAAGGCCACCAAGTCATATACATTAATATTGATCAAGCAGAGGCCAAAGAGGATTTGGAAAAATTAATCCAAGCCCATATCAAAAGCCATGAGGTTGGTTTATTTGAGTATCAAGAACCAGATGAGTATAGGCTAGATTTGCAATTTCAATCTATTTGCAAGGCATTAGATATTCCGACTAAAGTATATTCAACAGAACATTTCTACACAGATAGAAAGCGTTTAAAAAACTTTTTTGAGGGAAAGAAACAACTGATTATGGAGCCTTTTTACAGGCAAATGAGAAAAGAGCATCAGATTTTAATGTCCCCTGAGGGACCGCTTGGAGGAAAATGGAATTACGACCAAGAGAATAGAAAAAAATGGAAAGGTCAAATTCCGATACCCACTGGATTTCCAGTGTCAAATAACCTTTTAGAAATATATGAAAGTATTCAATCGCAATCTATTCAGACCATTGGCTCTATAGATGCTGAGCAATTTAATTGGCCTATTAACAAAAATCAAGCACAACAAATACTAGATTATTTCTGTGAAAAGCTCCTGCCCTATTTTGGCGATTTTCAAGATGCCATGCATACCCAAGAAAAATTTCTTTTTCACTCGAGACTGTCTTTTGCTTTAAACACAAAAATCATTAGCCCAAAAGAGGTGGTGGATCAGGTGCTAAAGACTTATTACGGTCAAAAAGAAGATAGAATTAGCTTAAATCAGGTAGAAGGTTTTGTGAGGCAAATTTTGGGATGGAGAGAATACATGAGAGGGATTTACTGGAGAGAAATGCCTAGTTATGCGCAAAAAAACGCCTTAGATAACCACGGAAAGCTTCCTGATTTTTACTGGACGGCAAAGACCAAAATGAATTGCATGCACCAATCTATTAAGCAAAGTCTTGAACATAGTTACGCCCACCACATCCAAAGGCTCATGGTAACTGGAAATTATGCCTTACTCACGCAAACCCATCCAGATGAAGTAGATAAATGGTATCTGGGTATTTACATTGACGCCATTGAGTGGGTAGAAATGCCCAACACAAGGGGGATGAGTCAATTTGCAGATGGTGGCTTATTGGCTACAAAGCCCTATGTAAGTAGCGGGAATTATATCCAAAAAATGGGAAATTACTGTGATGGTTGCCAATACAATCACAAAGAAAAAATAGGAGAAGATGCCTGTCCTTTTAATTCATTATACTGGAATTTCTTAGATGAAAAGAAGGGCTATTTTGAAAAAAACAATCGCATGGCCATGATGCTATCTCTTTTGAAAAAAATGGATCCAAATGACCTTAAAAATATTAAAAAAAGGGCTTCCCATATTATAGAAAACCCTTCAGAATATTAAAGTCCTTCAGAATATTATAAACACCTACTTATTAATAAATCCTTTCGGAATAATAACATTCATTAGAATATTAGGAGTCCTCTTATTAATAAACTATCGGTTATTATAATTCTTAAGCCTATAGGCAATATCTACAACATGGCGTCTACAATACCGTAGGCCAAGCTTTCTTCTGCATTCATCCAGTAGTCACGATCAAAATCTTTCATGACCTTGTCTACTTTCTGACCACAGTTGTCTGCTAAAATTTGCGCACTCAACTCCCTTGTTTTGATTATTTCTCTGGCTTGTATCTCAATATTAGAAGCCTGTCCTCTAGCACCACCACTTGGCTGGTGAATCATTACTTGAGCATGTGGTTGCATAAAACGTCTTCCTTTGGCTCCAGCAGACAACAAAATTGACCCCATAGAAGCAGCCAAACCGCTACATACTGTAGAAACAGGGCTTTTTAGGGATTTTATAGTGTCGTATATCGCAAAACCAGAGGTTACGTAACCTCCAGGACTATTGATCACCAATTGTATTTCCTTGCTGTTTTGGAGGTCTAAATACAACAATCTGTCTATGACATGTTTGGCAGAGGCGTCGTCTACTTGTCCCCATAGAAACACTTTGCGTTCCTCTAAAAACTTTTCTTCAATTAGTTCTTGTACTTTTCCTTTCTTGGCACTCATAACATGTATTTATATCTGTCAAAATTACATAATTTAGAGATAATGTCCCTCCAAATAAAAGCCTTGTTTTTAATAAATTGCCCTTAGTCCTTTACCGTATTTTTCTTTCTTAAAAAAACGGTCAGAATAAGGACTAGTATCACACTGATTAGCAAACCAAAAAAACCGACCGATAAACCATACTTCTCAGACACCACCCCTAAAATTACCGGTGTCAAAAGAAAGCCTGAATACCCAAATCCAGCGACCACAGACATGGCTTTGGTAGGATCTATGCTATTGGATTGGCCAGCTATTCTAAAGACTTCTGGAATGACTACTGAGAAACCCAAACCATTTAAGGCAAATCCTATGAGGGCTAAGTAGGTGTTTCCACTGAGGACTAAAAAATACCCTATTCCAGCTGTGGATGCGCCCATAGAAATAATTTGGATGCTACCAAAGCGTTTGCTCCACTGGTCTCCAAAAAAGCGGGCTATAGTCATACACATGGAAAACAAAAAGAACCCTCCTCCTACTAAATACTCCGGGGCTAAGGCTATCTCCTGAAGGTATAAGGCGCTCCAATCTACTATGGCTCCCTCAGAGCCCATCACAACAAAAGAAATTCCTCCGAGCAGTAAAAATGGCTTTATATGTCCGAAGGAAACGGAAGATTTTGGCACTACTGCAGCTTTTATTGATTGGTATGCTGGATAGAAATACAGGTTCACCAAAACCACTATAGTCAATACAAATACCATGTGTATTAAAGGATTATTAAGCCAAGCTATCCCAAAACTTCCCAGGCCTGCAAGAACCCCTCCCAGGCTAAAAAAACCGTGGGTTGCTGTCATGACACTTGTTCCGTCTTCCTTTTCTATATGAGCTACTAGTCCGTTCATGGCTATATCTGTAAAACCTTGCGCGGCACCTAATAAAAACAGAGCGACAATCAGTTGTAAGTAAGAAGGGGCTAAAAAAGGAAATAAGGCTGTACTTACAATACATAAAACACCTAAACCTGTACTCTTTCCAACCCCAAAGTATCGAATTACACGAGACGCAAAGGGTAAAACTGAAAAAGTACCTAAAGCCAAACAAAAAATAGCCAAGCCCAAGGCAGATTTATCAATATTTAATTGTCCTTTTACAGTAGGAATATAAATGGCCCAAGTACCAAATACAAAATTTAAACTAGCAAAAACAATGGCAGGTCCCAAATAACGTTTGTTAGAAAAAAGACTTTTTGCACTATTCATTTCAAGCGATCTTAAGTTAAAATAGCTGAGTTAATGCCTTCTTTTAATCTTTCTCCTAAAATGTGAATGTCTTTAAAACTATTGTAAAGAGGTACCGGCGCAAATCGCATTACATTGGGCTCTCGCCAATCTGTGACCACCCCATGAGACATTAAATAGTCAAAAATAGTCCTTCCGTGTTCTTGAAAATATACAGAGAGTTGTGACCCCCTGTGTTCAGGAGTCAAAATTATAATATCAAATGGTGCCGTAGCGGCTATGGATTCAATAATAAAGGACATATAACTTACTAAACGTGTCTGCTTAGACCACAAATCTTCTTGAGGAACTGTTTTAAAAATATCTAATGAAGCTAAAAAAGGGGCCATAGCCAAAATAGGGGCATTACTTACTTGCCATGCGTCTGCGTTGTCCATAGGAGTGAAATTAGGTTCCATTTTAAAACGAAGTCCTTTCTCGGTACCCCACCAACCTTCAAATCTAGGAAGGTCAGTTTTGTTCAGATACTGCTCATTGATATAAATAGCAGCTGCATTTCCTGGGCCTGAATTTAAATACTTATAACTACACCAGCTGGCAAAATCTACCCCCCAATCATGAAGCTGTAAAGGGACATTACCAACTGCATGGGCTAAATCCCAACCTACAAACGCACCCTGTTCTTTTGCTTTTGCAGTAATACTTTCCATGGGAAAAACCTGACCATTATAATAATTCACCCCACCCATGAGCACTAAGGCCAATGTATCTCCATGATTCTCAATAGCTTCTAATAAATCTTCTTCCCTCCAAGCATTTTCTCCAGGGCGTTTCTTCACGGTAACTATTGCAGTCTCTGGATCATAACCGTGAAACTTTACCTGGCTTTGAAGCATATATTGGTCTGAAGGAAAAGCTTTTTCTTCACACAATATCTTAAAACGCTTTGGACTTGGTCTATAAAAAGACACCATTAAAAAATGAAGATTTACCGTTAAAGTATTCATCACTGAAACCTCAGGTATTTTGGCGCCTACCAATGAGGCTAATGGAGCAGCTAATTTTTCATGATACTCCCACCAAGGTTCCTTGGAATAAAAATGCCCTTCTACCGCCATAGTCTCCCAATCTTTCATGACCCTTTCTACATAAGCTCGGGCAGACTTGGGCTGAAGACCCAGTGAGTTACCCGTGAAATAGGCCACCTCAGCTCCATGTTGTGTTGGAATGTGAAACAAGTCCCTATAAGATTTAAGCGGATCTGTTGCGTCTAATTCTAAGGCAAAATCCAATTGATTTGAAAAATTCATAGCAAAATTATTAAAGACCTAAAATACAATTTATAGGGGAATAAAAAGGAATTAGTCTCGCTTCTAAAAAGGTGTATTTTTGTAGAAACTTTGTAATAATTATTCATGCACTTTTTATCAGATACTTTAGAGACATATATTGAGCAACATTCAGACGTAGAGCCAATATTGCTTCAGGAGCTCAGTAGAGAAACCCATTTAAAAGTGATACAGCCTAGAATGATAACCGGGCATTTTCAGGGAAGATTTTTAAGCCTATTATCTAAGATCATAGCACCAAAAAGAATACTTGAAATTGGCACCTATACAGGCTATTCGGCCCTCTGCTTAGCAGAAGGACTTATAGAGAGTGGCACCCTTGAAACCATTGAAGTAAATCCAGAATTAGCTACGATCCAAAAAAAGTACTTTGACAAAAGTGATTATTCCTCTCAGATTAAAACCTATATGGGAGACGCATTAGATATTATTCCAACATTAGAGGGTCCTTTTGACTTGGTGTTTATAGATGCAGAGAAAAAACAATACGACGCTTATTTTGAAGCAGTGATTAAAAAATCTAAATCTGGGACTGTTATTCTCTCTGATAATGTACTTTGGACCGGAAAAGTAGTAGAACCATTAGACCCCAAAGATAAAACCACCAAAGTGCTTTTAGACTACAACAAAAAACTAGCAGAAGACCCTCGTGTTCAAACCTCTTTACTACCCATCAGAGATGGACTAACAATGAGTAGGGTCATTTAAAAGGGTTAAAAAAGGATCGTTTTGAAATAACTAGCCAACTGTAAAACAGGTAAGCAAAACCACTACCAATCAAGGCCCCTGTAATACTATCTAATGGATAATGCACTCCAATATAAATTCTGCTGTAACTATACAACAATGCCCATATATAAAACACATATACCCATGGTTTTATTTTTCTCAGTAGCAGGCATAGAAAGGTAACTATAGCAAAAGAACTCGCCGCATGCCCAGAAAAGAAACTATAACCGCTAATGGGTTTTAGCGCTCTAATATCATGGGCCATATCCAATAATTGATGGGGTCTTGGTCTTGCAACTGTATATTTTACAAAAAAACCTACTAATGCGACGGTCAAAATCATCAGAAAAGCAGTCCAAATAGTATTATAAAATCTATTTTTTTTAAATGATATAAAAGTCAAAAAAATAAAATAGCTAAAAAGTGGAATCCAAAGACTACTCAAAGTAATAGTGAGAAAAAAAGGATCCCAAGATGTATTGCCAGCATTGTTGAGAAATACAAACAGATCACGATCCAAATCTATGAGCTGCTGGTACATTTAGTTCCTTTTTATACTTCCAGTCACATCACTCACTTGTTCTTTGACTTTGTCAATCTCTTGCTTAATGTCTTTAGCAAAACTAGTATCTATTCCTTGCTTATCTGCAGTCTTGTAAATTTCTTGTTTAATGTCGTCCGTTGCGTCTTTAAGTTGACGCATACCCTTACCGAGGCCTCTGGCAATTTCCGGTATTTTATCTGCACCAAAAACCATGACAACAATAAACATGATGAAAAAAATTTCACCACCACTTATGAATAGAAAATACAACGCGTTCATAAAACAAATATAAGGAGAAGTTTGAAAGCGAAATAAAAAAAGCCCCACCAAATTGGTGGGGCTTTAAAATTTATACCCAGATGGGTTTTATTTTTTCTTTAGTCTTTAATTCCGGCTTTGAAAGAATCAAACTCAGAGCGAGTTTCTGCTTTAGGCCATGAATTGTTGGTGGTATCTATATCTGCAGTTTCTGCTTTTGGATCTACAACAATACCCACAATTTCTTTTTCTGTAGAAAGCACCGTTTTTACTTCTACATCATTTTTTCTCCAAATTTCTGCAGGATAAGTAATTGATTTTTTAGTCCCGTCTGCATAGGTATATTCTACGATAAGTGGCATTGGTATCCCTCCTGGCTTGTTAAAAGTTACTTCATAAAAATACTTAGGTTCTTTTAATACTGCTCTTTCGCTTTCAGTCATATTATCCATCATAAAAGCATTAAGCGTTTGAGAGGACTCAGAAGGTTTCTTCCCTTTTAACTCAGGGTTGTAATCTTCGCTGTCTTCTGCCGCTAAATAAACCAATGGTGGTAAATCTGCCTCTGTAATATTTCTAGCAGCCATATACTCTTTCATTTGTTTGGTTGGCTCATTGCTAACATAATATTTCTTTACCCCTTTTACCCCTATGTCTACAAAGTCTGTGGTGTAAAACCATCCCCTCCAAAAGTAGTCTAAATCTACAGCAGAAGCGTCTTCCATAGTTCTGAAGAAATCTTCAGGCGTTGGGTGTTTGAACTTCCATCTATTGGCATATGTCTTGAAAGCGTGATCAAATAATTCCCTACCCATTACAGTCTCTCTTAAAATGTTTAACGCTGTAGCTGGTTTACCATAGGCATTTGGGCCTAACTGATACACATTTTCTGGATTAGACATAATAGGCGCAATAAAGCTTTGGTCCCCTGCCATATAAGGAACTATTTTTGCTGGAGCACCTCTTCTAGAAGGATATGCATCTAATGGGGAAATGGCTTCTGGAAATGCTTCTCCAAATTCTTGTTCTGCCATGTATTGCATAAAAGTATCTAGACCTTCATCCATCCAACCCCACTGACGCTCGTCTGAATTTACAATCATAGGGAAGAAGTTATGGCCAACCTCATGAATAATTACAGAGATCATTCCGTATTTAACTCCGTCGGAATAAGTTCCGTCTTCGTTTGGTCTTCCGTAATTCCAACAAATCATAGGATACTCCATCCCTTGGTTCTTAGCGTGAACAGAAATAGCCTTTGGATAAGGATAATCAAACGTATGAGAAGAGTAGGATTTTAAAGTATGAGCTACTGCTTTAGTAGAGTATTCTTCCCAAAGTGGGTTTCCTTCTTTAGGATACATAGAAACCGCCATAACATCTCTGTTACCTAATTTAACGGCTTGCATATCCCAAATGAATTTTCTAGATGTGGCAAAACCAAAATCTCTAACGTTTTCTGCTTTGAGCTTCCATGTCTTTGTTTTGTCAGAGAAACCCTTTTCAGCCGCCTCAGCTTCTTCTTGGGTAACAATCACAACGGGGGCGTCATAAGATTTTTTAGCCTGGTTGTAACGCTTAATCATTTCCTTAGAGAACACTTCTTTCATGTTTTGAAGCTCTCCAGTTCCATCTAATATATGGTCTGCAGGAACAGTAATATTCACTTCATAATCTCCAAACGGAAGGGCAAATTCTCCACTTCCCCAGAATTGATGGTTTTGCCATCCTTCTACGTCACTGTAAACAGCCATTCTAGGAAAGAACTGAGCAATCACATATGCCCTATTGCCGTCTTTAGGAAAATACTCATAGCCAGAACGTGCTCTATCTGTAGTATGGTCTGGAATATTGTACCACCATTTAATAGAAAAAGACACTTGTGAATTGGACGCTAATGGCGTGGGTAAATCTACACGCATCATAGTCTGATTAATCGTATATGGCAATGGTCTACCATTGGCATCTTTAACAAATTCAATGTTAAAACCACCGTCAAATGATTCTTTCATATAAGAAGACACGAAAGAAGAAGTAGGGGCTGCTAATGGCACTCCTCCCCCATTTCTTAAGGCAGACTTGGTATCTTTGGTCCTTACATTCTGATCCAATTGAACCCATAAAAACTCTAAAACATCTGGAGAATTATTGGTATAAGTAATGGTCTCTTCTCCATAGATTTTTGCATTCTTGTCGTCCAAGGTAATATCCATTTTATAATCTGCTTGTTGCTGATAATAATTAGGACCAGGCGCTCCTGAAGCAGATCTGTATGAATTTGGCGTAGAAAATTCTTGATAGAGTTGTCTAAATTTACTCTGATTGGTGTGTCCTCCTTCTTTGACAGCTTCTGTTTCTTGCGCTTGTGCAAAAGCAACAACAGCAAAAAACATTAAAAAAGATCTGAACACATAAGTGATTTTTTTCATGATGTGTATTTGTTAGTTTATGGTTTTAATTTTAGCGGGTTGAAATTACGGATTTAAATTCTATTAATTATTTATTTAATCCAATTTTAATAGACCAGAAGGTTTGTCTTTCATGAGTAAGAAACTCTTTTTTTGATTATTTATCTTTAAATGTACCACATTTTGCTGCTCGTCAAACAGGTCCGTCAGTAGGGCATTATACACCTCTAATTCATAAATATCATTGAGATAAACGTCTTTAGCTTCAATAAAAAAAACCACCACATCTGTATCTCTTTTTTGACCTAAAATTTGATATTCCAATGCTTTGCCATTAATGATTAGCTTAAATTTTTTTTGAAAATACACTTCCAAATATTGCATCGCCAGAGGGTGCTGATCCTTTGTCTCAAAATGAGCATCAATACTATAACGCTCTAAAATTAAACTGTTTAAGTCATCTATAAAAAGCCGCGATGTCATTTGAAGGCTATGCTCCTTTTCACTGTAATTTACTTGAGTAACGCTCAAGTAAAATTTATGTGTTCCAGACCACGATAAAAGGCATAGAAAAAAACACCCTAAAATTATAAATTTAACATATCTACATCTCATATATACTTTTTTATACCTATTAAACAGAACGGCTTGTACTTAGTCTTCCAACAGCATTTTATTATTCTTTATATAGGCCTCACTTTTTTCTTTCAAGAACTCCCAGATCCGAAGCAAGTCTTGTGATTTAGCCAAGGACAAAAATTGTTCATCTATTTCACAATAATAGAAAAAATCCGAAAGCTTATCTTCCTTAACACCGAGTTTATTGACATATAAACTATCTGGAAAAAAAGTTCTCATTTGCTCTGAAAGTATATAACGCTTGTCTCTGGCTACACGCTTTTTTAGCATTTTAGTTCGGCCTGTAATTTCATTGATAATAGGATTAAATGGCAATGAAAGTAACATACTCACATTAAATTTAGGCATAGCTGCCTCTCTGAGTAGTCGCTCGCTTTGCATAAGTGGCTTTACATATGCATTTGGCAAACCGAGAGTACTGGCGGTAACTACTTTTTGTGGCCCTAAAGAATTTGCATCCCTAGATAAATCACCACTTAAATTATAAGGCATTAGGACTATTTCTTGAAGCTCTGTAATCTTTTCTTCCAAAGGAATGTAAACCAACTGTTGTTCCAAATGAGCTTTGGTGACCACAAAAATCTTTTTTTCAAAGGAGACTCCAGAAAGTAATAAACTATCTTTAGCTAAGGCTCTAATCTCAAAAAAACCTTCGTCGTCCGTAATGGTTGCGTAGCCCCTTGTAGTATTTTGTATAGAAATACCACCAATATCTTCTGCTGTAGAAACCACCCTTGCTTTAAAATTATCAGGATAGAAAAAAGATTGTCCATGCACCAAAGTGGCAGACAAAAAAAGGATTAAAAAACAACAAAAATGCGTGTATGTTAGCCCGTGATACCTCAAGAAACTCTTTTGCAATAATATGAATCCAACGCTATACTCATAGCACTACTCTTTGGAGCTGTTAATGAAATCCCTACTCTGATTAACTAAAAAATCAATCAGTTGAAACTCATTTTTTTTCTTAAGCAAATTCTGTGGGCTAACCTTGCTATCTAAATAGTAAAGAAATGGTTCTATTTGTTCTGGAGATAGCTTGAGATCTTCTATAAAAAAACGGTCTTCATAAATTACCCTTAATGCTTCTGACATTTTTAAAACGGGTGCAGCAGTAGGATTATTAGCATCTTTAGACTGAAACAACAATTTAAAAATATTGACAAAATTTAAACCATTTTGCATGCCCTTAACAGCACCAGCTTCTGCAATATTATCTACTTCAGAACTGCGGTCTATTTCATAATCATAGCCCTTGAACTTTTCATTCTTCAAGACCAAAAATTTCTCCGTATTCTCTGGACCTACTACAACCTCATCTAAAGCAGTTACTTTCTCTTCAACAGCAACTACCAGTCGTCTGTTTTCCAAAATTTCTGCAGTGATCAATACCGCAGTGATTTTATAATTAACAGCTGTAAATACCAATTCATCCCCAACAGCTACTTCTATTTCAAAAGAACCCTCCTGGTCTGTAATAGTTGCTAAACCAGCAGTGGTATTCAGCACGTTTTCATTGACCACATTACTCCCCCTATACATTACCTTACCCTTAAGTGGTACCCTGCCTTGAGACCAGAGACTCATGGAGATTAAAAGAAAAAAAGAGAACAACAAATAAGCCTTTTTTAGTATCATACATCAAAATATTTCACGCCACAGGCATGGATTAATAGCTATTGTACTATAAAGAAAACCAATCTTAGTTAGAAATAAAAAAATAGGCTGGCCAAACTTTTGTTAATTTGCAAAAAAAAATAGTCGTGAAAAATCTTATACTAGCCAGTACCAGCACATTACCCGATGAAAAGTATTTGGCTTATTTACTTCCTGAGCTTGAAACTCTTTTTAAAAATGTCACTACCATCACTTTTATTCCATACGCTAGACCAAATGGAATTAGTCACGACCATTACACCAGACATGTGACTCAAGCGTTTTCGAAAATAGGAAAAAAAGTAAAAGGGCTTCACGAATACAAAGACCCTATTGAAGGGATCTCCAAGGCAGAAGCAATTTTTACTGGAGGAGGAAATACCTTTGTTTTGGTAAAAGCCTTACACGACTTAGGCATTATTCCTGCTTTAAAAAATGCACTCATAGGAGGTATACCTTATCTAGGTTGTAGTGCTGGAAGTAACATCATTGGACAAAGCATGCACACCACTAATGATATGCCCATTACTATGCCAAAAGATTTTAGAACTATTGGTCTCATCCCTTATAATATTAACGCACATTATCTAGATCCAATACCACACTTAAAACACAATGGAGAGAGTAGAGAAACTAGGATAAAGGAATTCCATACCTATCACGACACCGACGTCATTGGACTTCGGGAAGGGAGTTATTTAGAGGTGATTCATCAGGATATATTCCTAAGAGGTCCCCATACAGCTCGATTATTTCAAAAAAACCAAGAGCCTACAGAAGTGTATCAAATAGACAAAAAAGCGTTGGAATAACATCACACCACCAAATCATTTAACCTCAAATTAAAAACACTTCCTTTTAAAGGAAATAATTTTTCTAAATGGGTACTATGCGATTGCCATTTATACAATGTAAAATACAAGGCTTTGGGTAATTTCATCCTTACTTTAAATGATGACCCAATTAACAGTGAACTCAATCTATCCCAATACCCAAAAAATAGGCTGGTTAATTTTCAGTTGTATGACCGCTATGGTATAATGCTGTTTAAATTAAAATCAATGGATCCAAAATCATTGAAAGATCGTATTAAAAACGACACATACTATACAGGCACTTATTTTTATATAGTACATTTAAAGGCACCTAAGCAAATAGAACAAGGCTATATATATTTAATTAAACAGTAGATGAGATTAGAAATTAAGGTCATAAACGCCGCGCAAACCTATCCAGTGAGGCATCCTGAACTCAGAGAGGGGAAACCCATTGAAAGTTGTGCATTTGAGGGAGATCTTCTTGAAAACACCCTTCATATAGGGGCATACTTAGGTTTAGAATTGGTTGGAGTAGCCAGTTTTATGAATCAACCCACTTGTTTCCCCACTGAAAACAATCCTTCCACAGTAACGCAAATAAATAGCTCCACTAGCCAACTTTATGAAATGCAACTCAGAGGCATGGCTGTATTAAAAGCACACCACAAAAAAGGAATTGGTGCTGCTTTACTGAGTTATGGTGAGCAAAAACTAAAAAAGATTGGTTATCATGGCATTTGGATGAATGCAAGAATAAAAGCTGTTGGTTTTTATGAAAAATTAGGTTATTTAATTCATGGAGATGCTTTTGAAATTCAAGGGGTGGGAACTCATTTTAAAATGAATAAAAAAATTGATAAATAGGCTGCCCTATTATGTATTAGTGGTTAATTTTACACTTTAAACGAAATAAGATGAATAAGAAGACGCTTTTAATGATTCTAGATGGTTGGGGAAAATCTCCAGACCCTAGTATCTCTGCCATAGATCAGGCCAATACGCCCTATATAGACCAATTGTATAAAGACTATCCAAATGCAAACCTCAGAACAGATGGAATGCATGTAGGATTACCTGAAGGTCAAATGGGAAATTCGGAAGTAGGACATATGAACTTAGGTGCTGGAAGAATTGTTTATCAGGATTTAGCTAAAATTAACTTAGCCATTAAAGAAAACACACTCAAAGACCAAAAAGCGATCAAAGAAGCCTTTGCATATGCCACAGAAAACAATAAGCCCATTCATTTTTTGGGTTTACTATCTGATGGAGGCGTTCACAGTCATACCAGTCATTTACGCGGTCTTATTTTAGCGGCAAAAGAGGCGGGTGTTCAGGAGAGTTATGTACATGCCTTTACAGATGGTAGAGATGTAGATCCTAAAAGTGGTAGCGCTTACACCAAAGCGCTTATAGATTTTTGCAAAGATACTCCAACCAAACTTGCGAGTTTAATAGGTAGGTATTACGCTATGGACAGAGATAATAGATGGGAACGTGTTAAAAAAGCATATGATTTACTGGTTCACAGGACTGGCTCAAAAACAACTGATATGGTGGCTGCCATAGAATCGAGTTATGCAGCAGAAGTTACTGATGAATTCTTAGCGCCAATTATCAATGAAAATGAAGGACCAAACAGCGCCATAAAAGAGGGTGACGTTGTCTTGTTCTTTAATTTTAGGACAGATAGGGGTAGAGAACTTACCCAGGCCTTAAACCAACAAGACTTTCATGAGCAAAACATGAATGCACTAGATTTATACTATGTTACTATGACCAATTACGACGCTTCTTTTAAAGGTGTTCATGTCATTTTTGACAAAGATAATATTGTAGAAACTTTGGGCGAGGTAGTCGCTAATGCAGCTAAGAAGCAAATTAGGATTGCAGAGACTGAAAAATATCCTCACGTCACTTTCTTCTTCAACGGCGGGAGAGAGACCCCTTTCGAAGGAGAAACGAGGTTACTATGCCCATCTCCTAAAGTAGCTACTTATGACTTACAACCAGAGATGAGTGCCTACGATATTAGAGATACCATTGTTCCTGAATTAGAAAAGGCTAGTACAGATTTTATTTGTTTAAATTTTGCCAATCCAGATATGGTTGGGCACACTGGAGATATGCAAGCGGCCATAAAAGCATGTGAAGTAGTAGACAGCTGTGCGCAAACTGTGATTGAAGCAGCCAAAAAACAAGACTATTCTGTTCTGGTTATTGCAGATCATGGAAACTGTGATACTATGAGAAATCCAGATGGATCGCCAAACACTGCACACACTACCAATCCAGTGCCATTCATATTGGTAGATCAAGACATTAAAAAAGTATCTAATGGTGTGTTAGGAGACATTGCACCCACCATATTGGCGTTAATGGGTATTCCACAACCGGCAGTTATGACAGGAAAAAGTCTTTTATAACCATCGTTTAAAACAGGAAGAATGATCAAAATAAAAACAGCAGAAGAAATTGAACTCATGAGAGAGAGTGCCCTCATTGTTTCTAAAACATTGGGTATGTTAGCCAAAGAGGTTAAACCTGGAGTGAGTACTTTGACCTTAGATGCTTTGGCTGAAACTTTCATCAGAGACCACGGGGCAATTCCTGGCTTTTTAGGATTATACGACTTTCCAAACACGCTTTGTATGAGCCCTAATGCACAAGTAGTGCATGGTATTCCAAACAATAAACCTTTAGAAGAAGGAGATATTATTTCCATTGACTGTGGTGCTTTAAAAAATGGTTTTTACGGAGACCACGCCTATACTTTTGAAGTAGGCAGTGTTTCTCCTGAAATTAAAAAATTATTGGAGGTGACTAAAGCTTCTTTATACAAAGGGATTGAAGCATTTAAGGCGGGTAACCGCGTTGGAGACGTAGGTTTTGCCATACAAGAATTCACAGAGAAACACGGCTACGGTGTAGTCCGTGAATTGGTAGGACACGGACTTGGAACCAGTATGCATGAGGATCCAGAAATGCCCAACTACGGAAGAAGGGGCAGGGGAAAAAAATTCATAGAAGGTATGGTTGTCGCTATTGAACCCATGACTAATATGGGTACTCATAGAATTAACCAACTCAAAGATGGCTGGACCATCTTAACGGCAGATGGAAAACCCTCCGCACATTTCGAACACAATGTAGCCCTTGTCAATGGGAAACCTGAGTTGCTTTCTACCTTTGATTATGTTTATGAAGCTTTGGGTATTACATCTGACGAAGAAGCACCTTTTAGAGCTGCAAATTAGAGCCGCTACATAATTCATTAAAAAAACAACCGATCAAGTTTGCATAGATAATTGTGGCGGCCGTACTCAAAGTAGAAAGCTAGAATTAATTCGAAAACTTTAATTAGAAATAAGCTTAATAAAGCACCAAGATGAGTGGGACACTTTTTACCTGGATTCTCAATAAATTCCCAAGGCCTTTTTTAATAAAAGCCAGTTATTGGGCAAGACCCTTTTTGGCGTTCTATCTTCGTGGAAAAAACATCACTGACCCTATCGATGGAAAATCTTATAAACGCTTTCTACCTTATGGCTATAGTGTCTCCAGACCAGGGGTTTTAGCCCCAGGGACTTTGTCCCTGGAAAGACACAGGTTACTGTGGCTCTTTTTAAAAGCAGAAACCAATTTATTCACCATTGCTCAGTCCGTTTTACATATGGCACCTGAGCAAGCGTTCTTCATGCGTTTTAAAAAGCTAAAACACCTCAAGTACACTACTGCAGACCTCTACTCTCCCCTTGCTATGGTGAAAGCAGACATTTGTAACTTACCTTTCAAGGATGGTGAATTTAATGTGGTACTGTGTAACCATGTTTTAGAACATATAGAAGACCACCAAAAAGCACTTTCAGAACTCTATAGGGTTATGAAGCCTGGTGGTTGGGGAATCTTTCAAGTTCCACAGGATCTTAAAAGAGACACCACCTTTGAAGACAATAGCATTAAAGACCCCAAAGAAAGGGCAGCTATTTTTGGTCAATATGACCATGTAAGGGTCTATGGGAAAGACTATGGAGACTTTTTAACTGCAGCTGGGTTTGAGTTCGAGTCAATAGACTATACTAAGGTATTGGGTCCAGAGAAAGTAGCCCAATACGGTCTGGCAGCAGGAGAGCTTATTCCGCTTGTTCGTAAACCACTTGTTTAAATCCATCACTCATATATTGATCGAGAGCTCCCTCTGTATTTACATAGACTAAATAGACTTCAATATTCTCAAGAGTTGCCGCAAGGGCAATAGCCTTTTCATAACCCATAGCCATAAATGCTGTGGCATAGCCATCTGCTAAAGCACAATTAGGTGCCAATACACTAGCGGCAAGTGTAGCACTATTCTCTGAATAGCCTGTCAATGGGTTAATAGTATGTACGAATTTTTCTCCCGTTTCAGGATCTACCCTAAATTTTCTATAATTACCGGAAGAGGCCAGCGCCCTATCTTTTAACTGAACCAATACAATAGGATTATTTCTATCTTCATTTTTAGGATGGTCTATACCCACAAGCCATTGCTTTTCTTTGAGCGTATTACGGCCTTTAGCTACTAGCTCGCCCCCCAGTTCAATGAGATAATCAGTCACACCCAAACGGTCTAAGATTAAGGCTATTCTATCTAAGGTATAGCCTTTGGCAATAGCATTGAAGTCAAAATAGATCGCTGGATCACTTTTATTGATTTTTCCTGAGGGCAACAAGGATACCTTAGAAAACCCCACATACGTCATGAGGCTGTCTACACGGTTGGGAGTCATTTCCAAAGCCTTCTCTGGACCAAAACCCCAAGCGTTCACCAACGGACCTACAGTAGGGTCAAAATACCCACCACTAGATTTATAAACCAACTCAGATAGATCAAACACCTGTCTAAACATTGGCTCTACCACCACTGAAGTGTCTCCACGATTTATTTTAGAAATGTCTGAATCTGGCCAATAAGTAGACATCGACTGGTTCACTACTTTTATCAATGAGTCCATAGCAGCACTAGTGAGTAAGGGGGTTTTACTGATATAACTTATACCGTAAGTAGTCCCTAATGCGTCACCACGTAATATTTGCTTTTCAGGGGTTTTTGGACCGCTGTTACAAGCAGCAAATAATAAAAAAAATCCTACTAACACACTGCTATTTCTCATCAGATACTGGAATTAGGCCCGCATAGGTAACCGTATAAGGGGCGTTTAAATACAAAGGTAAGCTAGGATCTTCTATATTGTGTAATCCTACCCCTGCATAATAAGTGTTAGCTTCAAATTTGTCTGCATGCCGTTTCATTTTAGTAGCGATCTCTGCATCCATTTCATGAGGATTGTCTGGATACACCACCGCACGAACCAAAATAAAATGAAGTGTTTTGTCTTTCAAACACACAAATTGAGGATGTTTCTTCAATTCACTATTAACAGCCATGAATTCATAGCCATCTTCTTCAAGTGACTTACCCACGATATTCATGGCTAAGTTGTGGAGTTCTTGTGGAGTTAATGGAGTCATATAGGAGTGTTTAGGATATAAAAAAAGCCGATACGAGTATCGGCTTTTTAAGAGGTTTACCCTCCAAAATCATCAAAGCGAATATGCTCGTCTGGGATACCAAAGTCTTCTCCCATTTTCTGAACCGCTTGGTTCATGAGTGGGGGTCCACAGAAGTACAATTCAATATCTTCTGGAGATTCGTGTTTACTTAAGTATTGATCAATCACGCAATTGTGAATAAAACCAACAAAACCGTCTCCTTGAGCATCTACATCTTCTTTTACTTTCCAATTGTCTTCTGGCATAGGCTCTGAAAGTGCCATATAAAATTTAAAGTTTGGGAATTCTGCCTCTAATTTCTTAAAGTGATCTATGTAGAATAATTCTCTCTTAGAACGCCCACCATACCAGTAAGTCACTTTTCTATTAGTCTTTAATGTTTTGAATAAGTGGTATAAGTGGGAACGCATAGGCGCCATTCCAGCTCCACCACCTACATAAAGCATCTCAGAATCTGATTCATTAATAAAGAATTCACCATAAGGACCTGAAATTACCACGTCATCTCCTGGCTTTAAACTAAAAATATAAGATGATGCTACTCCAGGATTTACGTCCATCCATCCGTTTTTAGCCCTATCCCATGGCGGGGTAGCTATACGAACATTCAACATAATCTCTCTTCCCTCTGCAGGGAATGAAGCCATTGAGTAAGCTCTTTCTACTAACTCGGGGTTTTTCATGACTAGTGGCCATAAGTTAAACTTATCCCACTCGGCTTGGAATTTATCTGGAGTCTCGTGTTCTTCTGGGTGTGCCGTGATGTCTATATCTGCATATTTTATCTCACAAGCAGGAATTTCAATCTGAATATAGCCTCCAGCTTTGTAGTTCATGTCTTCTGGGATCTCTACCACAAATTCTTTGATAAAAGAGGCCACATTGTAGTTTCTAACTACTTTACCTGGCCATTTTTTAATCCCAAAAACTTCTTCTGGAATAGTAATATCCATATCTTGTTTTACCTTCACTTGGCAAGCCAAACGAGCTCCTGCATTGAGTTCTCTTTTGGAGA
Source organism: Sediminicola sp. (assembly GCA_024643325.1). Lineage (GTDB taxonomy): Bacteria > Bacteroidota > Bacteroidia > Flavobacteriales > Flavobacteriaceae > MAG-120531. The sequence continues at coordinate 67,699 of JAHEND010000001.1, forward strand.
AATGAGGTGTCTCAGTAGGAAGGGCTTCTCCTCCTCCAGAATTCACATGACATTCACATTGAATACAAGTACCTCCACCTCCACAAGCAGATGGTAAGAATACTTTCTGGTTACCTAATGTAGATAATAAAGTACCCCCTGAGGCCACTTCAATCTTCTTTTCCCCATTAATAGTGATCGTCACTGGACCGGAGGGAGATAATTTTTCTTTGGTAAACAACAATACACTAACCAAAAGCAATAAGAGTACTAAAAAAGCAATTACAGTAATGGTAATGGTTCCTATGGTAGAAGTCGCTAATATCATGCTTATTCGTTTATTTGGTTATCAGAAGCAGGGCTGTCTTCCTGAACTGTTTCATTTTCTTTTTGGGTAGTGTCTTGCTGAGCGGCATCGATCGTAAGGCCAGACATATCTTGAGTAGGCGCTACAGCAACCACTTCTTCTTGTGGGGCAGCTTCATCTCCTCCAGTGAGCATTCCTCCAAAACTCATAAAACCAATGGCCATAAGACCCGTGATAATAAATGTGATTCCAAGACCTCTCAATGGAGCAGGTACGTTTGAATACCTGATTTTCTCTCTAATGGCAGCAATGGCTAAGATGGCTAAAAACCATCCAATTCCAGATGACAAACCGTAGTTAAAGGCCAATCCAAGAGTTTGAATGTCTCTGGACTGCATAAATAAAGAGCCTCCTAAAATGGCACAGTTTACCGCAATTAGGGGCAAGAAAATCCCCAAAGAGTTGTAAAGAGATGGACTGAATTTTTCTACTACTATCTCTACCAATTGAACCATAGTAGCTATGGTTGCGATAAATAATATAAAAGATAAAAAGCTCAAATTATAATCCGCGTATTCAGGACCTAACCAGGCCAATGCACCGTCTCTTAATAGGTACTGATCCAATATCCAGTTCAAAGGAACCGTTACTGCTAATACAAATATTACGGCTGCACCAAGTCCTACTGCTGTAGTCACTTTTTTGGAAACCGCTAGGTAAGAACACATTCCGAGGAATGTGGCAAATACCATATTGTCTATAAAGATGGACTTAAAAAATAATTCTATGTGTTCTAACATGATTTAGTCTGTGTATTTGTTAGTTTTCTTCGATTAATGCAGGGTTTCTTGAACGTTGTACCCAAATAATAAGTCCTACAACGATGAGGGCCATTGGAGATAATAACATAAAACCGTTGTTCTCATATCCAAATGCGTATAATCCTGTTTTTTCAATAGGATCTCCCAATACTTTTATTCCCAATAGAGTTCCTGAACCCAAAAGCTCTCTGAAAAATCCAATGACTATAAGGATAAATCCGTAACCCGCAGCGTTTCCTATACCGTCTAAAAAGGATCTTTTGGGACCGTTTGCCAAAGCGAATGCTTCAAAACGTCCCATAATAATACAGTTTGTAATAATAAGTCCAACGAATACAGAAAGCGTTTTACTCAACTCATAAGCAAAAGCCTTTAGTACTTGATCTACCACAATTACAAGGGTAGCTACTACGACCAATTGAACAATAATTCTGATTTTAGATGGAATAATGTTTCTCATTAATGATATCACTACGTTCCCCATTCCCATCACAAACAGCACCGATACGGCCATTACGATGGACGCTTCTAATTCTGCGGTGATAGCTAAAGCAGAGCAAATTCCAAGAACCTGAATAGTGATTGGGTTATTGTCTGCTAGTGGATCTAAAATTAAAGCGGCGTCTTTTTTTGAAAGAATTCCCATGTTGTATTAATTAGATGCTATGGTTTGTAAAAAAGGTTTGTAAAGCGAAATACTTTGTTTGATCATGGCAGAAACACCATCACCCGTAATAGTTGCTCCAGCAAGAGCGTCTACCTCGTTGTCGTCTTTAGTTTCATTTGTGGGATCGTTATTACCTTTGGCAACTTTAATGCCAACATAGTTTCCATTATTTATGATAGACTCTCCAATAAAGTCATCCATAAAGTAACGCTGCTTAATATTAGCACCCAATCCAGGAGTTTCTCCTTTATGGTCAAAGTAAACCCCTTGAACAATCATATTCTTGTCTAACGCTACAAAGCCCCAGATAGCGTCCCAAAGCCCTTTACCCCTCATAGGAATAATATAAAACTCTTTATTGTCTTTTTCGCCAATAAAAACAGGTAACTTTCTTGTTTTACCTGCCTTTGCATTGGTTTCTTCTTTTTTAAGATCTATTAAGTAAGCATTGGGATCTTTGGTGATTTTATCTCCCTCAAGAATGATTTGCTCTTTAATGTAAGTATTAAAAGCCTCTGCCACTTTATCTGTACCAATAAAAGAGACAGATCCAGCACCTTCATTCTCATTGACACCCATCGCATAAAGAATGTTTTGCTGTTTTTCTAAACGCTCATTCTCACTAATTTTGGCGCTTAACGCCGATGCCATAAAGGCTAATAATGCCCCTACAATTACTACCATCACAGCAGCAAAAGCAATCGTGTATGTATTTTTCTCTGTGTTTATAGCCATGACTAAACTGTTTCTACATTTAAGGTTTTAGCAGCACTATTTTTAGCGCGCTTTAAACGTTTTTTAATATTTCCTTGAACTACGTAATGGTCAATCGTAGGTGCAAATACATTCATCAATAGAATGGCTAAGAACACCCCTTCAGGATAAGCTGGATTAAACACCCTAATGAGCACAGAGATAAACCCTATAAAGAATCCATAGTACCATTTTCCTTTATTGGTTTGAGAACCCGTTACAGGATCTGTAGCCATATAAACAATACCAAAGGCTAAACCTCCTACAATTAAATGTTGCCAGAAAGCAAAACTCATAAGTCCATAAAATTTACTGCTTTCTGTGATCCATCCAGCGTCTACTACACCATTAAAGATTAATCCCATTGTCAATGCACCCAATATAGCACTGAGCATAATTCTCCAACTGGCAATCTTAGTGAACACTAAAAATAAGCCCCCCAATAATATCAGGAAAGTAGAGGTTTCACCAACTGAACCTGGTATAAATCCAAAGAACATATCTGAGATTGAATAGGTGTATTCAGATCCCCTCCCCTGCGCTAAATAGCCTAGGATGGTCTCCCCTGAAATGGCATCTGGGGTTCCAGCTCTCTCTACGGCTTGGTGTACCCAAACTTTGTCTCCACTCATCCAAGTAGGATAGGCAAAGAACAAGAAGGCCCTAATTGTTAAGGCTGGGTTTAAAATATTCATTCCTGTTCCTCCAAAGACCTCTTTTCCAATCACAACGCCAAATACCACTGCCACAGCTAACATCCATAAAGGAGTATCTACTGGCACAATAAGAGGCACTAACATTCCTGTAACCAAATACCCTTCTTCTACTTCATGACCTTTAATCACAGCGAAAACGAATTCTACTGCTAGACCCACACCATAAGATACCACCACCAAAGGAAGAATCGTTAAGGCACCCATCCAGAAATTGTCAAACGTGAGAAAGTTTCCTAAAATATCTAGGGTTCTTGGGGTTCCATTGGCTGCATCAATCGCTGAATAATGTTGGTAACCTGCATTGAACATACCAAAAAGCAACACAGGAATAAGGGCTGTAATGACCGTATTCATGGTTCTCTTTAAATCATCTGCTGCTCTAACATGAGCACCAGAATGAGTGGTTTCATTAGGAGTGTACAAGAAAGTATGCAATGCATTAAAAGCAGGAGCAATCTTCTTTCCTTTTAATTGCTCTTTAATTTCGTGTAATTTGTTCTTAAAGCTCATATTAACCTATTTCTTTTTGTAAAAAGTCTAATCCTTCTCTTATAATCTGCTGGTGCGGTTGTTTCGAAATACAGACAAATTCTGTTAAGGCAAAGTCTTCTGGGGCTACCTCATATAAACCTAAGTTTTCCATCTCATCCAAATCCTTCACCAAACAAGCCTTTAAAAGTTGTAATGGATATATATCTAAAGGGAATACTTCTTCATAACCTCCAGTCACTACAAAAGCTCTGTGCTCTCCATTAGTATTAGTATCTAGGTCATATTTCTTTTTAGGAAATAACCAAGAAAAAGTCAAAGCTCTGGTGGTAGACACCTTATTAAAAACTGGCTTATTCCAACCAAAAAACTCATAATCATCTCCCTCTGTAAGTGCCACTACACAATTATTTTTATAGCCTAAATGACCTTCAGAGCTGCATATATTTCCAGTAAGTACGTCTCCATTTACTAGTCTAAAGTTGTCTGAATTAATTCCTGCAATCTTTAATATTGGCGCTAATTCTGCACCAATAAGTGCTGTAAAATATTGTGGATTTTCTACCACCGAACCGCCTAATGCAAAAGTCCTGGAAGCATTGAAAATTCCTGTTTCCAAAAGATTTCCTAAGATCAATAAGTCCTGAGCGGCTACTGTCCAAACGACCTCTCCTTTATTGATAGGATCAATTTTATTAATCTGAGTACCCACCAAGCCAGCAGGATGCGGACCAGAAACGGTATGCACTTCGCAGTCCATTAGACCTGCCATTGGGGCATCTTTACCAGAAACGGATACATGTACTTTACCTGATGTTAAGGCTGCTAAAGCAGTTATTGCCTTTTGCAATAGAACCTCTTGGCCTGCAAGTACATAATCTAAATCTGCTGCTAGTGGTGCCGTGTTATGGGCTGATATAAAAATAGCCTTGGGCGATTGTGATGGGTCTGCCACCACATCATATGGTCTTTGCTTTACAAAAGGCCAAAAGCCACTCGCCAGCAAGTAACTTTTAATTTCTTCTGAAGATGCTTTAGATAGATCTAAAACTGGATGAGCTATAGGTGTTTGATCTGCTCCAGGATTTACCGTTAAAGAAATAATTCTCCTTCTAGCACCACGCTCTACTGAAGTAAGTACACCGCTTACGGGAGAAACCACCTTAACAGCCTCGTTGTTTTTATCAAAAAACAAGGGTGCTCCAGCTTTAACCTCGCCACCTTCTTTAACAATTAGTTTAGGTGTTAAACCGTGAAAATCTTCTAATGAAATCTTATACGTTGCACTTAGCTTGGTTGGATTGGTTTGTGCCTTTGCAGCACCTACCAATTTAATATCCAATCCTTTTTTAATTCGGATGTCTTTAGACATATGTTCAATAACCTTAGGTTAATAAAAATTCGGCACAAATTTACCACATAAAGAAAAGTTTTCATAATTATTAATGATAAATTTAAGAGATTCGTTTAATGGGTTTTAAAAAGACCCTTTTTGTTTATCTTTAGATCATTTAATACCCTCTAAATGTCCGTTTTACTTAAACATTTTAAATTTTTGGGCACCGTACTGCTCTTGGGGTTTTACTTGCCTTTAACAGCCCAAAGATTGGAAGAAGTGAGTCCTCCAGCTTCACTGAGAACAATTATTTTTAAAAGCGATCAAGAAGACCAATTTCCTATTGTTAGACTTGGGGAAACCATTCGCCTACAATTCGACGACCTTCAAGCCAACGAGGAAGATTACTTTTTCAAAATCATACACTGTACTGCACAATGGACTCCTTCAGATTTACTAAAATCACAATACTTAGATGGATTGGACAACCAGCGTATTACAGACCACAAAAATAGCTACAACACCTTGGTTCCTTATTCACACTTTAACTTGGAAATACCCAATGAAAATTTACGCCTAAAGCTATCAGGAAATTATATGCTACAAGTCTTTAATACCTATGATGAATTACAATTTTCAAGGCGATTTTTAGTCTACGAAGACTTAGTTGAGGTTCAAGCCGCTGTAAAAAGAAGTAGGTCTTTAGCCTCTCTAAACACCAGACAAACTTTAGAATTCAGTTTAAACACTCAAAATATTGGATTAAACCATCCTGAGAAGGAATTGGAAGTAGTACTACTCAAAAACTACCAATGGGATACAAAAATTAGTGGTATTCAACCCCTTTATAACAATGGTCAAATGCTGGTTTATGACTACGACCAGCAATCCAGTTTTTGGGGTGGTAATGAATATTTAAATTTTGACACCAAGGACATGAGGGCTGCCACTGCAGCCATTAAAGAAGTTCATTTAAAAGATATATACGAACATTATTTGTACACCAACACCCCAAGAAACAACAAGCCTTACACCTATTTTCCAGATGTAAATGGAGATTTCATACCTAAAACACTTCAGGGCACACTCACAGAAAGAGAAGGAGATTACACTTGGGTGAATTTTAGCCTAAAACCAAGTAGCATTGGCAATATGGACACTTATATATATGTGATGGGAAAATTCAACAATTACACCCCTAGCCCAGAATACCTTATGACCTACAATGCAGTGCAGAATGTGTACCAGGCACGTATTTTATTTAAACAAGGTTTTTACAACTACAGCTATGCACTCTCTTCTAAACCCTTTGAAATTAACACTTATGAAATAGAAAAAAAAGACGGCCATAGCTTAGATAATTATAGCATAGACGGAAATTTTCATTTCACTGAAAACCAATACCAGATACTGGTATATTTTAAAGGATTCAGAGACCAACACCAGCGTTTGGTTGGAATAGGGAGCAGCAATTCAAGCACTATAAAAGACCAGTAAGGTAGAGGCTTTTTCAGGCACTTTATTATTTGTACTTTTGTAGATAAATAAATTCAAAGATAAAATTACCACTATGGGAAAAGGCTTTTTTCAAGTACCAGTTGCCTACAATGAACCAATTAAATCATACGCTCCTGGCAGTCCAGAACGCGAAGCAGTTCTAGCACAATACAAATCATACTACAACGGAACCATAGATGTTCCTATGTATATTAATGGTAAGGAAGTAACGACCGGAAATACCAGAGACATGACACCTCCGCACGACCATAAACACGTTGTTGGACAATACCATGTGGGAGAACAAAAACACGTACAAGAAGCCATAAACACCGCACTTGAAGCGAGAACTCAGTGGGCTGCTATGCCATGGGAACAAAGGGCTGCTATATTTTTAAAGGCTGCAGAGCTATTAGCCGGCCCATACAGGGCTAAAATTAATGCTGCCACCATGATGGCACAGTCAAAAACCATTCATCAAGCAGAAATAGATGCTGCCTGTGAATTTATAGACTTCTTAAGATTCAACGTGTCTTATATGCAAGAAATCTATGAGCAGCAACCAGAATCTGCAGAGGGCATATGGAACCGTGTAGAATATAGACCTCTCGAGGGATTTGTATATGCTATTACTCCTTTTAATTTCACTGCTATTGCAGGAAACCTTCCAGCAAGTGCTGCCATGATGGGAAATGTTGTGGTTTGGAAACCTTCTGACAGCCAGGTCTTTTCTGCGAAGGTAATCATAGATGTTTTTGCAGAAGCAGGACTTCCTGCAGGAGTGATTAATGTAGTCTTTGGAGACCCTGTAATGGTTTCCAATACTGTATTGGCAAGTCCTGATTTCGCAGGATTACACTTCACGGGATCTACCACTGTTTTCAAAGCCCTCTGGAAGCAAATAGGAAACCAAATAGAGACATATAAAACCTATCCAAGAATTGTGGGAGAAACTGGAGGAAAAGACTTCATTATTGCCCACGCTTCTGCCAACCCACAACAAGTAGCTACTGCTATGGTCAGAGGAGCTTTTGAATTTCAGGGACAAAAATGTAGCGCTGCATCTAGAACCTATTTGCCAAAGTCTATTGCTCAAGAGGTTTTAGATTTAGTAAAAAAAGATGTAGCAAGTATGAAAGCACCGGGTTCGCCTGAGGACATGAGTAACTTTGTTACTGCCGTAATTCACGAAGGATCTTTTGACAAATTAGCGGCTTATATTGATCAGGCAAAGGCTGACGCCGATGCAGAGGTGATCATTGGAGGGAATTACGATAAATCTAAGGGTTACTTCATTTCTCCAACCGTGATACTGACCACCAACCCTCATTATAAAACCATGGAAACAGAACTTTTTGGACCTGTTCTTACGGTATATGTATACGAAGACGCGGCTTGGGAAGACACCTTAAAATTAGTAGACGCTACCTCTGAGTACGCATTGACAGGTGCAGTTATTTCTAGGGATCGCTACGCCATTTCTCAAGCTACAGAGGCCTTACAAAATTGCGCCGGGAATTTTTACATCAATGACAAACCCACCGGAGCTGTAGTGGGCCAACAACCTTTTGGCGGTGCAAGAGCCTCCGGAACCAATGACAAAGCAGGTTCTGCTCAGAACTTATTGCGTTGGGTGTCTCCGAGACTTATCAAAGAGACTTTTGTAACACCCATAGATTACAGATATCCGTTTTTAGGAGAATCTTAGTGATATAATACTATTTAAAAAAAAGGCCTCCCATAAGGAGGCTTTTTTTTAGAACAAACCCGAAGAAAGGTAGCGGTCTCCCCGATCACAAATAATCACGACCACTACACCTTCTTCTAACTCGTTACAAACTTTTAAGGCGGCACTTACAGCACCTCCTGAACTCATACCAGCAAAAACGCCTTCTTTTTGAGCCAACAGCTTGGTGTGCCTTTCGGCTTCTTGCTGGTTTACCTCAAGAATACGGTCTACTTTGGAAGGATTAAAAATTTTGGGCAGGTACTCTTGTGGCCATTTTCTAATACCAGGAATGCGAGTACCTTCTTCGGGTTGAACACCCACAATTTGAATATCACTATTTTGCTCTTTTAGATAAGTAGAAGTTCCCATGATAGTTCCTGTAGTGCCCATAGAAGATATAAAATGTGTTACTTTTCCCTGAGTGTCACTCCATATCTCAGGACCCGTAGACTTATAATGGGCTTTCCAATTGTCAGGATTTGAAAATTGATTAAAAGAATAATATCCCTCGTGTAGGACTTTATTTTCTGCATAATCTCTAGCCCCCTCTATGCCTACAGCCTCCGGTGTAAGCGTAACCTTAGCCCCATAGGCTCTCATGGTCTGAACCCTTTCAATAGTAGAATTCTCCGGCATGACCAGTTCAATGTTTAATCCGTAAACCGAGGCTATCATAGCAAGTGCAATTCCAGTATTACCACTAGTAGCCTCAATGAGTGGGGTTTCCTTATTAATTTCTCCACGCTCCAAGGCGTTGAAAATCATATTAAGGGCAGCTCTATCTTTTACACTACCTCCGGGATTCTGACCTTCTAATTTAAAAAGGAGTTGTACTCCTGGATTGGTATTTAATACAGAAGATAATACCAAAGGAGTATTTCCTACTAATGAATGAAGCTTATGTGGCATTGTTTTTTATTTTTATTTCTGGGGTGTGAAATACAGAAGAATTTTCAGGAATAGAATTCGTAATCCATGTATTTCCACCAATAATAGACTGAGCGCCAATAACTGTCTTACCACCCAATATAGTAGCGTTGGCGTATATAGTTACCTGATCCTCTATAGTCGGATGTCGTTTTATTTTAGCCATCTCTTTTTTTACAGATAGCGCCCCTAAGGTCACTCCCTGGTATATTTTAACTCTATTTTTAATCACAGCGGTTTCTCCAATAACAATACCTGTTCCATGATCAATACAAAAGGAATCACCAATACTAGCGCCTGGATGAATATCTATACCTGTTTTACTATGCACATATTCTGTCATCAGTCTGGGTACTAATGGAAAATTTAATTTGTTCAAAGCATGTGCCAATCTATAAATCGCCACTGCATAAAATCCCGGATAAGACAAATAGACTTCTTCAAGGGTCCTTGAGGCTGGATCACCTGCAAGAATTGCCTTGGCATCTTTATGAAGTTTTTCTAAAATAAATGGTAAGTCTGACAGATACAACTCACAAATACTTTGGCAGTTAGCTTCAGGCTTCCAACAAGCCAATGCGACCATCTCTTCAAAGTGGTTTTGGATGGTTTGTAAACCTTCTAATGCATCTGTTTGGGTGTCAAATAAGACTTTGAATAAAAGGTCTGTAAAATCTTCTGCTACTTCCTTTAACTTTAAAGATAGAGGGATTTCTCTCTTGTATGCATTTATGGATTCTGCCAAAGTTTTCTGATTTATCATGACTCAACCTTTGAATTTTTGTGGCAGATACACCAATTTTTTGGTTTCAAAGAAGTCTTCTTTGTAATAATCCATTAAAGAGTATATCTGAACGGTTTTGTAGTCTTGCAACTCCTCAGAAAGGTCCCCTCCTTTCAAATATAACACTCCATTCTTAATAGGGTGCTCTGAAACCTTCTTAATGCGTCCCTTGATCCACCTCATAAAAGTTGGCATAGCAGCTACCGCCCTACTCACCACAAAATCATATTGGTGCTTGTCTTCCTCTACACGTTGGTGTTTGGCTATGACGTTTTCTAATCCTAAACCAGACACTACCTCTTCTACTACCTTAATCTTTTTTCCAATAGCGTCCACTAAGGTGAAGTGGGTTTCAGGAAATATAATAGCGAGGGGTATACCTGGGAATCCACCTCCGGTACCTACATCTAAAATTTGAGCGCCAGGATTAAATGAAATAAATTTCGCAATGGCTAAAGAATGTAGCACATGCCTCAGATAAAGCTCTTCAATATCTTTTCTGGAGACTACGTTAATTTTTAGGTTCCAATCCTGATATAAGGCTTCTAGTGCAATAAATTGATTCTGCTGCTGTTGGGTTAAATTTGGGAAATAATCAAAGATTAATTGAGCCGTCATGAAGAATATTTTATGCAAAAAAACAACATATTTTATGATTTATAGCAAAAGCTTCCACTCGCTTTAGCGTATATTTACCACTTAATACAATTTTATGAAAAAACCCCAAGTAAAATTTTCCAGAAAAGACCCAGGTCAGTTTTTTAAAACACTGAACCAAAGAGTTAATAGTTACTTTAAAGAAAACAATTTACAAAAAACAGGAAATTGGGCATTGCACCTTAAGACACTTGTCATGTTTACCATTTTCCTAGCGCCTTACTTTTTAATACTCACGCTTAACTTACCAAACTGGGCTAACTTTCTGTTAACCATAGTAATGGGTGTTGGTATGGCTGGCGTAGGAATGAATGTTATGCATGACGGAAATCACGGCGCCTACTCCAATAAAAAATGGGTCAATAAACTCATGGGAAGCAGTATTTATATTCTAGCTGGAAATGTGTATAACTGGCAGGTACAACACAATGTACTTCACCATACCTATACTAATATTCCAGAACATGACGAAGATTTAGACGCAGGAAGAATTCTTCGTTTTTCAAAACATGCAGACTGGAAAAAGTACCATAAATTCCAACATTTATACTCTGTGTTTTTATATGGATTATTGACTTTTAACTGGGCCATTACTACTGACTTCCAACAGATGTACAGGTACACCAAAAGGAAGTTGTCCTATGGCAAGTTCCCTAACCCAGTGATTAACTGGACCAAATTATTGGTCACTAAAATCATGTATATCGCCATTTGGATTGCCATCCCAATAATTTTTACAGAAATTGCCTGGTATCAAGTCCTTATTGGATTTTTTGTCATGCATTATGTAGCTGGATTAATACTGAGTATCGTATTTCAATTGGCCCATATCATTGACCATGCAGACACCCCTGTTCCAAACGAACAAGGAGATATGAAAAATACCTGGGCTATTCATCAATTGTTTACTACAGTAAATTTTGGCACAAAGAATAGGATCATTAATTGGTTTACTGGAGGCTTAAACCATCAGGTTGAACATCATATTTTTCCAAATATTAGTCACGTTCATTACACAAAAATTGCAAAAATTGTGAAACAAACGGCAAAAGAGTTTGAATTGCCTTATCACGAGTATAAAACCACCAGAAAAGCCATAATTTCGCATTTCAAACATTTAAAGACGCTAGGTCAAAAACCGAACCTACAATATTAAACAACATGAGTACGCAACATTTATCTGATAGAATTAACGGAATGGCTACCTCTGCAACTTTAGCGATGGCAGCCAAAGCGAGGGAATTAAAAACAGCCGGAAAAGACATAATTGGACTGAGCTTAGGAGAACCTGATTTTAATATCCCAGACTTTATAAAAGCTGCTGCTAAACAAGCCGTAGATGATAATTATTCTAGTTACTCTCCTGTGGATGGATACCTAGATTTAAAAGAAGCCATTGCGGAGAAATTTTTAAGAGACAACCAATTAGACTATAAACCAAGTCAGATTGTGGTTTCTACAGGAGCCAAACAGTCTCTTGCAAATATTGCTATGGTCATGCTCAACCAAGGAGATGAAGTCATTTTACCTGCACCGTATTGGGTGAGTTATAGTGATATTGTTAAATTGGCAGAAGGTGTGCCTGTTGAAGTTCCTACGAATATTGACAATGATTTTAAAATGACTGCGGCTCAATTGGAACAAGCGATTACACCAAAAACAAAAATGATTTGGTTTAGCTCTCCTTGTAATCCAAGTGGATCTGTATATAGCCATGAAGAATTAACCGCATTGGCAGCAGTATTGGCTAAGCACCCCAATATATTTATCGTGTCTGATGAAATTTACGAACATATTAATTTTGTTGGAGGCCACGTGAGCATTGCTGGAATTCCAGGAATGTATGACAGAACCATCACTGTAAATGGGGTCTCTAAAGCATTTGCTATGACCGGGTGGCGTATTGGTTATATTGGTGCCCCTGAATGGATTGCTAAGGCTTGTACTAAATTTCAAGGACAGAATACGTCTGGTGCTAATTCCATAGCACAGAGAGCTACAATAGCTGCACTAAAGGCTCCTGTAAGTAGTATTTCTCATATGATTGAAGCTTTCCATCAAAGAAGGGATTTGGTTCTTGAATTATTGGGAGAAATTCCAGGATTTAGACTCAATATACCTGAAGGTGCATTTTATGTATTTCCAGATGTAAGTGAATTTTTTGGTAAAACAATCAAAGGAAAACAGATCAATAACGCCTCTGATTTCGCTATATTCCTATTAGAGGAGGCTTTGGTAGCTACTGTTACAGGAGAAGCATTTGGAAATCCAAACTGTATTAGAATATCCTATGCTGCCTCTGAGGAAGCACTTAGAGAAGCTATGGCAAGAATTAAAAAAGCGGTAAACGCTTAATTCATTACCGACTTATAAGAAAGCGGGCTCCCTTTGGAAGCCCGCTTTTATTTTTAAATGATATGTTTCCACTAAACTTAATTGAGATTAAACTTAAATCTTTCTCCAGAAGTAAGGTGAAAACAAAATGAGGACCGTAAAGAGTTCTAACCTACCTAAAATCATTAAAAACCCACACCACCATTTTCCTAGGGCAGGTAAGCTGTTAAAATTAGACAGTGGGTTTAGGGAACCTAGCCCAGGACCTACATTTCCTAATGAGGTTGCAGCACCACCTATGGAAGATTCGAAATCTAAGCCCATAAATGCCAATACAAGTGCACCTATGATAAACAACAGCATATAAAGCACAAAAAATCCAATAATATTATATACAATACTCTCTGCGACTGTTTTGTTATTATAGCGAACTGGAATAATTGCATTACTGTGTAATGTACGCTTGAACTCCAACAAGCCATTCTTTATAATTAATAGGTGGCGCATGACCTTAATTCCACCTGCAGTAGATCCTGCTGAACCACCCAAGAACATTAACCCAAAGAAGAATATAGTTAAAAATGGGGTCCAAGACGTAAAATCTGCCGTTACAAAACCCGTAGTAGTCACTACAGCCAAAACCTGGAACAACGCATGTCTAAAAGCACTTTCTCCATATCCTAAAACCATGGGAAATGATTCTGAAACTTTTGGTTGTGCTTGAAAAAAGACTACCAACGCTGCTATAACACTAAAAGCTACTATAAAACCGGCATAAAATTTAAACTCTTCGTCTTTAATAATCTTTTGAACTTTCCCCTTAAATGCAAAATAGCTCAGTACAAAATTAGAGCCCGCCAAAAACATAAATAAAATAACAATATACTGAATGAGTGGTTGGTCATTCCAAAAAGCCAAACTGGTATTTTTAGTAGAAAAACCACCTGTAGACAATGTAGCCATAGCATGATTCACTGCGTCAAAAAAGTCCATTCCCGCTAGTTTCAATAACAGCGTTTCTGCCACCGTATAGCCAACATAGATAAGCCACAAGCGTTTAGCAGTATCTGTTATTCTTGGATGCAATTTATCTGCACTTGGACCTGGGGCTTCTGCTGCAAACAGTTGCATGCCCCCTATACCCAACAAAGGTAAAATAGCAATGGCCAAAACAATAATACCCATGCCTCCAATCCAATGCGTTAGACTTCTCCAAAATAAAATACCCTTGGGAAGCGATTCTATATCGTTTAGGATACTAGCACCGGTAGTAGTATAACCAGAAATAGTTTCAAAAAAAGCATTGGTTATATCTGGAATAGATCCTGTAAATAAATAGGGTAACACTCCAGATGCAGACATGACCAACCAACCAAAAGTAACAATAATATAACCCTCTTTAGGCTTAACTTCTTTTTTATGGTCTCTTGTAAAAAACATAGACACAAGCCCTATAAGCATAGTGACAATTGCCGCCATTGTAATTTCAATAGTAACACCATCTTTATAAAGACCACTTACCAAAGCGGCCACCAACATAAAAGCCCCGTTACAAAGCAACAGCAAGCCCATTAGGTGAATAATAATCTTTCCGTTTAAGCGCATTTATAAAAACAGCTTTTCAATTTTAGGTATTGCGCTTGGCAAACAACAAACCACTACGCGGTCTCCCTTAGTAATTTTAAAGGCTCCCAATGCTATAACACCTTCGCCATCTCTAATGACGCCTCCAATGGTTGCCAGTCTCGGAAAATCAATTTCTCGGATTAGTTTTCCACTTACAGCTGAATTAGGTTTTACAATAAATTCTAAAATTTCAGCATTTAAATTATTGAGTCGCGTCATGGCAACCACTTCACCTTTTCTGATATACCTGAAAATGTTATTGGCGGCCAAAAGTTTTTTATTGATTAAGGTATCTATTCCAATAGAATGGGATAATTGAAAATAATCCATGTTTTCTACTAAGGCTATGGTCTTTTTAATGTCTTTAGATTTGGCCACTAAGCAAGACATAATGTTGGTCTCTGAATTTCCTGTCACAGCAATAAAAGCGTCCATAGCTGAAAGACTCTCTTCTTCAAGTAATTCTACATTGCGACCATCTCCATTAATCACTAAAGCATTGGGGAGTTGCTCCGCTAAATCTGTTGCTTTTTGTTTGTCTTTTTCAATGAGTTTTACATTAAATTTTCTATTACATAAATCTCTGGCTGTTTTTTGCCCTACTTTTGATCCACCAAGAATCATGACATTCTTAATATCTTTTTTGATAGTACCTGTCATTTTATATAGCTCCTCTACACCTTCCTTAGAAGTAATAAAATAAACCTGGTCTTCTGCCTGAAAAACACTATCTCCTCTTGGAATAATAGTGAATTGTGTGCCAGATCTCTTAATTGCAATAGGCATAAAATGGACCTCAGAAAATGTTTCTGCAGCATCTTTTACCGTTTTGCCTACAAAAGGAGCTCCTGAAGAAAGGCAAATCCCCACCATAATTAATTTACCTTCTTCAAATTCGTAGGTGTCATTAAAGGCAGATTGGTTAATCAATAATTGTATTTCAGTAGCGGCGAGTCTTTCAGGGGAAATAAGTTCGTCTATCCCTAAGTCTGAAAAGCGCAAACGCTCCTTATTTTCTATAAACTCCGTATTAGAAATCCTAGCAATAGTTCTTTTACAACCCAATTGCTTTGCCAAGATACAGAGTGTAAGATTGGTAGTCTCTGAAGAGGTGACTCCTATTACAAGATCGGATTGGGCCACACGGGCGTCTTCTAAAATACCAATCGATGTGGCGTCTCCTTTTAAAACCCTAATATCTAAATGGTTGTCTGCGTAGGACAAACTCTCTTTATTAGAATCAATTAGTGTAATATCTTGAGATTCGTAAGAAAGTAATTTAGCGAGGTGAAAACCAACCTCTCCAGCGCCTGCAATAATAATCTTCATGAATGGTGTAAGATGTTAAGCATATGCTTGTTACAAACCTAATACAGTATATTAAAATAGGTTTTATTGAGCAAAATTACACAATTATATGATACTGACCCCAAATGTGCTTTTATAAAGCGATGTAAAAGCTATCTTTGTAAAAAAAAAGCATGACTACTCCTGTAAAACCTTATCAAAATAGCGTAGAAGGAAAAAAGACACAAGTACGCAATATGTTTAACGGTATTGCGCAAAACTATGATGCCTTAAATAGGGTAATCTCTTTTGGAATTGACATTTCATGGAGAAAAAAAGTAGTCGCACTTATTAAAGCTACAAACCCGAAAAATATACTAGATATTGCCACTGGCACTGGTGATTTAGCCATTCACTTGGCAGAGACCAATGCCGAAAAAATTATCGGATTAGACCTCTCTCCTGGTATGCTAGCTGTAGGTATTGAAAAAGTTTCCCAAAAAAATCTCAATCATAAAATTGACATGATCATTGGAGACTCTGAAGCATTGCCATTTGATGCAAATAGCATAGATGCTGTGACTGTAGCTTTTGGGGTTAGAAACTTCGAAAACCTTACTTTAGGTCTTTCAGAAATTCTCAGGGTTTTAAAACCACAGGGAACCTTAGTGATTCTTGAGACCTCCGTGCCTGAGAAAACACCCTTCAAACAAGGATATGCATTGTATACAAAAAATTTACTCCCCCTTATAGGAAGGCTCTTTTCAAAAGACAAAAGTGCTTATTCCTATTTGTCAGAATCTGCAGCTCAATTTCCTTATGGAGAAAGGTTCAACAATATTTTAAAAGAAATTGGGTTTACTACAGTAATGCACTATCCGCAAACTTTTGGTGTAGCAACAATTTACCAAGCGGTAAAATAAGACTTCTTTTACATATGAGGTTATACGTGATTTTTTTGGGTTTTCTAATGTTAAACATTAGTTTTTCTTGGGGGCAATTCAACGAAAATGCAGTTCTTAATATTCCTAATGATGACAAACTACCCTTAAACTGGGGCTATTTTGTGGGCATAAATCAATTTGATTATCAAATTTCTTATTTAAACTCGAACTATAACACCAACCCATCTGAGGAAATTACGGAGATTTTAGTTCAAAAAAGCACGGGGTTTAATGTAGGTTTGATAGGTGAAATGCGGATTAATGAACTTTTAGACCTAAGGTTAGAGCCAGGCTTTTACAGCGGAAAAACCACCCTTGAATTTAAAAATCAAAACCTAATTACTGAAAAAGACAGTATTAGAGAAATAAAATCTACCTATATTAATGTCCCTTTACTGTTAAAATTTAGTGCTAATAGAATTGGAAATTGGCGGCCATTTATTGTAGGGGGTCCCTATGCTGCCATTAATTTAAGCAGCAATGAAAACAGCATAGACGACAATAAAAGCGGTACATTTAAAGTTCAAAAATGGAATTACGGATACCAGATTGGCGTTGGGATAGATTTATATTTGTCTTACTTTAAGTTCACTCCTTCTATTCGAGGCGTATTTTCTCTCACAGACGACGCCATAAGAGACGCAGACCCTCAAAGCCCTTGGACAGCTAACATTCACAAAATGCGCTCTAGAGGAGTTTTTTTAGTGCTTACCTTTGAGTAATTACCTGCTCATTTCATAAAAAACTATAGCAGCTGCATTGGCCACGTTTAGACTTTCTGCTTTTGAGGCAGGATGGGAATAAATAGATATCTTCTCAGTGATATGATTACTTAGCTCAGTAGAAATACCATTCCCCTCGTTTCCGAAAACAATAATTCCTGGTGTCTTAAAGACTATTTTCTGAATAGGAGTTCCTTCCATAAATGTTCCATAAACAGGGATGTTAAACCTATTAATTAATGGAATAATCGGTTCGTAATACACAAAAACTCTTGTTAAAGATCCCATACTCGCTTGAACTACTTTTGGGTTATACACATCTACCGTGTCTGGACTACAGAGGATTTGTTTTATACCAAACCAATCACATAGTCTTATGATAGTTCCCAAATTCCCTGGATCTTGAAGTCCGTCTAGCACTACCACCCAATCTTTGAAATCTAGTGCTGCTTGTTTTGGAATATTAAAAACTCCTAAATATCCATTTGGGTTTTTCAGGGCACTGATTTGAGAAAACTCCTTTTCAGAAATTTTTTCAAAGGAAGTTATATCAGAACCTACCTGAGAGCTCAACAATTTATATGGAATAAGGTCATTAGCAAGTGCGTCTGCTATCCCTTTTTCTCCCTCGATTATAAAAAGACCGTGCTGGATGCGATTCTTTTTTTGATGAAGGCTTTTGATTAGTTTCAATTGGCTTTTAACAACCATACAAATAGTGTATTTTTGGACTTATGAAAGGAGCTAACTCCATGTATGTATTTATCACAAAAGTAAGCTTTATCTTACTAGTGTGTACTATTTACAGTTGCAACCCTTTAAAAAATCTCTCGAAAGACCAATGGCTTCTCAGGAAGAATGAAATTATCGAGGGTACTGAAAAACGCACTGAAGAAGCTCTTTACAACCTTCTGATTCAGCAACCCAATACCTATATTTTTGGTAGCCCTTTAAAGCTCAATGTTAGTAATCTCAGTAAAAAACCTGGCAGGGACACCTGGCTAAATAGAATTGGAGAGCAGGCTGTCCTTATTGATCAAAAAAGCACCAATAGATCCATAGAAAGGCTTCAAGCATATTATAAAAGTCTTGGATATTTCAATGCTAGTGTAAATGCCATACAGCAAAACCACCCAAGGAAACAAAAAGCGACCGTTCGTTATACTATAGATAAAGGGCGTGCTTTTGTGATAGACTCCGTCAAAACTATTTTTTATTCCAAGGATCTAGACAGCCTATATAAAAGCATTAAGGGCCGCTCTTTTATTAAAAAAGGGAAAATTTTTTCTTATGAGGATTTTAAAGCAGAGAGAGATCGCATTAGTAATCTAGCCAAAGACCATGGTATATATAATTTTCAAGAAAGTGCCGTAAGTTTTAGTATTAGTAGAGATACCATTCAAAAAAACAAAGACTCTTTATTATTTGTATTACTCTCGGTAAGAAACCCAAAAGAAAACAATGAAACAGTTAGCAAGCCCTATCGCATTAAAAAAATAAAAAGGGTTAATCTGTATACAGACATTCCTTATAACACGCCCAAAACAGCCCTAGACTCCATTAAACACAACGGGTTTACTATATTTTATAAGGACAAACTCCGCTATAAACCTAAAGCAATTACTGACCCGGTTTACCTACTAGAAGGGGATATTTATGCAGAGTATAATAGACAACTCACCTTTAGAAAAATGAGTAGTCTAAATACCTTCAAATACCCTAATATATCTATCGCTGAAATTGAGGGAGCTCCCAATTTATTAGCAGAAATTTATTTAAATTCAAAGGATACCTATGCCGCTCAAGTTAATTTAGATGTAACCCACTCCAACATTCAACGGCTGGGATTAGCCTTCAGCAGTTCATTAATGGCCAGAAATATTTTTGGAGGTGCAGAAATATTAAGCCTTTCCGGTAGAGGGTCTGTGGGTATTCTTGGAGACGCCGCCTTAAGCAGTGAAAAATACCTGTCAGAGGTTGGTGTAGATGTAAATTTAAATATTCCCAATTTATGGTTCCCCTTTATTTCACTTAAAGGCTTACTCTCTAAAAATAGCTTACCTCAAACAAAAATTAGCCTTGGAACCAGTTTTCAAAAAAATATAGGACTGGACAAACAAACACTTAATATCACATATGGCTTTAATTGGTCTCCAAGCGATTTTCTGAAATTCAACGCCAGCCTTTTAGAAGTTCAATATGTTCAAAATCTGAACCCAGAACGTTTTTTTAGTGTGTATGGCACCACTTACAACAGGCTAAATACTTTGGCGCAAGACTACACCCAAGACCCTATCTTTGAAGCCTTTTTTGACCCAATAACAACAGTTATTGGGGAACTCACCATACCACAAGGTGCCGCAAATTTTATAGAAACCTTTTTAACCACCCAAGACAACAACTCAGAACAATATAAAGAAATTCAAAGAATTGAAGAGCGAAAAAATAGGCTCATCGAAAACAACCTCATATCTAGTAGCCAACTAACCCTGATTAAAAACAATAAAAAAGAAATTACGGATCCTGATTTTTATCAGTTTAGAGCCAAAATAGAAAGCGCTGGAAACTTACTAAGCTTACTATCCAATATAATGCCTGTTGAAGAAAATGAATCGAGAACCAAATTAATTGCAGGAGTACCTTATGCCCAATACATTAAAACTGAACTAGACTTTATTAAGCATTGGCGCGTTGGAAGAGATAAAGTATTGGCGTTTAGAAGTTTTGGAGGAATTGCTATACCCTATGGAAATGCAAGTACCATTCCTTTCGCAAGATCTTATTTTGCTGGTGGCTCTAACGATAATAGGGCATGGAATGCCTACGCATTAGGACCAGGAAGTACAAACAATCTCAATGATTTTAATGAAGCTAACTTTAAATTGGCTTTTAATTTAGAGTACAGATTCCCCCTACTAGGAGCAATTAAAGGCGCCTTATTTACAGATGCTGGAAATATTTGGAACGCTTTAGATGGCGTTAATGATCCAGAGCGGTCATTCCAAGGTGTTTCTTCCCTTCAGCAAATTGCCATAGGTAATGGATTTGGTATCAGGTATGATTTTACCTATTTCGTATTTAGACTAGATGTAGGATTCAAAACCTATAATCCAAGCTTAGAAAATTCAAAACGCTGGTTTAGAGACTACAATTTTGCGAATTCCGTAATAAATATTGGAATAAATTATCCTTTTTAAGCCTAGTTTTTTCCTATTTTTGCTTTTCTAATCAATTATAGATAATACAATTACATGTCCCACAACATTAAAGCTGGCGTAGCCACAGGAGATCAAGTTCAAGAAATTTTTAACTATGCTAAAGAAAAAGGTTTTGCCTTACCGGCTGTAAATGTTACAGGTTCTAGCACCATTAATGGTGTGTTGGAAACCGCTGCTTCATTAAATGCCCCCGTAATCATTCAATTTTCAAATGGAGGTGCCCAATTTAATGCAGGTAAAGGATTGTCTAACAAAAATGAACAAGCCGCTATTCAAGGGGCTATCGCTGGTGCAAAACACGTGCACCAATTGGCAGAAGCATACGGAGCTACGGTTATACTTCATACAGACCACTGTGCAAAAAAGCTATTGCCTTGGATCGATGGTTTATTGGATGCTAGTGAAGCGCACTTCAAAGCCACAGGAAAGCCGTTATTTAGCTCTCATATGATTGATTTATCTGAAGAGCCATTGGAGGAAAATATCGCCATTTGCAAAGAGTATCTTGCCAGAATGAGTAAAATGGATATGACTTTAGAAATAGAATTGGGTATTACTGGAGGAGAAGAAGACGGTGTAGACAATACAGATATAGACGACTCTAAATTATACACGCAACCAGAAGAAGTAGCTTATGCTTATGAAGAATTATCTAAGGTAAGTCCAAGATTCACCATTGCTGCAGCTTTTGGAAACGTTCATGGAGTTTACAAGCCTGGAAACGTAAAATTAACTCCAAAAATTTTATTGAATTCACAAGAATTCATTTCTAAAAAATACGGTTTGAAACACAATTCAATTGACTTTGTATTTCACGGTGGATCAGGTTCTACTTTAGAGGAAATTAGAGAGTCTATTGGATATGGTGTAATTAAAATGAATATTGATACAGACCTTCAATACGCATTTTTAGAAGGAACAAGAGATTATATTCAAGACAAAAAAGACTATATACAAGGACAAATTGGGAACCCAGACGGCGCAGACCAACCAAACAAAAAATACTACGATCCTAGGGTTTGGATTCGTGAGGGAGAAAAAACTTTTGTTGCGAGATTGACCAAAGCTTTTGAAGACTTGAACAACGTTCAAACCTTATAATTTTTTTAAATTCTAGCTTTTCGCTAAGTTTGCTTAAGCGAATACCTATAATAGGTATTCGCTTCATTTAAATTAATACATATGTCTGCTTGGTTTAAAAGAACAGAAAAAGGAATACAAACCGCAACAGAGGAAAAGAAAGACACGCCAAAAGGCTTGTGGTACAAATCTCCTACTGGTAAAATTGTCGAATCCGATGATTTAGCTAAAAATTTTTATGTCAGTCCAGAAGACGACTATCACGTAAGAATAGGAAGCAAAGAGTATTTTGAAATACTATTTGACCATAATAAATTTACTGAATTAGACGCCAAACTGACTTCTAAAGACCCTTTGAAGTTCGAGGACACCAAGAAGTACGCAGACCGCTTAAAAGCAGCGCAAAAAAAGACAGGTTTAAAGGACGCTGTAAGGACAGGTTTTGGAAAATCTAACGGAAAAGATATTGTGATTTGCTGTATGGATTTCGCTTTTATTGGAGGTTCTATGGGCTCTGTAGTAGGAGAAAAAATTGCCAGAGGAATTGACTATGCCATTAAGAAAAACACTCCTTTTTTAATGATTTCCAAATCGGGTGGAGCCAGAATGATGGAAGCCGCACTTTCTTTAATGCAGTTGGCTAAGACGTCGGCCAAACTGGCCCAATTAGCAGAAGCCGGCTTGCCTTATATTTCCTTGTGTACAGATCCAACTACCGGAGGAACAACCGCCTCTTATGCCATGTTAGGAGACATTAATATCGCTGAACCAGGCGCATTAATCGGATTTGCTGGACCAAGGGTGGTAAAAGAAGCGACTGGAAAAGATTTACCAGATGACTTTCAAACTTCTGAGTTCCTATTAGAACACGGATTTTTAGACTTTATAGTTCATAGGAAAGCATTAAAAAACAAAGTAAACCTTTATATAGACCTCATTCAAAACAATCCTTTAAGGGAAACTGTAGTATAAGTGCTTCATATAAAAGCCATAGCAACTAATAAAAAATTAAAAAACAAAGTTAATATCATTTAGTTTTTCTATATTTGCGCCCTGATTGAAAATCAATCAAATACATCAAAATCATTTAAAACAATATTGGAATGTATTTAACTAAAGAAGTTAAAGCCGAGATTTTTACAAAACACGGCAAATCTGCCACTGACACTGGTAATTCAGAAGGGCAAATCGCCTTATTCACACACAGAATTAATCACCTTACGGAGCATTTAAAAAAGAACCGTAAAGATTACAATACAGAACGTTCTTTAGTTCGTTTGGTAGGTAAAAGAAGGAGTTTGTTAGACTACCTGATTAAAGTAGACGTCTTGAGATATCGTGCGATAATCAAAGAGCTTAATATTCGTAAATAATTTAAAAGGGAGGCTTAGGCTTCCCTTTTTTACTTTAAAGACCGGACTTTTCAAACCGGAAATATCAAAAAGCTGATACCTAGTTTTTCATTGGTCACACAACACACAACAACACAACCTGGCCGTCCAGCAGGCGGAGACCATTGTTTAACTTCCCACAGCGAGTGGGTGTAATTAAATTGTATGATTCCAAAAGTATTTAAAGAGGTCATAGACCTTGGTGACGGTAGAGAAATCTCTATTGAAACTGGAAAATTAGCCAAGCAGGCCCATGGTTCTGTTGTGGTTCAGTCTGGTAAATGTATGTTGCTTTGTACGGTAGTGTCTAACTACAAGCAAAGTGATGTAGACTTTTTACCCTTAACGGTAGATTACCGTGAAAAATTTGCGGCCTCTGGCCGATACCCAGGCGGTTTCTTCAAAAGAGAAGCCAGACCAAGTGATGGTGAGGTACTTACCATGAGATTGGTAGACAGGGTATTACGTCCTTTGTTTCCAAAAGATTACCATGCAGAAACACAGGTAATGATCCAATTAATGTCTCATGATGAAGATGTTATGCCAGATGCTATGGCAGGATTGGCAGCCTCTGCAGCCATTCAATTGTCTGACTTTCCTTTCGAATGTGCTATCTCTGAAGTAAGGGTAGGGCGTATAGATGGAAAATTTATCCTTAACCCTACCAGAGCTCAGTTAGAAGTTTCTGATATTGATATGGTTATTGGTGCTTCTGCAGATTCAGTGATGATGGTAGAAGGGGAAATGTTAGAAATTAGTGAAGAAGAAATGGTAGAAGCGATTAAATTCGCCCATGACGCAATTAAAGTTCAATGTGCTGCTCAAATTAGATTGGCAGAGGCATTTGGAAAAAAAGAGGTGCGTGAGTATACGCCAGAAAGAGAAGACGAGGCTTTAGCAGCTAAGATTCATGACATGGCATACGACAAAGTATATGCCATTGCTAAAGCAGGTTCTGCAAAACACGAAAGATCTGCTGCTTTTAACGTAATTAAAGAAGAAATTAAAGCGAGTTTTTCAGAAGAAGAACTGGCAGATTTTGGTGACTTAGTGTCTAGATACTATTACAAAGCAGAGAAAAACGCTGTAAGAGATCTTACTTTAAATGAAGGCCTTAGATTAGACGGTCGTAAGACAGATGAGATTAGACCTATATGGTGTGAAATTGACTACTTACCTTCTACACACGGTTCTTCTATTTTCACTAGAGGAGAAACGCAAGCTTTGGCCACGGTAACTTTGGGAACTTCTAGAGAAGCCAACAAAGTAGATATGCCTTCTTTTGAAGGAGAAGAAAGATTCTACCTTCATTACAACTTCCCTCCTTTCTCTACTGGAGAAGCAAGACCTATTAGAGGAACTTCTAGAAGAGAGGTAGGACATGGAAATTTAGCGCAACGTGCCCTTAAAAACCAAATTCCAACAGACTGTCCATACACTGTAAGGGTGGTAAGTGAAGTATTAGAATCTAACGGTTCTTCTTCTATGGCAACAGTTTGTGCGGGTACTATGGCGCTCATGGATGCTGGGGTTCAGATGATTAAACCAGTATCCGGAATTGCTATGGGACTTATCTCAGATGCTGATTCAGGAAAATACGCTGTTTTGTCAGACATCTTAGGAGACGAAGATCACTTAGGAGATATGGACTTTAAAGTAACAGGAACTGCAGACGGAATTACCGCCTGTCAGATGGACATTAAAGTGAAAGGTTTGTCTTACGAAATCTTAGTAAACGCACTTAAACAAGCTTCTGCGGGTAGGTTACACATTTTGTCTAAATTAGTAGAAACGATTGCTACGCCTAAGGCAGAAGTGAAATCTTACGCGCCTAAGATGATCACTGCTAGAATTCCTAACGAATACATTGGTGCCTTTATTGGACCAGGAGGAAAAGTGATTCAAGAACTACAGAAAACAACCAAAACTACTATTGTAGTGACTGAAGATCCTGTAACAGAAGAAGGAATCATTGAGATTTTAGGAACTGAGCCAGAAGGTATTGAAGCGGTATTAGCTAAGATAGACTCGTTGACATTCAAACCTGTCATTGGAGATTCTTATAAAGTAAGGGTAATTAAAATGTTAGACTTTGGAGCTGTAGTAGAATACTTAGACGCTCCAGGAAACGAAGTATTGTTACACGTGTCTGAGTTGGCATGGGAACGCACTGAAAATGTATCTGACGTGGTAAACATGGGCGACGAATTTGAAGTGAAATACTTTGGTCAAGACCCTAGGACTAAAAAAGAGAAAGTATCTAGAAAAGCTTTATTAGAAAAGCCTGAAGGATATGTTGCCAGACCGCCAAGAGCAGAAGGTGACCGTAAAAACGATCGCAGAAACGACCGTGATAGAAAACCGAGAAGAGACTAAGCTCTTTAAGCTTACTTTTAATAGCCAGGCCTTCGGTCTGGCTATTTTTTTTAAATATTGGCTTTATTCTGTAACCTTTTAAAGATTTGAGCGTATAATCTAATGCGACCCAAAACATATCATTCGGTAGCTCCAATTAATTTAGAAGACATTCATGAGACAGCTTAAGATTACCAAGCAGGTGACCAATAGAGAAACCGCTTCTTTAGACAAGTATTTACAAGAAATTGGTAAGGTAGACCTTATTACCGCAGATGAAGAAGTAGAGTTGGCACAGCGAATTAAAGCGGGTGACCAGGTTGCACTTGAAAAATTAACCAAAGCCAACCTTCGTTTTGTCGTATCTGTAGCCAAGCAATACCAAAACCAAGGGCTTACCCTTCCAGATTTAATCAACGAAGGTAACTTAGGACTTATCAAAGCAGCACAGCGTTTTGACGAAACTCGTGGTTTTAAATTCATTTCTTATGCAGTATGGTGGATCCGTCAATCCATCCTTCAAGCTTTGGCAGAACAATCTCGAATTGTGAGATTACCCTTAAACAAAATTGGTTCGATCAATAAGATCAATAAGACTTTTGCTTTTCTAGAGCAGGCTCACGAAAGACAGCCCTCTGCTGAAGAAATTGCAAAAGAATTGGATATGACAGTAGAAGACGTAAAACAGTCCCTTAAAAATTCAGGCCGCCACGTATCTATGGACGCGCCATTAATTGACGGGGAAGATTCAAACCTTTACGACGTATTAAGGTCTGGAGAATCTCCAAACCCAGACAGAGAACTCTTGCATGAATCGCTCAGAACTGAGATTGAAAGAGCTTTAGAGACGTTAACACCAAGAGAAGCAGACGTGATCCGTTTATACTTTGGTTTAGCAGGTCAACACTCCATGACTTTAGAAGAAATTGGAGAGACTTTTGACCTTACAAGAGAACGTGTGAGACAAATTAAAGAGAAAGCTATTAGACGTTTAAAGCACACTTCTCGCTCTAAAATTTTAAAAACTTACTTAGGATAAATCCAAAAGCCCAGTGCCTCGCACTGGGCTTTTTTAATACCATTATATGCCCTTTCACGTCGTTTTAGTGCATCCTGAAATACCCAACAATACAGGAAATATCGGTAGACTATGCCTTGGAACAGGAAGTGAACTTCACCTGATTAAACCCCTTGGTTTTTCCTTAGAAGACAAGCAGTTAAAAAGATCTGGATTGGACTATTGGCCCAAACTAAAAGTACATATTCACGAAGATTTTTCTACCTTCCTTCTAGCCAATCCCAGAGCAAAAATGGCCTTCTACTCCAGTAAAGGCAATCAAAATTATTGGGACCTAGAGGCAGAGGAAGATCACTATTTTGTTTTTGGCTGTGAATCCAAAGGCCTGCCAGAATCGCTTGTAGAAAAGCAGCAGCAATCCCTATATAAAATCCCATTAGCCACGGATAGCATTAGGAGTTTCAATTTAGCTAATGCGGTAAGCATTGTGCTATTCGAAGGAAAGCGACAACAGTTTTTTAAACAAAAATAAACCACTCAATTTTTCTTATTTTTATACTTTATTTCATCCTTTAAAACCGGCCTTAGCCTTAAATCATGTCAGAAAAAAAAATAGCTCCTTCCCTACTCGCTGCAGATTTTGCGAACCTTCAAAGAGACATAGAAATGGTCAATGCCTCTCAAGCAGATTGGTTTCATATAGACGTCATGGATGGTGTTTTTGTCCCTAATATCTCTTTTGGAATGCCGGTCATTGAGGCCATTGGAAGACATGCAAAAAAAACCTTGGACGTTCATTTAATGATCGTAGATCCAGACCGTTATATCAATGACTTTGCTACCCTAGGTACAGATATTCTTACGGTGCATTACGAGGCATGTACCCATTTACACAGAACTTTACAAGCTATAAAAGCAGCAGGCATGAAGGCTGGCGTGGCTTTAAACCCGCACACCAATGTGGCCTTGTTAAAAGATTGTATTCAGGACATAGATTTGGTTTGCATTATGAGTGTAAACCCAGGTTTTGGAGGACAATCTTTTATTGAAAATACTTTTGAAAAGGTCAGTGAGTTAAAAGCACTAATTCAATCCAAAAATGCACATACACTCATTGAAATAGACGGAGGCGTGACCTCAAAGAATGCTTCAGAATTAGTGGCTGCCGGTGCAGATGTTCTAGTAGCTGGTAGCTTTGTATTTAAAAGTGACCACCCAATGGACACCATTGAGAAACTCAAGAATCAAGTGAACTAAATGAGTGAGTATTCCTCGATAAAAACATCGATAAATACTGGGGGTTTAAATACCGAGAACCATCCCCTAGACCTTGTTATTATTGGCGCAGGGCCCATAGGAATATCTTGTGCCATTCAAGCCAAAAAAAAAGGACTGAATTACTTGGTTATAGAGAAGGGTTGTATGACCAATTCTCTGTACAACTACCCATTAGACATGCAGTTTTTTTCTTCCTCTGAAAAATTGGAGCTAGAAGATATTCCGTTTAATTCTATTGAAGTAAAACCCAGAAGAAAAGAGGCTTTAGAGTACTACAGAAGAATTGCTGATCACTTTGAATTAAATATACATCTTTTCGAAAAGGTATTAGACATTCAATCAAAGTCACCAAACCCAGCAGAACAAACCCTAGAATTTGACCGCCAAAAAAACGGTAGTCTTTTCAAAATAAACAGCTCAAAAGGAACGTATTTTACAAAAAATGTGACCATTGCAACTGGTTTTTTTGATTTGCCTGCAACACTTAAGGTTCCTGGGGAAGAATTGACAAAAGTGAGCCATTACTTTAAGGAGGCCCATTACTATTCTGGACAAAAACTAGCAATCATTGGTGCTAGCAACTCCGCCATAGATGCTGCACTGGCCTGCTATAGAAAAGGCGCCCATGTAAGTTTAATTATCAGAGGTGCAGCGGTTGGACCCAGGGTAAAATATTGGGTGCGACCAGACATCATGAACCGAATTGAAGAAGGTAGTATTACTGCCTATTATCATTCATCTGTGACTGAAATTGACACAAGCAGCCTTTCTTTTACCCAAAACAATGCAACTAAAACCATTGAAAATGACTTTGTACTTGCGTTAACAGGCTATAGGCCAAATCTGCCTTTCCTCACCAAATTAGGCATTAGATTAGAAGGCACAGCTAAGATTCCTTCTCACAATCCAAAGACTATGGAAACCAACGTGCCTGGTTTGTATTTGGCAGGCGTAATTTGTGGAGGATTAGAAACACACAAATGGTTTATTGAAAATTCCAGAGCACACGGAAATTTAATTGCGGAGCACATTATTTCTAAGGTCTAAATAGCTTAAAATATTTCATGAAAAACCTCGTTCGGGAGCAATTAATATTTATTTAAATATTAATAGTTGTATATTACGGACTACCTAACTATCCCCTAAAATGAAGACTTCTAAATACGCTTGGTTTGTGTTGCTTTTAACCATTAGCGGCATCGGCTTTAGCCAAGAGCAACCAACCATGCTTTTCTTTACAGAAAATGCCTCCTTTTATAACCCTGCATTTACAGGTACTTATGGGCAAGTGGCTACTGTAAATAACAGAACCCAATGGGCTGGGGTTACAGATGCACCCGTACTGCAATCATTTTCCTATCAAAGAGATTTTAAGAACAAAGCAGCTTGGGGGTTGAGTTTTCAAAATGACAAAGTTTTTATAGAAAAGCAAGGGATATTGGCCATTGATTACAATTACAGGCTGGACCTTTCAGAAAACAGCCAATTGTATTTAGGGCTTAAAGGAGGGGCTTATTTTAAAAGTATTGACAAGGCTAGGCTCAACAGACTCACCAACATTAGCAACAATGTTTTAGATGCTGTGAGAAATTACAACAATCCCCTTTTAGGTGTAGGGGTGCATTTAGACACCCAATACTTCTTTTTATCTGCAGGAGTCCCTAATCTTTTAACAGCAAACGATACAAAAAAAGCGAGGGCTTAGTTACTACAGCTACTGATAGACCAAATTTATACTTAAGTTCAGGAGCAACCATAGGTCTCACTAAGAGCTTGTCCTTAAAACCAGCTATACTTTACAGGGGGGTATCCGACGCACCAAACTTCTACAACTTACAACTCATGCTTGAATTAAAAGATAAAGTTGGTGTTGGGGTTTCAAAGATGAATAACGATTACTTAGGTGCCATGTTTATATTTAAAGGCATGAGCTTTTTGGATTTAGGCTATGCCTATGAGTTCAGTAACAGAAGTAGCAATATTGCTTTAAAAGAGAACAATCATGAGCTATTTGTACGTTTTAAATTTTCCAACACCACCAAACAAACTGCTTCCTTAGATTCAACGCAAAGTTTTTGATACATCATAAATTGTATTACATTTAGATTTAATGTAGCTATTGATCTACAAATTCCTTTAAATCTATGCGGAAAATTCTTTCACAACTAGGGCCTGGATTGTTATTTGCAAGCATGTCTATTGGCACCTCTCATCTGGTATTATCTACCAAAGCAGGGGCACAATACGGATGGATCATGATATTTCCCATCCTCTTAGCAAATATATTGAAATACCCTTTCTTTGAATTTGGAATACGATACACCCACACCTTCAAAAAATCACTCCTGGAAGGCTATGCAGATTTGGGTAAAAAATATCTTTGGGCCTATACAATCATTACCATAGTGAGTGCCCTCACACTTTTGGCGGCATTGTATATTGTCACGGCAGGACTGTTAAAACAACTTTTTTCTTGGGCACACTTTACAGACACTACGGTAGCCTTATTCTTATTTATAGGTATTAGTGGGGTGTTAATTATAGGACGTTATAAAGCACTTGAAGGTGTAGTCAAAATCCTTTTAGCGCTTTTAACGGTAGCCTTAATTATAACAACGGCAACAGTATTGTTTAAAGGACCTATTGAAAGTGCACCCCAATTTAAAAGCCAATCAGTATGGAGTGAGGTTGGCTTGCTTTTTATGATTGGACTCATGGGCTGGATGCCAACCGCAGTAGAGGCTTCCAGTTGGGTGAGTCTTTGGCGCCTAGAAAAAGATAAAAAAAATCAAAAAGACAAAAACAACTCCGCAGACAATAGCCTAAAAGATACCTTGGCTGAATTTAATTTGGGATATTTACTCACAGCAATTCTAGCGGTTTTCTTTTTAGTGATTGGTTGGTTTACCTTGTATGGCTCTGGTATTGAAATGAGCGCAAACGCAAGTATTTTTGCGGAACAACTCATTCAGATGTTCACCATCCACATCGGAGATTGGTCCTATTTCTTTATTGCCTTGGCCGCTTTCGCTACCATGTTTAGTACCTGCATGACCGCCCATGATGCCATAGCGAGAGTAGGTTTAGACACTATAAAAGTATTAGGAAACGAAACGACCACAAAATGGCGTTATGAATACTTCATTATCCTTTTAGCCATTATTAACTTTATGGTCATTTGGCTGGCCGGAGGTCAAATGGGTGCTCTGGTTGCACTGGCTACTTTTGTGTCTTTTGTTTTTGCACCTGCTGTGGGGCTTCTCAACCACAAGGTAGTAACTCAAAAAAACATGCCTAAAGATGCTATGGCACCTAAATGGTTAATCTTTTTGAGCTATGTAGGAATGGTATTTTTGAGCATATTTGCTCTGTATTACTGTTATGAGGTGCTTTTATAGTGTTAAAAAACTGGTGCAGAGGTAGTTACTTCTGATGCTATTTTCTTGACCAAACCTTGCAGCACTTTTCCAGGACCTAATTCAATAAACTCAGTCGCACCGTCAGCCACCATAGATTGAACACTTTGTGTCCATTTTACTGGAGCAGTCAGTTGAGAGATTAAATGGGCCTTTATTTCCGCTGGATCTGTTACGGCTGCAGCAGTAACATTTTGATAAATGGGACAAAGAGGTGCGTTAAAAGTAGTTGACTCAATAGCAGCTGCCAAGGCTGTTCTGGCAGGCTCCATGAGTGGGGAATGAAAAGCGCCTCCCACAGGAAGCAACAAAGCCCTTTTAGCACCAGCCTCTTTGAGAGATTCACAGGCATTTTCTACCGCTTCTACAGCACCCGAAATAACCAGTTGTCCGGGACAATTATAATTTGCTGCTACAACAACACCAGGGGTTTTTTTACAGATTTCCTCCACCAAATGATCTTCTAATGCAAGAACAGCAGCCATGGTCCCCGCAGTTTTATCACAGGCTTCTTGCATCGCTAACGCTCGCTGATGCACCAAGCGCAATCCATCTTCAAAACCCAATACCCCATTAGCTACTAAAGCTGAAAATTCTCCCAAGGAATGACCGGCAACCATCTGTGGCTTAAAATCAGTTCCTAGAGCTTTTGCCATAGCCACAGAGTGAATAAAAATAGCCGGTTGCGTGATTTGAGTTTGCTTTAAATCTTCCGTACTACCTTCAAACATGGTTTTAGTAATTTCAAAACCTAAAATGCCGTTGGCAGTTTCCATCATTTCTTTTACGCTTGGATATTGATCGTACAAATCTTTTCCCATTCCAGAAAATTGAGCCCCTTGGCCCGGAAATACATATGCTTTCATATTGTTAAATTTTATCCCATGGTTTATACCATTGGGCGTATGTAATATAATTATTTGCTATTCTTTCAATTTCACCACTTGCCAATTCAGGGGGTACTTTCTTCAGGAATTTTGCTGGTGTGCCTGCATAGATAGAACCTGGAGGTACAATAGTTCCTTTGGTAAGTACAGCACCAGCGGCAATAATACTCCCAGTCCCAATCACACAATCATCCATAACTATACTTCCCATTCCTATTAGAACGTTGTCTTCAATAGTACATCCATGTGCAATAGCATTATGACCTATGGAAACATTGTTCCCTATTTGTGTGGGGCTTTTTTGGTAAGTACAATGAATGACTGCACCATCTTGTATGTTTACACGATTGCCCATACGAATAAAGTGAACGTCTCCTCTGAGTACCGCACCATACCATACACTGCAAAAATCTCCCATGCTAACTTGGCCGATTACAGTAGCATTTTCTGCAAAAAAACAATGCTTACCAAAAATTGGTGTGTGTCCATTTAAAGTCTTTACCAGGGCCATATGAATCGTATTAAAGATCAAATATAAGGGGTTCCCCAATAAATGAGGTCATTTTTTTTTAACTATTCCTAGATTTCCTTTGTACTTTTGTGAAAATTATTTGCCATGTCTAAAGAGTATCACATCACGATTATTCCTACTAATAATCCAAATATTATGAAGTTTGAAACCAACCATTTTATCTCTCCAGATAAAAATTATGAGTTTCAAAATATAGACCAAGCAAAAGAATCTCCATTAGCTCAACAGTTATTTCATTTGCCCTTTGTTAAAACGGTCTATGTCTCTAGTAATTTTATTGGTATTGAAAAATATGATATAGTTGGTTGGGAAGATATAAAAGACAGTCTCGCTCAACAATTGGTGGAATATTTAAATACTGGCGCTCCAGTAGTTGCCTTAGATCCAAATAAAGTACCACAGGCAGTGACTATTTATGCAGAAAGCACTCCAAATCCTTCTGTAATGAAGTATGTTGCAAATAAACTTATTGTTCCTGCTTTATTCGAATTCAAAAACATAGACGAAGCCAAAGACGCGCCATTGGCAAAAGAATTGTTTCTCATGCCTTTTGTGAAGGAAGTTTTTATGGATCAAAACTATATTTCTGTCACTAAATATGATGTAGCAGAATGGGAGGAAATTAACTCCGAACTCAGGGAAAAAATAAGAAACTTTTTAATGACAGGTCAGGAGGCTGTTGGCGCCAATACTGTTCAAAAAGAAAAAGAAAAAGCGCCCACCACTTTATTGCATACAGAAAACCTAGACAATACTAGTAAACAAATCATAGATATTTTAGAGGAGTATGTCAAACCTGCCGTAGCTAGTGACGGTGGGAATATCATGTTCGATTCCTATGACGAGGAAAGTAAAACAGTAAATGTAATTTTACAAGGGGCTTGTTCTGGATGTCCTTCTAGTACTTTCACCTTAAAAAATGGCATTGAAAACATGCTCAAAAATATGATGGGAGATAAAATAACACAGGTCATAGCGATTAATGGTTAAAAAACTAAAGAGATGAATCAGATTGAAGAATACGTAGAAGTAAAACAATATGTAAAACTGCTCGAAGAAGCCTATAATATGGCTTTAGAAATGCTGCCCAATTTAATTAAAGCTGGACTTATATTTTTTATTGGCCTTTGGGTCGTACGTTTCATCAATAGAATGGTACATCGGTTTTTTGAGAAAAAGGATTACGATCTAACTTTAGAAAGTTTTTTACAAAGCTTTATAAATATATCTTTAAAAGGCATTCTATTTGTTTTGGTCATAACACAATTAGGGGTGAAATCTTCTTCACTCGTTGCAGTTGTTGGTGCCGCAGGTTTGGCTATAGGTCTAGCACTTCAGGGTTCGTTAGCTAATTTTGCTGGTGGTGTACTCATTTTGATTTTCAAACCCTTTAAAGTAGGTGACTGGATAGAAGCCCAAGGGGTGTCTGGTACGGTCAAAGACATTTCTATATTTACCACCAAAATAAATACCTTTGGCAATCAGGCAGCCATTATCCCAAATGGAAATCTCTCCAACCACACCATTGTAAATTATAATATTGAAGAGACCAGAAGAGATAAGATTACTGTAGGTATTTCTTATAATTCAAATATCAAAGACGCTAAAGACATTTTACTTCGTATTTGTGCATTACACCAGGGGATATTAAAAGACCCTGAGCCAGTTGTTTATGTGGGTAATTTAGCAGACAGCGCTGTAGAATTAAGTTTGCGGTTTTGGGCCAAAAATGAAGATTTTTGGGACGCACACTTCCATGTAATGGAAACTTTAAAAATTGAATTTGACGCTGCTGGAATTGAAATTCCATTCCCTCAAAGGGTCATTCACACCGTCGGAAATAAATAATTGACCTGATTACTACTTTTTCTTTGGAATAGGTCCCATAAAATCTTTGAGGTAATAGGGTTCAAAATAAGCCACATCTTCAAAGTCTTTAGCAACAAACTTTTGATAAGAAAGGCTAGCCATTTCTTTAGCAGAGGGAAGCGTGTCAATAACATAAATATTGGACTGATTGTGAACCTCCAAAGCTTTTTGAGCGCCATTTCCAATGAAATACACTTTACTGTAAGAAGCCATCCATTCAGAAAGGGAATTTTCCTCTAAAATTTTTGCCTCTGTTGGGTGTAGTTCCTTACCCCTATAATCGTATGCACTTATATAAACTTCCATTCGTCTGGCATCTAACATGGGAAGAACAACTTCTCCAGCTTTGAGCTGGCACTGTAGCGACAAACTTTTTAGTGTGGGTATAGCTAATAAGGGTAGGTTTAAAGCAAAACAAAGGCCCTTTGCTGCAGAAACACCTATACGAAGTCCCGTATAAGATCCTGGTCCTTTACTCACCGCTATGGCCTTTAAATCTGAAAGACTCATACGCGCTTCTAGAAGTACTTCTTGAATAAAAACATGTAATTGCTCTGCATGAGAGTAATTTACTTCAGCAATCTCTTTAAAAGCAACCACCAACCCCTCTTGTGCTATAGACACAGAGCAATTAGTGGTTGCTGTTTCAATATTTAGGATCATTCCTTAGCTTTTAATTAATCGCCAAAGGTATTCCAAAATAAAATTCTAAGACCTTAAGCCTAAAAATATAATTGTATTTCGCTGAAATAAGATTAGCCTGAGCATTGTCTACCCTAGATTGGGCTTGAGAAAAAGTAAAAGCATCTAGTAATCCTACATCAAAACGCTCTTTAGTGTACTGAAAAGCCAATTTTCTAGCCTCTAAGGTTTTTTGGGATGCTTCGAAAGACTTAAGAGTACCATTCACATCTGCATAAGCCTGATTGACATTAGACTCTAATGTCAATTTATCCTGAGTGAACTGTAATTCAGATTTCATTAGATTTATCTTAGATCTCTTGATGTTGTTTCTTACAGAGAAACCATTAAATACCGGGATATTAACAGAAACACCATAGGAAATTCCGTCATTAATCCACAACTGATCTTTAAATGCCACTAAATCTCCTGTAAACGGATTTAAGTTTTGATCTGAATATCTGGTGTTGTAGTTAAAGAAACCATTTAGAGTAGGGTACCTAGCTCCTTTTGATATTTGTAAGTCTTTATTAGCAATTTCCACATTCGTTCTAGAAAGTTTAATATCATTCCTAAAGGTCAATGCTTTTTCAAAAATATCTTTAGGCGTTTGATTCAAAACACTGCTGTTGGGAAGTAAAAATTCTTCTTCTGCTATGTCAAAATTCACATAATCTGTTATTTGTAACAACTGTGCCAAAGCAATTCTAGCAATAATAACATTGTTTTGTGCAATTACCAACTGCTGCTCTTGAGCAGCAACTGTAGCCTCTATTTCCAGAACATCTCCTTGCGGAACAACCCCAGAAGCGCTCAGTGCTTTTGTACGCTCTAAATCTTTCATAGAAACCTCCAGCTGTGCTTGAGCTACTTTAGTAGATTCTTTTCCAGACAGCACTTGTAAATAAGAATTAGCTACTGCAAGACGAATGTCGTCTTTTAAATTCTCCAATCTATACTCACTCGCCAAACTAGATAATTTGGCTCTATTGATTCTGTGTA
The DNA here is from genome assembly GCA_024643325.1 of Sediminicola sp. GTDB lineage: Bacteria > Bacteroidota > Bacteroidia > Flavobacteriales > Flavobacteriaceae > MAG-120531. Next base: position 104,001 of record JAHEND010000001.1, read on the forward strand.
TGTTTCTTAGACCATCAAATAGAGTGATTCCAGAACCTATATTCCCTGAAGCAGAAAAAATAGTACTTGTTACTAAAGTGTTGGTGGTTGGATCTAGGGCCAAACCAGTATTTCCAGAACTATTTACCGAGGTATTAAAACTTGGCAATAAGGCGCCAATTGCGTCAGAATTGGCAATTAAGGCGCTTTCGTAATCCAACTCAAACTGCGCAATACTCAAGTTATTTTCCTCAGCGTACAACACACATTCCTCCAGCGTCCAAGCCCTTTTTTGAGCTGTCCCCATAGCAGACACAAGTCCCAAGGCTATTAATGCTATTTTTAATTTCATAAGATATATTTTAAAAGAAGGTATTCCCTCTATTGATAATTATGCTTCCTCTTCTTCGTCATTGCCTTTTTTAATAGGCTCCGTTTTATTCCAAATCTTAATATTGTCTTCTTCGGTAACACCAGAAAGCACCTCTACATTAATACCATCTGAAATACCAATTTCTACATCTCTTCTTTCAAACTCTTGCTCTCCAACAGAAACCTCAACAAAAGGCTTGTCTGTATCCCTGTCGAACTGTAATAAAGCCTCTGAAATCACTAAAATATCTTCCTTACGCTCTAAAATCAATGAAGCATTAGCACTGTATCCTGCTCTGATTAAAAAGTCTTCTTCTACTTTTACATCTCCTTCAATTTTAAATTGTACTGTTCCTGCTTCCTCTACTCCTTTTGGTGCAATAAATTTAAGTCTAGCTTCGAAAGTTTTGTCTTCAATAGCCCCTAAACTAATTTCTAATGGCATTCCAACCGCCAGTTTACCAACTTCTCCTTCGTCTACTTTACCTTCAAAAATCATAATACTCAAATCAGCAATGGTTGCAATGGTTGTACCATCGTTAAAACCACCTGGTTGAATTACTTGGTCTCCCTCTTTAACAGGAATTTCTAAAATAGTTCCAGAAACAGTAGCCCTAACATTTGTGTTAGCTGTAGCAGAACCACCTGCAGAACCCAATTTAATAATTTCAAAATCTGCCTTCGCATTTTCTAGTTCTAGGGTAGCCTGGTCCATTCTCAATTTCTGAGTATTGAAATCTTGGGAAGAAATCACGCCTTTTTCAAATAATTCTTTATTCCTATTATACTCAATGGTCACATTATCTAAAGAGATTTTAGAATTTTTTACACGCCCTTGAGCAGAATTTAAAGATTGTTCGTTAGGAACTACTTTTACTTTTGCAATAAGGTCACCTGCCTTTACCTTGGCACCTTCTTCTAGATATATGACATCTATAATTCCAGAAATTTGAGGTTTAATCGCTACCTCATCTTCAGGTACCACCTTACCAGTAGCTACTGTCTTTTTTTCAATGCTCGCAATGAAAGCAGTAGTAGTATCATAAGTAATAGAAGACTTGCTGTTAGACTTTACAAAAAAAGCAGCTGCCCAAAGTGCCCCTAAACACAAGGCTCCAATTAATCCGTATTTTAAAAATTTATTCATCTTGTTGTATTTAATTTTTATCTAATTTATGTTTATTTATTCTTCACGTAGTGCGTCTATAGGCTTAATACTTACAGCCCTTTGAGCTGGAATTAAACCTATGAGTGTCCCTAGTACAATCATGAGCCCCATAGCACCTAATACATAGGGTATGGGCACTGTGGGATTGGCATATGGAAAGTCTCCATCTTTGGTTAAAATATTCACTATATTTAGCACAAAAGCCCCTAATATAATTCCAAGCACTCCAGCAATCGTTGTTAGAAAGACCGACTCTAAAATAATTTGAGACTTTACTTCTTTAGGTGTTGCTCCTAGAGCCCTTCTAACCCCCAACTCCTTGGTGCGCTCTTTGACGGCAATTAACAAGATATTTCCAATACCAATTACCCCAGCAAGAATAGTGGCAATACCAACTACTAAAGACAAAAAGGTCATTCCCTTGGCAAATCCCATGATTTTATTGAAAACTTCTCCTAGGTTAAATGCACCAAAAGCCCTTTCGTCCTCAGGATCTACCTTGTGAATATTCTTTAGTGTACCCTTGACATCTTTCTCTACTTGAACCACATCTGCGTCGTCATAAGCGGCTATCGTTAGCCAACCTACATTGTCTGCCGTATTATACAATTTTTTATAGGTAGTAAAGGGAATAAACACATCACTGTCACTTTCAAAGCCTCCTCCAGGGGTGAATTTATGAACACCCACTACTTGAAAGTAAATATTATCTAACCTAATGTAGGCCCCTATTGGATTCTCTCCTTCTTCAAACAATTCTTTTTCTGTACGTTCTCCTATCACACAAACTTTTCTATTCTGAGCAATGTCTTCATCGTTGATAAAACGTCCACCGTCATAGATTTTTTTTGTGGCAATTTTAGTGTAAATAGGAAAGTCCCCATAAATAGCGTAATCCCCAGATTTTAGGCCCCTAACCACCTTTGCAGGAGCGTCTCCAAAGACCCCTTTAGCATTTCTAGGTGCAATGTATTGTATCTCTGGTATTCTATTTTGAAGCACTGTCACATCCTGTATTTTTAATTGCAAACGCCTGCCTGTTTTATAACCGGCATAAGGCATTGAAGTGCTTTGAGCCCAAGTAAACATTGAGTTCATTGCAACAGTTTCAAAAGCACGTTCAAAACCATTGTCCAATCCCTTTGCAGCACCTGCCATGGCGATATAAACAAAAATCCCCCACAGCACGCCAATCACAGTGATGATTGTCCTAGTCTTGTTCTTTTTAATAGAACCAAAAATCTCTTGCCAGGTATTTAAATCAAATATAAATCTCATACTACTCGTCTCTTAAGGCTACAATTGGTTTAATATCTGCAGCGCGTTTGGCAGGAATATAACCTGCAATTCCTCCAAAAATGATTAACATAATAGTAGAAGCAATGGCAATTCCTAAATCTATATATGGATCGGTAATAAAATAATCTTTGAGGGTGTCTCCCAACCCAGTGAGAATACCTACGCCAATCATCATTCCAATAAAACCTGAAATAGTAGTAATAAATATAGACTCTAATAAAATCGTACCTATCACAGATCTTGGTGTAGCACCCAATGCTTTTCTAATCCCTATTTCCTTGGTACGTTCTTTCACAACAAATACCATAATATTACTAATTCCAATAATACCTGCTATAAGCGTTCCAACACAAAAAAAAGAAATGATGATCTGAAGCACCCCTGCAAATTGTTGGTTTTGTTTCAATTGGTCTGTAACATTTCTAATGTACATTCCATTTGGATCTTTTGGACTGATGTATTTTTTCTCTCTAAAATAGTTGTTAAGGCTTTTTTCCAAAGCCATAGCACCCGTATAGCCTATCTCTGGCTTAAAACCAACGATTATTTGATCTACTTTATCAGTAGCTTTGTCTTGTCTTTGTCTTGAGGTATAAGACATATAAATAATACGTTCTTCTCTGTCGCCTCCGTCATCCTGGAAAACACCTACAACCCTGAAAGAACTCCCTCCTAGGTCAATAAATTCTCCTAGTGCTGGTTTACCTTTAAAAAGATCTTTCTTTACCAAACGACCAATGACTATATTTTTAGTCTTGTTGTCAATATCTGATTGATTAATAAAACGCCCTTCCATGAGAATAATTTTCTCAGCTTCTTGAATAGATGGGGCTGCTGCTCTAATAGAATAATTATCAGATTCCTGTCCGTATTTAGCCAATGCACCTCTACTAATCTGAGGGGTCACATAATCTAAAAACATAGCGAAATTCTCTTTAATATCTTTTAAATCTGAATTGTCAAACTCAATGCGCCTATTGGCTTTATAGCCCAAATAGGGCTCTGTTGTCCTTCCTGGAAACAAGTAAAGCACGTTAGTTGCGTCATTTCCAAAAAACTCGTTAAAAGTATTCTTTAATCCATTTCCAAAACCGTACAGTACCACGAATATTAAAATCCCCAATGCTACTGTAAAACCAGATAAGAACGTTCTTAATTTGTTCTTCTGAATGGTTTCGAAAATCTCTTTCCAATTGTCTCTATTAAACATACTGAGCCGCCCTTACTTGTATTACCTTTTTGTCTTCTACAATGACACCATCTTTTAAATGCACAATACGCTTGCACATATCTGCAATATCTGGTTCATGGGTGACCACTAAAATGGTATTTCCAGCGTCATTAATTTTCTGAATAAGGTCCATTACTTCATAAGAAGTTTTTGAATCTAATGCCCCTGTAGGCTCATCTGCCAATAATACTTTTGGCTCTGCTGCCATAGCCCTTGCAATGGCTACACGTTGTTTCTGACCTCCAGATAGCTCACTGGGCAAATGGGTAGCCCAGTCTTTGAGCCCTACTTGCTCTAGGTATTTAATGGCCTTTTCTTGACGCTCTTTTCTTGGCATTCTCTGATAATAAAGCGGCAAGGCTACATTTTCTGCAGCACTCTTGTAATTAATCAAGTTAAACGATTGAAAAATAAATCCTAAAAACTTATTTCTGTATTGCGCGGCTTTTGTTTCATTTAAATTTTTGATAGGAACACCATCCAACACATAACTTCCTTCGTTGGCTTCATCTAACATTCCAAGAATGTTTAACAAAGTAGATTTTCCAGAACCTGAAGAACCCATAATAGCCACTAACTCACCTGCTTCTACAGAAAAGTTAATCCCTTTTAACACGTGAAGGCTATTGCTTCCCATTTGGTAAGACTTGTGAAGATCTTTTATTTCAATCATTGCCATGTTTTATATCCGTTTTATTGGTTCAATCAAAGACATTCTTAAAATGCCTTAATTCTTAGACTATCAAGAGGAAGTTATGTTACACCCTGAAATCTAAATATTATGTTAAAATTATTCTGAAGCAGATACTGCTGGAGTCCTCATTTTCCGATATATCACTATGCCAATACCTGCAATCAAAATATAGGGAATAGCCATAAGATAGACAATCCCGTCATTAATCCCCTCTGCAACATCTTTATTCCCTTCAGACTCCAAAACGGCTCTACACATAGCACACTGGGCTAATGCTTCTTGAGGAACGATCAAAAAAGCTCCAAAGATTAAAGCAAATATTAATGGGCGAACCACAAAAGTATTTTTCATTATTTAAGTATTATGACACGTAATAGGGTGCTATCATTAAATATACAATCACTCCAGTAATGGCAACATACAACCAAATCGGAAAAGTGATTTTAGCGAGTCTTTTATGCGCTTCAAATTGCTTCAAATAAGCTTTTGCATACGTTTTTAACACCAAAGGAATAATGGCAATAGAAAGAACTATATGAGTGATGAGAATGAAAAAATAAAGCGTTCTCATAACACCTTCTCCACCATAAGGCGTAGAGTCAGAAGTCATGTGATAGGCCACATACATAACCAAAAATAACAAAGAAAATACAATGGCTGTAGTCATTAAATACTGGTGTCTTTGCCTTTGACCATTTTTAATAGCCATAACTGCTAAAATCAAAACAACAGCTGTAAGACCATTAATGGTAGCGTATATAGGCGGCAACATAGAAAGCGGTGCTACTCCAGGAATCTTAATACCAAATAAAATAGCCACCACAACTGGTATAGCAATTGAAATCACAGTGATTAGGCTATTAAAGCGTTTTTCTCTCTTAAGTTGATCTTCCATATTATTCTTCTAAAAGTTTTTTAATATCTGTAATAAGGGCTTCTATTTGGTCTGTCTCTCCATGGTCATTCACGCCTATCTCATGGTCAATCGCGCCTCTGTAATAAATAATTGGGTTTCCAAACTCATCTACCCTTGATCTTATAAATCCATTTTTGTCTACTAAAGCAAACATACCAGCATGCTCAAAACCTCCCGGAGCATTTGGCATTTGCTGTGCAAAGATATTAAACCCTTCATTAGCTAAATCATAAACTTCCTCTAATGGACCGCTCATTAAATGCCAATCCATGTTAACTACTCCGTAGCTTTCTGCGTATTTTTTTAATACGGATGGAGTGTCGTTAAAAGGATCAATACTGAACGAAGCAATCCCAAAATTATCACGATTCAATAATTGATCTTGAACATAAATCAGGTTCTTATTCATGATAGGACAAATGGTAGGGCAGGAGGCAAAGAAAAACTCCACCACAAAAACCTTATTCTTATAATCTACATCAGAAATAAGAATACTGTCCTGATTATAAAAACTAAACGGAGGTACTTTCCTTTTTACACCGTTAAGCGTAATAAAGGCTAAATCTCCACTATTGTTAGCAATACTCAAACGTTCAGAAGTTACTACAGCACCAGAGGTAAATCGATCTACTATAGAGGGAATAACGATTATCCCAAAAATCAACACTATAAATGAAACCCAAACATAGGTGTACTTTTTAGCTGCCATAATTATTATAAGTCTTTATATTGGTTGTTCTTTTTGAGTGCCATTCTGTATTCAGCCAAAAGAATCTTAACGTCGTCTATCATGGTATTGGTTAAAAGAGACACCTCTGTGGCATTGTACCCATAGAGCGCCTCATCTTGTCCAGTAGCCTTTCTGCCCCTTAACTGTAGAGCTTTATCTATAATATATACTTGGTCTGTACCTGAAAAAGCGTCTAAACGTTCAGGCACTTTCAAACTTTCAAACTGGGCTTGGATTTGCTCAGGTGTTAAGAAAACAAAGCGCCAAGCGTCCACTTCACCAATAGAAGAAAGCTCTTGCATCACAGCTGCTAGTTGGTCCTGTGTTCCATCTGGAAGTACCATGAGCATTTGAAAATCTGTAAATTCAGAAAAACGCTTGTAAATCTTTTGATTGAGGTTAAACATATTCACCTGCCTTTGACTCAGATCGGATCCTAAATATCCTACAATTGAAATTTTATTTGCTAAAACAACAGCAGCTTCATTTTCAGGTAATTCCTCCACCGTATTAGTCATAATAGGTAACTTTCCAAAATTATTCACTCCAGAGGCAAAAAAAAGGTATGCCACTAAAGGCAGTACAAACAACACCCCTAAAACAAATGTCTTTTTAACTTGAGCGGTTTTCATAATAGCATCTTTTTTTGATTCTAACTCTTTGTAAAAATAAAAAAGGCGGATTAAAAAACCGCCTTCTATATATACTATTTAGCCTTGATTAAAATTCCCATTTAACAAAACCAGACTTGTAAACGTCATAAATATAATTTCCCTCTACTAGCAGGATAAAAGAAAGGTATCCGATAAGAAAAACCCCAGTCCAAACTACTGCTCTTCTAAGCCCTGCTTTTTCATCTCTAAGGTGCATAAAGTCCCAAGCAATATAGTAGGCTTTTACTATTGTTAAGATAATGAAAATCCAGTTGAGCAATTTCATTGCTAAAAAACTATTTTGAGTTAAAACCTCTGGCTTTATAATACCCAAGGCAACTTCAATAGCTGTAATAATTGATAAAAATACCAATACACCCCAGATCTTTTGAGTATTTGATTTAAAGGTTACAAGTCCTCTAAAAATTGATAATTTATGTTCGTGTCCCATGATAGTTAATTATGCTTAAGTTAAACAAGGTAAAAGAAAGTAAATACAAATACCCATACTAAATCTACAAAGTGCCAGTACAAACCAACCTTTTCAACCATTTCATAATGGCCTCTTTTCTCATATGTTCCGAGAAGAACATTAAAGAAAATAATAAGGTTAATTAAGACGCCTGTAAATACGTGAAAACCGTGAAAACCTGTAATGAAGAAAAAGAAATCTGCAAACAACCTGCTTCCATACTCATTCTGAATTAAATTAGCACCTTCAACTACTTGTGTTGCAGAAGTTAATTTGGCTAATGTCTCTGCTCTGTTAAGTAATTTTTTCTCTCCTTCAGCAGTAATTGTCTCAGTCCTAATAAGCACATTTTCATGCGCCTCTACCCCAGAAACAACTTCTTCTAAACTAAAACTTGGCAGTGCTTTTTCTGAGCTAAACCAAATACCATTTTTAGATTGGTGCTGTGTTCTATGAGAAGGCAAAGTGGCTGCAAAATCTCTAAGGGCCAAACGCTCTCCTGTATTGGCATCTACAAACTGAAGAATTCTTCCTCCTTTAGTCTCTAGCGCTCCAAAATCTCCTTTGATAAAAGTAGCCCATTCCCATGCTTGTGAGCCCACAAATATAATTCCTCCTATAACAGTCAGGAACATATACCAGGTCACGGCAGTTTTTTTCATTTTATGCCCTGCATCTACAGCCAATACCATTGTCACAGAAGACATGATCAGGATAAAGGTCATAAAAGCCACATAGTACATAGGGTAGTTTCCGTGAAAGAATGGCACGTGGGTAAACACCTCATCTGCAATTGGCCAAGACTCCATAAACTTAAACCTAGAAAATCCGTATGCAACTAAAAATCCAGAAAAAGTAAGGGCGTCTGACAGGATAAAAAACCACATCATCATCTTTCCATAGCTGGCCTCTAATGGTTTATTTCCACCTCCCCAAACGGGTGCACTCTGTGCGTTTGTAACCGTAGTATCCATAAAATAGTATTCGTATTAAATAAATTTTGTCAAATTTACATCATTATTGATCGAAAGACAATTATTTGGTTTTAAAAAAAATCAGTTTTTTTAAGGTCTTAATCAAAATAAAAATAGCTCCTAAAGACTTATTTTAAAGGGATTTAAGCAAAAAAGTAAAAAAACACCACTAAATAAACCCACAAAATATCTAAAAAGTGCCAAAAGGTCTCCCCCAAGCTTATCCCTAAATAATCTTGAGGACTGTATTTACTCCTTAATTGATTTACAATGACCACCAACAAGCTAATTAAACCTGCCACCAAGTGTAAAATGTGAACAAAAGCGATCAAAAAGATATAGGAGAGCGTTACATTACTTGTAGGACCTGTGAAATAATACCCCATGGCGATCATATCTGAAAAACCTGCAAACTGAAGTCCAATAAATGCTATTCCCAAACCAAGTGTGACTAACAACAAAGCAGAAGCTTGTCTAGAACGTCCTAAAACCACAGATCTTTTTGCAAAACCATAGGTAAAACTACTGATGATTAACAGTATGGTACTGAAGAAAAATGGGGTTGGCAACACAAAATCCTGCAACCAATCTTCCCTTGAACTACTTACTATAAAAGCAGAGGTCCAACCAGCGAAACCCATCACTAAACTAATTATACCAAACCAGAGCATCATTTTTTTTGCCCTCGCACTTTTACTTTCTATTGTCCCTTTTGTAAGATCCATTGTAATTAATTTTATTGTAAAAACTTATCTACCACATATACAATTTGCAGCAAACTAATATATATCACACTTGCCAACATGAGTGCTTTAGCTTCTTTTTGACCACCTTTGTCATACAACCTCAGTGCGTAAACCAACATGATTACACCCATTAATCCAACAATAACAGCTGCAGGAATAGAAAGCAGCAATTGTCCTGTAATGCCTAAAACTGGAAATACTGAAACGACCAACATCCAAAAAGTATACAGAATAATCTGTAGGGCTGTTTTCTTATCTTTCTTACCTGTTGGAAGCATTTTAAACCCCCCTTTTTGATAGTCCTCATCCAACAACCAAGCTAGGGCCCAAAAATGAGGAAATTGCCAGAAAAACTGTATCATAAATAGGGTCCCTGGTTCAATACCGAAACTATTTGTTTCTGACACCCAACCCAACATAAAAGGAATAGCACCTGGAATGGCTCCGACAAAAACAGACAAAGGTGTGATTGTTTTTAAAGGGGTATAAATACTGGTGTATAAAAATATAGATATGGCACCAAACATGGCAGTTTTTGGACTCAATATATAGAGAGAAACTAAACCTAGCACTGCAAGTAGAGAGGCTAATAAAAGTGCTGTTTGAGCGCTGATTCTTTTGGTAGGCAGCGGCCTATTCGCAGTGCGGTTCATCAGTGCGTCTAAATCTTTTTCAATAACCTGATTAAAAGCATTTGAGGCACCTACCATGGCATAACCCCCCAGAGACAGCAAAAAAATATGCGAGAGAGAAACAGTTTCTGCCGCTAGTAAATAACCTGCTACTGCAGAGAAAACCACACTAATGGCCAAACGCATCTTAGTAATCTCTTTGAAAACCACTAAAACCCCTTGTTTGGGTATGGATTTTTCAGGGTTTTCTAACACAACTTCTCGAGCAGACATATCTATAGGGCAATAAGGGTGCAAAGATACATTGCAAGGGGTGCATTTGCAATTATTATAACGCATTTATAACACCCAAATTCAAAAGGAAGATCGGATCAAAAAAAAACCGCGCCTTTGGGCGCGGTTTTTTTATACATTAGCTCTCTACAGAGATTACTGTAGTTTAAAAGTAATTGGAATACTAAAAGGCACCCTTACTGGTCTTCCCCTTTGTTTTCCTGGAATCATTTTAGGAAGCTTCTCGATAATTCTAAGGGCTTCTGCTTCCAAATTCTTGTCTGGCCCACGGTATCTGATGTTTCCAATAGAACCATCTTTTTGAATAGTGAACATAACATTAACCCTACCTTGAACACCCATTTCTTGCGCAATTTCAGGATAACGGAAGTTTCTTCTAATATGCTTTTGCATCATTTCGTTAAAACAAGCCCTAACAGCGGCAGGACCTTTGCTTTTTTCAGACTCACAACCTGGAAAAATAGGTACGTCTTCGATCACAGCAAATGGGATAGATAAATCTTCATCGAAATCCTCTTCTACAACGTCATCTATCTCAATTACCTCTTCTTGAGAAGTTTCAGTAGACTCAATTACGGTCTCTTCAATTTCCTCTTCATCTTCTACCACCTCGATAATTTCTGGTGCAGCTGGTGGTGGTGGAGGTGGTGGTGTTTTTATTTGTTCCGTCATTGGAACCTCCTCATCTAACTGATCTTCTACATTTAATGTGAAGTCAAAGCTATTGTCTTCATCGTACGTTTTCCACTCCAAAGCACGCCAAGTAATAAACATTGTTAAACACAGTCCTATCACAAAGTACAAGCCAATGTTTTTGGTTAAATCTGCTTTGGGATTCTTTTTTGGTTCCATATTATTCGGTTTAGTGATCGCTAATTTAAAACTTTATTTATAAAAATAACAACTAATTTTTTTGATTTTCTTGATTGAGGCGCTTCATGAGCTCAAATGAAAGCAACATAGCAATCAAAACACCTATGGCATTGGCCAAACCATCCTGCCATTCTCCGTACCTGCCCGGGACTAAGCTTTCTTGAATAGCTTCAATTACCGTGCCATAAAAAACATGAAAAAAGGCACTGCCCCAAACAATCTTGTGAAAGCTGGCCCTTTTTTCAAAAAACAAAGCGAAGAAAAACAGTCCCTGCAAGAGCGCGTAAAATCCTATATGCGCTAGCTTGTCAAAGTATGGAATTGGCGGTAAAGATGTTGCTGCTATAGGCGTAAGGCTCAGATAAGTCAAAAGGCCTAAAAAACAAAAATACCCCAGCCATAGCAGGGTTCTTTTAGGCACCTATTAAAGCTTTGTAATCTGCGTCTGAAAGCAAACTGTCAATTTCAGAAGTATCTGAAATTTTTAATTTAATCATCCATCCAGCTTCGTAAGGGTCTGAATTTACATCTTCTGGAGTATCTTCTAAACCTTCATTAAATTCAATAACCTCACCAGAAAGCGGAAGAAATAAATCAGACACCGTTTTAACGGCTTCTACCGTACCAAAAACAGCATCCTTCTCTAGACTTTCATCTAAAGTGTCTACCTCAACATATACAATGTCTCCCAATTCTGACTGGGCAAAATCTGTAATTCCAACGGTCGCTATATCTCCGTCTATTTTAACCCACTCGTGGTCTTTAGTATACTTTAATTCTGCTGGTATATTCATCTTAAAACGATTAGTTATTTCGCAAATGTAACCCAATTTAGAGCGACATACAAGACCTTAAAAGAAGTTTTTATCAATTCCCAAAATTGTATCTTAAACTGATCCCTGTATTGATAAGACTCTGAGGAAATGCAGTAGAAACCGCGTATTTTGAGAAGGTGAAGTCGTAAAAGAAAAGTGCATTTAAATTCTGGCTCAACGCGTATTCTGCCCTTAATTTGGCCGACAAGAAATACTGACCAGCACTCACCTGTGTATTGTCTAATTCCAAGTTGCGAATCAGGGTGTAATTGTCCCTGAGACTCAAATCTGCTTTAATATTTAAATCGCTTTTTAAGCGTTGTTTAGACCCTCCAATATTAGTGACAAACTGTACATCTTTTATTCTGTATCCCACACCTAAAGTAAATTCTTTTCCTTGAATTTCTGTGAGTAGATTATTGTCAAAACTCATAGAAAGAGCCCGATCCATTTTCATTTCAAAGAGCATACTCAAATTGTTTTTACTCTCAAAATCAATACGCACTAATGGATTAAACTCATCATTCAGCACCAGATTGTTAAAAATATAATCAGGTCTTACATCTAAAGTTTCTGGGTTAAACGTACTATTTTCTTTTTCTAAATTGGTCGCATATGAGTTCACACTGTAGGCTGCCCTGTACCCATGGCTAATGGTAAACCTGGTGAAATGGTCTTTGAACCAACCCAAACGCATGAGCCCAGTATATTTCATATTCCAATTGGGAATAGGGGTTTTATCAAAAGCAGAAAGACCCACTTTCTCTGGAGATACCCCAGTATAAGCGGCAATAAATGAGGCCAACAGTACCTGTTGACTGGTTTTACCATAAGATTGCGGGAAACCATTGACATCTATATCTGCTGGCAATTCAGGACGCTCAGCAGAAAGCCTATTGGCAATGGGCAATCTGTTGGCCTTAAAAGACTCGAAGTTCTTAGAAAATTCTTGCGTCCCAGAGGAAAAGAAGGTCTTTATCATCATAGTAGACATGCTAAAATTACCTTGGGTATTTCCCAACAATGACTCATAATTAAACGTAATCGCATCTAATTGATCAATCCTAAAGGTTTCTCTTAAATTACTCGTGTATTGCTTGTCTGCAAAAAGGTCAATGGTCAAATCTGGAATAGGTTGGGCGGTAGCATTAAATTTTATTTGACTGTTATGGGTGCTTAAAAAAGGCTCATTGAAATTTTCAAAAGTAGTGAGCCAACCTCTCCTCGCAGCATTAAAGCGTACGTCAGATTGGCTGCCAAAAACAAAACCCACACTAGGCCTATTAGTTCCCAAAAAACCTATTCGCTGAGTAAAACCAGGCAAAAACTTACCGTTGTTTTCTGAATAATTAAAGGTCATTCTCTTGACCATAGTGGCCAGATTGAGTAACAAATTAGAAGCATCGGCCGTAGGCCTAGAAGTCGTATTGGTGTCAAAAGGATTTTGAGAACGACTTGTATTAGACGTCATTTTTCGCCCGCTTAATCCTAAAAACTGATACAATCGTTGCATGCCTAATCCAGCAGTTAGATTGTGAGTATTGGCATTTTGAACCGTATTCATTTCCTCACCCGCCACTTGCCTCAAAGCCTCTCCACCGCGCTGCCACTCAAAATTGGACGTGTAAGAATACTGGGCGTTAATAAAGTTTAGAAAAGGGAATTTAGCGAACGGCAATTCGTAATTTAATTGTAATTCCTGGACAAATCTATTGGACTCTCCGTAATCAAAAAAACCATCCCATATGGCGTGATCTTCATTAATACCACTTTGTTCATTGTCCAATTCATTAAAATAATTACGAACAATATTATTAGAAGCCGCTGTTAAATTAAGTCGTAGTGATTTGGTCACATTTTGATTAATGGCATACTGCCAATTGAATAGATAATTGCGCTGTTGTAAAAAAGGCAAAGCCAAAAGATCCTCTCCGCCGGTTCGGACCTCTCTAAATTGCTGTTGACTAAAAGAGCGGTCAATCGTTGCGTTCACCGAAAAACTGTTGGGCAAAAGATTCAGGTTTATGTCCTTTAACCACTTCCAATACCTACTGGTGAGAATGGAGTCTTTTTTAGCGAGCGGCGCCAATATCAATGGCTTAAAATTATGACCGTAAACAAAGCCTGTTTTGAGCTGCTGGTCTTCTAGCTTTTGTATTTCAAAATCCCTATGCTCCGTGTGGTTATAGGCATAATTCAAAGTGAAATTATCCAAACTATAGAAACGTTTGGGGGTATTTTCCTGAGCGACGCTATTTTTCCTCACCCCTAACATACTAAGACTCGTTCGCTTGGTATAGGTCTCTGCCTGCTGTTCAATTGCTTTGGCTATTGGGCCGTTGGCCGACGCCGCAATGCGGTCCTCCAACTTTAAATCTTCATAAACAGGATCGAACTCCGGACGGCTCTTTACTTCAGAAACACCATAATTTAAAGGCAATTGCACCCCCCAATCCTCTGGCAATAATTTACCTACATTAATTTGAGTAACCAAATCATAAGACAAAGCGTCTTCCCTAGCGCGCTCGTTAGGCATTTGATCCAAGGCCCCAAAACCACTACTGCTTGTGGCGCCATTGGCTGAAATGGAAACAAGGTCTGCTATATTGGCGTCTAAAGCGGCAATAGCCGCCCAGCCCCCTTGATTGTCTAAACCAGCGAGACGCAATTCATTGAACCAAACCTCTGCACGCTGGGCTTTATTAGAGACGTTTTTTACCCCCACCATAATACCTCTGAGATTACCAAGCGAAGGGTTTCCTTTGATACCTATCCTCATCACTCCTGCTGTTCTTGGTGCCAAAGCATCTACAGCAGTTAAGCTACCGCCCACATAATCGTAGTAAGTGAGCTGATTTAAACTTTGATTGGCAATACCCAAAGATTTAATTTGCGCCAAAACAGCTACTGGAATGTCTAATTCGTTGGCAGAAGGCCATACCTCTTCTGGACTATTAGCCCCATGTGGGGTGAAATTTAAAGGCAATTCTATCTGATAGAAATTTTCTGAAAAATCAGTTCCCATCCTTAAAAAACCAACCATTGGCTGCTCGGCAATAGAGAAATCTGTTTCAACAATCTGCTCCGCATGCATGAACATTTTCAATCTTTTGTATTGACGTAAGTCAAATTGGGTGTTTTTAAACACGCCTCTTGCGTCTTGAGGAGCCAATTGTTTTACCACCAATGACAAGGACTGTTCGTTTTGCCGTATAATGGTGTTGTTGTTATTGAGCTGCTCTCTTAGTACCCCAGGTGGTAATACATATGCAATAGGAACTCTAGTGCTATTTTCCTCCACATTAACCGTATTCACTTCTAATTGGGTACCTATCTCTAAGGGGGTATTTAAAGCGTCTGTTTGGAGCGCTCCTTGGTATACCCGCCAATCTCCCCTCACCAAATCCAAACTAGCGAAACGCAATAATACTGGATCAGAAAATTTGGTCAAATACATGCGAATAAAACTCATAGACCTAAAATCTGCAATCCCACCTACTGCATTGGTAAAGTTACTTAGGGGCACTTTGTATTGGATCCACCTCGTAGGCAACTGCTCTCCATTGGGAAGCTTAGGACTCAAGCCTTCCTTAATATCTGTTACATAAGGGTCGTTTATATCTGTACCAGGTTTAATCTCAATTCTATACTCGTAATAACTGTTCACGGTATTCATAGTTAAATCCCGATCAATATCTTCTACATCTGGCAGCGTCGTGGACCCTCTTTTGGTATTGGTTACTGCTACGGGGGCGTTGCCTTGTGGGTTATTGAAATCCAGATATCGCTCTGGTATACTTCCCTGCCTGTCTAAATAATACCTGAAATTATCTCCAGCAGGATCCTCGCCAGAATTGTTTGTATATACCGCTCTCTCTTCTTGATCACTCAGTCCGTCTAGACCAATATCTTGTTGAGTTCGATGTTGTGCATTAGCGTCAAAAGCATAAACCAAAGACTGGGTTGCTGGAACTTTCCCCCAGGAAGACTTCGCTACAAGAGGTTCTTGCCCTTCCAAAGGCAATCCGTTTTCGTATTGTTTTCGTCCATCTTTTAAAATGTCTTCTGAAATATTTCCAATATTCAATACCAGTTCACCACCGTCGCCTCCAATACCTCCTAGATATGGATCCATGACCCAGAACTGTACGAATTCAATATTGGCTTGCTCAAAATTTGTGGTAGTCAGTGGCCTCATAATTCCACCCCATTTCTGACTTTCCGAAAGGGCATTAAAATTTCCATTATTGTTATAAGGACCTTTATCTTGGGGGTAATATGCTAAATCCAAGGTAGGATTTACGGTGGTTTGCCCTTGAGCAATGTCTGTCTGAGGAAAAACCTCATCGATAAAAATACGCCTACTAGCTTGAGTAGAAATATCATTATTATTCACTCCTGAAGGACGTTGGAAGGTGTAAAAAATAGGATCAATGGTGTACCATGCCAATTTACTTCTGCCATAACCATTTTTGAGATTCTGAGAGTCTTCAGGAGAGGTACCATATAAATTAACTCCGTCTGGCGCAAACTCTAAGGGAGTACTAGCAAGAGACCAGCCCAAAGCACTTCTGATATCTATGAGTGATTGTGCTCCTTCAAAATCATCTAAATAGGTGGTTGTCTCTCCCCTGAAATCTGCATTCCTTGGAGCTCCTGGAGCTAAAAAGGCCACTTCTCCTCTGAGCGAAAGCATAGAAGGGATGTCTGTTTTAACATTCGGGAGGTAATTGGCCCAACGGGTCAGAAATGGAAGAGAAGTAGTTAAATTGGTGTTGAAACCAAAAATGGTGTTGTTTACGGCTTCTGTCCCATAATTAGATTTCTGTGTGAGTGGTCGTTCATTGAGATTGAGTAATGTTCCCCCTAATGTAAAATTATCTGAAAACTGGTGTATGACATTTACTCCAGTAAAACGCCTATTCTGTTGGCCAAAAACTGCATTGTCCTCTACCGAAACTTCAATAGGCACATTAGAGGCCTGCAAACTTGGATCCAATAACTGAACCGAACCTGCGGTGTAATTTACGGTATAATCTAATCCTTCCTGAAGTAGTCTACCTCCTGCTGTTACCCGAACAGAACCCCTAGGTATATTTAAAGCACCAATAGGAATTCCATTAAAACCTTCAGATTTAAATTGTCCTTTTAAAATAAATTTGTTCTTTTCTGGCTCCTGTAATGCTGCAGCCTTAGTCCCTTTATACAATGACCTAAAGACATATTTTTTTTGATGTGCTGTGAAATTTTCTTCATCCAAAGCGTCGTAATCTCCACCACCTAAAACCTTAAACAAGTGATTCCCAAAAGGCTCTACTGTGGTAAAAATAATTTGACCATTTTCTGTGTTGACTGTTTTCCCAGGTAAGAAATCAAAGAAACCATCACCACCATCTTGTATATCTTGATAGGCGTTTAATCGGTCTAAATTAAATACCTCTAATAAAATTCGCTCATTTAATGGCTTTGGACTTTGGGGCCAATTTGGTGCATTTTCTACTGGGGTAATATAATTTCTTGGACTTGGGTCTGCATAAATAATGTTGAACCTGAAATCTTCTTGACTTAAAGAATATGCCCCAACCGGATAAATATTTTTCATCATCAAATCCCAAATAGGATCCTTTACTTGCGTAATATTACTTTTAAGCAATTTAACTACAAGGGTGTTGTTTATAATAGGCTCATTGATTGTGGCATTATTACTTGCAGAAACACCTCCGTTAGCAAACTCACCTACCTGATATACTTTTCCTAAATACGTATACTGATAAGCCACCCCTAAAACCTCATCAGAAGACAGTTGTTGGTTCAGTGAAATATATCCTAAACTAGGGTGAAAAGTAAAGTCCCTTTGCTCTTCTAATTTTCTAGCATTCTCCAAAATTGCGTAATCAAAGCCTTGATTGGCTTTGTAACCTGGAATATCAAAACCCGCCTCTACTGTAGCTATTTCACGAATATTGTCATTCAAAAACCCACCCCTACTCATTTTTTCAGGGTTTAAGGCGTTTTTCTCATTAGAGGGCAACAAGTTAGATTCTGTTGTATTAATAAAACCTTCAGCTGGAACACCCAAACGCCCCATCCTTGTTTTTTCTATAGCAGCCTCTCCCAAATCTTGAAGGGCCACCACATTTCTAATATTTTGTGTTTGTTGTGATCGGTTGGTTACCCAAACTTCTATTCTAGTAATTTGCACCTGACTATTGACAAAGGGATATTCTGCTAATGCCTGATCGTATTGATCCCTAAAAAAATGAGACAAGAAAAAATGCTTGTCCTCTTCATAATCTAATGCGGTTAGGGAGAAATCTGTCAGCGTCCCACCGCCCCGAGCCATTACGGAACTGTTTTGAGAACGCTGCTCTGAAAGTACTGCGGTAATTTGGGTACGACCAAATTGCAACTGCGTTTTTACCCCAAAAAGACTTTGTGCTCCAGTAATTAAACTACTATTAAGGGGCATATTCACATTACCCACCTCAATATTCCTTAAAATGTTATCTGCATTTGGATTAAAAAATTGGTCTTTGGCTGCATTGAGTGCATTCACTGCAGAGGGGTCTTCTAATAATCCCTGGTTTTGGACAGATTGCGCCAAGCCTCCAACCTTAGTTTGTCCTAAGGTGTTTTTAGCATTGTCTAACAACTCATTTGGCGCCACACCCACTACGTCCTTCACAGTCGGAGGCACATAGGCAATTTTGATCAGATTTTGAAAATCAAAAGTTGCCTGAGTGTCATAACTCGCATTCACAGAAAGCCGCTCCCCTATTTTTCCCATGAGGCTTAAACTAATCTGCTGTTCAAAATCAAAGGACAAATTGCTTCTGTTTCGGGGAGACAGTGCGGGATTGTCATTTTTCTGCCATAAAATTCCCATATCTACTCCAACTGATCCTTGGGCGTCAAAACTAATTTCATCTCCCCCAAAAATGGTTTTTAACAGGTCGTTCTGCAGGCTAAAAGAGGGCAAAAGATTCCTAACAGACAAATCTGCCGAATTTTGATCTCCGCTCATTGCGGCTATCTTTTCCTTGAAATAGGCTTGTATATTTTCTTTTTCTACCATGGCCCAGTAGGCTTTTGGCGAAAGCACCAATGGGAGGTTAAATTGGTAACCTGCTAATCCGCCAACAAGCTCATATACCTGAAGCTGCTCGTTGTATGCATATTTGCTTTTCAATGAAGCAGGCAAAGGCAATTGTAAGTTTCCTTTGGATTTAAACAGGGTACTGTCTTGAGCAGCAAGAGTGTCTATGGGAGTAAACGGCAGTGATTTTTTTTGGGCAAACAAACCGTTTGTCTGAAAAAAAAGCAAACAAAAGAGCCCAAAAAAAATGGGCTTTATTTGTGTCAAATTCTTTTTTAAAAAATAGGTCTTCAAAAGTGTTACAAACCTTTTAGTGTCTGCTTAATAATGTCTTCTACTGAGAGGCTTGGGCTTGCTTTTAAAATTTTCTCTACCATCTTTTCAGATTGCTTTCTAGCAAAGCCAAGTACTTCCAATGCAGATAACGCTTCTTCTTTGTTTGTATTGTCTAAAGGCGAAGAAAGTTCTTCTATATCGTAAATTTTAAGAATCTTATCTTTGAGTTCAATAATAACACGCTGTGCTGTTTTTAATCCAATCCCTTTAACAGATTGAATGGCTCCTACATTACTTGCTGCAATAGCATCTCGCAATTCCTCTGGAGACAATGAAGAAAGCATAGTTCTAGCAGTATTGGCCCCAATTCCTGAGACGGAGATAAGCAATCTAAAAATAGCCCGTTCCGATACCTCCATAAAACCATAAAGGCTATGACTGTCTTCTTTAACTTGTAAATGAGTGTAAATAGACACTGCTTCCTCAGAAGGCAATAATGAATAAGTATGTAATGATATATGCAACAAATAGCCTACACCACCACATTCCACCACAATTTCTGTGGGATTCTTTTCAACTAATTTTCCCCTGAGGTGTGTGATCATCTGTTACGATTTAGCCATTTTAGCACGCTTCCTTTTTTCCCTTTCTTGGGCATCTATTACAGCTACTGCAGCCATATTGACAATTTCGTCTACACTAGCGCCCAATTGCAAAATATGTACAGATTTTCTCAGCCCCATCATAATGGGTCCAATGGAGTCTGCTCCATTGAGTTCTTTCATGAGCTTGTAAGTAATATTCGCAGATTCTAAGTTTGGAAAAATCAAGGTATTTACTTTTTTTCCTGCCAATTTAGAGAATGGGAATTTCTCTTGGTGTAATACTTTGTTCAGGGCAAAATCCATTTGCACCTCCCCGTCTGCTATTAAGTCTGGACTCTCCGTATGTAAAATACGCACTGCCTGTTTTACCTTGTTTGCATTTGGATGTGAAGAAGAACCAAAGTTAGCGTAAGAAAGTAAGGCTGTGACAGATTCAAATCCAAAAGTCTTAGCTACATTGGCCGTCATTTGAGCAGTCTCTGCTATGGTTTCTGCAGAAGGATCTATATTAATGGAGGTATCTGACAAGAACATTGGTCCTCGTTCAGTAATCATAATATTAGTCGTAGCTACGCGTTTTACGTTGTTGGCCCTACCAATAACCTCTAGAATTGGTTTTACTACCGTGGGATAAGCCCTTGAATAACCGGAAATCATTCCGTCTGCATCTCCCATTAGCACCATCATAGCACTAAAATAATTACGCTCACGCATTTTTATTTCGGCTTGGTATTGCGTTACTCCTGTCCTTCTTCTTTGCTCCCAATAAGAAGTTGCATAGGCATTTCGCTGAGCACGGGTTGCATTATCTGTGGGGTCAATAATCTCTACATCTGCTTCAAATTCAATTTCAGCTTTTAATTCCTCTATAATGGTTTTATTTCCCAAAAGAATTGGAATAGCTATTCCTTCATCATAGACAATTTGAGCTGCTTTTAGAACGTCTAAATGATCTGCTTCTGCAAAGACAATTTTCTTAGCGTTCATCTTAGCTCTGGTGTGAAGCAAACGCACAATTTTGTTGTCATTCCCTGAGCGTTGCATAAGCGCCTCTTTATACTTATCCCAATCTTCTATAGGCTCTTTAGCCACACCACTCTCCATAGCTGCCTTAGCAATTGCAGGGGGAATCTCTGAAATAAGCCTTGGGTCAAATGGTTTAGGAATAATATATTCCCTACTAAAAGCCAATCTGGTTTCCCCATAAGCAATATTCACTTGCTCTGGAACAGGTTCTTTAGCCAAATCTGCCAAAGCTTTCACTGCAGCCATTTTCATAGCCTCATTAATTTTTGTCGCTCGAACATCTAAGGCGCCTCTAAATATAAAAGGAAAACCCAAAACATTGTTTACTTGGTTTGGATGGTCTGAACGACCAGTAGCCATAATAATATCTTTTCTGGTGTCCATAGCCAAGTCATACGCAATCTCAGGATCTGGATTGGCCATGGCAAAAACAATGGGATTGTCTGCCATAGAAGTAAGCATAGATGGAGTTACAATGTCTGCAATAGAAAGTCCCACAAAAACATCTGCGTTTACCATTGCCTCATCCAAAGTGTCTATTTTTCTTGCGGTAGCAAACTCCTCTTTTTCTGAAGACAAATTAGGCCTGTCTTTTCTAATCACCCCTTTACTGTCTAACATGACAATATTTTCTGCTTTTGCGCCAAAAGCCTTGTATAGCTTAGTACAAGAAACCGCTGCAGCACCTGCTCCACTAATCACAATACGCACTTTTTCAATAGACTTCTCCGCTAAATCTAACGCATTTAAAAGTGCTGCTGCAGAAATAATAGCTGTTCCATGTTGGTCGTCATGCATGACAGGAATATCTAACTCCTCTTTTAATCTTCTTTCAATTTCAAAAGCTTCTGGAGCTTTAATATCTTCTAGGTTAATTCCTCCAAAAGTAGGCGCAATGGTTTTAACAGTTTGAATAAAGGTCTCTATGTCCTTAGTATCCAATTCTATATCTATACTATCTATGTCTGCAAAAATCTTGAAAAGCAAACACTTTCCCTCCATCACTGGTTTTGAAGCCATAGGACCTATGTCTCCCAATCCTAATACCGCTGTTCCATTAGTTATTACAGCCACCAGGTTACCCTTGGCAGTGTACTTATAAACATTATCAGGGTTTTTCTCTATTTCAAGGCAGGGAGATGCAACTCCAGGAGAATAAGCTAAAGCCAGATCTCTTTGCGTAGCGTATGGTTTAGTAGGAACAATCTTAATCTTTCCAGGCTGAGGTTTGGCATGATATACCAATGCTTCTCTCCTAATTTTCTGTTTGCTCATTATTACTTATTTATAATACAAAGGTAAGGGTATTATTTATGAAATTTAACTGTAAAAGGATGCAACTTATGACAAATTGCACCCTTTTAAATTTTCAGGAAAATCTAAATTTACCAGAAAAAACCAACTAAAATTGTGGTGATAATCAGTAAAATTATAGAGAGTATCCTGTAGTTTTTAAACCAAGGCATTGCCTCAAGTTCAATAGTTTCAGCAGTGTATATGGATTTTTTATAAGTGTAATCTGCCACTTTTTGTGCCTCTGGTAATCCAGTAGCTAGACTCACTACCACATGAACAAAAATTGCAATCATGAATAATAAATTGGCCTTTGCCAAGAAATGAAATTCATTCAACGAAGGCACTAAATCTATCGAGGCCGAAACAATCATAAAAATAGCAAATGCACCTCCTGCCATAAGACTGGCAAAAGCACCATGGGCATTGGCGCGTTTCCAAAATAAACCCAATACAAATGCAGCAACCACAGGAGGTGATGTAAAGGCAATCACCAATTGTAAGTAGCCCCATAAAGAATCACTTACTTTCTCAATAAAAGGCACCCAGGCAGAAGCTAAGACTACAAGTACTAGAGTCGCTATTTGACCTACCCTAACCAATTGCTTAGAGGTGAGCTCTGGTTTAAACTGCTTCACAAAATCCATTGTGATTAAGGTAGAAGCTGAGTTAAAGGTAGCAGAAACACTAGACATCATGGCTGCCAACAAACCAGCTACAACCAATCCTAAAATACCTGTTGGTAATAATTTAAATAAAAGCACTGGATAAGTCAGGTTAGGACAATCGGATAAATTGGTACAAATACCGTCGGCTACAGGATAATTTAATGAAGAAATATCTAAATCATTAAAAAGTAACAACGCCAATACTCCAGGCACAATCATGATGAAAATTACGGGTAACTTTAAAAGACCTGCAAATAAAGCCCCCCATCTTCCGTGGTTGAGGTTTTTAGCTCCCAATACCCTTTGAACCATAAACTGATTGTTGGCCCAAAAATAAAATCCCAATAAGGGCACTCCTGTGAGCAATCCCCACCATGGCATAAAATCGTCATTATTAGGACGCACTAAACTAAATACCTCGCCACTATTGGCAGGTATAAACTTACCCTCTGCCAAGCGGTTGCCAAAATTGACTTCACCGGCAGCAAGCATATTGTCTAGTTTAGACATCATGGTATCCCAACCACCTCCCAGTTCTTCGAAAGCAAAGAAAGTCAATAAGCAAGATCCTATAATTAAAAGAACTGCCTGAATAACCTCCGTTTGAATTACAGAGTTTAAACCACCTGGAATGGTATAAGCCGCGGCTGCAACAGCCAGTATAATGATAATAATGGTGGAACTCACCTCTGGAAATAACAACTTCAGAACGATACTACCCACATACAAACCAGCAGCAGTGTCTACCATTACATTTCCAAGAATCGTAATAAATGAAAAATAATACCTGGACTTTTTATCGTATCTGCGTTCTAAAAATTCGGGCATGGTGTACACACCCGATCTAAGATAAAATGGCAAAAAGAATATGGCAAAGAAAATAAGTACTACCACTGCATACCATTCATAATTGTACACATTTATATTGGTCTGAAAAGCATCAGAAGCCAAACCTACCAAAGTAGAACTAGAAATATTGGCAGAAAATAATGCGATACCTACAATAGGCCATGTCATGGTTCTACCCCCAAGAAAGTAGTCCTCGGAACTACTGCGTTTAGATTTAGAGATTCCATAAATTACTATTCCTAAAAGATATATTAGTATTACAGCAATATCTATCGTAGCTAATCCATTCATAAGATTTGATTATTTTTAAAAATACAAAGCCAGTAAGCTTTTTTGTTTATTGATTGGTTGAATTCCAAATATATTAAGAAAATGTTAATTCTGTGAGATAAAATCTTGTTTGTAACAAAAAGACCCACCCAATAAAATTAAAAAATCATTGATTCCTTAAAAAGGCAATATTGCGTTTAAAACCTTCATACTTAGTTCTTTTTACAGCAGACTTCTTAAAAATTTGCGAAAATACCTCTTGGGTAATTTCATCCCAATCGTGTTTGGTATTTTCTAAAAGTCTGGTATTTGGCTGAAATAACGGTTCGCTATGTGCTTTTGAAAAACGGTTCCATGGGCAAACGTCCTGGCAAATATCACAGCCAAATACCCAATCTTGAAATTGACCAGAAAACTCTTTTGGAATGGCCTCTTTTAATTCAATAGTAAAATATGAAATGCACTTAGAGCCGTCTACCTCATAAGGAGTAATAGCCTTAGTAGGACAGGCGTCTATACAAGCAGTACAACTGCCGCAGTGATCTGAGCTAATAGGGTCTTGAGGCAGATCTATATCTAGAACCAGTTCTGCTATAAAATAAAATGACCCCACCTTTTGGGTCAATAAATTACTGTTTTTACCAATCCATCCCAGACCGCTTTTTGCAGCCCAAGCTTTTTCTAAAATCGGGGCGGAATCTACAAAAGCACTTCCTTCAATTTGGCCCAATTGAGCCGACACACGATCCATTAAAACCTTTAATTTATCCTTAATTACGTAATGGTAGTCCTGTCCATATGCATACTTGGCTATTTGATACGAATCAGAAGCCTGTTTTTGTTCCGGAAAGTAGTTATACAAAAGACTCACCACTGATTTGGCTCCAGGGACCAACTTGGTGGGATCCAATCGCTTGTCAAAGTGGTTTTCCATATAACCCATCTTTCCTTGCTTGGATTCTTTAAGCCACTTTTCTAAACGAGGGGCCTCTTCTTCTAAGAAGCCTGCTGAAGAGATCCCACAAGAAATAAACCCAAGATTTGCTGCTTCTCGCTTAATAAGCTGCGCGTTATCTTGTTGTATATGATCTGAGTTAGTCATTTAACTGGTAGGTAATAAAATCTGTTTTAAAAACACAATTACACAGACTAAAATTCCCACTAAAACAAGCCGCCTTGTTCCGGTGCCTTGGTTCGTCCTAAGTGTGCATAAGCTTCTGAGGTTACCTCCCTTCCTCTTGGAGTACGCATAATAAAACCTTGCTGAATTAGAAAAGGCTCGTAAACCTCCTCAATGGTCTCCGCACTTTCTGAAACTGCCGTTGCTAAAGTGGTAATTCCAACAGGACCCCCTTTGAATTTATCTATTAGGGTGGTGAGTATTTTATTGTCCATCTCATCCAATCCGTGCGCGTCTACGTGAAGTGCTCCAAGGCCAAATTGGGCAATTTCTAAGTCTATTTTCCCATTCCCTTTAATCTGAGCAAAATCTCTTACCCTTCTAAGTAATGCATTACAAATTCTAGGAGTTCCCCTACTCCTTCCTGCAATTTCAATGGCAGCTTCATTTGTAATAGGTACCTTCAATATTTCTGCTGAGCGGGTAACGATAGTGGAGAGTAATTCCGTAGAATAATACTGAAGGCGGCTTTGAATACCAAAACGAGCGCGCATGGGTGCGGTGAGCAAACCCGAGCGCGTGGTAGCGCCAATTAGAGTAAAAGGATTTAAATGAATCTGTACAGAACGGGCATTTGGACCGCTCTCAATCATAATATCAATCTTATAATCTTCCATAGCAGAATACAGATATTCTTCTACTATAGGACTTAAGCGGTGTATTTCATCTATAAAAAGTACATCTCTTGCTTCTAAATTGGTCAATAAACCGGCTAAATCACCAGGTTTATCTAAGACAGGCCCAGAGGTGATTTTAATCCCTACTCCAAGTTCATTAGCAAGTATATGGGCTAAGGTTGTTTTTCCTAGTCCTGGAGGGCCGTGAAAAAGGGTGTGGTCTAAAGCTTCTTCTCTTAAATTTGCCGCCTTAACAAAAATACTTAAATTCTCAAGCACCTGTTCTTGACCAGTAAAATCATTAAAACTCAGTGGTCTCAAAGCCTTTTCAATGTCAAGAGATTCTGGCGTTAGATGATCAGATGTAGGATCTAAGTGTTCATTCATAAGGTCTAAATAAGTCTAAATATCTAATTAAAATTAGCAAGCCAGTGCTTAATTTATATTCATCACTTGTAAAGATAAGATTTAAAAAGCAGTGACAACGGCCTATTTTAAAAGCTTTTTTCTCATCATGGATGTTCCAGAAAATTCTAGCAAGTCAATTCTTGGTGTACCATAAAGATCTAATTGACTTTCCTCTTTAGAAAAATAGGTTAGATGAGATAAAATATGAAGGTCTAATTTAGATTTTCCTGAAGCGTGCACACTGGCCTCATCAATCGAAAGGTCCATAGCATCTAATACGGAGGCACCGTCAAAAGAAGCCGTTAAAAAAGCTAGAGTACCACCCCACTTTAAAGAAGCCTTATCCTGCATATTCAGTTGTGCAGTATTGGAAACATCTCCAAAGATAATTGCAGTAGAGCGATCTGTCATTTGCATCGCAAAAGAACTAAAAGATCCATTAATATTGACAAAAGATTTTTCATCACTAGACACACTAAAACTTGGAACTGTCCCAGCAACAGCTACAGTGGCATTACCAGAAAGGGAAAGCTGTGTTTTTTTAAAACGTGGGTCCAATGTAAGCCCCAATTCACCGGAAGAAACAACAACTCTATCCAAAGTTGGTGTATATAAAGTAATATCTAACTGTTTACTCGCCGTGATTTGATAATAGGTGCTAATGTATAAAACCCTATCAGTAACCTTAAATTTAAATACAGGAGGCAGGTTGTCGTCTGCAATCATAGACACCCCTGTGGTGTCTGAAGCTACTATATTTAACTTGAGATCATTGTCCAAGACTATCGCATTAAATGCCTCTAAGGGGGCATTATAAGGGGCCACAATTCTATTGCCTTTAATCTTAGGCAATTTTTGTGCCTGTACATTAGTAAAACTAATAAAAGATAAAAGGATAAATGAGGTGTATAAACGAGCAAATTGCTTCATAAAAAAGGGCTATTAATAGTGATATTTTACTGCAGTAAATTAATAAAAAATGAGTGAAATAAACAGAAATACGATTATAGAATCAAAAAAAAGCCCCAACTAGATGTTAGGGCTTTGTTATTTAAACAGTAATGCTAAAAAATTTTAGTGGTAATAGTAAGCTTAATGATGTAATTGCTCTTCGTCAGGACCCATAGGTACTGTTTGAGGCACAAAATCTTGCTCAGGTATCACATAGTTACCTTCCTTATCTGTTTTGGAATAATCATATGCCCAACGATGAACTTCTGGAATAGCACCTGGCCAGTTTCCATGAATATGCTCCACAGGAGTTGTCCATTCTAAGGTATTGGATTTCCATGGGTTTTGTTCTGCTTTCTTACCGTAGAACATACTACTGATAAAATTATAGACAAAAACCAATTGTGCAGCAGCAGTAATGATTGCGAATACTGTAATCAATACTTGAACATTGGTTAGTTCGTCGAACATTGGAAAAGCAGTGTTCTCATAGTATCTTCTTGGAACTCCAGCCATTCCAACGAAGTGCATTGGAAAGAATACGCCGTAGGCACCTACTGCAGTGACCCAGAAATGTACATACCCTAAATTCTTATTCATCATTCTACCAAACATCTTAGGGAACCAATGATACACCCCAGCAAATAATCCGTAAAGTGCAGAAATTCCCATTACGAGGTGGAAATGCGCTACTACAAAGTACGTATCGTGTACGTTAATATCCAAAGTAGAATCTCCCAAGATAATACCTGTTAAACCACCTGTAATAAAGGTAGACACCAAGCCAATTGAAAATAACATGCCAGGGTTTAATTGCAAATTACCTTTCCAAAGAGTCGTAATGTAGTTAAAGGCTTTAACCGCAGAAGGAATCGCAATTAAAAGCGTTGTAAATGTAAACACAGAACCTAAGAATGGGTTCATACCTGAAACGAACATGTGGTGACCCCATACTATTGTTGACAAGAAGGCAATCGCAATAATTGAGGTTACCATCGCTCTATATCCAAATATTGGTTTACGTGCGTTGGTAGACATTACTTCTGAGGTAATCCCTAATGCAGGCAATAATACAATATAAACCTCCGGGTGACCTAAGAACCAAAAAAGGTGCTCATAAAGTACCGGTGAACCTCCTTGGTAATGTAATACCTCTCCTTGAATAAAAATATCAGATAAGAAGAAAGAAGTACCAAAACTTCTGTCCATGATAAGTAGTAAGGCGGCAGAAAATAATACAGGGAATGAAATAACACCAATAATAGCTGTTACAAAAAACGCCCATATAGTTAAAGGCAAACGTGTCATGGACATTCCTTTTGTTCTTAGGTTAATGACCGTAACAATATAGTTAAGAGAACCTAATAATGAAGAAGCAATAAAGATGGCCATAGATACCAACCACAAAGTCATTCCCATTCCAGAACCGGGCTGGGCCATTGGAAGGGCACTTAAAGGTGGGTACACCGTCCATCCTGCTGCAGCTGGTCCAGCCTCTACAAAAAGAGACATAATCATGATAAATGAAGAAAGGAAGAATAACCAGTAAGATACCATGTTCAAAAACCCTGAAGCCATATCTCTAGCACCAATTTGCAATGGTATAAGTAAATTAGAGAAGGTACCACTTAGACCTGCAGTCAATACAAAGAAAACCATGATGGTTCCGTGAATGGTCACCAATGCCAAGTAAATGTCAGCATCCATGACACCATCTGGAGCCCATTTTCCTAGTAAAGCCTCAAATACAGGAAAGCTTTGTCCAGGCCATGCAATTTGCATTCTGAATAAAAGAGACATAGCAATTCCTATGAAACCCATAATAAGCCCTGTGATTAAATACTGCTTAGCGATCATCTTGTGATCTTGGCTAAAGATATATTTAGTTACAAAGGTTTCTTTATGATGATGCCCATGATCTTCGTGATGATCCTCTGAATGTGCGTGTGCGTTTGCAGACATATCTGTAATTTTATTTTTTATTAAGCTATTTTTTATTAATCTAGTTGGATACTACTGTTTGAGCAAAAGTTTTTTGTTCGGCCATCCAGGCGTCATATTCTTCTTGAGTCTCCACAATAATTTTCATTTGCATATTGTAATGAGATTTTCCACAAATTTTATTACACAATAAAATGTAATCAAATTCCCAAGGATCAGAATTAGGCTCGCCATTTAAGGCACGTTCTGCCCTGATGGTATTAGTACGCTTTACCTTTTCCATAACATCTGGATCCTGTCTCATCTCCTCAGTCGTGTAAATAGGGGTATATGAAAACTGAGTAATCATTCCAGGAACACAATTCATTTGAGCTCTAAAGTGTGGCATATAGGCGGAGTGCAATACATCTTGAGAACGCATTTTAAAATTTACTTTTCTACCTACAGGTAAATGAAGTTCTTTCACAATCACGTCATCTGAAGCATAGCTATCCGATGTATCTAAACCTAAGACATTGACATTATCAATATCTATTAAACGAACGTTAGCTTCTCCAAGTACATTGTCTTCTCCTGCATAACGAGCCGTCCAATTAAATTGTTGGGCGTATAATTCAACCACTATAGGGTCATCTTGATCATTAACATCCATAATGTTCACCCAGCTATATAATCCCCAAAGAATTAAACCAGCTAATACCACTACAGGAATCATAGTCCAAATAACCTCTAATTTATTATTGTCTGCATAGTATAATGCTTTCTGACCTTTTCTTCCTCTGTATTTGTAAGCAAAATAATGCAGTAATGCTTGTGTGATGGTTTGAACAATAAAAATGATCACAAAAGAAACCAACATTAAATTATCATAATCTGCGCCGTGTGCAGAAGCCGCTTTTGGCAATAAGATTTTGGTGTACTTGTAAAAACTAAAGATGGTTATTCCGTAGATAAACACCAAGAAAACAAACATAAGGTAACCGTTATACTTATTATCGTTGTCGTTGGCAATCTGAGAAGAATCCTTCTTAATTTGAGACAACTCAAATATTTTGGTCATCTGCCATATGGCTATGGCTACTAAGACTAATACTCCTATGGTTAAAAATGCTGTCATTTTAATATGCTGTTTACGTAAATAATATTAGTAATGAAAGTGCTTACTCTCTTCAATAAATGGGTTGCGTTTCGGGGTAATTGGGGCTTTTGTCAATGCATTAAAGACCGTGTAAATAAACAATCCTGCAAAAAACAATACAGCGCCAATTTCGGGAATACCAATAAACCACTGATCACCAACTGCAGAAGGCATAATGGCATTAAAGATATCTAAATAGTGCCCTGCAAGAATAACAATTCCTGTCATGACAACAAACCAGTTTACACGCTTGAAATCACTGTTCATTAGCAACAGTAGTGGGAAAATAAAGTTCAGTGCTAACATACCAAAGAAAGGTAAGTTATAGTCTTGAATTCTAGTCACGTAATACGTTACTTCTTCAGGTATGTTTGAATACCAAATAAGCATAAACTGTGAAAACCATAAATACGTCCAGAAAACACTAATACCAAACATAAACTTGGCTAAATCGTGAATATGACTGTCGTTTACTTGTTCTAATAAACCTTTTGACTTGAGGTAAATAGTCACCAGCGCAATTACAGTAATTCCTGAAACGAACATAGAAGCAAAAATATACCATCCAAAAAGCGTAGAGAACCAGTGTGGGTCAATACTCATAATCCAATCCCATGACATCATAGATTCAGTCACCAGGTAGAATACTAGGAATGCTGCAGAAAGTCTGAAATTTTTCACAAAGTTAGTATTGTCGTCTGCTGCATCTTGTGCCAAAGATAATTTTCTAGAATACCATCTGTAAGCGATCCATCCAGATAAAAATATAGCTGCTCTAACTAAAAAGAAGGGTCCGTTTAAGTAACCTGCTTTTCCTTGGATGAGCTTGTCATGTGCCACTACTTCTGGATCCATCCACACAAATAAATGGTTCATATGTGCTACTGAGACTACTAATATTAAAAATACAATGATTCCTCCAGGTACTAAATAAGCAGTTATCCCTTCCATCACTCTAAACAACAGGGGAGACCATCCTGCCTGAGCAGCACGTTGTATGGCATAAAATGCCAACACCCCCAAAGCGATCATAAAGAAAAAGAAAGCTGCCACATAAAGGGCTGCCCAAGGCTTATTCTGTAATTGGTGTAATACATGTTCGTCATGCGCTGCACTGTGATCTTCACTATGTGCTTCTGTTTCATGAGCATCTGAAGACACAGCGTGATCAGTCATAGAAGCATGATCCTCGTCATGAGTTTCTGTGGCTTCATGTGAAACGGCGTGATCTTCTGTTGCGTGTGCATCTCCATGGCCGCCTGCATGAGCAGCCACTATAGCTTTGGCTTCTGCTACATTAGATGGAGCAGACATGAATCCAATAGCAATACCTATTGCACCCACAGCCATTAGTATAAAAGAAGCGATCTTAAGTCTGTTTGAAAAAGTGTACATACTGTCTGTCTTCGTATTATTTAGTTAGGTCTTGCTTTAATTTTATTACATACTCAGAAACTTGCCAACGCTCTTCAATATTTAATTGACCTGCATAAGACCCCATTGAGTTTAATCCGTAATATATAGTGTGATAAGTACTTCCCTCTGTGATATTTCTAGCAGCGTCTGCATAAGATGGAACTCCTAAAATTTTCTCTCTAGACACTAAGGTTCCATTACCATCTCCTTTTTTACCATGACATATTGCACAATACACGTCATATAGTGCTTTACCTTCACTGAGATTCTCTTCGTAGCGAGAGGCGTCTAGTGGACTTTTTTGAACGCGAGCCAGTTCTTTATCCTCGAGATTATTTTCAAATTCATAAGGCAGCCAACCCCTGTGAATGGTGTTTTCAACAGGCAAACCTGCTTCCATATTAGAAGGTAAGAAGTCTACTTCTTGGTAGGTTTCATAACCTACAGATTCATACATATTTGGCATGTACTGGTAGTTTCTACTGTTCTTGTCCGAACAAGAAGCCAAAACTATCATAGATGCAAGGGCCAAAAAAGAATATTTTAAATCACTCATAATATTTTGCAATCTACTTTTGGGAAACTTTTATTTCTACTGCGCCGGTCTCTGCCAATAAGGCATGAAGATCTGCTTCGTTATCATGGATTTCAATTTCCATTAGGAAAAGGTCATCTGTAGTTCTAACATCTGGGTTTTCTGCTTTTTTGAATGGCCACAATCTACTTCTCATATAAAAAGTAATTACCATTAAGTGGGCCGCAAAAAACACCGTAAGCTCAAACATAATAGGCACAAAAGCAGGTAGGTTTTCTAAATAAGAAAAGCTAGGCTTACCTCCTATGTCTTGGGGCCAATCCTCAATCATAATATAATTCATCATTGTAATGGCAACTGCCAAACCTACTAATCCATACATAAATGCAGTAATAGCTAATCTAGTTGGGGCTAAACCCATAGCCTTATCTAGTCCGTGAACTGGAAAAGGACAATACACTTCTTCTATATGATGCTTTGCAGCTTTTACTTTCTTAACGGCCAACATGAGCACGTCGTCATCATTGTAAAGCGCCTGAATAACTTTATTTGCCATACTATTGATCCTTTTTAGTTTTAGATACTAATGGAGTTACCTCATAAAGTGGTTTTCCAGCATCTCTTAATTTCTTATACTTTTCTCCAGAAGATTTCAATATAGTTTTCACTTCTGCCTGTGCAATTACCGGGAAGGTTCTGGCATACAAAAGGAATAAAACAAAGAAGAATCCAATGGTTCCTATGAAAATTCCAATATCTACAAAAGTAGGAGAGAACATGGTCCATGAAGAAGGCAAGTAATCTCTGTGAAGAGAGGTTACTATAATTACAAAACGCTCAAACCACATACCAATATTTACCACAATAGAAATCCCAAAAGAGAACATAATAGAGGTTCTAAGCCTTTTAGACCACATGAATTGTGGAGAGAATACATTACAAGTCATCATAGCCCAATATGCCCAAGCATAAGGTCCGGTAGCCCTATTTAAGAAAGCATACTGCTCATACTCTACTCCAGAGTACCATGCCATAAACAGCTCCGTAATGTAAGCACAACCAACTATAGAACCCGTAATCATGATCACAATATTCATAAGCTCAATATGCTGAACCGTGATATATGCTTCTAAATTAGACACCTTTCTCATAATAATAAGAAGCGTGTTTACCATCGCAAAACCAGAGAAAATAGCTCCTGCCACAAAGTATGGTGGGAAAATCGTGGTATGCCATCCAGGGATTACCGAAGTGGCAAAGTCAAAAGATACAATCGTGTGAACAGAGAGTACTAATGGAGTAGCTAAACCAGCTAATACCAACGATACTTCTTCAAAACGCTGCCAATCTT
Organism: Sediminicola sp.; assembly: GCA_024643325.1. Classification (GTDB taxonomy): domain Bacteria; phylum Bacteroidota; class Bacteroidia; order Flavobacteriales; family Flavobacteriaceae; genus MAG-120531. The sequence continues at coordinate 137,469 of JAHEND010000001.1, forward strand.
TTGCACGACCAGACCAACCAAAACTCAATAAACTGTAAATCTTTTTCTGAAAAGGTTTTACTGCTCTATCACGAATCATCGCGAAATCTGGCAATAAACCGGTCCACCAGAATACCAATGAGACAGATAAATAAGTAGAGATCGCAAATACATCCCAAAGTAATGGAGAGTTAAAGTTTACCCACAAAGATCCAAATTGGTTAGGGATAGGGAGTACCCAATACGCTAACCATGGACGTCCCATGTGTATAATAGGAAACAAACCAGCTTGAATCACTGAGAAAATAGTCATTGCCTCAGCAGAACGGTTAATAGCCATACGCCATTTTTGTCTAAAGAGCAATAACACTGCTGAAATTAAGGTACCGGCATGGCCAATTCCTACCCACCAAACAAAATTGGTAATATCCCAGGCCCAACCTACAGTCTTATTTAGACCCCAGGTTCCAATCCCTGTAGAGACGGTGTATATAATACAACCCAATCCCCATAAAAATGCTACTAGAGCAATTGAAAATGCGATCCACCATTGTTTGTTTGCAGTACCCTCAACAGGAGCTACAATGTCTAAAGTTACATCGTGGTAACCTTTGTCTCCAACAACAAGTGGTTTTCGTATAGGTGCTTCGTAATGCGACGCCATAATTTATAGTATAGTTATGTTCCTTTATTGTGTGTTATGCTTCAGTTGTATTACGTACTTTCACGTGATAGAATACATTAGGTTTAGTCCCAACATGCTCTAATAGATGATACATACGGTCACTTTCTTTGAGTTCAGAAACTTTAGACTGCTTGTCATTAACGTCTCCGAATACCATTGCACCGTTTCCACATGCTGCAGAACAAGCGGTTTGGAATTCTCCGTCTTTAATTTCACGACCTTCTCTCTTCGCGTCTAGAATAGTCTTTTGTGTTTTTTGAATACACATAGAACATTTTTCCATAACTCCACGAGAACGTACATTTACATCTGGATTAACCACCATTTTACCAAGGTCGTTATTCATGTGATAGTCAAACTCGTCATTGTTATTGTACAAGAACCAGTTAAAACGTCTTACTTTGTAAGGACAGTTATTAGCACAATAACGTGTTCCTACACAACGGTTATACGCCATATGATTTTGACCTTGTCTAGAGTGCGAAGTTGCAGCTACAGGACAAACTGTCTCACATGGTGCATGATTACAGTGCTGACACATTACTGGCTGGAAAGCCACTTGAGGATTGGCTGACGGATCTTCTAATTCTCCAAAACCTCCTAGTGAACCATTGTCTCCAGTTAGTCCGTCAAAATTATCTTTCTTCTCATTATCTCCTTCAAAAGTGTCTTCTGAAGAGTAATATCTGTCAATACGCAACCAGTGCATATCCCTAGATTTTCTAATCTCCTCTTTACCTACTACAGGAACATTGTTCTCTGCATGACATGCAATAACACAAGCCCCACATCCAGTACAGGCATTTAGATCAATAGACAGGTTAAAATGATGTCCTATAGATCTATCAAATGAATCCCATAAGTCTACAGAAGTAGCTTCTACTTCTTGGTGATCTAAAGACACCATAGGTTGTGGATTCCAATATTTAGCGTCTTTTGTATTAAATACCTCTAAGGTAGTTTCTTTAATAATATCGCCACGACCCATAAGGGTTTTATGAAGCTGAACACATGCAAACTCATGCATGCCACTCTCTTTAGATACAGAAACTTCCTGTGTTTTTGAAAAATCATTGTACAAAGCAAAAGCATTCACCCCTACTTGCATTTCTTCTTTTAAGCCTGTTGTCTTCCCATAACCTAAGGCCAAGCCAATAGTTCCTGGCGCCTGACCGGGTTGAATAATTACCGGCACATTTGAAAGTGTGGCACCATTTACCGTTAGACTGATATAACTACCATCTAAACCTCCATTGGCTACATTTTCATTAACAAGACCTAAACTAGCTGCATCTGCTTTGGAAACGGTAGCGTAATTATCCCAAGATACCCTTGTAATAGGATCTGGAAATTCTTGCAACCATGGGTTATTGGCCTCTTGACCATCTCCCATACCTGTTTTAGCGTACAACACCAACTCCATTGCAGGGGCAGTAGCCGCTTTAAGCACTTTTAATTGTGCAGAAGCATCAATAGTAGCAACCATTTGGGTTGCAGTTGAAGCACCTACAAAAACACCGTCGTGAAGGGCTTTATTCCATACAGAAGCACCAAGAATAGTCGCCTCCCAATTGTTTTTAATATAATCGTAATAAGTACCTTCGATTCCAGCCCACTTCATTAGTGCCATCTGGAATTGTCTGGTGTCGAATAATTCTTTTATAGTAGGTTGCGTAAGACTATAATGACCTTTCTTAACCGCCACATCTCCCCAAGACTCTAAATAGTGAGACGCAGCTCCTACCCACTGAACAGATGCAGTAGTTTCATTGGGTATGGTAGAAAAAGCTACCGTAGTACCAACATTTGAAAGCGCAGATTTAAATTCAGCTGCATTAGGTAAGCTATACACAGGATTAACCCCATCTACAACCAATAAGCCAACTTGACCAGCAGCCATATCTGCAATTAAAGACTGTATAGCCTTGTCATTACCTTGGCGTACATATCGAGGTGCTGCTAAATCGAAGGCAACACTTTCTATAGAATCATTTAGACGCAACACTAAAGATTGTGCTTCAACACTATCAATACCTGTCAACACCACAGCTTTATTGCCAGCCTTTACAACCGCTTTAGCAGCTGCTTTAACTGCAGCCATTATATTTTCAGGAAGTGCTACAGAGGTAGCTCCCGTTGTTACAATTTCATATAGCGCAGCCAAAGCTTGAGCTTGCTGTGCTGAGTTAGAAGGTACTCTTTTATCTGCCGCAGCACCTGAAAGCGTCATATTAGACTCAAACTGGTAGTGTTGCGACATTTGGTGAGCACTAGGAATTCTGCCTTTAGCATAACCTGAATCAAAACCACCACCTTGCCAATCACCTAAGAAATCTGCACCAAAAGATACAATCACAGTAGCTTTTTCTAAATGGTAATCTGCCAAAGCCCTTTCACCAGTAACTGCTTCAAAAGCGTCCAGTGCAGCTGACTCAGAAATAGCATCATAAACCACATGAGAAAACTGATCCTGACCTTGTGCAAATTCAGACACTAATTTAGACATGCTAGGACTTGCATAAGTAGGTGTTAAAAAAACGACCTTTTTCCCATTGGCCTTAGCAGCATCTAGCGCAGTAGTAACCGCAGCATCTAGATCTGACCAATCAGCAGGGGCTCCATTAAAAGAAGGTCCTTGCAAACGAGCACTGTCATATAATGACAATACAGAGGCTTGAACCCTTGCATTGGCCGTTCCTTTTACTTGAGCATCTTTATTATTCTCCACCTTAATAGGCCTTCCTTCTCTAGTCTTCACAAGAATAGAAGCAAAGTCGTAACCATTTGCAATAGTTGTAGCATAAAAATTAGCTACACCAGGGATGATTTGCTCCGGCTGAACTACATAAGGGATAGACTTTATAACTGGACCCTCACAAGCAGCCAATGAAGCTGCTGCAGTACTAAATCCTACATACTTCAAGAAATCTCTTCTGTTGGTATTGGAAGTAGCTAGGGTTTGCTTGTCAGATAAAAATTCCCCAGTAGGGATTTGTTCTACAAACTCGTTTTGTTTTAGCGTCTCAATCATGGCGTCGTTAGCAGAAAGCTCTGCTTCACTCTTCCAGTATTTTTTGTTTGATGACATAATATTATCTATGTAATTAGCTTCTTTTTTTTCTAAATCTAAATTTCTAGTAGTGACACTTACCACATTCTAAACCACCCATTTGGGCAGCCGTAAGTTTTTCTACACCGTACTTCTGAGAAAGCGCCTCGTGAATCTTATCGTAGTAAGCATTCCCTTCTACTTTCACGTTGGTCTCTCTGTGACAATCAATACACCAACCCATAGTCAGTGGACTGTACTGATACATGATCTCCATTTCTTCTACAGGACCATGACAGGTCTGACAAGCTACACCAGCCACAGAAACGTGCTGCGAGTGATTGAAATAAGCAAAATCTGGAAGGTTGTGAATTCTTACCCATTCTATAGGCTGGCTTTCACCTGTGTACTGTTGGTTTTCCTCATCCCATCCAACCGCTTTATACAATTTTTTAATCTCTTTGGTATAGAACTCATTAGTGTAACCATTCGCCAAATCTTCTTGAGAAGGACCTTCTGGATTACCCTTGTACTCGTAAATTGATTTGTGACAATTCATACACACATTCAAAGAAGGTATCCCTGAATGCTTTGACACCCTTGCAGACGAGTGACAGTAAGTACACTCAATCTTGTTGTCTCCAGCGTGAATTTTATGAGAGTAGTGAATAGGCTGTACCGGAGCATAACCCTGATCTACACCTACCTGCATTAAAAATCCATATACATAGTAGGCACTAGAAAGCAATAAGAAGATCACAGTAACCAAGACCAAAAATTGGTTTTTAGCAAAAGCCAACCAAATTGGCATACGCGCTTCTTTCTTTTCAGTTTCATAAACAACACCATTAGCCTCAGCAATACTTCTCAGGGTTTTATTGACCAAGAAAAGCATCATAACCAACAAGCCAAACACCAACATTAAAGCGCCAAGAATCACTTCATTTGAAATCCCTGAAGCAGCTACTGGAGCCGCTGCAGTAGTAGCTGCAGTTGCAGCAGCCGGAGCGGGTGCAGGTGCGTCTGTATAAGCGAGAATATTGTCAATATCTTCATTACTCAAAGTAGGAAAAGCAGTCATTGCTGCCTGATTGTACTCATTGTAAATAGCCAAAGCACGCTCGTCGCCTGCTTTAATTAAGCTGTTGTTGTTTTTAATCCAAGCGTACAACCATTCTTTATCTCCCTCGTACTTAGCCGTAACTCCCGCAAGAGCAGGACCTGTCATTTTCCTATTCAAGGCATGACATGCAGCACAGTTTTGATTGAATAATTGCTTCCCTTTTACAGGATCACCAGCGGACTGGTCTTGAGCAGAAAGATTTTGAGGGATCAGTGTTAAAGCCACTAAAAACAACCCTAGGAATGAAGAAACGAGATTGCGGTATGTCACCTTTTTCATATTATTAGATATTGTAATCTTCAGGTTTGGCACGATTTTTACAGATAAATGAAAAAAAGTAATTATCGGCTCAATAAATTTGGACACAAAAATACGACATAGAACTTATTTTATTAAGCCAATTCTATGTAGATTTTACTAATTTATAATCAGTCTAAATAGTAGTTTTTTTTTAGCTTTGATTTGTAATAAGTTACCTTTGAAAAACACTTTTTCGTGAAACAAAATGAAACATAAAACCCTTTTTATCCTTCCGTTTCTAGTTCTTTATACTGGATTTTCTTTAGCACAAGAAACATCTATTAAAGTAGAAAAAGACAGCATTATTTTAACTGATTCTGAAAAACATACAGCGCTTTTAGAGGCATTTATTAGCTACCAAAAAGGAAGGGGAGATTATCGCATTCAGATCTACTCAGGTCCATTAGACAAAACAGAAGAACTTTTAAAAAATCTGGATGAAAGTTTTTCAGAATGGCCCAGGAGTATTGATTTTGAATCTCCTAGTTTCAGGTTGAGAATCGGGACTTTCAAAACAAGACTTGAAGCGGAGAAAAACCTTATTGCAGTGCGTAAAAGGTACCCTGCTGCCGTACTTTTAAAACCACAGATATTGAAGTAACTAGATTTAACCTAATTGAGTTAAGACCAAAAAAAAAGAGCCTTTAAAGGCTCTTTTTTTTTGTATCGTCAGTTAGGACAGATTATTTTAATTTCTTTTTAACCGCTACTTCTTGGAAGGCTTCTATAACGTCTAATTCTCTAATGTCGTTGTAATTCTTCACTTGAAGCCCACAGTCATAGCCTTTGGCTACTTCTTTGGCGTCATCTTTGAAACGTTTTAAAGAAGACAGTGTTCCGGTATAAATAACGACACCATCTCTAATTAAACGAATGTTTGAATTTCTAAAGATTTTACCTGTCAGCACCATACATCCCGCAATAGTACCCACCTTAGAAATCTTAAAGGTCTCTCTAATTTCAGCTGTACCTGTAATTTCCTCTTTCATCTCTGGAGACAACATACCCTCCATGGCATCTTTGAGTTCATTAATAGCGTCGTAGATAATAGAGTACATTCTAATATCAATTTCTTCCTTATCTGCTATAGACCTAGCATTCCCCATTGGGCGAACGTTAAATCCAATAATAATCGCATCTGAGGCAGAAGCCAATAAGACGTCGGACTCTGTTATAGGCCCTACTCCTTTATGGATAATATTTACTTGTATCTCGTCTGTAGAAAGTTTTTGGAACGAATCTGTCAGTGCTTCTACGGAACCATCTACATCTCCTTTTAAGATCACGTTTAACTCCTTGAAATCTCCAAGTGCAATACGCCTTCCTATCTCATCTAAGGTAATGTGTCGCTGTGTTCTAACAGATTGCTCTCTCATTAATTGAGAACGCTTTGTTGCAATTTGCTTGGCTTCACGTTCGTCTTCGAATACATTGAATTTATCTCCTGCTTGTGGCGCACCATCTAATCCCAATACAGAAATTGGCGTAGAAGGTCCAGCCTCCGTAATATTTTGTCCACGCTCATCTTGCATGGCTTTTACTTTTCCACTGCAAGTTCCCGCTAGTAAATAATCTCCAATTCTAAGGGTACCCGCCTGAACCAATACGGTAGACACATAACCCCTTCCTTTATCCAAAAAAGCTTCTACTACTGTACCTACAGCACGTTTATCCGGATTGGCTTTTAATTCTAAAAGTTCTGCTTCTAACAAGACTTTTTCTAAAAGCTCTTTTATACCTAAGCCAGTTTTAGCAGAAATATCATGAGACTGTATTTTACCCCCCCAGTCTTCTACCAATAAATTCATCTGAGCCAGCCCTTCTTTAATCTTATCTGGATTAGCAGCAGGTCTGTCTATTTTGTTTATAGCAAATACAATGGGGACACCAGCAGCTTGCGCATGGCTAATGGCCTCTTTTGTCTGCGGCATAATGTCGTCGTCCGCAGCTACTACAATAATAGCAATGTCAGTCACTTGAGCACCACGAGCACGCATGGCCGTAAAGGCCTCGTGACCTGGTGTATCTAAGAAAGCGATCTTCTGACCACCCTCTAAAGTTACCCCGTAGGCACCAATATGCTGTGTAATTCCCCCACTCTCGCCGGCAATCACATTTTCTTTTCTAATATAATCTAAGAGCGACGTTTTACCGTGATCTACGTGACCCATTACTGTTACTATTGGTGCTCTAGACACCAAATCTTCTGCAGTGTCTTCTACCTCAACAATAGCTTCTTCAATATCTGCAGTCACAAACTCTACTTGATAACCGAATTCTTCTGCTACTATAGAAAGGGTTTCTGCGTCTAAACGTTGGTTCATGGTAACCATGATACCAAGAGACATACAGGCAGAGATAATCTGAGTGGTAGAAACATCCATCATGGTAGCTACTTCATTTGCCGTAACAAACTCAGTTACCTTGAGGATTTTGCTTTCTAATTCTTGCTGCTCTAGGTCTTTTTCCGTTTGCTCCCTGTGAGACTCACGTTTGTCTCTTCGGTACTTAGCCCCTTTTCCTTTTTTGGATTTCCCCTGTAATTTCTCCAGGGTTTCTCGTACTTGTTTTTGTACTTCCTCTTCTGTTGGCTCTACTTTTGGCGCAGCATTAAATCGTTGGCCTGCAGTAGCTTTACCTCTTGGTCCTGTCCCCCTCTGTCTAGGTGCGGCTGCAGCTGCAGCGCCAGGACCTCCAGAAGGAGATACTATTCTTTTACGTCTTTTCTTATTGTCGTCATTGCTAGAAGAAGCAACAGGTTTTTTCTTAGGCTTAGTAAACTGAGACAAATCTATTTTGTCTCCCATAATTTTAGGCCCACTTAATTTCTTGTACTGTGTAGCAATAGATCCCGTAGGCTGCTCTGCTTCTGACAATGGCTTAGCAGCTGGCGTTTCTTCCTTAGCCACTACAGTCTCCTCTTTTGCAGACGTTTCTTTTTGTGGTGCTTCTTTTACTGGCGCTTTTTCTGTTGCTTTGGCTGCTGGCGCAGCCGATACTATCTTAAGACCAGCTGCTTTTGGCGCAGCTGCCCTAATGACTTCTTGTTTTGGCGCTGCTTTGGGCATTGCTTCTTTAGGAGCAGCAGGTGCCTCATTTACAGCCTCTGGAGCAGGAGTCGCATTATCTGTTGGAGTGGCTAAATCAATTTTACCTACCGTAGTTGGCCCAGTAAGAGATCCTTTCGCTTTAATCACCTCGGCAGCTCTTGCTTCTTTAGCTAAACGCTTTTCTTCTTGCTCTTTTTCAAGTTCAATTCTAATAGCCTCCTTTTCTTTTCTCTTTTCTTCACCCACTTCCTTGGAAGCAACTTTCTTGCTCATATCCGTTTGGAACTGGTCTAAAAGAACCTGATGCACTTCTTCCGATATTTTAGTAGTAGGCCTTGCCTCAATAGCATGCCCATTAGCCGCTAGGTAGTCTACCGCTCTATCCAGTGAAATGTTTAATTCTCTTAGGACTTTATTAAGCCTAATGGTTGCATTCTCTGCCATAAAAAAAATTTGTGCTTACTAGTATTTTTCTGCTAATATAAATAATGAAATAGGTTCAAGGATAAAATCCTTTAATTATTTGTGTATTACCTATTGCTAACTTTCTAATTCTTCTTTTAGAATTCTAACAACATCTAAAATTGTCTCCTCTTCTAAATCTGTTCTCTTTGCTAAATCTTCTACATCTTGTTCCAACACCGCTCTCGCTGTATCCAAACCGATCTTAGACAATTCTGCAATAATCCATGCATCTATTTCATCAGAGAATTCTGTCAATTCAACATCTTCCTCCACCCCTTCTCTAAAGACATCTATTTCATATCCAGTCAATTGACCAGCCAATCTAATATTATGACCGCCACGACCAATAGCCTTAGAAACTTCCTCTGGCTTTAAATAGACTTGAGCAGTCATTTTTTCGTCGTCCAACTTTACAGAAGAAACCCTGGCTGGACTCAAAGCCCTTGTTACCAATAAAGTAGGGTTATTCGTCCAATTAATTACATCTATATTCTCGTTGCCCAATTCTTTGACAATCCCATGAATTCTCGATCCCTTCATTCCCACACAGGCACCCACTGGATCTATACGATCGTCGTAAGAATCTACCGCAACTTTAGCTTTTTCTCCTGGAATTCGAACTGCCTTTTTAATGGTGATTAAACCGTCAAAAACCTCTGGAATTTCCTGGAAGAATAGTTGCTCTAAGAATAGTGGTGAAGTCCTACTCATAATTATGGCAGGCTTGTTCCCTTTTAATTCTACACTTTCAATAATCCCCCTAACATTGTCGCCTTTTCTAAAGAAATCTGCTGGTATTTGCTTGTCTTTTGGGAGGATAATTTCATTTCCTTCGTCGTCCAATAAAATAATTGCCTGATGCCTAATATGGTGTACCTCAGCAGTGTATATCTCCCCTTCTAGGTCCTTAAATTGTTTGTAAATAGTGGTGTTGTCATGCTCGTGAATCTTGGCTATTAAATTTTGACGCAACGCCAAAATAGCCCTTCTCCCCAAGTCAATTAGCTTCACCTCTTCCGAAACATCTTCTCCTACTTCAAAATCTGGCTCAATCTTTCTAGCCTCAGTAATAGATATCTCCTCATTTGGATCCATCACATCTGTATCTTCTACTACCACTCTGTTTCTCCAAATCTCTAAATCCCCTTTGTCTGGGTTAATGATAATATCAAAATTGTCATCTGATCCAAATTTCTTTTTTAAAGCACTTCTAAAAACCTCTTCTAAAATGGCCATTAGGGTTACTCTATCAATAAACTTGTCATCTTTAAATTCTGAGAAAGATTCAATAAGCGCAATATTTTCCATCTTGCTATCTATTAAAATTTAAGGTTCACTTTTGCTTCTTTAATATCTGAAAAAGCAATTTCTTGCTCTTTAGTAACGGTTACTTTACCCTTTCCTATTGGTTTGGGTTCTCTTGCTTTCCACTGTAATTTAATTCCATGATCTAGGATGTCTATGAGATTTCCTTCTACCGTTTCATTTTCAGTGCGAACCGTCAGAGAACGGTTCAGGTTTTTTTTGTATTGCCTAGGCATTACTAATGGAGCTGTAGCGCCTGCAGAGGCTACTTCCAATCCAAAATCTATGGTTTCCCTGTCCAAGTTGTGCTCAATAGCACGACTCACATTCATGCAATCTTGAAGTGTCACGCCAGTATCCCCATCTAATACCACGGAGATTTTTTTGTCTGTTGTAATCTTAAAATCTATTAAAAACAGGGATGGATTTTCTTCCAAAGCTGCATCTAATAAGGTCCTTACTTCTTTTTCGAACATAGATTTATGGGTAATAAAAGAGGGGACTTTTGGTCCCCTCTTATTCCTTTATCATTTAATCGCCACAAATATACAATATTTTAGCCATTAAACAATAAAAAACCCAAAGTGAAAACTTTGGGTTTTTTTGTTGGTCTACAAGGACTCGAACCTTGAACGACTGTACCAAAAACAGCTGTGTTACCAATTACACCATAGACCACTACCGTATAAGAGGCTGCAAATTTAAAACAAAGTTTGTATTATCAAAACAAAACTTTTCTTTTTTTTCCAAAGACATTGATTGGTCCACAATTTTCTACTAACAAAAGGTGTGAAAAGCAATTTCTTGTAGCATAAAAAGCTGTTAAAGCTTTCAAAATTTAAAGCCTGAATAAACATATTAATTAGTAATTTCGCTCTGTTACAAAAAACAAGCACATGTTTTCAAAAGATTTTGACCTTTGGGACCGCCGTTTGGGGTGGGTAGTTTTTTTTATATCACTCATAACTTATGCCTTAACCGTTGAACCTACCGGTAGCTTTTGGGATGCAGGTGAATATATTGCAACTGCAGCCAAACTTCAAATTGGGCACCCACCTGGGGCGCCTTTACTTCAGATGATCGGCGCTTTCTTTGCCATGTTTGCCTTAGAACCCACGCAGATAGCGAGAATGGTGAATTATGTTTCTAGCGTCTCTTCTGCATTTACTATCTTATTTATGTTTTGGACCATTACCAATTTACTCAGAAAATTGATTGGCAAAACAGCTGAATTGTCAAATTCACAAGCCATAGCTGTTTTAGGTAGTGGTGTAGTGGGGTCATTGGCATTTACTTTTTCTGACAGTTTTTGGTTTAATGCTGTTGAAACGGAAGTTTACGCTATGGCCAGTTTAATCATGGCAGTATTACTCTGGCTGGGACTGAAATGGACCGACAACTTAGATAACGACAGGGGAGATAAATGGCTTCTGCTCATCTCATTTATTGTGGGACTTACCTTTGGGATTCAATTTATGGGCTTTCTAGCCATCCCTTCCATTGGCTTACTTTATTATTTTAAAAAATACAAAACAACCACCATAAAAAACTTTCTCTTGGCCAATATTGCAGTGGTTGGGATTCTAATGCTGGTCTATAAGTTTTCCCTCACCTATGTGCTCAAAGCGTTTGGTTGGTCTGAAGTCTTTTTTGTAAACACCTTTGGGCTGCCTTTCAATTCTGGCTCTATTATCATGGCGGCAGCTTTTATAAGTGCTTTCTACTACGCTTTAAAGTTTACGAGGTCCAAGCAAATGATTGGCGCTAATACCGTAGTGCTTTCTCTTATGTTTTTATTTTTAGGCTTTTCGTCTTGGCTTATGCTACCTATTAGGGCAAACGCAGGAGTGATTATTAACGAAAATGATCCTTCAGATGCTCGTTCCTTATTGGCATACTACAACAGAGAACAATATCCTGGCGTAGACAGTCCGGTGTATGGCGCCTACTATTCCAACGCGTATAGTACGGCTAGCATTGAAAAAGATGACAAACCAAAATACGAAAAAGATTACACCACAGGTAAATATGTTGTAGTCAATCATTTTAAGGGAGCGCTACAAGGATCAGATCCTGCACATGAAGGCTTTTTACCCAGAATGTGGAGTGAGCAAAACGCTGAAAACTACATGCGTTATTTTGGGCCATTAAAATTCAGAATTAAAAGAGATTATCTGGGCAATAAAGAATTGACAACTACGGTAGGGCAATTTAAAAATGGCTTAGAAAAAGGAGAAATTGATGTAGAACAGTATATCACTTTCTTGAGAGAATTCAGAGATTATATAGACGTAATCCCACCCAGCCTCATGGATAACATAAATTATATGTTTTCTTTTCAATTTAATTATATGTACTGGCGCTATTTCATGTGGAATTTTACTGGTAAACAAGACGACATTCAAGGACGTTATGACAACCATGGAAACTGGCTCAGCGGCATTTCTTTTATAGACAGTCCTAGAGTCGGAAGCCAAGAGAATTTACCCGCAGACCTTTTAAACAATAAAGGAAGAAATACTTATTATTTCTTACCCCTTATTCTTGGTGTTATTGGCATTTTATTTCAATTTAAAAAAGACAAGAAGCAATTTTGGACCTTATTTGTGTTTTTCATGTTTACTGGGCTAGCCATTCAATTTTACACCAATCCTTCCATTTTTCAACCTAGAGAACGGGACTACTCTTTGGTAGGATCATTTTACATATTCGCACTTTGGATAGGAATAGGCGTTTATGGACTCTTTAACGAATTATCCTCTTTCACTAAAAAAACTTGGCTTTCTCCAGTTGTGGTGGGATTGTGTTTTTTAGCGGTGCCAGCTCTTATGGGGTTTCAAAACTGGGACGATCACGACAGATCCAATAGAAAGACCGCGCAGAGTACTGCTAAAGCTTATTTAAATTCCACCCAAAAAGACAGTGGTGCCATTTTATTTACTATTGGAGACAACGACACCTTTCCCCTTTGGTATGCTCAAGAAATTGAGGGGTACAGAACAGATGTCAGGGTCATAAATACCAGCTTATTCGCTACAGATTGGTATATAGATCAAATGAAAAGAAAGGCTTATGAAAGTGATCCCATTCCTTCTAAACTCACCCATGACTTGTACCACTACGGAAATAGGGATGCCATTTACTTCCAGGAAGTGACAAATAAAAGATGGGATATTAAGGACTTTATTAGTTGGGTAGGCAGTGACAAACCTCAAACAAAATTTAAATATCTTTTGGAAGCACAAGGCGCAGACTTGAGCCAGTATTCTGAAAGCAACTTAGATATAGTGTACTACCCTACAAATAAAATCAGGGTTCCTGTAAACAAAGAAAATGTATTGGCTAGTGGCTTGGTGAAAGCAAAAGACAGCGCACTAATTGTAGATTATATAGACATTGATCTTCCCAAGTCTGCAATTCCTAAAAACAGGTTACTCATGTTAGATCTTTTAGCTCATAATGATTGGAAAAGACCTCTCTACTTTTCAGGAGGAAGTTTCGAAGATGGTGAATATCTTTGGATGAAAGACTACCTTCAATTAGACGGTTTGGCCTATAAGCTAGTGCCCATTAAAACAACCTACGAAAGTGTTTTTGAGATGGGAAGGATAGACACAGACACCATGACAGAAATTGTCAAAAGCTGGGAATGGGGCAACTCAGGAGATCCCGAAGTGTATATTGACACCCAAACAAGGGTTCAGGGGCTTTCATTTAGAAGCAACCTTGCAAGACTAACAGAAACCCTAATTGGAGAAAATAAATTGAGTGAAGCCAAGGAAATTTTAGATATTGGCATGAATAATATGCCAGTAAAAGGTTTTGACTACTACAACTTTGTGGTCCCATTTATAGAAGGTTATTACGCTGTAGGGGCTCCTAAAGAAGCGAGGGGTATTTTTCGAGAACTCAAAAATATCTATCAAGACCACCTGAATTATTATGCTGCAATGGACATTAGTGATCAGTATAACAGCATTCAGAACATTATTGAAAACCTTGAGGGTTACCGAAGAATTCTAGACGTTTTGTCTATAGGAGACCGTCCGGAGATTACTGTAGAAGAAAGGCGTGAATTCGAGCTATTTATGGATAAGTTCTCTCATTTCTATGAGGGAATGGAAGAAGATAATAACCGCTTTGAACCGGAGAACTATAACGAAACCATTCCATTAGATAGTTCGCTAGAATAACAACATTGTATTAATCTGAAATTTTGGGGAATTTATGCGTATTCTTCTATAATACCCATAAGAGTTACAGCGTCTTGCTCACCGCTCTGACGCCAAACCATCTCACCTCCTTTATACACCATAAGTGTAGGTAATGTAGTGACCCTTAAGGCGTCTGCTAAATCTTTGTTTTTGTCTGTGTCTATTTTAATGACTTTACCCTTATCTCCAATAGCAGCAGCTACACTTCTAAGTACCTCGTGCATAGACTGAGAAGCTTCATCCCAGTCTGCATAAAAATCTATGAGAACTGGAATATTTATGTCTATTAATTCGCCAAATTTTGACATAGTATTTTTTTATAATGTAATCAAATGTAATAAAAAAACCTAAAAAACCACTTAAACAGCTTTTTTTAGGGTAATCACAGTGATTTCTGGCCAGATACCCACCCTTCCAGGGTAACCTAAAAACCCAAAACCTCTGTTGACATTTATGTATTGTCCCAATTCCTCATAAATACCGGCCCATTGTTTGTATCGCCATTTTACAGGACTCCATTTGATCCATCCTGGAATCTCAATTCCAAATTGCATTCCGTGGGTGTGACCACTCAAGGTTAAATGAAAATGCTGGGCATGAGGAATAACTTCTGCCTCCCAATGGGAAGGGTCGTGTGACAACAATATCTTAAAATCGTTTTCTTGTATCTCCGCAATAGCTTTATTGAGGTCTCCAGCTTTTTTAAATCCTCCTTTTCCCCAATTTTCAACCCCTATAATGGCTATTTTCTCCCCGTTCCTTTCAATGTATTTATGCTCATTCAAAAGAAGTTGAAAGCCCATTTCTTGTTGAATTTCTTTGAGTCTATTTAGATTGGCCTCCTTAGCTTCTGGAGAAGACCATGAAACATAATCTCCGTAATCATGGTTGCCCAACACAGAAAAAACACCGTCTTTGGCTTTCAACTTTGAAAAACTAGACATCCATGGTTCCATCTCACTGGCCGTATTATTGACCAGATCTCCTGTAAAAAAAAGTACGTCTGACTGCTGTTGATTAATAAGATCAATCCCGTAGGCTATTTTCTCCGGATTGTCAAAACTACCCGAGTGAATGTCTGAAATCTGGCTTATCTTATAGCCATCAAAAGCCTCAGGCAAATCTTCAAAAGTCAATATGTATTCAAGCACTTTATAACGGTATTTACCCCTAAACATTCCATAGAGTAAGGCACCAAAAGGTAGGGCGGCAATTCCAAGGGCTAAGGCGCTAATAAAGCGTCTTCTTGAGGGTACAACTACCGGTCGCTCCCAATGAAACGACTTCACTATTCCGGCCCACATAAATCTAAAAACATCTTCAAACATCAAAAAAGTGACTACAGCCAAACTAAATAAAAACCAACTACCCACCAGTCCCATTGCGTAGGACTTATAAGGATTGGACACCCTAAATTCCGTGGAAGAAAAAGCAAAATGAAAGAGAAAAAATGCGAGTACTAAAATGGCTGATATTACATAGAAACCTGAGAATAATGGGCTTCTAAAAGCGGTTTTAAAGGCGTAGTAGCAGTACCAAGCAAAACCCAAATAAAAAATTACAAAGAACAACCAACGCATATATTTTTTTTATAAAGATAAGATTTTAGTAGGGACTTTCTAAGAGAAGTAGAACGTCTTTAACCCTATCTTCCTGAGTCGTAAACCTATGGGTGTCTGACAAAAGTGCAACACTATGCATAGACACATTGGGCGAATGGTCCAATACTTTTTCTGCGGCCACACCAGACATATGAATGACTTTAAAGCCTGCTTTCTTAAAAACAAGTGCATTTTGAGCATTTAGCCCACCACCAGGCATGATTTCTACAGCGGTTCGCATTTCTTTTAAAGCCTTTAATTGGTCCAATCCATCCTCAGCTTTAGAAGCAGATCCAGAGGTCAATAGACTATGTACCCCTATTTTAGATAATTCCAATAGGGTATTTTTCGGATCTAAAACCCAATCAAAAGCCCTATGAAAAGTGAACTTCATTCCAGCTGCTGCTGCAACTAAAGCAGCAGTTCTCGTGGAGTCTAAGCGACCGTCTGGCTGCAAAACGCCAGAAACAACACCTTCAAAACCGAGTTTCTTACATTGGGCAATGTCTTCAAGCATACTTTTAAATTCTTCAGATGTATAGGAGAAATCACCCCCTCTTGGACGAATCAAAACCCTAGTAGGTACTGAAATGAGCTTCACATACTCTTTTAATAAACCTATAGAAGGAGTAAGCCCTCCTAAGGCCAAGCCAGTACAAAACTCAATTCTATGAGCGCCTGCACGTTGCGCGGCTAAAGCTGAGTCTAATGAATTGCAACAAACTTCTAAAATCATAATTGATACAAATATAAGCGAAACGTTTCCATTAAAATCTGTATTTTTAAATCCACAAATAAAACGAAATGAGATACCTGTATATTATTTTGGGATGTGCCGCATTTATTGGTCTTATTAAATATTGGATTCCCATGGTAGACCGTATCATTCTATGTATAGAAAAATTGTGGTCTAAATTGTTTCGTTCCTAAATCTGATGACCCAATGCAAAGAAGAAAATTTCTCCAAGCTGCTGGACTAAGTGCTACAGCAATAGTTACCCAGCCACTGCTAGCCAAAGAACACAAAAGAGCACTCAAGCGCAATGTGGCCATAAAGCCACTTACCTTATGCACTTGGAATTTTCATCGTGCTAGCGCTAAATCCTGGGAGGTACTCTCCAGTGGTGGAACTGCCCTAGACGCTGTAGAACAAGGTGTTATGGTAGAGGAATCTGATTTGTCCAATCAAACCGTAGGAAAAGGCGGAAGACCAGACAGGGATGGAGAGGTAACCCTAGACGCTTGCATAATGGACTCCAATGGAAACTGCGGTTCTGTGGTTTATTTACAAAACATCGCCCACCCCATTCAAGTCGCTAGAAAAGTGATGGAAGAAACTCCGCACGCTATGTTAGCAGGAAAAGGAGCTGAACAATTTGCTTATGAAATGGGATTCAAGAGAGAAAATTTACTCACTCCCCAATCAAAGGCAGAATGGGAAGCCTGGAAAATTACTTCGCAATACAAACCGATTATAAATATTGAAAATCATGACACGATCGGTATGTTAGCTATAGATAAAAACGGAGACATAGCAGGAGCTTGCACCACCTCTGGGATGGCATATAAAATGGCGGGACGCGTAGGAGATTCTCCCATTATTGGCGCTGGACTTTTTATAGACAATGAAATTGGAGGTGCTACTGCTACAGGAGTGGGAGAAGAGGTCATGAAAACAGTTGGAAGCTTCTTAATCGTAGAACTCATGAGGCAAGGCATGAGCCCACAAGAAGCCTGTGAGGAAGCCGTAAATCGCATTGTGAAAAAAAATCCTGAATACGCTAATTTTCAAGTGGGCTTTATCGCTGTAAACAAGGCTGGAGAAACGGGAGCTTATTGCATTCAACCAGGATTCTCATACAGTTATTACGACCAGAACGGCCAAGAAAACAGACCGGCTTCGTCCCATCTTTAATGGAACAATCAGTAAGTCAAAAAACTTAATAATAAGGACTTAACACTTATAGTCCCCTATAATTATTTTAAAAATGTCAAAAAAAAGACTTTTCCTATTAGACGCTTATGCCTTAATA
This sequence comes from Sediminicola sp., assembly GCA_024643325.1. GTDB lineage: Bacteria > Bacteroidota > Bacteroidia > Flavobacteriales > Flavobacteriaceae > MAG-120531. The sequence goes on from JAHEND010000001.1 coordinate 155,273, forward strand.
TTCAGAGGCTATTACGCGCTGATTAAAAATCCAAGAATTAATTCAAAAGGAGAAGACACCTCTGCCATCATGGGATTTATGAATTCCTTATTCGATGTGATAAAAAGAGAGCAACCAGACCATTTAGCAGTATGTTTTGACAAAGGCGGTAGTATTGAACGCACAGAATTATTTCCAGAATACAAAGCCAACAGGGCAGAAACGCCAGACGCCATTAGACTTGCAGTACCTTATATTCAAGAAATTCTGAGGGCCATGCACATACCCGTAGTTGTTTTAGAAGGCTTAGAGGCAGACGACATTATTGGTACTCTGGCCAAACAGGCAGAAAAAGAGGACTACCAAGTATTTATGGTCACCCCTGACAAAGACTTTGGCCAATTGGTATCTGAGAACATTTTTATGTACCGACCCGCAAGAATGGGTAATGGAATTGAAATATGGGGGATTCCAGAGATTCAAAAAAGATTTGGCGTAGAAAGACCCGAGCAAGTTATAGATTACTTAGGTATGATGGGAGACGCCAGTGACAATATACCAGGACTTCCTGGCGTGGGAGAAAAAACAGCCAAAAAGTTTTTGGCAGATTTTGGGAGTATGGAAAACCTTTTGGCCAACACAGATCAGCTCAAAGGTAAAATGAAAGAAAAAGTATCTGAAAACGCAGCGCTTGGTTTACTATCAAAAAAATTAGCCACCATTAATATTCATTGCGATGTTACTTTTAATGCAGCTGCCTATGAGCTCAGTACACCAGATAGCGAAAAGGTTCAAGCCATTTTTGAGAAACTGGAATTTAGAAGGCTAACCGAACAGTTTTTAAGGTTGTTCTTCGCGCCGAAAGAAACCCCCAATACTCCAGAAGCCAACACGCTTAAAAAAGCAGAAGCAACTACTGCTGGAAGTGGACAATTTGGGCTTTTTGACAGCGCAGAAAACAGCTCAGATGGTGGAAAAATATTTTCCTCAAGAAAAACCATAAATGAGGTTTCCCACCACTACCAATTGGTAGGTCCTGGCTTGGGTATGAAACTTTTTATCCAAAAACTATTACAACAATCCCAGGTGTGTTTTAACACTGAAACAACCAGTTTAGACCCTTTGGAAGCGAGCCTTTTAGGCATATCATTTAGCTGGGAAGCCCATAAAGGATTCTACATATCCCTCCCTGAAGACCCGGAAGAAACAAGTGAAATCTTATCTGAACTCAAAGCATTTTTCCAACACGAAGGCATTGAAAAAATAGGACAAAACCTCAAATATGACCTTAAAGTATTCCACCGTTATGGCATTGAAGTAAAAGGTCCTTGTTTTGACACTATGCTGGCCCATTACCTCATCAATCCAGACATGAGACACAACCTAAGTGTTCTGAGCGAAACTTACTTAAACTATACGCCCATAGCTATTGAAGCATTAATAGGTAAAGGCAAGCAAAAAATAAGCATGCGGGAAGTGGCGCTGGAACAGCAAGTAGCCTACGCAGTAGAAGAGGCAGACCTTTGTTTTCAGTTGGCCCAACAATTCAAAACAGAATTGGCCGCTGCAGGAAATGAATCCCTCTTTACAGACATGGAAGCGCCCTTGCTAAGGGTATTGGCAGGTATGGAATTAGAAGGCATTAATCTAGATGTGCCCTTTTTAAAGGAACTATCTGTTACTTTAGACAAGGATATTCTACAATTAGAAAAAGACATTTACGAAGCCGCAGGAGAAACCTTTAACATTGCTTCTCCCAAACAATTGGGGGACATACTATTTGGAAAGATGCAATTAGTAGAAAAACCAAAAAAAACTAAGACAGGGCAATACTCTACTGCAGAAGATGTGCTGTCTTACTTAGCCAAAGAACACAAAATAATTGCCGATGTTCTGGAATACCGAGGGCTAGCTAAGCTAAAAAGCACTTATGTAGACGCACTTCCGCTGCAAGTGTCTACACGAACAGGAAGGGTGCATACGGACTATATGCAAACCGTAGCAGCCACTGGAAGATTGAGTAGTAACAACCCAAATTTACAGAACATCCCCATTAGAACAGAAAGGGGAAAACAAATCAGAAAAGCCTTTATTCCAAGAGACCAAGAGCATTTACTGCTGGCTGCAGATTACTCGCAAATAGAATTGAGGATCATAGCAGCACTGAGTGAAGAAGACAATATGATCGCAGCCTTTAAAGAAGGTGCAGACATTCATGCCGCCACTGCAGCAAAAGTATTTAACGTACCCCTAGAGTCAGTCAGTAGGGAACAAAGGAGTCATGCTAAGACGGTAAATTTTGGTATTATCTATGGGGTATCTGCCTTTGGGCTCAGCAATCAAACAGATTTGAGTAGGGCAGAATCCAAAGCACTTATAGACACTTATTACGAAAGCTACCCAAAGCTCAAGGCCTATATGAACAATCAAGTGAATTTCGCTAGAGAAAATGGCTATGTAGAAACGGTACTAGGACGCAGAAGATACCTCAAAGACATTAATGCCAACAATGCTATTGTAAGGGGTGCCGCGGAACGAAATGCAGTGAATGCCCCAATACAAGGAAGTGCGGCAGACATTATTAAATTGGCCATGATCGCAGTTCAAAAGGCTCTAGACACCCAAAAATTACAAACAAAAATGCTCTTACAGGTACATGATGAATTGGTCTTTGACGTTTACAAACCAGAGCTAGAACAAGTCAAAGGACTCGTTAAATCTGCCATGGAAAACGCATTTACACTCACCGTACCCTTAGACGTAGAATTAGGGGTAGGTGAAAACTGGCTAGAAGCTCATTAAAACAGTGGTCAAACACAGGCTAACTAAGTCTGCGTTTATGATAAACTTTACCTGGCAAACCTGTAGGTAGCCTTAATTAGAAAAGTATTTTCTAGTTTTTGATTTAAGATCTGGTCTCTCAGGCTGTACCCTAACCTATCCGTTGGATTAGCAAAGCCTGTTACGCCTTGTGACCAAACCAAAAACAGTTCAGATCCTGGAATATACTCCCATCGCAAGACAAGATTTGACCTAAATTGAACAAAAGAAAAGTCAGGATCTGAAAAAGAAAAATCAGTAGTGCCATTGCGATCTTGATCGATCAAATACTGACCATTTTCTTTAGTAATTTGATTTTGGTCGTACCAAGCTACTCTGTTGTCCAAGCGCTTGGCAGCTGCATTAGTCACATAGTTAAAATCTGAATAGACGCCATTGGCAATAAAAGGCTGTCCGTAATACTGAATGGTTAGGTTTGGATTAATTGTATAATTCAAACGCATAGAAGTCACAAAAGAAGTCTGATCAATCGCTGCAGTGACATAATAAGGAAGGCTATTAACCAAACCTTGAGTTACATACTGTGTTCTAGAAGGGTTCACCTCATACTCTAACGCCAAAGACATACTCAAAGCATCTAAAGGTTGGTAGGTAAGATCTAACCCATAACGATCCAAAGAGAAATTATTGTCCTTTGCTTGACTCTTTACAAATCCAGCACCAACAGCCAATTTTTTACGATCGTCAGAGCCTACTGAGAAGAACATAAAATTCTCCTCTGAAAAACGCCACCTAGGCCCTCCCCTTAAAAAAGCGTTGATGTTAATTAAAGGTTTATGGGTAAGCCCCATTTCGAAATTCCAGTTATTGATAAAATTAACTTCACCCCTGAAATCGTATTGAATTCGGTTGTTATTGCCTTGAAAATCATACGTACTACTCTGAGAAAAACGAAGGGACGCACTTCTGTACCAACTGGTAGGATCTAAAAACTGGGCCCTTAAATTAGCAAACTGTCTAATGAGGTCAGTCTCTCTTAAGAACCCCACATCATTGAGCTCTAATTCAGGAGAGCGCCAATTTCCCCCCATACTGTATTGCCAAACACCTGCACCTTTACCAAAGACCAACTTTCCACCAGTCCCTGTCATACTGGTTTTATTAGGATCCACACTTACATGGGTAGCGCCTGAACGCTGAAACATGTGGACAATACTTTCCTGAGTTTCTCTAATAGCCTCAGGAGTTCCCTGTACCCTTGAGCCAATCACATTACCCTCAATATAATAGGTCCGGTCCTTCCATTGGTGCAAAAAATCTATACCTCCCGTATAAGCTGCCTTGTGTAAAGAAATCGCCAATGGATCCGATTGTCTGTTGGTCGCTGTAAAAATAGCACCCAAGAAAGACATGCGATTGTTAAAATCTTTCTGTGCACGACCCACCAAGTAATTTGTCATAGGCTCCACCAAAGTCTCCGATCTTTGTCCATTAAGGTCAGATTGCGCATACATTCCATTAGTAACACTCTCTAAAATACCTATAGACCAACCGTTTTTAGTCTTACCAGAAAACTTAGCAGCCCCAAGGATAGTGGTGTTATTAGGTCTATTCATATGGCCCCCTTCAGGCGCCGATGCCTCCAACTGTGGGCTCCTACCAATTCTCCTGGAATAAAAAAGGTTGTCATTCCCATTGGCAAATCTAAAATCAAAAATGTTTTTGTTTTCTATAAAAAAGGGTCTTTGCTCTCTGAAAAATATCTGAAACCCATCCAAAGCAATCGCGCCCGGATCTGCCTCTACTTGACCAAAATCAGGATTTACTGTAAGGTCCAAAGTAAGGTCGTTAGTAATACCAATTTTAGCGTCCAACCCTAGGTTGAGTTTAGGATCTTTTCCATCTCTGTAAGGATTGCCCGTTTGAGCTTGATAAGTGTCGTATTGTCCCACTGTAAAGGGCTGTATCTCTAACTGTTTTTGCGGCTCAATGTCAATGAGACCTCTTAAAGTACCAAATTCACTCACCATACCGGCAGCATTTTGAGGAATTCTATCCCAGGCAGAGCGTTCTTGTGCTCTAAACAACATCCTAGAGAGTTGTAGGCCCCAAAACTGCTCCTTTGCATTACCAAATTTTAATTGGCTAAAGGGTATTTTCATTTCTGCAGTCCAACCTAGACTGTCAATATTTGTGGCCACATACCAGATGGGGTTCCATGAGTCGTCCCAATTATTGCCATTGTCAGAAACAAACTCATCCCCTTTAACTCCAGCGGCAGTAACGGAAAAAGCAAATGCCGTTCTTTTGTCTAAATAACTATCCAGTATAAAAGCCACTCGATCACCCTGAAAACCGTCGCGTCTTGAAAGACGCTTTTCAATTTTATCTGGTTCAGTGTCAAAACAACGGACCGCTACGTAAAGGTATTTAGAATCATAGGCAATTTTAAATTGTGTTTCTTGACCAGGGGAAGTATTCTCATCGGGCATTTGCTCAATAAAATCTCCTGTCCATGGAACAATATCCCAAATAGGTTCTCTAATAAGTCCGTCAATATCAGGGACCTCATTTAAAGGTAAACGCTGGGTCACATATGTCTTTTGGTCGTATTTAGAGGGTATATGCACCTGAGAAACTGAAGCTCCTACCTGTGAAAAAACAGAGAAATTAACTAGAAAAAAAAGTGCAAATAAGTATTTAAGGGGCATAAAAACAGGGTAAATTAAGCGGTAAAAATACCCCCCTAAATTGTAATAGGAGCAGGTCACAATAGTTTTAACATTTCCTTAAGAGTGTAAAAAACAAAAAAAAATGAACTATTTTAAAAATAATCAAAAAACAGCATTTGGAATTCAACTAATTAGTTGTACATTTGCAGCCCGATTATCGGGATTATAGTGTTTAATCAATAAAAATATTAGTGTGGACACATTAAGTTACAAAACTGTTTCAGCTAACAAAGCTACAGTTAACAAACAGTGGGTACTGGTAGATGCAGAAGGACAAACTTTAGGACGTTTGGCTTCTAAAATAGCTATTATGCTTAGAGGTAAAAACAAACCTAACTACACCCCTCACGTAGATTGTGGGGACAATGTAATAGTTGTAAATGCAGAGAAAGTTACCATGACTGGTAATAAGATGCAGACTAAAACTTACATAAGACACACTGGTTTTCCAGGGGGTCAGCGTTCTCTAACTGCTAGTGAATTATTAGCAAAGAAACCAATTGGTCTTGTAGAGAAAGCAGTAAAAGGGATGTTGCCTAAAAATAAATTGGGTGCTGATCTTTTCAGAAACTTAAAAGTATACGAAGGTACAGCGCACGGTCAAGAGGCGCAAAAACCTGTAGTAATAAACTTAGAATCATTTTAGCGATGGAAGTAATTCACAAAATAGGAAGAAGAAAAACAGCGGTTGCTCGTGTATACCTTACACCAGGAAACGGTAAAGTTACGATCAACAAAAGAGATCTAGAAAACTACTTTCCAACAGCTACCTTGCAGTACAAAGTGCAACAGCCTTTCGCACTTACAGGAACAGAAGGAACTTATGACGTAAAAGTAAATGTATATGGTGGTGGTATCACTGGCCAAGCAGAAGCGGTACGTTTAGCAATCTCTAGAGCCTTGTGTGACATTGATGCTGAAAACAGATTGACTCTTAAGCCTGAAGGACTCTTAACTAGAGACCCAAGAATGGTAGAGCGTAAGAAATTCGGACAGAAGAAAGCCCGTAAGAAATTCCAATTCTCTAAACGTTAATCGTTTATACTATAAATTCAAGGCCTTATTCGTAAGGCCTTTATATGTTCTTAAAAGTATCCTCCCATCCCGGGAGGTGTTTATTATAAATAAGTTGTTATCTGGATAGACCAGAAACTAGTTTAGCATCTAAATGCTGCTTTGTAGCATTGCTAATCCAACAGAAAGTAAACTAAGTAAAAAATGGCAAACAAAATTGAAGTTAAAGACCTATTAGAGGCTGGGGTGCATTTCGGTCACCTTACAAGAAAATGGAATCCAAGCATGGCTCCTTACATCTACATGGAGCGTAATGGGATTCACGTAATCAACCTTTACAAAACTGCTGCTAAAATTGAAGAGGCTAACGAAGCATTAAAGAAAATTGCTGCCTCTGGTAGAAAAATTCTTTTCGTAGCAACCAAAAAACAAGCAAAAGACATTGTAGCTGAAAAAGCGGCTAAAGTAAATATGCCTTACATCACAGAAAGATGGCCAGGCGGAATGTTAACTAACTTTGTGACCATCAGAAAAGCTGTTAAAAAAATGGCTACTATTGATCGCATGAAAAAAGACGGTACCTTTTTAACCCTTTCTAAGAAAGAGCGTTTACAGGTAGATCGTTTGAGAGCAAAATTAGAGAAAAACTTAGGGTCTATCTCAGATATGACTCGTTTACCAGGAGCGCTATTTATTGTAGACACCATGAGAGAGCACATTGCTGTGAAAGAAGCTTTAAAGCTTAACATTCCAATCTTTGCTATGGTAGATACCAACTCTGATCCAAAACAAATAGACTACGTGATTCCATCTAACGATGACGCATCTAAATCTATCGAAGCAATCTTAAGCCATGTTACTGGTGCTGTTGCAGAAGGTTTATCTGAAAGAAAATCAGAAAAAACTGCAGAAAAAGAAGGTGCATCAGAAGTAAAAGAAGCAGCTCCAAAAGCTGAAGCAGCTCCAAAAGCTGAAGCAGCTCCAAAAGCTGAAGCAGCTCCAAAAGCTGAAGCAGCTCCAAAAGCTGAAGCAGCTCCAAAAGCTGAGGTAGCTCCTGCAGAAGACTTAAACAGCAAAACTGTTGTTGAATTAAAAGAAATGGCCTCTGCAAAAGGAATTGAAGGTATTTCTAGCATGAAAAAAGCAGATTTAGTAGCTGCATTAAGTTAATAAAAAGTAAATCTAAACAACATGGCAAATATTACTGCTGCAGAAGTAAACAAATTAAGACAAACTACCGGTGCCGGTATGATGGACTGTAAAAAAGCCTTAGTAGAAGCTGAGGGTAACTTTGATACAGCTATTGAAATATTACGTAAAAAAGGACAAAAAGTAGCTGCCAATAGAGCAGACAGAGAGTCTAGTGAAGGTGCTGCAATTGCAGTGTTAAATTCAGACAACACTCAAGGGATTGCTATTTCTTTAAACTGTGAAACTGACTTCGTTGCTAAAAATGACTCTTTCGTTGCATTAGCCACTGAATTAGCTTCTTTAGCCCTTAATTTTGACACCAAAGAGGCTTTTCTAGCTTCAGATTTTAACGGAATGTCTGTTCAGGATAAATTAACTGAGCAAACCGGTGTTATAGGAGAGAAAATTGAAATTGGTGGATTTGAAAAATTGAGTGCTGCATTTGTAGGTAGCTATATCCATGCAGGCAACAAAATTGCTACTTTAGTAGGATTGTCTGCTGCACCAGCTGGAGCAGATGTAATTGCTAAAGACGTAGCCATGCAGGCTGCTGCAATGAACCCTGTTGCTCTAAATGAGGCAGGTGTAGATCAATCTATCATTGACAAAGAAATTGAGATTGCAAAAGATCAATTACGTCAAGAAGGAAAGCCAGAGGCTATGTTAGACAATATTGCTAAAGGAAAAATCACGAGATTTATGAAAGACAACACTCTTGTAAATCAAGATTTTATTAAAGACTCAAAAATGAGTGTAGCACAGTATGTGAAAACTGCTGAAGCATCTCTTGAAGTAGTTTCTTTTGCGCGTGTAGCCTTAGGATAATCTCTACTCAAATAAGTTTAAAAACCCGCGTTCTCCGAACGCGGGTTTTTTTTTGAATCTCATTCCATACTTAATCGCTATGCCTAAATAAATTTGATTATTTTTGTGAAACGAAATTCCTCAAAAAAATGCCATACAAAAGAATTTTATTGAAATTAAGTGGAGAAGCCCTCATGGGTGATAAGCAATACGGAATAGATCCAAAGCGTATTGCAGATTACGCTCAAGAGATCAAAGCTGTTGTAGAAAAAGGCATTGAAGTAGCAATTGTGATTGGTGGTGGTAATATTTTTAGAGGATTGGCAGCAGCGAGCAACGGAATGGATCGGGTTCAAGGAGACCATATGGGCATGCTTGCCACTGTCATAAACGGATTAGCCCTACAGAGTGCTTTAGAAGAAATAGCCGTACAAACACGTCTACAATCAGCCATTCAAATCAATGAAGTAGCAGAACCTTTTATCAGAAGACGCGCCATGAGACACTTAGAGAAAGGGCGTGTTGTTATTTTCGGAGGAGGTACTGGAAATCCATATTTTACTACAGACTCTGCAGCCGTGCTTAGGGCTATTGAAATAGAGGCAGACGTTATTATTAAAGGTACGCGTGTAGATGGTATTTACACTGCAGATCCAGAAAAAGATGTAAATGCCACTAAATTTGACAAAATTTCTTTCAATGAAGTACTGTCAAAAGGGCTAAAAGTAATGGATACTACTGCATTTACCTTGAGTCAGGAAAATGAACTTCCGATCATTGTATTTGACATGAACAAAAAAGGAAACCTTTTAAAAATTGTTTCTGGAGAAGCTATAGGAACAGTTGTAAACTTATAAAAACATCGCTTTAAAGATGAATGAAGAAGTAGATTTTGTATTAGACAGTGCCAAAGAAAACATGGACAAAGCCATGGCGCATTTAGAAAAATCATTTGCCAAAATTAGGGCTGGAAAAGCAAGTCCTATTATGCTGTCTACCGTTAAGGTGGATTATTATGGATCCCCTACGCCACTCTCACAAGTAGCTAATGTAAACACCACAGATGCCAGAACTATTTCAGTACAACCTTGGGAAAAGAATATGCTTCAAGAAATTGAAAAAGCCATTACAAACGCTAATTTAGGCTTTAATCCTATGAATAATGGTGACCTAATCATTATAAACGTCCCACCATTGACAGAGGAACGAAGAAGGGATTTGGTCAAACAAGCCAAAGCTGAAGCAGAAGACGCCAAGATTGGAGTTCGAAACGCTAGACAGGAAGCCAATAAAGAAATTAAAGCACTAGGACTTCCCGAGGACGTAGCTAAAGATGCCGAGGCTTCTGTACAAGAGTTGACCAACAAGTACAGTAAAAAAATTGAAGAACTGCTCACCGTAAAAGAAGCAGAAATCATGAAGGTGTAAGGCCTTTATTAAAAAAACCTCATGATAGGATTCAGTACCCGAAACTTTTGGGCTACAACTGCTAGAATTATTCTTAGAAATAGGATTACTATCCTTATTGGGGTATTTCTCTTCACTATTTTCATGGCCATGCAATGGAAGAACATGCGTTTTTCCAATACAGAGGCCAACTTACTTCCAGACAACCACCCTGTAAACCTCGCGTATAAAGACTTTGTTTCACGCTTTGGTGAAGAGGGCAACATTATAGCCATTGCCATAAAGGACAGCGCATTATTTGAGCTGAATAATTTTAAAAAATGGAATAGATTAAGCAAACAATTGGCAGCATTCCCGGAGGTTATTGCCGTACTTTCCACAGACAACTTAAAGCTTTTAGAGCGATCGGAAACAGGGGGGAAGTTTGTTTTTTCTCCTTTTAAAGGGAGTCAGGCTAAAGATCAGAAAAGTTTAGATAAACACCTACAAGACCTTTATCAAAACCAGCCTTTTTATGACCAACTGCTCTTTAACAAAGAGACCGGCACATTGAGAACACTGGTCTATCTAGACAAGGAGATCATCAATACTTCTGTTAGAAAAGACTTTGTCCTTAGAGACCTCAAAATACTCTTGAACGAATTCGAAAAAGACAGTGGATTAGTTCCTCATATTTCAGGCATGCCTTATATCAGGACTATGAATGCCCAAAGTATTATTGACGAAATTGGATTATTCATATTAGGCGCCCTTGGGGTTACCTCTATTATATTTTTCTTCTTTTTCAGAAGTGTTAGGGCCACAATAATTTCCATGGCAGTGGTTATTATTGGAGTGATGTGGTCCTTTGGGGTATTGGGATTACTTGAATATGAAATCACGGTGCTTACCGCATTAATTCCTCCTTTAATCATTGTAATAGGAATTCCAAACTGTATTTTCCTCATCAACAAATACCAACAAGAAGCCCAAAAACACGGCAATAAAGCACTCTCTTTACAGCGTGTTATTGCTAAAATTGGAAACGCCACTCTAATGACCAATGTAACAACCGCATCTGGGTTTGCCACTTTTATCATTACAGAGAGCACCCTGTTAAAGGAGTTTGGAATTGTTGCTTCAATTAACATCATTGGAATATTTATTCTCTCCTTACTCATCATTCCCATTGTTTACTCATTCATGTCTATGCCTAAAGAAAAACACTTAAGGCATTTGAATAAAAAATGGATTGATGGTTTTGTTGGGAGCATGGAAAAAATTGTAAAAGGACACAGGATTGCAGTTTACATTGTATCTATTTTACTATTGATTACTAGCATTATAGGAATATATCAAATAAAAACTTCTGGAAGTCCTATCGAAGACATGCCAAAGGACAAGGCCTTCTTTAAAGATATACGCTTTTTTGAACAAGAATTCAACGCTATTATGCCCATTGAAATTGTCATAGACACAAAGAGACCCAATGGCGTATTGAGACCTAGCAATCTAAAGCAAATGGACGCTTTAAGTCAGTTCATAGAAGAAACACCGGAGCTTTCAAAACCTATTTCGGTAGTGAATTTGGCCAAATACGCCAAACAAGCCTATTACAACAATTTACCTAAATACTACCAACTTCCTACCTCCCAAGAAAGGGGTTTTATTTTATCTGCCGCTCAAGGTGCTAATACCGATCAGGATATACTCAAGAATTTTACAGATTCCACAGGTCAAGTGGCCAGACTTTCTACTGCAATTAAAGATGTAGAGACCGATCAAATGGAACAGGTTGAATTAGACTTGTTAGAAAAAATAGATAAATTATTCCCCAAAGAGCGATACAATGTAATGCTAACAGGAAAAGCGCTGCTTTTTTTAAAAGGAACAAAATACCTAATTAAAAATCTGATCATGTCATTGGCGTTAGCGATCTTTCTGATCGCCTTATTTATGGCCTACCTATTTAGGTCCTTTAGAATGATTGTTATCTCTCTTATTCCTAACCTACTCCCTTTACTGATCACTGCAGGAATGATGGGCTTTATTGGGGTACCTATAAAACCTTCTACCATATTAGTATTTAGTATTGCCTTTGGGATATCTGTAGACGACACTATTCACTTTTTAGCCAAATACCGACAGGAACTCATCGCCAATAAATGGCGTATAAAACCTTCCGTTTACGCTGCATTGAAAGAAACAGGTATAAGTATGTTTTACACTTCAATTGTGTTGTTCTTTGGATTTTCTGTTTTTACCGTATCTAGCTTTGGCGGAACAATAGCTTTGGGGGGGCTTGTATCTGCTACATTGCTCTTTGCTATGCTTTCTAACCTAATATTATTACCCTCTCTTTTATTGTCTTTAGAAAAGAGTATAGCCAATAAACAGACACTCAAAAAACCTCAAATAGATATTTTACCAAAAGAAAGTGAAACTTAAGTGATTAAACTATCTTTGTCTTTTAACTGAATAGGAATACAAACAACCATGATTACACCGAGAATTAAAACCATTTTACAAGATGTAGCCCCATTGACCAACCTAACGGTTCAAGGATGGGTAAGAAGTTTTAGAAGCAACCGTTTTATTGCCTTAAACGACGGATCTTGTATGGAAAATTTGCAATGTGTCATAGACTTTAACTCTTTATCAGAAGAACTTTTAAAGAAAATCACTGTTGGGGCTGCATTAAAAATTACTGGCACACTTCAAGAAAGTGAAGGAAAAGGCCAGCGTGTGGAAATTCAAGCAACTGAAGTAGTAATTTTAGGCGTATCTGATCCAGAAACATATCCAATTCAACCCAAAAAACACTCTCTTGAATTTTTGAGACAAAACGCACACCTCAGGGTAAGAACCAACACATTTAGTGCTATTATGCGTGTTAGATCTGCACTGTCATTTGCCGTACACCAATACTTTAGGAGTCAAGATTTTAACTACGTTCACACGCCTATTGTCACTGGGTCAGATGCTGAAGGTGCAGGAGAAATGTTCCGCGTTACCACCTTAGACCCGAAAAATCCACCTTTAGATACTAATGGTGCTATAGACTATCGTGAAGATTTCTTTGGCAAAGAAACTAATTTGACTGTTTCAGGGCAACTAGAAGCAGAAACCTATGCTATGGCTCTAGGAAAAGTATATACTTTTGGTCCAACTTTTAGAGCAGAAAATTCTAATACTTCTAGGCATTTAGCAGAATTTTGGATGATCGAGCCAGAAATGGCTTTTTATGATTTAGATGCGAATATGGATCTGGCAGAAGACTTTATTCAAAATGTAATTCAATATGTTTTAACAAATTGTAAAGAAGACTTGGTGTTTTTAGAAAAAAGACTTTTAGAGGAAGAAAAACAAAAGCCTCAAAATGAACGCAGTGAAATGCCTCTGTTGGAAAAGTTACAATTTGTGGTAGGACAAAACTTTGTTAGATTGAGCTACACAGAAGCTATTGAAATACTTCAAAACAGTACACCAAATAAGAAAAAGAAGTTCAAGTATCCCATTACAGGTTGGGGTGTAGATCTACAAAGTGAGCACGAGCGATTCTTGGTTGAAAAACACTTTAAGTGTCCCGTAATTTTATTCGATTACCCAGCAGACATTAAAGCCTTTTATATGCGCCTAAATGAAGACAAGAAAACCGTTAGAGCCATGGATATTTTATTTCCTGGTATTGGAGAGATTGTGGGAGGTTCTCAAAGAGAAGAGCGCTTAGAAGTGCTAGAAGAAAGAATGGCATCTATGGGTATTGACGACAAAGAACTGTGGTGGTACAAAGACCTCAGAAAATACGGTTCTGCAGTACATTCAGGTTTTGGATTAGGATTTGAACGTTTGGTACTTTTTACCACGGGCATGGGAAACATAAGAGATGTAATCCCCTTTCCAAGAACACCACAGAACGCAGAATTTTAAAAAATTTCTCAATTACTTTTTTTGTAACTTAAGGTATTGAATTCTATAGTATATCATGCTTAAACAGTATCTTCAATACAAACTTTCTCAAAAGCTATCTCCACAACAGATTCAGCTCATGAAGCTCATTCAATTGCCTACACAGGCATTTGAGCAACGCCTAAGACAAGAACTAGAAGAGAATCCGGCCTTAGAACCAGGTAAAGAAATAGTAGAGGGTACTGAAGATATTTATAATGACAATTACGAGGAAGATTTCAAAGAGGACAGTGAACATATAGATGCAGAAGATATTAATATCGATGAATATCTGAGTGACGACGAAATCCCTGACTACAAAACACAGTCTAACAATTACTCAGAAGACCAAGACGATAAGGTTATTCCTTATGCAGCTGCAACCACTTTTTACCAACACTTATTAGCCCAGCTACAACAACAATTTATTCCAGAACAGGATTGGGCAATTGCAGAATTTTTGATAGGAAGTGTAGACGAAACAGGCTATATAAGAAGACCACTACCCGACTTAGTAGACGACCTTGCATTTACGGAGAACTTATATACAGATGTGCAACAGGTCAAAAAAGTGCTCAAAAGTATACAACAATTAGATCCTGCTGGTGTGGGAGCAACAAGTTTGCAAGAATGCTTATTACTACAATTAGAAAGAAAAACTCCTACTAAGGCTGTTCAGTTGGCCCAAGAATTACTAGAACGCTCATTTGAGGCTTTTTCCAAGAAACATTACGACAAACTTATTCTAAAGCACAACCTTTCTGAAAACAACTTAAAAGAGGCTTTACTGTTGATAGAAAAGCTTAATCCAAAGCCTGGAAGCGCTTTTTCAGATGGCGCAAAGATCATCTCACACATTGTACCCGATTTTACTTTGAAAATTGTAGATGGCGACTTGGAACTTTTACTCAATGGAAGAAATGCTCCTGAGCTTCACGTCTCAAGATCCTACAACGACATGTTAGCAGGATACAAAGAAACCAAGAAAAAAACCAATGCTCAAAAAGAAACCGTGAGTTTCATTAAGCAAAAGTTAGATGCTGCAAAATGGTTTATTGAAGCGATTAAACAGCGGCAACAAACCCTTTACCTAACCATGGGAGCCATAGTAGACTTTCAAAAAGCGTATTTTTTAAGTGGTGATGAGCGAAAACTCAAACCGATGATTTTAAAGGATATTGCAGATCTAATCGATATGGATATTTCTACAGTGTCTCGAGTGGCAAATAGTAAATACATAGACACTCCCTATGGAACTAAACTAGTGAAAAGCTACTTCTCAGAGGGTATGAAAAATGAAAAAGGAGAAGATGTTTCTACCCGGGAGATAAAAAAAATTGTAGAAGAACTCATTAAAAAAGAGGATAAGAAAAAACCACTCACAGATGACAAATTGGCTTTAATTCTCAAAGAAAAAGGCTTCCTCATTGCCAGGAGAACTGTCGCAAAATACCGAGAGCAATTAGAACTCCCTGTAGCCAGATTAAGGAAAGAAATCTAACACATAACCATAAAAAAAAGCCCGCACAATGTGCGGGCTTTTTTTATGAATTAGCTAACTGTTATTGTAAGTTTCTAAAAGCGTCCCCCTCGTAAGTGGTGTAATTCACTTTAAGTGCATTTACTTTTCTGAGTTCTAACTTAATGTCAGATATAATACCCATATTGGCATTCTTATCTACTTTAAGCGCAGTTGTCAATACATTTTGTAATTCTTGTGGCTTTTTAGCGCGCTCAGATAAAATGTAATCTCCTACATCAGTTGCATTAGCAAACTTGTCATTCAATTGAATTTTAGTTTCTGTTCCAAAAACTTTCTGGTACTCCTGAGTAGGCGCTCCAGCATAGATGTATATAATTCTATCCTTTTTCTCTAACTTCTTAATCTCGTTAGCGTTTGGAAGAATATTATCTACTTTTAAAGAACTGTCTTTCATTACGGTTACCGTCATGAAAAAGAACAAAAGCATAAATACAATATCTGGTAAAGAAGCTGTAGATACCGCTGGTATATCACCATCTTTCTTTTTACTAAACTTAGACATATTTAATCTGTTTTGCTTTGTTATTAATTATTTGACGTTTCCGCTTCAGAGAACTTCTGTGGAAATAAATCCTGAATAGTCTTTACTTTCTCCTTGAGATCATCCTTCAAACTCTCTGGCGTTTCCGGGTTTAAGTAAGCAGCTTCCATAGACGTAAAATCACGTTTAAACAAACGTTGTGACTCTCTGTTTCTAAGGTCATTATATGCACCTACAATTTCGTTCTGAACAGTAATGTAAGTACCATAAGGGGTTTCTCTGTCGTTCTTTAAAGATATAATAGCCTTTGAAGGGTTATCTGAAGAAGATGCGTTTCTTGCACCTTGGCAATAATTACAGTAATCAGCAGTTCCTGAAGGAGCGCCTCCGTTGTCTAGAAAAGCCATAGCTTTTTCTCTTAATTGAGATACTTCCAACAACTCTTCATCTGCAAATAACTGTCCATTCTTATTGATAATTACTTCAAAGATATTTTTCTGTTTAATGACCACATCCGTTTCTGGCGGCTCAATAGGTGGCAACATTCTGTCCAAGCCTGCATCTGTTTCAATAGTAGTTGTTACTAGGAAAAAGATCAGCAGCAAGAAAGCGATGTCTGCCATAGACCCGGCATTAACTTCTGGTGGTGCTCCTCTTTTTGGCATACTTCAGTTATTTATTTAGTGAAAAATCTCTTTATTCCTGGGATCACCATTAAAGCAACAGCTATAATAGTTAATAAGAAAAACATGTTTAATCCCATACCGATATTTTTAACAGTACTCTCTGTAGTTGGATTACCATTGTCTGCCATAGCAGTCAAATCAATATCTGTACCAGAAGCAGCAATGTAAGAAACAAGTACTAGGGCTAAGAAACCGCCAATAGAAAATAAGGCTTTCTTAAGACTCTCTTTGGTTGAAAAAAGTTTTTTAAAGGCAAAGATGAAGCTAGAGACTACAGCTATCGCTAAAAGCAAGTAAGTAATCGTGAACATCAAAGACATTGCCGTACTGTTTACCGCTTCAGAAGCGGGTGCATCTGCGCTGGGCAATTGGAACCATAAAATAGCGCCAATCAGTCCAAAAACGGCCAATGCAATTTTTAATATTTTGTGCATAATATTGCGTATTTAATGGTTCTTATTATTTTTTGTGGTCTACCAGCATATCAATTAATGCGATAGAAGAATCTTCCATATCGTTTACAATACCATCGATCTTAGCGATAATATAGTTGTAAAAAATCTGTAAGATAATAGCCGTAATAAGACCAAATACAGTAGTTAAAAGTGCTACCTGAATATCACCTGCAATAAGAGATGCACTCAAGTTACCCACAGCTGCAATTTTCTGGAAGGCCTGGATCATACCAATTACCGTACCCATGAAACCAAGCATTGGTGCAATAGCGATAAATAAAGACAACCAAGATACATTTTTCTCTAATTGACCCATTTGAACACCACCATAAGCAACAACTGCCTTCTCAGCAGACTCAACACTTTCACCAGCTCTGTCTAATCCTTGGTAAAAAATAGAAGCAACAGGTCCTTTTGTGTCTCTACATAATTCTTTAGCGGCATTTACACCACCGGATTTTAAAGCTTCTTCAACAGCTTCTTTTAATTTTGTTGTATTCGTTGTAGCCAAGTTTAAGAAGATAATTCTTTCAATTGCTACAGCCAATCCTAAGATTAAACAAAGCAATACAATCCCCATGAAGGATGCACCCCCTTGGATAAATTGTTCTTTAAGAACTTGAGTGAAACCTTTTTCGGCAGCAGCTTCCTGAACTAGTGTTACTGCACTTGCTGTACTTGTACTTAATACAAATAACCCAGACATGGCTAGGATAGAGAATGATCTTTTCATTTTTTAAAAACTTAAATTTAGTTAGTTAATGGGTTAAAGATAAAAAAATTTTATAATTATTAAACGTAAAACTTCAAAGCAGAGAGGAAGGGATTCGAACCCTCGATACACTTTTGGTGTATACACGCTTTCCAGGCGTGCGCCTTCGACCGCTCGGCCACCTCTCTATTGATGTTTTTAGGCAGGGCAAATAACAAAAAAAATGCTAATTAATGAAATTCTAATCGTTAATTTTATTGCATTTCTCCCCTCAAAGAAGTTTCAAATATGGTCTTAAATGTTCCTTTAGAGACACCACTCCCAAGCATATACATAAGTTTAGCCAAAGCAGCCTCTGTGCTAATATCCTTACCATTAAGTAGTTGTATTTTTTCCAGTCCTTTACTGGCCTCATAATGCCCCATCAAAACACTGCCGCCAGAGCACTGTGTTACATTAACAATAATCAAACCATTTTGAATAGCCTCAGATAAAATAGCTATAAACCAGGGTGCCGTTGGTGCATTTCCAGCCCCATAAGTTTCCAAAACAATGGCTTTTATGCCTTCTGAAAACAAAACAGACCGAACAAAAGAAGAAGAAATACCAGGAAAAAGTTTCAAAACCCCCACACTATGGTCCATTTTTTTATGGAATTTTGGTTGTTTTCCTTTTTGAGGCTTTAATAGCAATGACCTATTTACTTCCAAAGAAACGCCCGACTGAGCCAAGGGAGCATAATTTAATGACTCAAATGCTTCAAAATGTGCTGCATTAATTTTTGTGGTTCTGTTACCACGGTATAATTTATATTCAAAATAAAGACCTACCTCCTGTATCAATGGCCTCCCGTTTTCTTGAAGTGCAGCCAATTGAATGGAGGTGATTAAATTTTCTTTGGCATCTGTTCTTAAATCTCCAATAGGCAACTGGGATCCCGTAAAAATAATTGGTTTAGAAAGATTCTCAAACATAAAGCTTAGCGCCGCAGCACTATAACTCATGGTGTCACTCCCGTGTAGGATCACAAAACCATCATATGAATCATAATGGGTTTCGATCATATCTACCATAGTAACCCAT
The DNA here is from genome assembly GCA_024643325.1 of Sediminicola sp. Lineage (GTDB taxonomy): Bacteria > Bacteroidota > Bacteroidia > Flavobacteriales > Flavobacteriaceae > MAG-120531. The sequence goes on from JAHEND010000001.1 coordinate 174,068, forward strand.
AAACTTGGATCTATATCACTAGAATCAATAGGTGTTTCAAACGAAATACACTCTGTCTCACAATCTAGTAGCTTTAACTCAGGAATTTGCTCTGCTATAGCGTCAAAGTTAAAGGCTTTTAAGGTGCCCGTTTCTGGATGTTTTACCATCCCTATTGTTCCACCGGTATACAGAAGAAGTATTTTTGATCTGGCCATAAAGAAATAGAGTACTTAGTGAAGCTTATTACAATATTAAAGGACAACATTACGCAATATAAAGGACATTCAAAAAACAATATTTTAAAGTCTCGTAGAAAAACAAAAGCACATACAAGCTTCTACAACATTCAAAAAATAAAATATTAAAGCAAGACTGTCTTTTTGAGCCTTACACCCCAAAAACAGCCTTTGAATTTTCTGTAGTAATGGCAGCAATGTCTTCCAGCGATTTTCCAGTAAGAAGCGCTAATCTTTCTGCTACCAAAGGAAGGTAGGCAGACGTATTTCTCTTTCCTCTGTAAGGGACTGGTGCCAAGTAAGGGGCATCGGTTTCTAAAACCAAATGAGATAGGTCAATCTGATCTATAAAACGATCTAATCCACCATTTTTAAAAGTAAGCACCCCGCCTATCCCAAGTTTCATCCCCAGAGATATGGCCCTATTGGCCTGAGATAAGTCTCCGGTAAAACAATGGAAAATCCCTCTCAATAATGGGCCTTTATGCGACTCCAATACCTCAAAAACGGCATCGAATGCATCTCTACAATGAATTACAATAGGAAGCTGACGCTTTTTAGCCCACTCAATTTGCAAGTGAAAGGCCTCTTGCTGCTGCTTTAAAAAGGTCTTGTCCCAGTATAGATCTATCCCAATTTCTCCCACGGCAACCCCTTGAGCTTCATCCAAAAAAGACTCTAGTATTGCTAGCTCTTCTCTGAAATTTTCTTTGACATGGGTAGGATGAAGACCACTCATCAAAAACATATTCAACGGAAAAGCGTTTTTTAATTCCTGCATTTTAGACAGATACGTACTGTCTATGGCAGGAAGAAAAAAACGCTTTACTCCTTTATTGAGTGCTTCTTGAATCACCTCATCTCTGTCTTCAGCAAAAGATTCACTGTACAAATGGGTATGGGTGTCTGTGAATACCACTATAGCTCTAAGGCTTTCTTTTGATCACCGTCCATTAAGAAAGTTGTTGGATCTTCCAAAGCTTCTTTAACAGCCACCAAGAAACCTACAGACTCTTTTCCATCAATAATTCTGTGATCGTAAGAAAGGGCCACATACATAATAGGCGCTACTACAATCGCTCCATTTTTCACTACAGGACGCTCTACAATATTGTGCATTCCTAAAATAGCAGACTGAGGAGGGTTAATAATTGGGGTAGACAACATAGAGCCAAACACGCCACCATTGGTAATCGTAAAGGTTCCACCAGTCATTTCGTCTACCGTAATTTCTCCGTCACGAGCGCGAATAGCCAAACGTTTCACCTCTGCCTCTATGCCTCTAAAACTGAGATTTTCTGCATTTCTAATCACAGGAACCATCAGCCCTTTTGGTCCAGATACAGCAATAGAAATATCACAGAAATCATAGGTAACCATCTCTTTTTCATCGATCATAGAATTTACCGCTGGGTAAAGTTCAAGGGCACGAATGACCGCTTTGGTGAAGAATGACATGAAGCCTAATCCTACACCATGCTTTTCTGTAAAGGCTTCTTTGTATTGCTTTCTAAGGGCAAAAATAGGCCCCATATCTACCTCATTAAAAGTAGTTAACATGGCTGTTTCGTTCTTCGCAGACACCAAACGTTCCGCCACTTTTCTTCGTAACATAGACAGCTTACTTCTAGAAGTTGTCCTAGCACCACCAGTAGAATTTGTCCCCATGGAAGGCACTGCTTTTACAGCGTCTTCTTTAGTTACCCTACCGTCTTTTCCTGTCCCTACAATCTCAGAGGCAGATATGCCTTTTTCTGCCAATATTTTCTTGGCAGCCGGAGAAGCGGTTCCTGTTGCGTAGCTAGTGGCAGCAGCAGGGGTCTCTTTTACGGGGGCCGATGCAGCAACTGGAGCGGTTTGTGGAGTAGCTTCAGCTACTTTAGCTGGAGCGTCTCCTGCTGGCTTAGCAGCCGACGTATCTATTAAACAAACCACAGCACCCACCGCAACAGCGTCACCTTCTTCTGCCTTTAGGGTAATTACGCCACTCATTTCAGCAGGTAATTCCAATGTTGCCTTGTCTGAGTCTACCTCTGCAATAGCTTGGTCTTTTTCTACATAATCACCGTCTTGAACCAACCAAGTGGCAATTTCTACTTCTGTGATGGACTCCCCTGGAGAGGGTACTTTCATTTCTAAAATCATCGTGTATAATTTATGAGATCTCTTTAATTTATTATCTAATCATATTGTCTTTGGAAGCATCGAATACATAATCAATGACTTCTTGGTGCCTTCTTTTAGAACGCACGGCACTTCCCGCAGCTGGAGAAGCGTAAAAACGCCTAGAGGCTACTCTAAATTTAGAGGCCATTGGCAAATGCATCAATAGGTGACTCCATGCCCCCATGTTTCTGGGCTCTTCTTGGGCCCATACAATGTCTTTTACATTTTTGTAGAGATCAATTTGTGCCTGAATTTGATCTACAGCTAAAGGAAACAATTGTTCTATTCTCACTAATGCCACGTCTTCTCTTTCCAAAGTCTCTCTTGATTCCAATAAGTCATAGTAGAATTTACCGGTACAAAATACGAGTGTTTTAACCTGTTCTTTTACCGCTGTGGTGTCTCCTATAACTTCTTGAAAATGACCGTTTGCAAAATCTTCCAATCCGGAAACTGCCTTTGGGTGCCTCAGCAAACTCTTGGGTGTAAACACGACCAATGGTTTTCTGTAAGTGGCTTTCAACTGCCTTCTCAACAAATGAAACATATTAGCTGGTGTAGTACAATCTGCTACAAACATATTGTCCTTGGCACACAATTGCAAATACCTTTCCATTCTGGCAGAGGAGTGCTCTGCTCCTTGTCCCTCATATCCATGAGGCAATAGCATGACCAAACCGTTTTGCAATTTCCACTTGTCCTCTGCGGCAGAAATATATTGGTCAATCATAATTTGGGCGCCATTACTAAAATCTCCAAATTGCGCTTCCCAAATAGTTAATGTATTAGGGCTTGCCATAGCATAGCCATAATCAAAACCTACTACTCCATACTCAGACAGCAAAGAGTTAAAAATGTGTAATTTGCCTTGGTGGTCGTTTAACTGATTTAAAAGCAACACTTCTTCTTCACTTGCCTCAACTTTCAACACTGCATGTCTGTGAGAGAAAGTCCCTCGCTCTACATCTTGACCAGAAATTCTCACGTCAAATCCTTCTTCTAAAAGTGATCCATATGCCAAGAGTTCTCCCATGGCCCAATCCAGGGTATTGTTTTCGAAAAACATCTTACGCCTATCTTCAATGAGCTTGTCTATCTTTCTCAAGAATTTCTTGTCAGATGGCAAGGTGGTAATGACCTTAGCGATACCTGTAAGCTTATCTGCTGGGTATGCCGTGGCTACTTTTAAAGCCATGGTGTCTTCTTGAGCAGGAGCCAAGCCTTTCCATGCCTCAGACATGAATGGTGTAATGACGGTTTTGTCTTCTTTTCTGGAGTCTTCTAAGTCTACTTCTAAACTGTCTTTATAAGCCTGCTCTAATCCTTTGACAAAATCTGGCGTTATAACCCCTTCTTCAATAAGTCTTGCCGTGTAGATTTCTTTAGGATTTTGGTGTTTGGCAATAGCCTTATACAATTTAGGCTGTGTAAATCTCGGTTCATCTCCTTCGTTATGACCGTATTTTCTGTAACCCAATAGGTCTATAAAAACATCTCTTTGAAACCTCATGCGGTATTCTAAAGCAAATAATGCAGCGTGAACTACTGCTTCTGCGTCGTCTGCATTTACATGTAGTACAGGACTCAGAGTCACTTTACCTACATCTGTGCAATAAGTAGAAGATCTAGCATCTAAATAGTTGGTGGTAAAACCAATCTGATTATTCACTACAATATGTATAGTTCCGTTGGTTTTATAACCGTCTAACTGAGCCATTTGTACCACTTCATACACCAGACCTTGACCAGCTATGGCGGCATCTCCGTGCAATACTATAGGCAGGACTTTAGAAAAGTCATCTGGGTATAGATTGTCTTGTTTGGCTCGAGCAATACCCTCAACCACGGCACCTACCGTTTCTAGGTGGGATGGGTTGGGCGCAATATTCATGACTATTTTATTACCGTTGTCTGACATTCTATCAGAGGTCCATCCTAAGTGATACTTTACATCTCCGTCAAAAACTACCTGCTCGTAATCTTTCCCATCAAACTCACTAAAAATATCTTTTGCAGACTTTCCAAAAATATTTGTCAATACGTTTAAACGTCCCCTATGGGCCATTCCCATCACAAACTCAGCAACCCCTTTGGCCGCAGCAGCTTCTACAATGGCGTCTAAAGCTGGAATTAAAGATTCATTTCCCTCTAAGGAGAAACGCTTCTGACCAACGTATTTGGTATGTAAAAAACTTTCAAAACTCACTGCTTGAGTAAGCTTTTTAAGAATATGTTTTTTCTGATCTATTGAAAAAGAAGGGTGATTGTCATTGACATTCAACCAGTCCTGAATCCATGCAACACGCTCAGGATTTCTAATGTACATGTACTCCACTCCAATGGCGTCACAATAAATGCGTTTTAAATGTGCAACAATGTCCGTAAGCGTAGCAGCACCAATACCAATAATTTCCCCTGCGGAAAAAACGGTATTTAAATCTGCTTCAGTCAGTCCAAAGTTTTCTAAATCCAATGTTGGACTGTATTTTCTTCGCTCTCTAACCGGGTTGGTTTCCGTGAATAAATGCCCCCTGCTTCTGTAACCATCAATCAATCTAATGACTTGAAATTCTTTCTGCATGCTTTCTGGCATTTCAGAAATGGCAGCAGTGGAAACAACGGCTTCTTCATTAAAAAAACCATGGGATTCTGAACCAAAGTCGTAGCCTTGAAAAAAAGCACGCCATGAAGGTTCAACACTGTCTGGGTTTTTTAAATATTTATCGTAAAGATCCGCAAAGAATGAAGTATGCGCGGCGTTTAAAAAGGAATATGGATCCATCTATAAATTGGAATATGGGTCTTTTACACAAAATTTATTCAAAAATACAACATTTGCCTAATTTGAGCCTTCGGTTTTACTCATAATTACAAAAAAATACGAAAACCTTATATTAAATTATCATTCCTTAAAAAAAAGCCGATAAAGTCTTTCTTTTCAATACTTTAATAACCAAAAAAAAAGGAGGGTAAATTGCCCTCCCTTGTTTTATAAAAAGGCTTCACTCAATACTAATAGTCGCGCAACACTTCTTTATCTTGGTTTTTAAAAATAAGCCCTTCTTTCATCACAAAAACAACTTGCTCCAGCGTACTGACATTTGCTTGCGGATGCTCATTTACAGCCACTATGTCTGCCGTATAACCTTGCTTTAATTGACCCAAACTATCTGAGTACCCCAACAAATTGGCGTTGGTAATTGTTGCTGCTGCAATGGCTTCCATTACGGGCATACCAGCTGCTACCATAAATCCAAATTCTTTGGCGTTGTCTCCATGAGGAGACACCCCTGCGTCTGTTCCAAAAGCAATTTTAACCCCTTTTTTATAGGCCATTGCAAAAGTAGATTGACTTCTAGGTCCTATCTCTAATGCCTTTTTTGCAATGACCTCTGGGAAATAACCTGGTATGGCGGCATTGGCTGCTGCAGCTTTCCCAGCAGAGATAGTAGGCACCAGATAAGCGTCGTATTTTACCATTAAATCCATGGTAGATGGCTCCATAAGGGTTCCATGCTCTATGGTCTTAATCCCAGCTATAATAGCCCTTTTCATTCCTTCATCTCCGTGGGCATGTGCCGCTGTAAGCATGCCATAATCTTTTGCGGTACTTACTATGGCAGCCAATTCATCTGCCGTAAACTGTGGGTTTTGACCATTTTTAGCCACACTGAGCACCCCTCCTGTCGCTGTAATTTTAATGACGTCTGCGCCATCTTTATAGCGTTGTCTCACTGCTTTTCTGGCATCTGCAGGGGAGTTCACCACTCCTTCTCTAGGGCCTGGGTCTCCCATGAGATCGTAGCTTCTTCCGTTGGTTGGGTCTGCGTGACCTCCTGTGGTGCCTATCGCTTTACCTGCAGTAAAAATTCTCGGTCCCATTACAGTTCCTTTGGCAATGGCTTTTCTCAAGGCTATATTTACCCCACTACCTCCTAAATCTCTTACCGTTGTAAAACCTGCCATAAGGGTTCTTTTAGCATATACAGTAGCTCCCAAGGCAACGTCGGCCTCGTTTTCTGTAAAGCGATTCATATAAGTCCTCGGATTAGATTCATGCTCAATATGCACATGCATATCTATAAAACCAGGCATAACCACCTGCTTTTTTAAATCAATATGAGTGTCTGTATCTGATCCATTTACATAACCATTTAGAATGGATTCAATGGTATTTCCAGATACAACAATGGTTTTTTCGCTAAGGGTTTTACCCTTGGCAACGTCTATAATCTGACCGCAATGCAAGTAGGTTTTTTGAGCGTGAAGGCTCACAGCCCAAAAGCAAAGGACTGTAAAAAACAATTTTTTCATAATAAAGGCACTTTAGGGGTTCGCTAATGTTAAATAAAAATAGCGGGATAATTAAACCGCTTTTCGTTTCCTAAGATAGTAATTTATTTTCCCATGCCCATGCAGAAGCCATAGCCTCTTCTAAAGAAAATCGTGACTGCCAACCTAAAATAGTACTGGCTTTATGGGTGTTGGCGTATGCGGCTGTGACATCGCCCTGTCTTGGCGGAGCAAAAACAAAGGGCAAAGAACGCCCACTGACTTTTTCATAGGCTTTAATGACCTCTAAAACAGAACTCCCTTTACCTGTACCCACATTAAAGACTTCAAATGAGGCTGTTGGCGCATTGTTGAGCAACCTATCCATAGCGGCCATATGCGCTTCTGCGAGGTCTACCACGTGAATATAATCTCTGATACAAGTGCCGTCTGGGGTGGGGTAATCATTTCCAAATACAGACAATTGTGCTCTTTTACCAACCCCTGTTTGGGTGATAAAAGGCACTAAATTTTGAGGAACTCCAATGGGTAGCTCGCCAATAAGTGCAGATTCATGTGCGCCTATAGGGTTAAAATACCTCAGTGCGGTGACCTTTAAATGGGGATAGGCAAGACAACTGTCCTGCAGTATTTCTTCTCCTATTTGCTTGGTATTTCCATAGGGAGACATGGCTTTTAGTACCGGAGCGGTCTCCTCTATAGGCAATTCAAGGGCCTGACCATAAACGGTGCAAGAAGAACTAAAAATAAATGCAATAGGCTGCTTTACGACTTCCTGAAGTAAATACACTAAGGTGTTTAGGTTGTTTTGATAGTAATCTAAAGGCTTCTCAACGGACTCCCCTACTGCTTTAAAAGCGGCAAAATGAATGACCGCATTAATGTCTGGATGTTTGGAAAATAAGATTGAAGCAGTTTCAGGCTGCCTTAAATCCATGGGGTAAAACTCCGGTGTTTTTCCTGTTATTGTGGTTATACCATCCAGTACGGCAGCACTGGTATTCACCAGATTATCTACCACTACTACTTTATGACCCGCTTCTAACAAACAGACCACGATATGTGATCCGATATACCCTAGACCGCCTGTCACCAATACCGTTGCCATCTTATGAATTTAAAAAATTGAGGATGGTTTTTGTGATATGTGAAATTTGTGCTGCATCTAATTCAGTATGCATGGGCAATGAGATTACCTGCTCACTTAAGGTATTGGTTACTGTAAAATCTGTCTCTTTATAACTGTCGTTGGTATAGGCTTTTTGCTTGTGCAATGGAATAGGATAATACACCCCACAAGGAATTGCTTCTGAGGCCAAATGAGCCACGAGTGCATCTCTTTTTCCATGGGTGATTTTTAAGGTGTATTGGTGAAATACATGGCAATCACAGCTGTCACAAATCCCTTCGCAACCATTAACTGTTTTTGGTAATTCAATGTCCGGATGTCCTTTAAAAGCAGCATTATATGCCTTTGCGGCAGCCCTTCTCTTGGCATTATAACTGTCTAGCCTAGGCAATTTTGCATTTAAAACTGCAGCCTGTAAAGCGTCTAATCTAGAGTTTACCCCAACAACGTCGTGGTGGTACCTTTCGTACATCCCGTGGTTTACAATTCCTCTTAAGGTATGGGCTAGGGCGTCGTCATTGGTGAATAATGCGCCCCCATCTCCATAACAGCCTAAATTTTTAGACGGAAAGAAAGAGGTGGCCCCCACATGCCCAATGGTACCAGCCATTTTCTTTGTGCCGTTTACGGAAGTAAAAGTGGCCCCAATGGCTTGTGCATTGTCCTCTATCACTTTTAAATTGTACTTGGTAGCTATTTCCATAATATCATCCATAGGTGCCGTTTGCCCAAAAAGATGTACTGGAACAATGGCTTTGGTCTTGGGTGTTATGGCTCTGGCTACTGAAGCTGGGTCTATCATAAAAGTATCTGGTAGCACATCTACCAAAACGGGAGTTAGCCCTAATAAGGCAATGACCTCTACAGTAGCCGCAAAAGTAAAATCTGCCGTAATCACCTCATCACCGGGCTGTAAGCCCAGACCCATCATAGCTATTTGCAATGCATCTGTTCCATTCGCACAAGGAATGACATGTTTTACGCCCAGATAAGCTTCTAGGGCTTTCTGAAATTCTTGTACTTCTGGACCATTAATAAAGGCGGCACTCTCTAATACAGATGTAAATCTTTCGTTTACCTCTGTTTGTATGTCACGGTATTGACCTTGAAGGTCTACCATTTGTATTTTTTTCATAAATGCTTTATAAAGACCCTACGAAAATACAAAAAATACCCCCCTACACCATTGATTGAGATAAAGAAACGTATTTTTGTTACCAAAGATATAAGCCTTGTATTTATTGTACAATTTATTAGTCACGCTGGGTCAAGGGATTCTTCCTATTGCGGCACTATTTTCACCCACATTAAAACGCTTTGTAAAAGGCAGAAAAGAAGTATTTAAAACCCTTTCTTTAGAATTAAACCCCACTAAAAAAACCATTTGGATGCACGCGGCATCCTTGGGAGAATACGAGCAAGGTGTTCCTGTGTTAGAAGAAATTCGTCAGTGTTATCCGGAACATCAGATTGTATTGTCCTTTTTTTCTCCTTCGGGATTTGAGGTGAAAAAAAACACTCCATTGGCAGACAGCGTCGTTTATTTGCCTATTGACAGCCTTCGCAACGCCATGCAATTTATTAAAGTTCTAAAACCCTCTTTGGCCATTTTTGTGAAATACGAGGTATGGCCCAATTATATGACCGCACTTCAGCAAGCAGAAATTCCGAGCATCCTTATTGCTGCCATTTTTAGACCCAATCATATTTATTTTAAATGGTATGGTCGCTTCATGAGAAAAAGCCTGCATAAATTCTCTCATATTTTTGTTCAAGACAGCAGTTCCCAAGCTCTTGTAAAAGACAGTGGGTATGCGCAGGTAAGTGTCGCTGGAGATACGCGTTTTGACAGAGTGTCTACACTTTCTAAACACACAGAAGCCCTCCCGAAGGAAACCCAAGAAATCCTCACTGCTTTTTCCTCTGAGAAACCGCTATTTGTTGGAGGCAGCGTTTGGCATGAAGACATGAGCTTTTTAGGCGTGGCGCTTGAAAAAAATTCACACAACATTAAATTTGTTTTAGCACCACATAAAGTAGACAAAGCGTCAGTAGAAACAATCCTCCAAGTGCTCCCCATTCAATTACAAAAAAAAAGTGTGTGGCTTTCTAAGACCAATCCTCAAGAGGCTTCCAAAGCTTCTGTACTTATTGTAGACCGTATTGGTATTTTAAATCAGGTATACCCCTTAGCGCAAATGGCCTATGTTGGAGGCGGTTTTAAAACAGGCCTACACAACACATTAGAAGCAGCAGTTTACGGTATTCCACTTGCTATTGGACCGAATTTTAACAAGTTTAAAGAAGCTAAAGACCTCGTAGGACTTGGCGGGATTCAGGTCATAAACACTAATGAAAATGCTACTCAATTTTTAGAATTGGCTTTAGAGAAGTCATATATTGAGCAGATAAAAGGAATTCAAACATCTTATATTTCTGCACAATTGGGCGCTACATTTAAAATAATGTCTCAAATAGCAAAATATTTTTAATAGATTTACGGCCAACCAACACCACTTTTAAAATGCATGCTAAAATTTTAAAATTTTCTATTATTGCTGCTTTAGCAGGATTTCTCTTTGGATTTGACACTGTTGTAATCTCTGGAGCAGACAAAAAACTTCAAGCCCTATGGGAGTCTTCTGACAGTTTTCACGGCTGGGTAGTCATGGGAATGGCCCTTTGGGGAACTGTATTAGGCGCGCTTTTTGGCGGCTACCCCACCGATAGATTAGGAAGAAAGAAAACCCTTTTTTGGATTGGTATTCTATACTCTGTCTCTGCCATAGGCTCTGCCTTGTCTAATGACCCTATCACTTTTGCATTTTTCAGGTTCTTAGGAGGTATAGGCGTTGGAGTTTCTACCATTGCAGCACCAGCTTATATTTCAGAAATATCCCCTGCGAAAGACCGGGGAAGACTCGTAGGCTTCTACCAGTTTATGCTGGTATTTGGTATTTTAGTCGCTTTTTTCTCTAACTACTTATTTAGTGGTAGCGGAGAAAACGATTGGCGATGGATGATGGGTGTAGAGGCATTTCCAGCTATTTTATACACCCTTTTTATTATGGCAGTTCCTATGAGTCCTCGCTGGTTGGTCATGAAAAATAGAAAGGAAGAAGCGGAAGAAGCTTTAAAAGAAATTGGCTCAGACATTGTCATTGACGCATTTGTGCTTTCAGTTAAAGGAAATAATGAAGCGGAGCATAACAAAGAAAATATTTGGATGAAAAAATACCGCTTTCCCTTAATGCTTGCTTTTCTGATCGCTTTCTTTAATCAGTTTTCAGGAATTAATGCCTTTTTATATTATGCACCCAGGATATTTGAAGAGGCAGGACTTGGAGAAAGCACCGCGCTCTTAAGCTCCATTGGGATAGGGGCCACCAATTTACTTTTTACTTTTATAGGGATCTTTTTAATAGACAAACTGGGTAGAAGACAACTCATGTATATAGGGTCCGTAGGCTATATTATTTCTTTAGCCCTTGTTGCCGCAGCCTTTCAATTTGAATGGACCGGAATGGCAGTCCCTGGATTTTTATTTCTATTTATTGCCTCTCATGCCATAGGACAAGGGGCTATTATATGGGTGTTTATTTCTGAAGTATTCCCTAATCACCTCAGGGGTGCTGGTCAATCTTTTGGTACGAGTACCCACTGGGTATTGGCAGCGATAATTCCATCTATGGTACCCTGGTTGTTTGGCACCATAGGGGCAGCTCCTGTATTTGCCTTTTTTGCTTTTATGATGGTGCTACAACTTGTTTTTGTTCACTTTATGATGCCTGAAACTAAAGGGGTTTCTCTGGAAGAGCTAAGCGCTCAATTGAGTAAAGAGAAAAGCCGCTAGAATAGCGCCAAATACTGGACCTAAAACAGGTACCCAGGCATACGCCCAATCATTTTTAGCCTTGTTTTTAATGGGAAGTAAGGCGTGTATTATTCTTGGCCCTAAATCTCTTGCAGGATTAATAGCATAACCTGTTGTTCCTCCTAAAGAAAGCCCTATGGACCAAACTAAAAAGGCCACAGGAATAGCCCCTAGAGATCCCATACCCACAACCTGAGAAGTATCTTCTACACGCACTTCTGTGAAATATAAAATAGTGAATACCAACACAAAAGTTCCAATGGCTTCACTAATAAAATTGGTGGGATAATTTCGTATCGCAGGGGAAGTAAAGAATACCGCTTTTTTAAGGGAATTGTCCTGCGTAATATCAAAATGATTTTTATAAAATACCCACACTACTGAAGCGCCTATCATGGCCCCTAGGAATTGTGCTAATATATAAATAGGCGCATCTGACCAGGGAAAAGAATCGCTTGCCGCCAGCCCTATCGTTACCGCTGGGTTTAAATGTGCGCCACTATACGGAGCTGCTATCACTACCCCTATGTATACGGCAAGTGCCCAACCGGTTGTTATGACAATCCAGCCACTATTATATCCCTGAGTGTCTTTTAACACCACATTGGCTACAACACCAGTTCCCAAAAGAATCATTATGGCTGTTCCTATTAATTCTGCAATAAATGGCGTCATGTGCTTATTTTTAATTTATACTGGTCCAGTAGGTCAATGCTTTTATCGCTTTTTCCCAACCCTTAATATGCGTATTAATGGGAGGTCTGTCTGTTGAAGGTGAAAAAGTTTTATCTGTAGTCCAAATAGATTCAATTTCTTTAAAATCAGTCCAATAACCCACAGCTAATCCAGCTAAAAAAGCAGCACCCATCGCAGTAGTTTCAACAATTTGGGGCCGGACTGTTTTGGTGTTTAATACATCTGATTGGAATTGCATGAGCAAATTATTGACTGTTGCACCTCCGTCTACCCTGAGTTCTTTTATGGATATTTTGGCATCGGCCTCCATGGCCTTAAGCATGTCCATAGTCTGAAAAGCAATAGACTCTAAAGAAGCTCTTGCTATATGGGCATTGGTACTCCCTCTCGTTAAACCAAAGAGCGTTCCCTTGGCATGTTGGTCCCAGTACGGGGCACCCAAACCTGTAAAAGCAGGTACAAAATACACCCCATCTGTATGATCTACAGTTGCTGCCAATGCCTCTACTTCGCTAGATTGATCTATCATTTTTAGTCCATCTCTGAGCCACTGTACCACAGCACCTGCAATAAAAACACTGCCCTCCAATGCGTAGGTTGTTTTCCCTTTGATCTTCCATGCCACAGTGGTCAGTAAATTGTTTTGGGATACTATGGGCGTGTCTCCAATATTCATGAGCATAAAACAACCTGTCCCATAGGTGTTTTTAACCATTCCTGGCTGGGTACACATCTGCCCAAATAAAGCCGCTTGTTGGTCTCCCGCAATACCTGCAATTGGAATTTTGTGGTCACTGCCCCCAAGGGAAGTGTGACCATATATTTCACTAGACTCCTTAACTTCTGGCAGCATTTGAGCAGGAATGTCAAAAAGAGCTAATAATTCAGCATCCCAAGTCATGGTGTTGATGTTAAATAATAAGGTTCTAGAAGCATTGGTCACATCTGTGATATGCTGAGCTCCTTTGGTAAAGTTCCAAACCAACCAAGCGTCTATGGTGCCCATGAGAAGGTCTCCTTTTACGGCTTTCTCTCTTGCACCAGGAACATGATCTAAAATCCATTTCACCTTAGTTCCAGAAAAATAGGCATCTATCACTAGACCTGTTTTTTGTCTTATCTCTGCTGACTTACCCTCATTTTTTAATTGGTCACAATAGTCCGCAGTACGTTTGTCCTGCCAAACTATAGCATTGTAAACAGGCCTACCGGTTTGCTTGTCCCAAACCACTACCGTTTCTCTTTGGTTGGTAATACCTATGGCAGCGATGTCTTTTCCTGAGAGTCCTTTTTGAGCAAGGGCTTTTTCTATTACGGCGGTTTGGGTACTTAATATTTCATTTGGATCGTGCTCTACCCATCCTGGTTTCGGAAAAAATTGGGTAAACTCCTCCTGAGCCATACACACAATAGCACCTTGCTTATTAAACACAATAGCCCTTGAAGAGGTTGTTCCTTGATCTAATGATAATATGTACTGATCCATGCGGTGGTTATTTTAATAAGTATTGTTGCGCCAACACTTTAAACGAAGCTACTTGAGCAGCTTCCCAATCTGTGTCTTTTTTTAATTCTCTCCCTATAATCTGGGCCACTTCTTCTGCTATATCTATGGCAGCACTAGCATCTAAAAAAAGTACCCTCACCCTACGAGCCAAAACATCTTCTAAAGTTCTAGCCATTTCGTTTCTAACGGCAAATACCACCTCTGCTTTGGTGTAAGGCAGTCTGGGGTGAAGCAGCTCTTTTAAACTTGAATCTTCTTTATAGAGCTGTTCAATGAATTTTTTATCTGTTCCATAAATATACAAATGATTTGCAATATCTATTGGCCCATTGGCACCATGTATTTTTAAACCAGTTGTTTTGCAGGAGGCTGGTGGTAATTTTTTCAGGGCAATTATTTTATTTACCGTATCCTGAGCCATTTTTCTATAAGTAGTCCATTTTCCACCAGTAATGGTAATGAGCTGGGAATCCGATACTATTATTTTATGACTTCTAGAAATTTCCTTGGTCTTCTCATTCGCGTCTTTTGGCGCAGCCAATGGCCTTAATCCAGCAAATACGCTTCTTACGTCTGCACGAGTCATTTTTTTATTCAAATACTGGTTGGCAGTCTGGAGGGTAAAATTTATTTCCTCTTCCAAAGGCTTGGGCTCTAAACTGTGGCTGTCTAAAAGTGTGTCTGTAGTACCCACAACCACTTTGTTGTGCCAGGGCACTAAGAAAAGTACGCGACCGTCGTCTGTTTTAGGAATCATAATGGCGTCATTTCCAGGTAAAAATTCTCGATCAAAAACCAAATGAATTCCCTGGCTAGGACGAATGGTATTTGGTGCTTGAGCTTGATCCATTTTAAGGATTTCATCTGTAAAAACACCTGTGGCATTAACCACCACTTTAGCCATTAAATCATATATTTTTTGGGTCTCTTGATCTATTGCAAGCAAACCATTGACCAAACCTTTAGAGGACTTTTTAAGACTTTGGACTTTAAAATGATTCAAAAGTGTGGCTCCATTTTCAATACAAGTTTGGGCTAAATTAACAGCCAATCTAGCGTCGTCGAATTGGCCGTCGTGATACACTACGCCTCCTTTTAAATTTTTCTTATTCAGAGTAGAAAGTCTATGTAGGGTCTCTTTCGCCCTAATAAATTTAGATGTACCAAAGCTCAATTTTCCCGAAAGCAAATCGTAAACCTTCATTCCAAAGCCATAAAAGAAATTATCCCAATTTCTGTAGTTTGGGATAATAAAGCTTTGGTTTTGCACTAAGTGCGATGCGTTTTTGAGCATTAATCCACGTTCGTACAACGCCTCTCTAACCAGATCAATATTACCCTGTGCCAAATAACGCACACCGCCATGCACCAATTTAGTGCTCCTGCTAGAAGTCCCTTTAGCGTAATCTACCTGCTCCAACAATAAGGTTTTGTATCCTCTTGAAGTAGCATCCAAAGCAACGCCCAAACCTGTAGCGCCACCACCAATAACGATAATATCCCACAGGTCATGGCTTTCAAGTGATTGTATTTGATTTTCTCTACTAAACATAGGGCAATACATTTTTTCTGTTGTCCAAATGTAACAAATAATAAGCAATGTGAAACAAAACGAAATCTAATTATCCATCAATTATACCAATTTGAACTTTTTGAAGCATTTTTTTATTTCGTTTTATTTCATTTTATATATTTACCTCATATTATGGAAAGACACCGTGCTATTTTAAAAAAACTGACCCAAGAAAAACACTTGGAGGTATCTGACCTTTGCAATATTCTGGGGGTCTCTGCAGTAACGATTAGAAAAGACCTTAAGTTTTTAGAGCAAAAAGGCCTTCTTTTTAGAACCCATGGAGGAGCCTCTTTAGAAAATCCCTATATCAATGAAAGGACCGTTTTAGATAAGGAAAAGGTGTTTGTAGCAGAAAAAAATGGCATAGCAGAAATGGCTGCTTCGCTAATTTCAGAAAATGACGCTATCATGATTGCTTCAGGAACAACGGTCCAGGCACTATCAAAATATATTGAACCCAAAAATAAGCTCACTGTAATTACGCCTTCTTTAGCAGTTGTAATGCATTTAATTAAACATGAGAATATTGAAATTTTACAATTGGGAGGGTATCTGAGACACAGCGCCGCATCTGTGATTGGAAATTATGCGGAGTATATGCTGGAACACATTTCTTGTAGTAAATTGTTTTTGGGAGTAGACGGAATTGACATAAACTACGGAATATCTACCACAAATTTAGAAGAAGCGGCACTCAATAAAAAAATGATTGACGCTGCTCAAAAAGTCATTGTATTAGCAGATGCCTCGAAATTTGGCAAAAAGAGCTTTGCTAAAATATGCGGGCTTTCTGCTATTGACGAAATTATTACAGATCAAGAAATTTCTAAAACATTTAGAAAGAAACTTCTGGAGAACGAAGTGAAAATTACGGTGGTAGATCGCTAGTAATTTAACACTTAGTAATAAAACAAAAAAAAGCCGTCTCTTAAAAGATACGGCTTTTTGCTTTTGTACAGGCGGAGAGA
>JAHEND010000012.1 GCA_024643325.1 Sediminicola sp.
ATTAAAGGTCTTAGAGAAATAAAATAGAGATAGGTAATTTATGGCAGAAGAGATGATTAGAGGAAAAGAGGTGTTTAAGGGCTGTCTTTTTACATTTATCGCTCTTTTCATAGTCATGGCAATTGCTACAGCTTTGGCATTGCTTTACATCTTTTATTAGAGGCTTAATTTAGTTGGTGGGACCTAGAAAACTTAAGTTAAAAGGTTAAAGGCGCTGTTTTGAAGATTTTTTTTCCTCTTTATCTGCAGCTCGTTGTGCTTTTTTTATACTTTTTTCTTCAGATGCTTCTTGTAACCTTTTCTTTTTAGCCTCTTCAGATTCTTTATAAACTTTTGGTTTTTTGAAAATTGGGATTAAATAACTAATGCTATAATTGTAACCCACTCCAAATTTGCTTTCTTCTGTGACAGCATTAAAACCTGGAACCCAATTGTTTGGAAAGTTTGTGTTGCTATCATGGTTTAGTAAATAGCCACCCCTGACACTGGCATTTAAAAAAATATTGGCGAATAATTCTACTTTGGCTCCAAAGACCACTTCTAGCCACAAAGCACTTAAACCATTATAAGTTGGAAGGTTTTGATCGCTCACACCAAAGCCTTCTGGATTCCAATACCTGTCTGTGTCAAATACAGCGAACTCATTTACAGTTTGACTGTATTTTGCATAGGCCAATCTCCCTCCTAAATGAATCATGTTGTTCATCCCATACCAATTGTCGTAGGTATTTTGATCAATACCAATTTTAAAATAGGATCCGTCAGGTGTATAGGTATAGGTGTCTTCTACTATTGACTTTTTTTCATTCCCCCATTCAGCTGCTAAATAAAGTGTTTGACTTAGCCTAAAGTCTGCTACTAATTCTAGTCCTTCAAAATTTGGCTTTAGTTGTCCTAATATTTTCTTGCTTAAATCCATTCCTAGGCGTATGCCATAGGATTCCATGTGGGTTACAGTATCTTTTGGGTTTAGGTCTATTTTTTTCTGCTGTGCTTGAGTTTGAAGCACCATAAATAACCCTAATAAACTAGTGATAAATTTCAATGTGTACTTCATTTTCATTAGAAATGCTTGGACTTAATACAGTTATTTTTTTGATCCAATTGTCTGAGTCTGGCGTCAATATTGGAATTAGATTCTCATAAGAAACAATGTACCCACAGGCTTTTGAAATGAATTTTGGGTTTGGGGTATAAGAGAATATTAAAGCGTCTATATTGCCACTTACATTTCCTTCTGAATCTATGCTTGCATTTGTCACTAAATAATATTCGGTTTGATTCGTATTGGGAATTAGAGGGATTAAGGCTTCTGTGATACTGCTAGATCCCGGTGATATTGTTGTAATTGGCGTTGTTTTGTCTTTTCCTACTACCAAAAGCCTTTCAGGTGCTTTTTTTGAAGTTTCATCTTCAGAATCGAGAAAAGTAATACGCATCATTGGTGTGTCTCCTGCAATACAAATATCGTCTTTTTCACAGGACCAAAAACAGCCCAAAACAATTAGCGATAAAAGTATATTCCTTTTCATAATCCTTTATTTTTTCAAGCTTAAAAGTACAACATTTTCCACATGATGTGTTTGGGGAAACATGTCAACAGCTTGTGTTTTGGTAAGGTTGTATTTTTCTTTCATGAGTCCTAAATCCCTTGCCTGTGTAGCACTATTGCAACTTACATACACGATTTTTTCAGGTGCCATTTTTAGAATTTCTTCTACCACATCTTTATGCATTCCATCTCTTGGGGGGTCTGTTATTAAGACATCGGCCTTGCCATGCAAGGCTATAAAAGAGGGTGTGAAAACATTTTTCATGTCTCCTACATAAAATTCTACATTATCTATATTGTTGTGAATTGCATTTGCTTTAGCATCAATAATAGCTTCCGGAACTGATTCAATACCTATTACTTTCTGAGCTTTTTTAGAAACAAATTGGGCAATAGTTCCTGTGCCTGTGTACAGGTCATATACCAATTCATTGCCAGAAAGTCCAGCAAAATCTCTGGTGATTTTATATAAGTTATATGCTTGTGCGGCGTTGGTTTGGTAAAAAGATTTGGCATTTATTTTAAACTGTAAGCCTTCCATCTCTTCAATGATGTGATCCCTACCACTAAAACAAATGACTTCTTGGTCATAAATAGTGTCGTTTGCTTTTTGATTTATGACGTATTGTAATGAGGTAATACTAGGAAATTGTGTTTTTATAGCCTCTAGAAGTTTAATTCTATTGGAAGTATTGTTTTCACAGAACTGAATGATGACCATGTATTCCCCATTAGAACTTGTCCTGATCATGAGTGTTCTCAGTTCTCCAGTATGATTTCTGGGATTAAAAAATGTGATTCCCTCTTCTATTGCAAAGTTTTTTACAAATAGCCTCATTTCATTCGATGGGTCTGCTTGGAGGTGACATTTTTTAATATCGAGAATTTTATCCCACATACCTGGAATGTGAAAACCCAAAGCGTTTCTATCTTCTATGGTGTCTTTTTCTTGAATCTCTTCAGGGGTTAACCATCTACTGTCTGAAAAAGAAAATTCCATTTTGTTTCTGTAAAAGTATGCCTCAGGGGCTCCGGCAATTGGAGTGACTTCTGGGAGATCTATATGTCCAATTCTCTTTAAGTTATTTAAAACCTCTTGTTCTTTATAAGCGATTTGGTGCTCATAACCCATGTGCTGCCATTTACAACCGCCACAAACTCCAAAGTGTTCACATGCTGGTGTAACCCTTTTTTCTGACTTTTGGTGAAATTCTACAGCGGTTCCTTCGAAGTATGCTTTTCTTTTTTTGGTGGTTTTGACGTCTACAATGTCACCAGGAACAGCATTATTGATGAAAATTATGCGACCATCTGGTGCTTTTCCAACCGTTTTTCCCTTAGCAGCAGTATCTGTTACTAAGATGTTTTCGAATACAAGGGGATTTCTTCTTTTTCGCATGGTGCAAAAGTACTATCTTTTTTATTTAAAATTGTAGCTTTGTGGTAAACAGGCTATTTCTTTTTTATAGTCTAAATTACATCAATCTTTAAAAAAACATTTATGTCCCAAACGGTTAAATTAAGTGCACAGCAAGCTATTGAATTAGAAGATAAATACGGTGCCCATAATTACCACCCATTACCGGTAGTTTTATCTAAAGGTGAAGGTGTTTATGTATGGGATGTAGATGGAAATAAATATTTTGATTTTTTGTCTGCATATTCTGCAGTGAATCAGGGGCATTGCCATCCGAAGATTGTTGGTGCCATGGTGAATCAAGCACAGACGCTTACACTCACTTCAAGAGCTTTTTACAATGATAAATTGGGTGTGTTTGAGAAATATGCTACCGAAACATTTGGATATGACAAACTGCTTCCTATGAATACTGGAGCAGAAGCTGTAGAAACAGCTTTAAAAATATGTAGAAAGTGGGGTTATGAGGTGAAGAATTTACCCAAAAATACGGCCAAAATTGTGGTATGTGAAAATAATTTTCACGGTAGAACAACAACCATAGTTTCATTTTCAAATGACCCAGTAGCTCAAAATAATTTTGGACCATTTACAGAAGGTTTTATTAAAATACCCTACGACAATATTGATGCTTTAGAAACAACACTGGCTTCTGATTCCTCTATTGCTGGTTTTTTAGTGGAACCTATTCAGGGAGAAGCCGGAGTCTATGTGCCTTCTGAGGGCTATTTAGCAGCTGCAAAGGCACTTTGTGAAAAGTACAATGTACTCTTTATTGCAGACGAGGTTCAAACTGGAATTGCTAGAACAGGAAAATTATTAGCTACTTGTGGTAATTGCTCCTGTTCAGACAGGCACTGCAGCGGAACACCTGAGGTTAAAGCAGATATTTTAATCCTGGGAAAAGCTATTTCTGGTGGTGCATACCCCATTTCTGCTGTATTGACAAACAACACTATAATGAAGGTAATTGCGCCTGGAAATCACGGGAGTACTTTCGGAGGAAACCCAGTAGCTTCTGTGGTTGGTATTGCTGCCTTAGAAGTAGTCAAAGAGGAGTCTTTGGCTCAAAATGCCTTTGATTTGGGTCATTTGTTTAGAGAAGAAATACAGAAATATGTAGACCAATCTACGATAGTGAAAGGTGTTAGGGGTAAAGGATTGCTAAATGCTATTTTAATTAACGATACAGAAGAAAGTGATACTGCATGGAATATTTGTTTGGCCCTTAGAGATAATGGTTTGCTAGCGAAACCAACCCATGGAAATATTATCAGATTTGCACCACCATTAGTGATGAATAAAGAACAACTTTTGGCATGTGTGGCTATTATCACTAAAACCTTAGCTTCCTTTGAGCAATAATTTGTGAAGTATTCATTTTCAAAACGACTATTTTAAAATGTCATTTAAATTAGGAGACAAGGTTTGTGTATTAGATCAAGATATTGAAGGCGTTGTTACTGCTGTAATTGGAGATAATTTGGAAGTTGAAACTACCTTTGGTTTTTTAATGAAGTTTACCGCCCGAGAATTACTCATTCTTCCTGAAGAGGGTTTACAAGTATCTAATTATGAGGTGGCCAAGATCAAGCACCTAAAGCAAGATAAAAAGCCTAATTATAAGACCACTGTTTCCAGAAAAGAAAGGGATGTGCCTAAAATGGAGGTGGATCTTCACATTGGTCAGTTAACCAATGCGACCAATCTCTCTAATTTTGACATGTTAAACATGCAACTAGATACTGCCCAGCGACAGTTAGATTTTGCTATAGCTAAAAAAATTCAAAAGGTAGTATTTATTCACGGAGTAGGAGCAGGAGTGCTTAAAGAGGAATTAAAATACCTCTTTAAAAGGTATGAGGGAATAAGGGTTTACGAGGGAGATTATAAGAAATATGGCTTGGGAGCCACTGAAGTTTACTTGACGCAGCATGTTAGAAGGGAGCTGTGATTATTTTGGGGTTGTAAATATGCCAAAATCATTTAAGTTCACATCTGTAATTCGCTTACCATCTTGGTCTGTAAAGCTTACTCCACTCAATTGAATTTTATGTTCAAAATTATTTCCGTCTTCACTTAAGCTCGTATTTATGAATATTGTTCCTGCAGTTGCATAAGCATCTTTAATTACATTTACACCTATCTCAGGTAACACACTGCAGAAGTATGACGCACTAATGTCTTCGGAAAAAATCCTATAATTAAGGGTGGCCTGATTGGGAATACTACTTTGTATGGTTTGTTCACTCACACTGCTTTTTAAAAGTCCTTCGGGAAGTTGTAGCGCTAGTGATTCTGTACCATTAATTTTAAACAATAATGTGGTTGCTGTAGATTGTGTGCAGCTTTCAATACCAATTTCATTGAAGCTTATGCTTTGAATGGTAATATCTCCATCGCTACAGCTAAAAAATAAAGACATTAGGAGAACAGCTAAAAATAGTTTGCGCATTAATGTGTTACTTTTCATGGTTTTCAATTTGCTTTCAAATGTAATTATTTTCAATGCTTTTCTCTATTAATCTGTCAAATACATTTATTTAATATATTTTTATAGTCCCATAAAAATTATAGAATGAAAGCTGTTTATTTTGACAATGCTGCAACGACTCCTGTAAGAGGTGAAGTGATTAACAGTATTCAAAACGCGTTAGAAAACTGTTTTGGAAACCCTTCTTCTACACATAGTTTTGGTAGGACCGCCAAGACGGCTGTAGAACAGGCTAGAAAGACTATTGCAGCTACTTTAGGTGCTCATCCTTCAGAAATAATATTTACTTCAGGAGGTACAGAGGCAGACAATATGGTTTTAAAATGTGCTGTGAGGGATTTGGGGGTAAAACATATTGTAACTACTACAATGGAGCACCATGCTGTTTTGCACACTATAGATGAATTGGTGGCGTTTAATGGGGTTACTGCCCATTATGTAGCAGTAGATACCAACGGAAATCCAGACCTTTTGGACTTAGAGAAAATACTAAGTGGTTTAAAAGAGACCGTTTTAGTGAGTTTAATGCATGTCAATAATGAAATTGGAAATATTTTAGACCTTCCCACAGTAGCTGCGCTGTGTGAGTCTTATGGGGCTTATCTCCATTCAGATACGGTCCAGTCAATAGGCCATTTTCCTTGGGATTTACAAAAGATTAAAATTCACTTTTTAGCTGCAGCTGCACACAAATTTCATGGACCTAAAGGGATTGGTTTTGCTTATATAAGAAAGGATACTCCTTTAAAATCGTTTATTGTAGGAGGTGAGCAAGAGCGAGGTTTTAGAGCAGGCACAGAGCCCTATCACAACATTGTAGGTCTTGAAAAGGCTTTTGTTTTGGCATATGAGCACTTGGATAAGGAACGTGTTTATATTGAGGGTTTAAAAAAGTATTTTATTAGTGAAATAAATAAAGCCATTCCTGCGGTGTCTTTTAACGGTTTTTCTGGGGATATGGAGAAGAGCACCTACACTTTAGTCAATGTGCGTTTACCGTTTAATGCCCAAAAGGCACAGATGCTATTATTTCACCTAGATTTGAAAGGAATTGCTTGTTCTAAAGGAAGTGCCTGTCAGTCTGGAAGTAACAAAGGATCACATGTGTTGTCTACTTTTCTTTCAGAGGAGCAATTGGCTATGCCCTCTTTGAGATTTTCTTTTTCTTCATTTAACACAAAAGAAGAAATAGATTATACGATTAATACCTTAAAAGAGTTTTCCGAAAAGTAAGACAGAGGGATTTTTTTAAGGCTACTATTTTTCGTAAGGAAATTTTCTACTGGCTTGTCTCATCATTGAACCGATAAGTTCTACTGTGTTTTTGCCGGTTTTCCTGTCTATTTGTTTCTCGTACTTCCAAAGAAGTTTACCGGTTTTTACATCGCTTATTTTTATACCTATACGACCGTATTTAGTATTCCCTGTTACGTAATCTATTAATTTAAACGATTTGTTGGCTCCCTTAGATAGCTGAACGTTTAGGGTTATGCTGCCACTGATAATAGCGTCTACCCCTAAAATTTCTCCCAATTCTTTTACGCTGTAAATGTCTAATGAGTTGTAGCTAATTTCTTGTTTTTTTAGAAAAGCATTGGTGTCTTTTATATTTTGGAAATTCACTCTGTAATGTTTCCTTTTCTCCATTTTAAGAAAGTATGTTTCTAGAGCTTCTTGAACAGCATATCCCTCAGATGCCTCTAATTCCAATTGCATTTCATCACTTAATTCTTGTTCTAAGTTTACTGAAGCTAGAAAAGGAAGGATTGCAATGATTTTATGATTAGAAGTGATGTTTTTGAATTGTTTATTTTCATAGATATTCTTTTGGCCCAATGTCACTTGTGTAAAGAATAAGCAAATGATTGAAATACTAAGGATTACTTTGTTGTGCCTATTTAATAATTGATTTTTCATAGTGTATTTAAAGGCTTAAAAGAGTGGTGTATATCTGAATATTTCCCAACATATCTGTGACTTCTATCTTCAATTCGTTGTTTTTTTGAAGATTTGTTCTTGGGCCTATATGATGGGTAAGTGTATTTGTCTTAGGTTCGTATTCCATGAGAATCCATTTTCCGTTTAAACTTCCTGAGTAGCTGTTAATTCCAGTTTCTAGATCTTTAATTTCTAAACTCAAAAACTGATAATTTCGAATATTTTGATTGCTCTTAAAGTTTTTTGGTCTTATGCTTGGAGGTATAGAGTCTTGTTTAACTATATAGGTTCCCAATTTATTGGTTTTTGTACTCAGCCAATCACCATCTTTTTTAGTATTGCTGTAAATGGAAGATTTTGAATCAAGCATATAAGCAATGTAACTGTATTTTGAAAAGGGACTGTTCTGTGAATTAAAACTTATGGTAAATGGTTTTTTTACTGCCCACATAGGTTTGTGCACGCTAATAGTATCTTTAGTCGTTTCTAAGTTTAAATAAACATCTTCATAAAAGCTATTGACCGGGAAATAAAGACTGCCATAGGCTAGTTTGTAATGTGCAGGACTTTTGTACAACACAGGGAAAGGTGTTTTGTTAAGGGTTTTTTTTATTGTTGCTGCTTCTGAAGTACCTATAACTGGTATCTTAATACTAATGTTATTACCATGATGGTCCAATAGTGCCAGTTCTAGTTCAACCGTCTCATTGGGCTTTATGTTAACGATTCCTTTGTTTTTTATTGTTTTAAAGATGCTTAATGGTTTTCGTGCATTTTGAAATAATTGTACAATGCGTTCTCTGTGTTTAATCAAATGCTGATAGTCAATGAGCGTATTAATGCCCTTAGTCTCATTAAATGAAAATTGGTCTAGTTTAATTTCACCAATCAGCGTATCATTTAATGAAAGTTTATATTGGTAAATACCATTTTTATTTGCTGTTAATTCTTGTCTGTCATAGCCTTTGACTCCAAGGTAAAATGAACCTTTTACTTCTATGGGATTTGCCTGATAAATACCTTCAGGAGTTCTTTTAAATGAAAGTTGCACTTTGTTTTCACTTCTGTTTACATGACTACTTTCACCTACAGGATAAGCAAATAATTTTTGAAGGGTTGGCGGTGTTTTGTCCAATACTTCATATGGAAACTGAAGGGGATTTATCGCTATGGCAGAACCAGTCTTTCTCATTTCAAAGTGAAGGTGTGGTGCGGTAGACCCTCCACTATTTCCAGAATAAGCAATAGGGCTATCTTTGTACACTTTGATGCTGTCTTTTTTTGGAAAAAGCTGAATGGTATACGATTTATTAGCGTATTGTTTTTTTTGTACAAATTTTTCTATTTCAGGAGAAAACTTTTGTAAATGAGCGTATACGCTACTAGTACCATTATAATGGTTTACATAGAGTACTTTTCCATACCCCCAATGTGAAATTTTTATCCTGGACACATAGCCATCTGCAATAGAGAATACTTTTAGACCTTGTTGGTGTTTTGTTTTGATATCTAAGCCTGAATGAAAATGATCGGACCTTAGCTCACCAAAATTACCAGCTAATAATAAGGGGATCTTCAGGGGAGCATTGTATGTAGCATCTGAGATCTTGCTTTCCAGAGCTTTTTGAGCGTACAATGGACCAACTAATAAACCTAATGCGAAAAAAAAATGCAGTGTCTTCATTTGATGTTCAAAAGTAAATAAACTGCCTCAGATACAGAAGGGCTTGGAGTCTTTATCCAGAAAATTTTGTCTATAATTTTGAGCTTAAATTTAATAAATTTAAAACTATTGGGTTGCAATTCTGAGAATACCAAGTTTTATATTAACTTTGTTTTATTAGTATGGACAGTTGCAAATGAGTCATCTTAAAGAAATTGTAGGTTCTTTAGAAAATAAGGTAAGCAAATTAGTTCACCGTTTAGAAGGGGTTAAAGAGAATTCTGCCCTTTTAAGCAAGGAACTTGATGAAGCGAAAAAAACTTGTGATTACGCAAAATCACAGGCCACTTATTGGGAAGAGAAATACAATGCTTTAAAATTAGCACAGTCTATGTTAGGCAGTGATGAAAACACTACCGAAGCGAAACTGAAGATTAACACCTTAATAAAAGAGCTTGACTATTGTATAGGGGCGCTCTCTAAATAATGTATGTCAAATACGTTTAAAATAAAGCTTTCAATTGCTGACAGGGTATATCCATTGACGATTGCTCCATCTCAAGAGGAAGGTTTGAGAAAAGCCGCTAAACAAATAGAATTGCTTGCTAAAAACTTTGAGCAAAATTATGCTGTGAGGGATAAACAAGATGTTTTGGCTATGTGCGCCTTGCATTTTGCCTCAAAGACAACTCAGAGTGATATAGAAGAATCTCAGGATAATAAAGAGGTTCAAGAGCGTTTAAAAGCGCTTGAGGAAGTGATCGACAATTCGTTAGGATAATACGTTCTTTTAAATAACATCATTGCCCACACTGGTATTTATTTTTTGACAAACTCAACGCTAATTTTTTTTAAAAGGGTGAGTTTAGATTATGCAAGCATGCCTTACTCGTATAAGGAAACTTAAGTAATTTGTTAGCCCTAAACCTGTTTATTCAGAGTTTGTTCAAAACCCAATCCAATGTGGGCTTTTTTTATATAATTAATTTAATAAACATGGATAGTACAACAATCATAATATCGGCCGTTTTAGGCCTTGCAGTTGGATTTGCTATCGCAAAGTTTTTGGAAAAGGGGAAAGCCTCAAAGACCATTATCAATGCGAGAAAAGATGCACTTGCAATTATTAAAAACGCCAAAAACGAAGGCGAGAATATTAAAAAAGACAAAATATTTCAGGCCAAAGAGCGTTTTTTAGAACTAAAAGCAGAACATGAGAAAGTGATCCTATCGAAGGAGAAAAAAATTGGAGAATCTGAAAAACGCACTAGAGATAAAGAATCGCAAGTGAGCAATGAATTGTCAAAGGCAAAAAAAATAAATGATTTATTAGAGCAGCAGATTGCAGAAACTACTCACAAAGCTGAAATTCTAGATAAAAAGCAGTCGGAATTAGACCGACTGCACAAAAATCAAGTACAGCAGCTTGAGGTTATTTCTGGCTTGTCTGCAGATGAAGCTAAGGAACAGTTATTGGCTTCTTTGAAAGATGTGGCTAAGTCTGACGCTATGGCTTATATGCAATCTACGATGGAAGAGGCTAAATTAACCGCCCAGCAAGAAGCTAAAAAAATCATCATTAACACTATTCAAAGGATTGGTACAGAGGAAGCTGTGGAAAACTGTGTTTCCGTATTTAATCTTGAGTCAGATGACGTTAAAGGTAGGATTATTGGTAGAGAGGGTAGAAATATCAGGGCTATTGAGGCTGCTACTGGAGTAGAGATTATTGTAGACGACACACCAGACGCTATAATTCTTTCATGTTTTGATTCTGTGCGAAGGGAGATAGCTAGATTGTCATTGCACAAATTAGTGACTGATGGTAGAATTCACCCTGCTAGAATTGAAGAGGTTGTCAAGAAAACAGAAAAGCAAATTGAAGAAGAAATTATAGATATAGGTAAACGTACCGTAATTGATTTAGGAATTCATGGATTACATCCTGAACTTATAAAAGCGGTTGGACGAATGAAGTATCGTTCTTCTTACGGCCAGAATCTTTTGCAACACTCTAGAGAAGTGGCTAAGCTTTGTGGAGTTATGGCTGCTGAATTGGGTATAAATGCAAAACTAGCCAAACGTGCAGGTCTCCTTCACGATATTGGTAAAGTCCCTAATACAGAGGCTGAGGTAGAAACCCCTCACGCTATCTTGGGAATGCAATGGGCTGAGAAGTTTGGAGAAAAACCAGATGTGTGTAATGCTATTGGAGCCCACCATGATGAAATTGAAATGAATACCCTTATCGCTCCTATTGTACAAGTCTGTGACGCCATTAGTGGTGCAAGACCAGGAGCTAGAAGACAGGTATTAGATTCCTATATTCAAAGGTTAAAAGACTTAGAAGATGTTGCTTTTGGTTTTCCAGGAGTGCAGAAAGCCTATGCCATTCAGGCGGGTAGGGAATTAAGGGTTATTGTAGAAAGCGAGCGCGTTACAGATGACCAAGCCTCTGAACTTTCTTTTGAAATTTCACAAAAGATTCAGACAGATATGACCTATCCTGGCCAAGTGAAGATAACAGTGATTAGAGAAACTAGGGCCGTAAATGTAGCCAAGTAGTTTGCGATGAAATCCGAGTATAAAAAAAGCCCTGCTCAGCGAGCAGGGCTTTTTTTTTGTCTCAATGTTTGCTTTTACTCTGTTGCTTCTTCCTCAGTAGTTTCTTCGTTAGAAGCCTCTTCTTCCTCTTTATTTATTTTATGTGTTAGTATATTAACCTTTTTGAGTTTTTCTTTCCAAGTATCAATATCTTCTTTGTGCTTATTAATTTTATTGACAACTTCTTTAACTACGGGATTGTCTTCTGATGCATTTGAAAAGAATTCTAAGTTGTTTTCTAATTGTCGCATCTCATTTTTAGACTCTTCAATTTTTTTACGAATAAAAGCTTTTTCTTTAGCAAGTGCATAGTCATTATCAGAACTGGCCAATTGATTGAGTTTGTCCCCGTATTTAAGTAATTCCCCTGCCTGTTTGTCAATATTTAATTTAAGAAATAGGGCGTCTAGAACCTTATTAAAGGTATTGTTGATGTTTTTACTTTTAAAAGGTACCCTTCCAATATTTTTCCAAGCTTCAATTTGTGCTTTTATAAAAGAGAGGTCTTTTTCTTTATCTGCCCCTAGGTCATATGCTTTCAACTCTGCCAACACTTTCTCTTTGGCGGTTAAATTTTGCTCTTCAACAGCATTGTTGGCATTTTTACTCTTATTCACATTTGCGAAATAGGTGTTACAAGCAGCCTTAAATGATTTCCAGATTTTATCTGAATACTTCATAGGTACATGTCCAATTGTTTTCCACTCATTTTGAATACGCTTAAAAGTCTGCGTAGTTTCATCACTCACTTCGCTATCTTTAAGGGAATTAGCAATATCTAGTAATGCTTTCTTTGCATCGAGATTTTCTTGCTGCTCTTTTTTTAAGTGTTTGTAGAAACTATTTTTATGTTGATTAAATAGCTTAGTAGCAGCTTTAAATGCTTTCCAGGTTTTTTCATTTTGTTTTTGAGGTACTTTTCCAGTTTCAAAAAATGTATTCCTGAGGGTTTCTACCGTTTTCATTTGGCTTTGAATCCCTTTATGTGTGGTTGCAATACCTTCACTAACTGCATTAATCTTAGCTATAATTTCAAGCTTTATTTCTAGATTTCTTTCAAAACCTTTTTCTAAGGATTTAAAATGCTCCTGTCTTTTTTCATGGATGACCTTCGTAGCAGCACTAAAACGATCCCAAACGGCCTCTCTGTTTTCTTTATCAACAGGGCCTAAATCTTCTTTCCAGATTTTATGAAGTGTTTGAAGCTCTTGAAATGCTTTATTAATATCAGTTTCTGTCTGAAGCGCTTCTGCTTTTTCAATAATTTTGAGTTTTTCCTCAAGATTGTGCTTAAAATCTAAGTCCCTAAGTTCTCTGTTTAAGTTTAAGAAATCATAAAAGATTTCCATATGATGGTGATAGGTTTTCCAAACATCATTATAATGTGTTCTTGGAATTGCTCCTGCATTTTTCCATTCTTTTTGTATTTCTTTAAAGTTCTTATAAGTGTCGTTAATGTCTTCTTCTACATTTACTAAGCCCTTGAGTCTTTCTATAAGATCTAGGCGTTTCTTGAGATTGTTTTGAAGATTAGACTCTAAGGTCTTGTAATAGGCGTCTTTTTTCTCGCGATACTCGCCATACACCTCATTAAATTGTCTTTTGGCTACAGAATTGTATCTAAAGTCTATTTCGTTACCGCCTCCTTCTATAAACTCTGCCTTTTTTTGTTCCAAGAAGTCTTGAAATTTAATATCAAAGGCTGCTTTTATAGCGTCAACATTCTTTTTAATTGCTTGGATTTTTTCATTTTTGACTAGCCTTTGAAGTTCCCCGACTAGATTTTCCATATTCAATGTTTCATAATCCAAATCTGGAATGCTGTGTCTGGAAGCATTATCAATATCTTCTGCGTCTTCTGCATTAGAATCATCAATTTCAGATTGAGGATCTTCTTGAGTAGTATTCTCCTCATGATTGGTTTGTTTTTCAACGCTTAAATCTTCCTTTCCTACCGGATCTTGTAGGTTTCCGTCTTTTTCTTCTAACATGTTATATAGTTTTTGTCAGTTCAAAATAGAGAGGGTTTTTGCCCTTTCTTATCCTAGGTAATATACTAACATATAACTATATATAAAAATTTATTGTTTTTTTAAACCCTAACTATTTTAACTATTCCAAATCTCCCAAGAAGCCTCTGCTTGGCCCACTAACATTTCGTAGCCGTTTTTAATTTTAGCCCCTCTTGATTTTGCTTCATTTAAAAAAGCCGTTTGCTCGGGATTGTAAATTAAATCAAAGGCAATATGATTTGCACCAATTTGACAGTAGTCAATATCTGGTTTTTGATCTATCTTAGGGAAAGTACCAATTGGGGTGCAATTAACGATGATTAAGTGCTCTTGTATTTTTTCTTTTGTGAGATCTTTGTAACTTATTTGACCCTCTTTTGATTGTCTAGATACAAATAGAAAAGGAATACCCATGCTTTTAAAAACATGAGATACCGCCTTAGATGCTCCACCAGTCCCAAGAATAAGTGCTTTTTTATGCTCGGAAGATATAAGTGGTTCAATGGCTTTTCTAAATCCTATGACGTCTGTATTGTAACCTACGGTTCCTTCTTTTGTGAACTTAATAGTGTTTACCGCACCTATTTCTGCAGCAGTTGGATCTAGCATAGTCAAGAACGGTATTACAGATTCCTTGTAAGGAATGGTTACATTCATTCCTTTTAAGTCTTCTTGGTCTAATACTTTATTAAAATTGCTGAGGTCTTGAAAATCAAAATTCTCGTAAGTATATCCCTCAAGATTAAGTTGCTCAAACTTTTTAGAAAAATAATTTTCTGAAAAAGAGTAAGAAATATCTTTTCCTAGTAATCCGTATTTATTGCTTCTTTTTGTTTGCATAAGATTCTAAAGCCATTAAAATTACAAAACCTATTCCCATCCAAAAGATAGCCCACCATGTAGCCCCCACTTGAATGGAAGGAATGTACCTCTGGTAATTTAATATTATTTTATGCTGGTTTGAATCCAACAGCGGTTTTCCTAATTCATTCAGTTTGTAAATAGTTTCTTTCCAGGGCCAAACAACACCTAGAGACCCTGAAATAAAACCAATTATGATCGCTGTGGTAATGGCGTTGAAACGCTTCAAAACAACACTAATTAAGTGGGATAAAGTGATCAATCCCACAGTGGATCCCAAGGTAAAAACAGCAAGGATTTTTAGTGTTTTAAGTCGCTTTGGATCATTCCAAAAACTAAAGTCGCCTTGGACGATTTCAAAAAAAGTGTCGTAAAGCGCATTAACACTATCCACAAGTAGGAGTACATAATTGCCTAAAAGCATTAGGATGAATGAACCAGATAAACCAGGAAGTGTCATTCCAGAAACACTAATCATTCCGCAGAAAAACACAAACAATAAGTGGTCATTCTCTTTGGCAGGGCTAAGAAAACTAATACTTATACCAATGCCCAGTCCAATGAATCCCCATAGGATTGTACTGCTATTCCATTGTTTAAACTGTTTGGATATATAGTATACGGATCCCAAGATCATGCCAAAGAAAAGGGACCAAACATACGTTTCTTGTGTAAGCAGAAAATAATCGAGTACTTTAGAAACACTAAAATAACTTACGATCATTCCCATAAGAAGTATCCAAAGAAAGGGACCGTTTATATAATAGTAAAAAGACTTAAATCTTCCTGATACAAGCAGGTAAAACGCTTTTTTATTTACTTTTTTTAGCGCGTAAATAAATTCTTCATAAAAACCACCAACAAATGCTACAATTCCACCAGAGACCCCTGGAACTTTATTTGCAGCTCCCATAGCAAGTCCCTTTAAAAAAAGAAATATGTTGTCTTGTAAGGTTCTTTGTTGTTCCATAATGTTAATGATGTAACACTTAGGTAGTTTTTTTATTGGCAGATTTTTCTAATATGAAAATCAATGAAAAACCAAAAATAGCCAACAGGCTAGCAGCAATTATTTGTGTATTCCCAGAAAAATCCCAAGGCAATACATTTTCAGAGGCCAAAACAATCTCTTTACCCCGAACTATTTTTGAGGAAACGACCTCCTTCCAAGGCCATATTTTAGATAGAGATCCTATAATAAACCCCATCAGTATGGAGAGTGTTTGATTTTTAAAATGACTAAGGGTCCATTTTAAAATTCTAGAAAAAGAGGCTAGACCTATAACACAGCCTGCACCAACAGTTGTAATGATCAACAGATCTCTTTGATGAACCGCATTTAGTATGGGCTCATATGAACCGAGCAATACTAAAATAAAAGCCCCAGATATGCCCGGTAAAATCATAGCACAAATGGCTAAGGCACCCGACAGAAATAGATACAGCGGTTGTTGGCTGTTTTCAACCACCCCCAATTCTCCTATACCAATGGCTATGGCTATTCCAATAACTGCCATGATATAATCTGCAGGTTTTTTATTTTTAATTGATTTTCCAATAAAAACAACACTTGCTAAAACCAAGCCAAAGAAGAAAGACCAAAGCAAGACGGTTTCATGGTTTAGAAGCCAACTAATGCCTTTTGCTAATGAGATTACACTGACACCTATACCTAGAAAAAGCGCTGTTAAAAAATTTCCATTAATATGCGCCCAAAAGCTTTTAATCCCTTCCTGTTTCCACTTTTTTAAGGCTTTGAGGTTCACATTATTAATACTCTCTAAGAGTTCCTCATAAATACCAGATATAAAAGCAATGGTTCCACCTGAAACTCCAGGAACCACATCTGCAGCACCCATAGCCATACCTTTTAAAAAAAGGACTATATAATTCCTGTTTATTTTTTTTTGCATGTCTAGCTTAAAGTTTAAAAATAGGGTATTTTAACTAGAAGCCTTGCTAGAGGTGCTAATAAAATTGGAAACCCAAGTACTGTTAAAAAAACCAGGATATTGACTTTTGAAATGGGCTAGAAGACTGTAGTCTAATCTCAATGCCTCAGAAAGATGGTATTTACTTTGCTCAATATCTTGGGAAAGCCCAAAAATAAATGCCAACCGATACCTTAAGGAGGCAATTTCTGGGAAGAAACCAATCGCTTGAAGCAATATTTGATTCGCTGCCTCAAATTCTTTATTCTCCATGACAACCAAAGCCCAAGACTCCCATGTACTTAAATCATAATCTCCAAACTCAACAGCCTGTTTGTAAGCAAAATCTGCCTCGTCTAATTGTCCTAAGTTCACATTTATTTGAGCACATTTTTTCCAATAAGCTTCATTTTCGGTGTCAATATGTAAAGCTTTATTAATGTAATAAAGGGCCTTTTCATAATTTTTCTCTCTAATATAAAAATTGGTGATGGCCAGCCAACCCTTGTCTAAAAGTGGGTCCTCATGGACTGTTTTGTAATAGTATTGTTGTGCGAGATCTGAATTTCCAATTTTCTCATGACACCTGCCAATTCTAAGGTAGGCGTGAGCGGTGGGATCCTCCAAGTCTATAGTAGTCTCATAATTCTCAATCGCTTCATTATAGCGCTTGAGTTTTTCTAAAACCATGGCTTTTTCAAAATAAGCGCCAATAAATGATTCATCAGAGATAATGGCAAAATCAAAGGCAGTGAGCGCCTCTTTATAAAGCCCTTTGCTTTTGTATTGCTTTCCAAGCTGATGCCATGCCACTTCACAATAGGGTTCTTTTTCTAGATAATCATTGAGATAAGAAATAGCGCCATCAGGATCTTCTAAGTATTCAAAGCAATAGATAATATTATACAGTGAGGCATAGTCCTGAGGATCTTCTTCCACACATTTAATGAAATTGTGCTTAGCTTTCTCAAAATCTTCTAAAAACAAATATTCCATCCCCAAAAGAGCATAGATATCTAAAGTGTCTTCTGTAAGTAATAATGCTTTCTCAAGACAACTAATAGCCTGAAGGTGTTTGTCTTGTTTGGACCAAATGTTGGCCCTTTGAATATATATCTCTTCGTTTTTTTGGTCTAGAGATTCTAAGTAATCCAATTGAGAAATGGCAAGATCTAGCTTATTCTCAAAGACCATTACTTCAATTTCTAACAACTTTAAAGGGGTCGTTTCAGGGTGTTGTTCCAAGCCAATTTTAATGGCTTTTTTCGCAAGAGAAACCTTTCCATTATTGAGATAGTGGTGTATAATGTCTTCAAAATCCTCCGCGTCAAAAAAGTACACGTCGTCTGTTTTGAGCATGGATTCAAACTTTGCGATTGGCTCGCTGCCTTCTTCATTAGGATCTAACGCCATAGCGTGTATCTTGGGGTTTCAATTAATTTAAATTTAGGGGTAATCCCATTAACAAAGTTTATGTCCTGGGGGTTATTATTAACAAATTAGTTAACACTACAAGAGATTAATTTAAATCCCTTGTATTTTTATCTAAAATCTTTAAAATTAAATCACAACCTTTCTCCAATTCATCCATTGAAATAGTTAAGGGGGGAGAAATTCTCACTGCTTTTTTCTCAAAGAGCAACCAGAAAAGAATTAATCCATTTTTTGATGCTTCTAAAACCAATTCATTGGCTTTTTCTGGAGATGCCAAAATGAGCGCTAACATAAGCCCTTTTCCCCTAATTTCTTTTATTTCAGGGTGCTGTAATTTACGTCTCAAAAAAGCCTCTTTCTCTAAGGTTTTAGCTATGAGATTTTCTTCATATATAATTTCTAGAGTGGCCTTACAGGCCGATGCTATTACGGGATTACCCCCAAATGTAGTAATATGTCCGAGACTAGGCTTTTCTTGAAGTAAGTCCATAAGCGATTTAGATGAAATAAAAGCGCCAACGGGGAGACCGCCAGCCATTCCCTTACCAACCACTAATATATGGGGCACACATTGGTAATGCTCAAAAGCAAATAGCGCTCCTGTACGCCCAAAGCCTGGTTGAATTTCATCTAAAATGAGCAATGCACCAACCGCTTCGCAGCGTTCTTTTACGGCTTTTAAATATCCATTATTTGGGGAAATGAATCCTGCACCTCCTTGAATGGTTTCTAGGAGCACTGCAGCCGTTTTTTCAGTGATCTGTGACAATTCTATAAATGCATTGAAATGTATAAATCTTACACCGGGTACCAGTGGTCTAAAAGCAGCTTTTCTGTCTTCATATCCCATGACACTTAAACTCCCCATTGTATTTCCGTGGTATGCGTGGTGAGCTGCAATAATTTCATGTCTTCCTGTAGCCCTTCTCGCTAATTTCATAGCGCCTTCTATGGCTTCTGTTCCTGAATTTACTAAGTAAGTACAATCCAAACCTTCAGGAAGCAATGCCGCCAACGCTTTAGTATAATCAATAGCTGGTTTTTGGGCGTATTCCCCATATACCATGACATGCATGTATTTGGCCGTTTGTTCTTGAATGGCTTGGACAAGTTTTGGATGGGTGTGACCAACACTACAAGCAGAAACACCCGCAACAAAATCCAGATGACTCTTTCCGTTCGAGTCGTAAATATAACTGCCCTTGGCATGAGAAACTTCTAAAGCCAGGGGGTGGGGGGTAGTTTGTGCCTGATATTTTAAAAAATCTGCGATCACTTCTGAGATAGTTGCTTTTTTGTAGTTTTATCTTCAGTATTGGGTAGATTTTCTCGGTCAATCGCTTGGGTGAGTCCCCTGATCTTAGCTAATTTAATCTGGAGATCTTCTGGCCCAAAAATATCATCTTTAGTTCGAATTCTTTCGTCTCCAAACCATAAGAACCCCTCTAATTTTCTGTCTATAACTGGAAGTTCTGACAGTGGGTATATGGTGCCATCTGGTGCAGTTATAAAAGTAATTTCACTAATATCGTTGTTAACCATCTCAATAGCAATTTCACTACAAATGGTTTTGTTAATCCCCATGAGTTCTTGTTCCTTATCGTATAAATAATAAATGAGCTCAGTGTTCTTGATCAAGTTTAAAAAGCGAAGTGCATTGTTTTCAAAAACACCGAACATGTCTTTTCCCTTGGCCTGGTTAAATCCTATTTTTCGAATGGTGTCTTTAGCTACAATAAAAGCATTATTGAGTACCTCTAAGGAGTCTAATGATTTTGTTTTTGGATCTGATTTTAAATGAATCACATCTCCGGTCATCTGGTTTTCTCCATTCCAAATAATAGGTCTTTTGATGAGCTGAGTGAGCCCTGTTCTTTGATCAAAATGAATGGAATCACATTTTCCACTCAAGTCAGTTTTATAGAATTTAGCTCCCCTAAACGCCCTTAAAATTCTAGCGTCAGGCTTTCCTGTAAGCATAATAGTATCTCCATGCATATACAGGGAGTCTTTCTCTACTAAGCTAATAGATACTGCTTTTTTTGTTGCGAATACGGAATCTTTTGCCTTAAAAACCTCTGCGTAATGCGCCCTAATAACCCCATTGTTTATGGTGTCTGTAACAACAATATTATTGGTTGCAGAGGCAAATTTTCTATTTTTATTAAAGTAAACAGAATCCCCTTCAATGATCCTATTATTGTAGTTAATCTTTGTATTTTTTATTCCATAACCACTTTCTGTTGTCATGTTGTAATAGCCTCGTTCACAATAAAAGGTGTATTCCTTCCCATAAATTGTAGAAGGGCCATACATATAAGCATTTTTTGAAGTAGTGTAATAGTCTAGCTGCTGTGAACGTAGTTTGTATTCAGGATTAACCACTTCTACACGGCTTAAAAACTGATATTTCTTTGGAGTTAAATAGTACCTTCCAATATCTGAAGTTAAGGTGTTTTGGCTGTCCACAATAGTGCCTTTTTTGTTGTAATAGGCCTCCTGTTTTTCTCTATTAAAGTATAATGTGTCGGAAGGTGTTAAAGTCATGTCAGTATTTTTTAAACTAACAGACTCCCATGCTTTAGCCAATTGAGAGACCCCATTGTAGTCTAATTGTCCTGCTTTCATGAAGATAGAATCTCCTTGAATGAGTGTGATATTTCCTTTGGCCCTAATCTTGTTCTCTGCAGGATAGAAAATTGCAACATCACACCAGAGGTTTGCACCTTGGTGTTTAAATTGAACTTGTTTGTCATCTTTACTAAATATGGAAGCTCCAGGAAATTGAGTTTCATCCTTAGTAAAATTCCCCCCGTAAACAATTTGGATTTGCTTCTCTTGGCCATGAACCTTAGCAGACAAGAAGCATAGGGAAATAAGCAGTGTAAAAACGTGGTATTTCTTCAAAGTGTCTAATTGCTAATGGTTTAATAAGAAAAAAGCTTTACCCCTTATGTTAAAATATATGGGGTATAGGACCTTTTTTTATCTATGAATAGTTTGGGTTCTATCTGGACCTACTGATACAATTTTGATAGGAACCTCTAGTACTTCTTCTAAATATTTAATATAATTCATTAGATTTTCAGGCAATTGTGATACTTCAGACATTTTAGTCAAATCCTGCTCCCAACCCGGCATTTCAATATAGTTTGGGGTTACATTTTCTGGTTCCACATTGTAGGGAAAATGAGAAATAGTGGCTCCTTTGTACTGGTATGAATCACAGATTTTGACTGTTTTAAATCCAGAAAGCACATCTGCTTTCATCATCATTAATTCTGTGACACCATTAATTGTAATCGCGTATTTAAGCGCGACAACATCTATCCAACCACATCTTCTGGCTCTTCCAGTAGTTGCACCAAATTCATTGCCTACACGGCCCATGATTTCCCCGTCAGTGTCAAATAACTCTGTTGGGAAGGGACCACTTCCAACTCGGGTGGTATAGGCTTTAAAAATGCCTAATACGCGTCCTATTTGGTTGGGTGCTACACCGAGCCCTGTACAAGCTCCAGCAGCAGTGGTATTGGAAGAAGTCACAAATGGGTAAGTACCAAAGTCAATATCTAACAAAGAACCCTGTGCGCCTTCTGCTAATATTTTTTTTCCCGCCTTTTGAGCTTCGTATAAGTATTGCTCAGAATCAATAAAAGTCAATGATTTTAATTTGTCTATGGCTGCAAAGAAAGCGGTTTCTAATTCTTCTAAATCATACTGAATATCTACGTCGTAAAAACCAATCATAGATTGGTGCTTGTCTGCAAGGGCTCTGTATTTTTCTTTCCAGTCGCTCATTTCTAAATCCCCTACACGCATACCGTTTCTGCCGGTCTTATCCATGTAAGTTGGACCAATACCTTTAAGTGTTGAGCCAATTTTAGCCTTTCCTTTTGCAGCCTCAGATGCTGCGTCTAAAAGCCTGTGCGTGGGAAGAATTAAATGTGCTTTTCTTGAAATAAGCAGTTTGCTTTTAAAATCTATTTTAAAAGCGGCTAAGTTCTCTAACTCTTTTTGAAAAATGACAGGGTCTATAACGACTCCATTTCCAACAATATTTTTTGCCTCTTTGTGAAAGATACCCGATGGGATGGTATGTAGTACGTGCTTAATTCCATCGAACTCAAGTGTATGACCTGCGTTAGGCCCTCCTTGAAATCTTGCTATAATGTCGTAATCTTTTGTGAGTACGTCTACGATTTTACCTTTTCCTTCATCTCCCCATTGGAGTCCTAGTAGTAAGTCTACTGCCATTTTTTTGCTAGTTGTTATGTTTATTCTTTAGGTGGTTCCAATTTTTCTTTGGTCCCGTAAAAGTATAAAGAATGGTTGTTTATTTTTATATTAAAAACTTCTTCTATTGTTTTTTTTATCGCTTGAATTCTAGGGTCACAAAATTCTATTACTTCTCCGGTGTCTGTTAGAATTACGTGATCGTGTTGGTGGTCAAAATAAGACTTTTCATATTGGGCTTGATTTTTACCAAACTGATGCCTTCTCACCAATTTACAATCCATTAAAATCTCTATAGTATTATACAAGGTAGCTCTACTTACCCGGTAGTTCTTATTTTTCATTTGAATGTAAAGAGATTCAATATCAAAATGCGATTCACTGTCATAGATTTCCTGAAGTATTGCATATCTTTCAGGTGTTTTTCTATGCCCATTTTCTTCTAAGAAAGACGTAAATACGTTTTTAACTATTTCTTGGTTATTGTTTGAAGATGCCATGGTTATGAAAGGTCTTAAGGAGCAAAGGTAACGCTAAATTTTATAATCTGCTCACTTTCTCAATGCCGTTAATATGCTTTAAATTTCCAATAAGTTTCTTAAGAGTGTCGTTATTTTTCACCACTACTTTTATTTTTCCGTTAAAAGTGCCTCCATCTGTATTGAAATTAATGGCTCTCATATTCACATTCATTTGGTTAGAGATCACTTTAGTAATATTGCTTACCAATCCTAAATTATCTAAGCCATTTAGGACTATTTCAGCGGAAAATTCTTCCTGGGAGGCGTCTATCCAATTTGCTGCTATAATTCTATAGGCATAATTAGATTGTAGAGAGATAGCATTAGGACAATTTTTTTTATGCACTTTTATGCCATCGTTAATACTAATAAAACCAAAGACTTCGTCTCCAGGTATAGCATTACAACAGGGGGACAACTTATAGGAAAGTTTTTCCTCATCTTTTCCAAATACGAGCGTATCTAAGTTAGAAGAGAGTTCCTCTTTGTCAATATCTTCCGGAATGCTATTTCTCCTGATTTTATTTTTAAAGAAGGAGATAAAAGCATTGTTGTAAGAAGCTGCAAAATCTTTTAGCTTAACATTGTCAATAATACCACTACCCACTCTGTAATATAGGTCTAGACTAGTTTTTAACTTAAAAAAAGTAACTAGTTTGTTAACAGTGTCCTCATTGAGGTTAATCTTTTGAGATTTTAACTTTCTTCTGAGTATTTCTTTTCCTTCCTCTGCAATAGCTTTTTTAGCTTCTTTTAGTGCCGTTTTAATCTTAGATCTGGCCCTAGCAGTTGTGGCGTAATTGAGCCAGTTTTGGGTAGGCTTTGCATTTTCAGAAGTAATCACGTCTACCTGATCACCTGAATGAAGTGTAGTGTTTAGTGGTACCAATTTTCCGTTTACCTTAGCACCACGAGTCTTTGAGCCTATCTGGGTGTGAATACTAAAAGCAAAGTCTAAGGGGGTAGCTCCCTTAGGTAGCGATTTGAGTTCTCCTTTTGGCGTGAACACAAAAATTTCTTTGGAATAAAGGTTTAGTTTAAACTCCTCTACAAAATCTACTGCATTAATATTGTCATTTTCTAATGCCTCTTGTAGTCTATTGAGCCAAAGGTCAATTCCTTGTTCTTTTTGGGCCCCGTGTTTGTATTTAAAATGCGCTGCATATCCTTTCTCTGCAATTTCGTGCATGCGTTCAGAGCGAATTTGGACTTCTATCCATTTCCCTTTGGGTCCCATGACAGTAATGTGTAGGGCTTCATAACCAGTGGTTTTTGGAGAGGTAATCCAATCTCTTAACCTTACTGGGTTAGGGGTAAAGTGATCGGTTACAATAGAATAAATTTTCCAAGCCAGGAATTTTTCGTCTTCTGGCGCAGAGGCATAGACAATTCTTATGGCGAATTTGTCATAAATCTCCTCAAATGTAACCTGTTGTTTGAGCATTTTTCTCCTAATGGAGAAAATAGATTTCATGCGCCCTTTGATTGTGTAATTGAACTTTTCTTTAGCCAGAGAATCCTTTATACTTCTTGTAAAGTCATCTATATACTTTTGTTGTTCTTCTTTACTTTCTTCAATTTTATCTGAAATATCATTAAATACTTCAGGTTCTGTATATTTTAAACTTAGGTCTTCAAGGGCTGTTTTAATGTTGTACAGTCCTATCCTATGGGCTAAAGGAGCGTATATATACAAAGTCTCTGAAGCAATTTTCAATTGTTTGTACTCCGGCATGGAGTCCATGGTGAGCATATTGTGGTAACGGTCTGCTATTTTAATGATAATAACCCTTACGTCGTCATTTAAGGTTAATAACATTTTTCTAAAATTCTCCGCTTGTTGGGAGATATTCATGTCTTTTTTAAGGTGGGCAATTTTAGTGAGACCATTTACAATTTTGGCTACTACAGGGCCAAATAAACGTTCAATGTCCGGTAAAGTATACGAGGTGTCTTCTACCACATCATGGAGCAGTGCAGCTGCAATTGAGGTAGCGTCTAACCCAATTTCAGAGGCGACAATTTTAGCTACAGCAATGGGATGGAAAATATAGGCTTCTCCAGATTTTCTTCTTTGATCACTGTGGGCCTCTACGGCAGTGTCAAACGCCAAGCGAATTAGTTTTTTGTCGTCTTTAGTTAAGGACTGATAGCTAATACGAAGGAGTTCTTTATACTCTTTAGCAATGGCCTTATTTTCTGCAATAATTTCTAGCTCACTTAACATACTATAAAGATATTAATTCTCCGAAATATCTCTCTGTCTTATGGCTTCAAATATCAAAATTCCTGCTGCTACAGATACATTCATGGAATCTATCTTGCCCCTCATGGGAATGCGAATGTTTTGGTTGGACCGCTCTAACCAAATCCTCTCTAAACCAGTGGCCTCTGTTCCCACTACAATAGCGGTCGTATTTTTGTAAGACACTTCTGTATGAGGCTTGGAAGCTTGTAGCGCAGCTGCATATACATTCGCTTTTTCCACCTGTAAAAAATCCAATACTTCTTTACTCGTTCCCATAGCAACGGCTACGGTAAAAATACCTCCTACAGAGGAACGAATCACGTTGGGATTGTAGAGATCTGTTTTTGGATTTGCGATAATTACAGCGTCTACTCCAGCGGCATCGGCCGTGCGGAGCAAGGCCCCAATATTACCAGGCTTTTCAGGGGCCTCTGCCACAAGAAACAAGGGGTTTTTACTGGTTACTATCAAATCAGAAAGTGTATGAGGTTTAGTGGCGGCAACGGCAATAATACCCTCTGTACTACTTCTTTGTGCCAACTTTTCAAAAGCAGCTCCAGACAAAACAATCGG
This sequence comes from Sediminicola sp., assembly GCA_024643325.1. Taxonomy (GTDB): domain Bacteria; phylum Bacteroidota; class Bacteroidia; order Flavobacteriales; family Flavobacteriaceae; genus MAG-120531. Next base: position 25,485 of record JAHEND010000012.1, read on the forward strand.
AGCGATTACTGCCTGCTGCCCTGCTATTTTTTTTAATATCCCCGATAGTTTATCAGGACTTAAAATGTTAGGTTCATAATAAAATTCTAAGATCTTGTAGTGACACTCCATGGCCAATTCCAATTCTCTTAAGCCTTCGATGATGAATTTTTGGGCTTGTATTCTGGCCCTAGATTTCTCCTTTAGGCGAAGCATCTCCTTTACCTTAGGATTTTGAGCACTTTGTATGACGGTATGGGTTTCCATGCCACAAAAGTAGCCTATTTTGAAAATAAAAAAGGGGGCTTTTTATAAAAAGCCCCCTTGAATTTTAAAATGTAGTCATGGAATTATTCAACCGTTTTTTCGGAACTGTTGTATTTTCCCATATACCGCTTCCAAAGCTCTGTTTGATGGGTTTCTAAAGACAATTGTCTGCCCTGAATAAAAGCATGACTCACTAGATTGGTGCGCATGTCTAAGGCGTCTCCTTCAGAGACAAATAAGGTAGCGCTTTTACCCACTTCTAAACTGCCAAATTCTTGATCAATGCCTAGAATTTTTGCTGCATTTAAGGTGATTAGGGAGAGTGCTTCTTCTTTATCCATTCCTTGTCCAACCACCTGTCCTGCGTAAAAAGGCAGGTTTCTGTTTTGAAAATTTGCTGCGTCTGCATTTTGAATACTCACTAAGATTCCAGCGTCTGCTAGCAACTTAGGCAGTTTGTAAGGCTGGTCGTAATCTGCGTCATCTGATCCAGGAAGGTTGTGTGTGGCTTCTACTAGAACAGCAATATTGTGTTTCTTTAGAAACGGGATCACTTTATAAGCTTCTGCACCACCTACAACAACAACTTCTTGAATCCCTAATTTTTTAGCCGTAGTTACTGCATCTATAATCTCTTTGTCTCCGTTGGCACCAATAAAGAGCTTTTTTGATCCGTCAAACAATCCTTTAGCTGCTTGGAAAGGGGCATTTTTCTCATTAGAAAGCGCGTCGTTATAGACCTTTGCATTTTCCATAAAAGACACAAAGGCGTCTATATCTCTCTTGTAATTGGCGTTTGGTTTAAGACCTGGATCTTCTCCCATCCACCAGCGACCTCTTCTAAAAGAGCTGGGCCAGTTCATATGAACAGCGTCATCTGTTTTTACTACAGCGTCTTCCCAGTTCCACGCATCTAATTGCATCACAGAGGAAGTCCCTGAAACAAAACCGCCTTTTGGAGACACTTGGGCCAATAATATCCCATTAGGGCGCATACTTTCTACAACTTTAGACTCTGCATTGTAGGCAATTAAAGACCTCACATGAGGAATAATATCTCCAATTTCATCTTGATCATCTGTGGCTCTTACGGCATCTATTTCTACCAATCCCAAAGAGGAACAGTTGGCAATAAACCCTGGGTAAACGTGCTTGCCATTGACATTGATTATTTGACCTTCAGTAGGGGTATTGGCATCTCCAATAGCTGTAATAATACCAGATTTAAACACTAAAGTTGCATTATCTAAGACATTTCCATTGCCAATATGTGCAGTAGCGCCAGTAATACTAATGGCAGTTTCTTGTGCTCCTGCAGGGGTCTGTTGTGCCCATATATTTGAACAACCCAGTGTAAGGGCTAGTGCGAGCAAACTATTTTTAAAATATTTCATACGATTCATTTTTTCAATTAAATTAATCTAACATAGTGTCACAGTGAAACTCCACCTTCATACTTCGCTTAGGTGCTTGTGTTGGAGCACCGCTTTTTTTATCTGCAATCATCATTTGGATTAAGGTGTTTTTTTCTTTTTGAATAGCGATTCTTTGGGATTTGTCTATCTCTAAATCAAAGTAGGTAACCCCTTCTATCATAGTTTTTTCTGCTTTAGCATACACAGACATAGGGTGGTTGTTCCAAAGGACTAAATCTGCATCTTTTCCAACGGCTATACTACCTACTTTATGGTCTATATGTAATAATTTGGCAGGATTAATAGTGACCATTTTCCAAGCTTCTTCTTCAGACATGCCACCGTATTTGACTGTTTTAGCAGCTTCTTGGTTAAGACGTCTAGACATTTCAGCGTCGTCTGAGTTAATTGCCACGGTTACGCCTTGGCTTTGCATTATAGCAGCATTGTAAGGAATGGCGTCGTTTACCTCGTATTTATAAGCCCACCAGTCAGAAAAAGTAGAGCCACCAACACCGTGCTCCGCCATTTTGTCTGCTACTTTATAGCCCTCCAAAATATGGGTAAAGGTGTTGACTTTAAAATTGAACTGCTCAGCCACTTTCATGAGCATATTAATTTCACTCTGTACATAAGAGTGACAGCTAATAAAGCGCTCTCCATTCAAAATCTCTGCCAACACTTCCATTTCCTCGTCATAACGATAGGACTGTTTGCTTTTTTTCTTTGCGTCATATTCTTTGGCACGTTGAAAGTAGTTTATGAACATTTGTTCTACTCCCATTCTTGTTTGAGGAAAACGGCTATAAGAAGACCAATTGGACTGTTTTACGTTTTCACCCAAGGCAAATTTTATAAAGCCAGGGGCTTCTTTAAAAATCAATTCATCTGCGGTGGCTCCCCATCTAAGTTTAATGATGGCTGAACGTCCTCCAATGGGATTAGCAGAACCGTGTAAGAGTTGCATGGTAGTTACTCCACCAGCTAAATCCCTATAAATACCCATGTGTTCAGGATCAATTACGTCTTCCATTTTTACCTCAGCAGTACTGTTTTGTCCCCCCTCATTAACTGCTTTTAAAGCTATGTGAGAGTGTTCATCTATAATACCAGCGGTAAGGTGCTTTCCGGTTGCATCTATGATTTTGGCATTTCCCGCAGTGAGGTCTTTACCTATTTTAACGATTTTTCCATTTCTGACAAGTACATCTGTATTGTCTAATATTCCAGCGTCCTCTGACGTCCAAACAGTAGCATTTTTAAACAAGGTATTTTCTGCTGTAGGTTTGTTTTTGTAACCATAGCCAACATTTGGAAAAGTCACTGGCATAACTAATGGTGCCGAAGTAACAGCCGTTTCTTTTTTGCTTTCAAATGGACTCGTTTTAGTCGCTGTAAAAAGCGCTTCAGTACCGTCTTCTTTTACGATAGTACCTTCAATAGGAGCATCTTTACTGGCCAATGCAGAGAGTCGGAATTTTCCATCTCCGGTCTCATTGGTTATGGTCATATACATCCATCCTTCTTTATAAGTAAGCTTACTTTTTAGGTTCGTGCTGTCTTGAGTCAGTTTTGCAGCGGGCTTCTCTATATCACCACTGATGTTAAGCGTCCATGATTGGTCTTCAAAATTCATCGAGTAATTTCCCCTAATATCTACAATATTCTTGTCTTTAAGGATGTTGTTAGTCCCTTGAACCCAGTTTTCGAAAATATCTGAATCTTCCTCAAAAATATCACCAGAAGTCACCAAGAAATTGGCCATTGCTCCAGGCTTTAGGTGACCCAAATCTTTTCTGTTTAGCAATTGTGCTGGTCTTGTGGTAAGTGCCTCCAATGCTTTGGTTTTATCTAGACCATATTTCACGGATTTTCTCAGGTGGCTCAAAAAGTTTTTTCCATCTTTAAGTCCATGGGCGGTCAATGTAATAGGTATCCCGGCTTTTTGAAGGGTAGACGGATTAGAAGGGGCCTGATTCCAAGCCCTCATATCTTCTAAAGAGACATAATTTGCCTTATATGGATCTTCTACATCATAGGCTTTAGGAAAATTAAGCGGTACAATAATGGTAGTATTAGTGGCTTTAATAGCATCTAAATCCTCGTAACTGTCTCCACCCCCAAGAATGACAAATGGTATCTGATACGCGTCTCCAATCTTGTCTGCCCTCACAATATTTCCTTTGTCACCCGCATCAAAAATTGCTAAACTATTTTTCTGCGCATTAAAGGCTTCTATGGAACGGTCTCTGGTATTGCTGTTTCCTTTTCCATACCAATTGGCATCTGAGAAAAATTGTCTCAATAGTGCCATAGCTCCCATGAGTGAACCTGGATAGGACTGGCTTTTTACAGCACTCTTATTAAAAGAAAAGTATTGCGCTGAACGGCTAGAAAGCACCCTTTGGGCGTCTGTTTCTAAAGCATTTAGAGCAATAAGCGCACCACTACCTCTGGCCACACCGTCTTGAATGTGTGTATTGACTACTCCAAATCCTTGAGACATGAGATCTTTAGCAGCCTTAGCATTAAAGCTAAATTGATCTATGGCATTATTTTCTGGCATAATATGATCGTTCCAATAAAAACCTTCTCTAGTGGGCTCGTATTGTGAGCCTCTTCCGCCTCTGGCCGATGCCGGTTTACTTACCCCAAAATCTGAGAATAAGTCTATAAAGGAAGGATAAATGGTTTTACCACTCAGGTCAGTGACCACTGTCTGAAGTGGAATTTGAACATTTTTACCCACTGCCACAACTCGTCCATTTTTAAGTAACAAAGTACCCTTTTCAATGATTTCAGTTGGACTGGTGTAAATAGTTGCATTTGTGAGGGCGGTGTAGTGGTTGTTAGCCACTTTAACCCCGTCGTTTTTTGGGAAATAGTCTTGAGAAAAGCCAATACTACTGACAAGGCATAGCCCAAAGACAAGCATTTTTAATTTCATGGAAATAACATTTAGTTGGTTTATATAAGACGCTTTTTACAGCATCTTAAAGATAATAGAAAGTGATTTAATAGCGCTGCATAATACTACTTTTTTTAGATTGCTTCAATGGGAGGTAGGCAGGCTTTAATGGGCCAATTTCTTTTTATGCTGGGTACTGCGCGTGGTATGCCAAAAGTAACTGAACAATTTGCCCATAACTTTTTACTCCTTGCGCTTGGTTATTCATTTTTAAAAAACGATTAAAAATAGATTCAAAATAAGGACTTAAGGGATTTTGATACATTTCCCAAAAGCGGTTAGATTCTTGGAAATTTTTTATAACCCCTGGGTTTAAAAGGGCTATGAATTCTTGTTGACGCTTTGGAGATTCTCTATAAACATCTCTTAAGCAGTAGGAAAGGGCTAGGGTAGTGCTGGCATAATTAAAGTATAGGTCTGGGTGATGAATGCCTGCCAAATAGCCAATGAAGTTGGTATCTCTCTCAGACGCGTACCCTAACTGATGAGCCATTTCGTGCGTAGCCACCACAGGCAATCTATAAGCGGGAATCTTTTGATTCACCTGAGCCTCTAAGGTAAAAGGATTGAGGTAGCCTGCATAGCCCATATAGGAGAGGGGTATAGCAAACACACTCTTTTTAACGGCCGTATGTGGGTAAGACAGCAGAGGGTATTTTTGCTCTAAAACTTCATACCCACTAATTCCCATTGTTAATATTTCATTAGTCTGGTAAGGGATTTTTACAGCACTCAAGGAATCTAAGGCTATTTTTTTGTGCAGAACATTGGCTTTTAGGACAAGCGCCTCAGTTAGATTAAAAAGGGCTAAACTGTCTTTTAAAGCGCTGCTTAAATTCAAACTTTCATTTAGAGGAGTTCTGTGGTAATTAAGGCCCCAGCTGAGGTTGAAAACTAGGTAAAATATGGAAACAGCTGTACCAGTAAAAAGTAACAGGCTCTTTACAGGCGTTTTCCCCTTGAGGTGTTTTCGAATCTTGATAAGGCCCCAAACAATAATAACAATATATAATAAGTCACCCACTGATATGGGAAAACGCCCCAGTACAAATCTCAGTCCCTCTGACCAATACACATAAAAACCTCTACTGTAGTAGGTTTCAATAAGCGCTGGATAGTCACTAAACCATTGCACTAAATAATACAAGGGTAGAAAAGAAAAGGCTAAGAGCCAACGACCAAACTTGGGAAAATCCATAGGTTAAAAGTACATTTTTATTTAGGAAAATGATATTTGTATATTATGCATTTGCTTAAAATTCTGCCCTCTCAGATCTATTAAACCTCTCTAGTTTTCTTTAACTTCGCTCAAAAATATTTTATGAGTGAGCATAGCTTAATATCAGCCTTAGAACCTCGTTTACTGTGGCAATCTTTTGTGTCTTTGAATGAGGTGCCCAGGCCCTCAAAAAAAGAGGAGCGGGTCATTGTCTTTATGTTGGACTTTGCCAAATCTTTGGGTTTGGCGGTGGATCAGGATGCAGTGGGTAATATTCGGATACTGAAACCTGCAACAGCTGGCATGGAATCTTCGCCAGTATTGACCTTGCAGTCCCACCTAGACATGGTACACCAAAAAAACAAGGAGACTGTTTTTGACTTTAATACCCAGGGTATTCAAATGTTTTTGGAAGGGGATTGGGTTAAAGCAAAAGGTACTACATTGGGAGCAGACAATGGGATTGGAGTGGCCGCTATTATGGCCTTGTTGCAATCTACAGATATCCCACACGGACCTTTAGAAGCCCTCTTTACAGTAGATGAAGAAACTGGAATGACAGGAGCCAAGGGTCTGGCAGAAAATTGGCTGAGCGGAAAGTACCTCTTAAATTTAGATACAGAAGACGACGACGAAATTTCCATGGGCTGCGCTGGAGGAATAGACATTACTATTAGCGCCTCTTTTGACACAGTTGCTTTGGGGATTGACCTGGTTCCTTTTCAACTTAAAATTGCCGGTTTACAAGGAGGACACAGTGGTATGGATATTCACAAAGGTTTTGGAAATGCGAACCTCATAGCCAATGACTTATTGGCGTCTTTCTCCGAGAAGTTTAGTGTGCAATTGGTTTCTATTAATGGAGGGAGTCTTAGAAATGCCATACCACGTGAAAGCATTCTTTCTTTTGTAGTACCTAAAAGTCAAAGGGCCTCTTTAGAAGCCTTTGCTGCCGTACAAATTCATGAGGCTATTAAGGCTTTTGCTGAGGTAGAGCAAGATTTAAATATCTTGTTGACCGCTAATGACACTACAGATCATATGGGCTTGTCTGTATCAGATACGCTTTCACTCTGTAAGCATATTAAAGGGGTTCATCATGGGGTGTACCAATGGAGTGCTTCAGTTCCAGATCTAGTAGAGACTTCTAATAATGTGGCACGTATAACCCTTTCTAAGGGCTTGGTAGAGATTGCTTGTTTATGTAGGTCTGCTGTAGAGCGTGCTAAGATGGATTTGGCTCATAAAATAAAAGATGGTTTTGATTCTGAGGTATTTGAAGTGAAATTCTCAGGAGACTATCCTGGTTGGGCACCCAACGTAAACAGTGAGTTACTCAAAACAGCCTCTGGTCTATATGAGTCTATGTTTCAAGAGACCCCTAGGGTAGTGGCTTGTCATGCAGGTTTGGAATGTGGCCTTTTAGGGGCTCATTACCCGGAAATGGACATGGTTAGTTTTGGCCCCAATATAAGGGGAGCACATTCTCCTGATGAAAAGGTGTCTGTGACCTCTGTCCAGAAATTTTGGAGCTATTTATGTCAATTACTCACACAGATTTCTTAAAAATATCAAAAAAAAAGGGGGCTTTAGCCCCCTTTTTTTTATCTCTTTGGTAAATTATTCTACAATTTCAAGCTCAAAGAACAAGTTGGAATTTGGCGGAACAACAGCGCCTCTTCCAGCACTTCCATAGCCTAAATGAGCAGGTATAAACACTCTGATTTTATCTCCAAAGTTCATACTTAACAAGCCTTCTCTAAACCCAGGGATTAATTGTGCGTCCTCTTTGTAGTCCATTGGGAATGGTGCGTATCCGCCTCCTGCTTTTCTGTTAGGGTCAAAGCTATTGGTTTCTTTGGCAATAGATTCAATATTGGTGTCTACAATGGTGCCGTTTTCTAAAAATCCAGCGTAGTATACATTTACTTTCTCTCCCATAGATGGTCTAATACCATTGCCTTCTTTTATTTTGAAAATTCCCAAACCAGAAGCGGTAATAGTAGCCTTTGCTTTTTGAGCAGCAATCTCTTCTAAAAAGGCCGCTTTCTTAACCATGGTTTCTTTTTCTGCAGCGGCAACTTCGTCAAAATAAGCAGCCATAACTTTATTGGCATTAAATTTTCTAGCATCTGATCCATTCCTAATAATAGTTACCGCTTCCATTACAACAGGAGTATTTGGTTTGGTATTTGTAACCGGCACATTGGCTATGGAATCTACCACTTCTAGTCCTTCAATAACTTCTCCAAAAACAGTGTGCACCCCGTCTAACCATGGAGTAGCTTGGTGGGTTATGAAAAACTGACTCCCATTAGTGCTTGGACCTCCGTTGGCCATAGACAGAACACCCATTTTGGAGTGGGTGAGAGTCTCGTCAAATTCATCTTTGAATTTATATCCAGGGTTCCCAGTACCGTTGCCTAGATAGTCTCCCCCTTGAATCATGAAATCTTTCATGACTCTATGGAAAGTTAAACCGTCGTAAAATTTCTTTCCTTTAAATTGCTCGTCTACAAAAGTATTGGTTCCCTCTGCTAATGACACAAAGTTGGCCACTGTAACGGGTGTTTTTTCTGCTTCTAGTTTCAAAACAATCTCTCCTTGAGCGGTCTTAATATTGGCGTAAATGCCGTCTGCAAGATCTGGTCTTTGACTGGTTTTACAACTGGCTAATAGCAGCGCAAATAGAACGAATATAGAGGTGGTTTTTTTCATTTTTATTGGATTTATTTTTCTAATTGATTTTTGTAATTGGGTAATAATGTTTTAAAGTGTGCTATGGTATTTTCTAAAGAGTCATCACTTCTACCTCCGGCAGCATTGTCGTGACCTCCACCGTTAAAATGAGCTCGAGCAAATTCATTGACAGAGAAACTTCCCTGAGACCTAAAAGAGATTTTAACTATTTTCTCCGCAGCATTTTCTATAAAAATTACTGCAAATACAATACCCTCAATACTGAGTCCATAATTTACTAAGCCTTCAGTATCCCCTTTTTTATAGTTGTATTGGTCTAATTCTGCCTGACTTAAATGAATTATAGCTGTGTGAAACTCAGAAAGTATTTCCATGTTTTTGAGTGCGCAACCCAATAAATGAAGTCTACTAGGGCTATTGGTGTCATAAATAGCTCTGTGAATAGTCGCATTTTGGGCACCTTTTTCTATAAGCGCAGCAGCAACTTTGTGTGTGGTAGCCGTAGTAGCAGCAAACTTAAAGGAACCTGTATCTGTTAGAATTCCCGTATAGAGGCAGTTGGCTATTTCAGGAGTAATTTTGTCTAAATCTTCCATGGACTCCATGAAGTGATACACCATCTGGCAAGTGGCACAAATACTCGTGTCTGAATAGGTATATTGGGCATATGAGTCTGGTTGTTGATGGTGGTCAATCATGACAAAAGTAGTCTTCAGGCGCTCTAAATTTACTTGCATGTCATGCCCTACTCTCGAGAGGTGATTAAAGTCCAACGTAAAAACAAAAGAAGCCTCTTCCAGTGTTTTTATCGCAAGCTCTCTATCGATCTCATAATTAAGAATGGTTTCAAAGCTAGGCATCCAATGTAAAAATGAAGGGGCTTCATTAGGAGAAATTACTACTGCTTCGTGGCCTAGCTGTTTTAGGTAGTGATAAAGCGCAAGGGTAGAGCCAATAGCATCTCCGTCTGGATTTCTGTGAGGTATAATGGCTATTTTTGCCGGTGTGGCCAAAGCACTTTTTAAGGCCTTATAATCTATTGTAATCATTGGCGTAAATATACAATTTTATCCTAGAGACTTTTGTTTCATTTACTTAATTTTACCATTAAACAACTCATATATGACGCCTAAATTCCACTTTCAAAGAGCTTCACTATTGATGCTAATACTGATGTTTGTCAATTTTTTGCAAGCCCAGCAGTCTCCCGGTTTTACAATCGCTTTTGGATCTTGCAACAGGACAGATTTGCCCAATAATCTATGGGACGACATTTACAACAGCCAGCCAAATCTTTTTATTTGGGGGGGAGACAATGTCTATGCAGATACAGCCAATATGAAAAAGCTTGCGGCTTTTTATAAGCAATTAAACGAACAGCCAGGATACGCGAAAATCACTGCTGAGATTCCAGTAATTGGCACTTGGGACGACCATGATTACGGCATGAATGACGGTGGCGTTCATTTCAAAGCCAAAGCCGCTAGCCAATCTGTTTTTCTCGATTTTATGGGGATAGCTAAAGACAGCCCTCGAAGAAAGCAAGAAGGCGTTTATTGGGCACACCATTACAAAACTGAAGACCTTTATATTAAGGTATTGGTTTTAGATGCCCGGTATTTCAGGTCAGACCTCACACCAGATAATGAAACTTCAAAGCGAAACAAGCCCAATCCTTACGGACAAGGGACTATGCTTGGAAAGGCTCAGTGGGAATGGTTGGAAAATGAACTTCAGGATGCAGCGCCAGACGTTACTTTACTGGTGAGCAGTGTACAATTTTTATCTAATGAGCACGGTTTTGAATGTTGGGGAAACTTCCCCCATGAGGTAGATAAATTAGAGCAAATGCTAGTGAATTCGGTCTCTCAGAACGTAATAATACTTTCTGGTGACCGTCATATATCTGAGATTTCTAAAAAGCAAGTTCCCGGATTGTCTTATCCATTAATAGATTTCACCTCAAGTGGTCTTACCCATGCTTACAGAAAGTTTAAGGGAGAGCCAAACCCTTACAGAACCTCAAAAGTGGTGTCAGAAGAGAGCTTTGGTTTGCTAGAGTTTTATGCAGCAGAGCGAAAATTGGTCATGAAAATGGTCACAGATGGAGGCCTCACGGCCGATGCCTTTGAAATGCATTTTTAAAAACATCTCATAGCTTTTATTGTTGTTGTCATAAAAAAAGCAGTACTTTTGCAAAAAATTTTTAAGATGATTCAAAACAGAACCTTTACCATGATTAAGCCAGATGCAGTAGCTAACGGACATATTGGTGGTATTTTAGAAAAAATTACGGCAGCAGGTTTCAAAATTGTAGCCATGAAGTACACACAGTTGAGCCTTCGTGACGCACAAGCTTTTTATTCAGTACATTCTGAGAGACCATTTTTCGGTGAATTGGTTGAATTCATGTCTTCTGGTCCTATTGTTGCAGCTATATTAGAAAAAGACAATGCTGTAGAAGATTTTAGAGCACTTATTGGCGCTACAAATCCTGAAGAAGCTGCAGAAGGTACGATTAGAAAAATATATGCGACTTCTATTGGAGAAAATGCGGTTCACGGATCTGATAGTGATGAGAACGCAGCCATTGAAGGTGCTTTCCATTTTGCAGGAAGAGAGATTTTCTAAGCAGTATATTAATACCATAGCTTATTACTAAAAAAAAGGCGGCCTTAAGGGCCGCCTTTTTTGATGCGAGTAATTTCAAATTATCTAAGGATAATTTTTTGAATCATGTCTTTTCCCAGTAGCTCATTGAGCATATTAATAATTTTGGACTTACCGTGACTGAGTTCTTCTCTCAATACTGCTGAGCTTAAAAAAACATATAGTGTGCTACCTTCTAAACGAACTTCATTGGTGTAAGAGTTTACACCGCTTCCCATACATTGCACCCAGGCGTCTTTTGCGTTTACCTTGTCTAAGCCCTTTTCAAGTTTATTTTCTGAAATAAAACCAGCTAAGGCTTCTTTTAAAAGTTGTGGACTGTCTTTTCTACTCATCGCTTATATTAATGGGTTCGTAACGTTTGTAGTAATATCGCACTTGACCTTGGTCTTTAACAGCATATTCAAGGCTATCTAATTCCAGTAGTCTGAGGGTACTGTTCAGATCTCCCTCAAAATGCATTTCCCAGACCTCATTTTTTAAGAGAAGTTTAAATTGGGCTGCTTTGTTTGATGTTTGGTATCGGCCGTTTAGGCCAGGCTTCATTTTCTTTATATATCCCTTAAGTCCATTAATATCAATATAATCTATAGTTGTATTTACAGTATATGGCTTGGTGGTTCCGTCTTGGAAAACAACTTTTGTGATTTCCCAATATCCTTCCAATTGGCTTATTTCACCCTCTTTAATAGTGGATTTACAAGCTGTAATGATAGTTAAAAGTAAGAATAAATACAGTTGTTTTTGCATGATTTAAAGGTAGTTATTTATGCTAAAGAAATTAGTGCATAGGGGTGCTGAGTTGTTTTTAAAACTGCTTCAGTCCTGTCTGCATGGGTGTCACTGATAAATATTTGACCATAAGCACGGTCATTTACTAGCCCTAATAATTGCGATACTCTTTGGGCGTCCAATTTATCAAAAATGTCGTCTAAGAGTAAAATGGGCGTGGTATTTGACTTTTCTTTTATAAAGTGAAATTGAGCGAGTTTTAAAGCGATTAAAAAAGATTTCTGTTGTCCTTGACTTCCGAATTTTTTTATAGGGTGGCCTTCTAATTCAAATTGCAGGTCGTCTTTGTGAATACCTACGGAGGTGTATTGTAAAGCCCTGTCTCTAGGGAGGTTTTGAACTAATAAACCGTCCAAAGTACCTTGGTCTAAATCGCTTGAATACGAAATAGTTACTGATTCATTTCCACCAGAAATTGCTTGGTGTTGGGATTGAAAAATCGGGATGAATTGTGTTAAAAACACCTTTCTTTTTTCGTAAATTGGTTGGGCTAATTGGGACAATTGACTGTTGTAAATGCTAAGCGTTTCCGGATCAAAAGTCTGGTTTGCGGCAAAGTATTTGAGCAGTGCATTTCTTTGTGAAAGCACTTTCTGATAGTTTAATAGGTTGTTTAAATAGTTTTTATCTGATTGAGAAATAACCCCATCAATAAACTTTCTTCTGGTTTCGCTCCCTTCTGTAATAAGGTCCCTATCTGCTGGAGAAATCATGACTAAAGGCATAAATCCTATATGGTCTGCAAGTTTTTCGTAGACTTTTCCATTTCTCTTAACAACCTTTTTAGCACCTTTTTTCATACTGCAAATAAGCTTTTCAGATTTTTCTTCTTTCTCCAGAAGGGCATCTATGACAAAAAAGTCTTCTCCGTGTCTGATGTTTTGAGAACTAACGGGATTAAAATAACTTTTACCAAATGACAAGTGGTAAATAGCATCTAAGACATTTGTCTTGCCAATGCCGTTGGCCCCAACAATGCAATTCATTTTAGGGTTAAAGGTGAAATCACGTTGGATGAAATTCTTGTAGTTGAGTAAGGAAAGTTGTTTTAAAACCATTGAAAATGCTTAGCTGAATGGGTGCTTTTGGTATTTATGTGCAAATTATTCAAAAATAACGAATAAATAGGCTTTTCAATTTAGATAAAAACTTTATTTTTGCCCCACTAAATATAGATTATGGCTACTTACAATAAGCGCGGATATAAAGGTAAAAATGTTCAAGAGGCAGAACAGTTACAAAACGAAAATAGTACAACAGCTGAGGTTTTCTCTAGCCTTGATGAAGGTGCTTCAAAAACAGAAGCTTGGGTTGCAGCGAATCAGACCTATATTTTGGGAGTGATTGGTGCTGTTGCATTAGCGGTTTTAGGATATTTAGGTTATGTGCAATTTGTGCAGAAGCCTCAAGAGGCTACCGCAGCCAATGAATTATTTTATCCACAACAATATTTTGATCAGGCTATTAACGCCACACAAGCAAAAGATTCTCTTTTTCAGTTGGCCTTAGATGGTGCAGAAGGTAAATACGGTCTTTTGGATATTACAAAGGAATATGCTGGTACTAAAGCGGCTAATTTAGCCCATTACGCTGCAGGAATTTCTTTATTAAACCTGCAAAAATACCCTGAAGCTATTGCTGAATTGGAACAATTCTCATCAGATGACGCTGTACTTGGTGCATTGGCCAAAGGGGCAATTGGAGACGCTTTTATGCAGTTAGAACAAACTTCAGACGCACTTTCTTACTACCAAAGCGCTTTAGGGCACAGCGACAATGAGTTCACCACACCTAAATTTTTGCATAAAGCAGCAGTAGCTGCAGCGGCACTAGGTCAAAAGGAAAAGGCAGCCACTTATATAGCCCAAATTAAAACAGATTATCCAAATGCATTAGAAGCCGCAGGTGCAGACGCCTTGTTAGGACTAATGAACGGAAACAAATAATGGCTACCGCGCTTAGCAATTTATCCGATTACAACGCAGAAGACGTTCCCAACGCCAATGGACTTAGAATTGGTTTGATAGTGTCCCAATGGAATAAGGAAATTACCCATGCCCTCTACAAAGGAGCCGTAGAAACCTTATTTTCCCACGGTGTTCAAGAACAAGACATCATTACATTACATGTACCTGGAAGTTTTGAATTGCCTTTTGGCGCTTCTAAAATGATTGATAAATACGCCCCAGATGCAGTCATTGTGATTGGGAGTGTCATTCAAGGAGAAACCAAACACTTTGATTTTGTTTGCCAGGCTACCGCTCAAGGAGTGATGGATTTAAATATTCAAACCCAAACGCCCGTTATTTTTTGTGTTTTAACAGACAATACTTTGCAGCAAGCACAGGACAGGTCAGGTGGGAAGCACGGAAATAAAGGAGTGGAGGCAGCTGTTGCCGCCATTCAAATGGCTACTTTATCTTAAGGAGGTTAATTGTTTTTAACTACTCCAATTATGCGCTTTCTTATTAGTGTTTGAAGTGTTTCGCTTTTGAAACTAAGTTTTTTTAGAGTTGGTTTAATCTTCTGATAATACCTTTGTATTCCGTTTTTTGTCTCAAGAATTGTTAACAATTTTGCGACCTTTTACTTATTATAGGGGCTATTTTTTCCTATTTTTGAAAGAAGCATGTCATTATGAAACTACCCACTTTATTTAAACAAAACAGTAATAAATCTTACGGTTATTCTCCCCGTTATTACAACGAGCGTAAAGAACGTATAGATAGGCTTAAAAGGGAAAAAGAAGCTTCTACAGCAGACCAAAGTCTCTTTAGAACCTCTGGTCCAAAGTCCTTTAGAGAAGATTGGCGTAGGCAAAAAAGTCAGGTGATGGAGAAAAATAGAAGGATTCGTTTGGCAGTGATTTTTGTCTTTTTATTGTTGGCCTTTTACACTGCAGTTCAAATGGGTGGATTAGATATTATATTATAATGACCCAAATAATTAAGCGATTAGAGGCTCATGTAGCCAATCAAATTGCAGCTGGAGAAGTTGTTCAAAGACCTGCTTCATTGGTGAAGGAATTACTCGAAAATGCTGTAGATGCTGGGGCAACTGAAATTGCCCTTCATATTAAAGAAGGGGGCAAACTTTTGGTTCAAGTAATTGATAATGGCGTAGGAATGTCTGCCCAGGATGCTGTGTTGTGTTTTGAACGTCATGCTA
The DNA here is from genome assembly GCA_024643325.1 of Sediminicola sp. Lineage (GTDB taxonomy): Bacteria > Bacteroidota > Bacteroidia > Flavobacteriales > Flavobacteriaceae > MAG-120531. Next base: position 40,663 of record JAHEND010000012.1, read on the forward strand.
CATCTAAATTGCAAACGGCAGAAGACCTATTTAAAATCCAAACTAAAGGATTTAGGGGAGAGGCTTTGGCTTCTATCGCTGCAATTGCGCAGGTAGTTATGAAAACTAGGACTCAGGAGTCGGAATTGGGTAGGGAAATTCATATTGCTGCAGGAAAATTGGAAGAAAATATAGAAGTGGTAACCCCTGTAGGAACCAGTTTTGCTGTTAACAATTTATTTTATAATATTCCCGCTAGGCGTAATTTCTTGAAATCTAAGCAAGTGGAACAACGTCATATTACCGATGAATTCCATAGATTAGCACTGGTACACCCTGGAATAAAATTTTCTTTTTTCGCAGATGGTGCACCACTTTTTGTATTACCAAGCACCAGTTTTAATCAAAGAATCGTTCAGATTTTTGGAAAGAAAATTCAAGATAAATTGGTTCCTGTTAAAGAGGAAACTCCCCAATTAAAAATAAGTGGATTCGTGCTCAAGCCCGAATCTGCCAAAAAAAGTAAGGGTACGCAGTTTTTCTTTGTAAATCAAAGATTTATAAAGAGTAACTCATTACATTTTGCCGTGGTAAACGCTTTTGAAGGCCTTATTGCTAATGGTGTACACCCAGGATATTTTCTGCAAATAGAGGTTGATCCTCAAACTATTGATATTAATATACATCCTACTAAAACTGAAATAAAATTTGAAGACGAACATACCTTGTATGCCATTTTAAGATCTGCTATAAAGCATTCTTTGGGTCAATTTAATGTGGCTCCGGTGTTGGACTTTGAGAGAGACCCTAACTTGGACAATTCATATGACACGCTAAAAAAGCCTGCACCCATTCCACATATTTCTGTAGACGCTTCTTTTAATCCTTTTGAGATTCAAGAGACACCTAATTCCTTAAAGCAAAGCAGTCATAAACCACAAAGTTCGTACGCAAGCAAAAACACCTTTTATCAAAAACCATCTTCATGGGAATCTCTTTATTCTAATATTGCCCATGACAGTAATGAGATGAATGTTTTAGAACCTTCTGACGCTTTTAATAAATTGTCTCAAGGCTCAAATGATCTATATGCAGAGGAATCACATATGCAAGCAGGTTTTTTTGACGCTCAGATGCCGTCAAAATCTACTCATAACTGCTTTCAGTTGGGTAGAAAGTACCTAGTGAGTTCTACCAAATCTGGACTATTAGTGATTCATCAGTCAAGGGCACACCAAAGGGTCTTATATGAACGTTTTTTGACCAATTTTACCCATCAAGAAGCCGCAAGTCAACAGCTGTTATTTCCCAAAGAGCTTTCTTTTACCATACCTGAAATTATGCGCCTAAAGGAGTTAATGTCTCCGCTTCATTCATTGGGTTTCAATATGGAAATAAAAGACAATCAAACCCTCTCTATTAGTGGTATTCCCATAGTACTCCAGGAAAAAGATGTATCACAAGTCATTCAAGACTTTTTGAGCACCTATGAAGCAGGACATCTCGGAGACCATTTCTCACAAACAGATATATTGGCTAAGGCCTTAGCCAAAAGCATGGCCATAAAGACAGGCGACGTTTTGGAGTTGCCAGAGCAATTAAACCTTATAGATGAACTATTTGCCTGTAAAGAATTCTTGACTTCTCCCTTTGGAAAGTCTGTAATGACCAATTTGCAACAAACAGATCTAGATTTAAAATTTTTATAATGGGAAGGATTAGTGATACCGTAAAGCATTTGATAATAATTAATGTCATCTTTTTTATTGCCACTCAGTTGTACGGAGATATCTTATACCAATGGTTTTCTCTTTGGTATTTTGGGAATGACAACTTCTCTTTTTGGCAAGTGCTTACACATATGTTTATGCATGGAGGTTTTATGCATTTGTTTTTTAATATGTATGCACTTTGGGCTTTTGGTTCGCCTTTAGAGTTTAAATGGGGAAAACAGAAGTTTTTATTTTTTTATATTTCAGCAGGTATTGGAGCAACAATAATACATTCTGGCGTTAATTATTTGTATTTACAGCAAGGATTAGACGCTTTAGCAGCAAATGGAATAGCTTCTGATTCCATCATGGATGTTATACGCCAGGGGCAATACAGTCCGGCTTGGTATGATTATGCTTCTAGGGGAACAATAGATAATATGCTTTCTGCTTTTTCTACCCCTGCAGTAGGTGCTTCAGGGGCTATTTATGGGGTTCTTGTTGCTTTTGGTATGGCCTATCCTAATTCTGAGCTATTTTTAATGTTCATTCCTGTGCCCATAAAAGCCAAGTATTTTATTCCTGTTTTAATTGGTCTAGATTTATTTTCTGGCGTAACAGGTTATAGTATTTTTGGTTCAGGTATTGCTCATTTCGCCCATGTTGGTGGGGCTATATTTGGATTTATAATGGCCTGGTATTGGAAAAAGAACGAGTTTGATAACCACAGATGGAATTGATATGTTAGGATCTAATTTTACCAATTGGTGGCAGCAACGGGGCATACATGAAAAGTTAGCATTGAGTTGTGTTGCTTTTTATTTGATTCAAACACTCCTCCCATTTTTATTTGATTTTTCTGCAGCTAACTTTTTGTACTGGTTTTCTCTTTCAAGTAGTTTTTGGGGAATTTTAGAGAAACCATGGACCTTGGTGTCTTATGCTTTTTTCCATGCCAGCTTTTCACACCTATTTTTTAATATGATCATGCTCTATTTCGGTGGGCAGCTGTTTTTGAATCTTTTTAATGCCAAGCGTTTTTTAAACGTATACTTCCTAGGTTTAATTACAGGAGGTTTGGTCTTCTTGTTGAGTTATACCATTTTTCCAGTATTTAGTGGGAATGGAGCGAGTTTAATTGGTGCGTCCGCAGGAGTCACTGCTATTTTTATATTTATATGTGCTTATATGCCGTATCAGGAAGTAAGGGTGCTTTTCTTTAATGTAAAGCTTTGGCAGCTTGGGGTATTTTTTATTTTAACAGACCTTATTCAAATTCCCAATGGTAATGCCGGAGGACACTTGGCTCATATTGGGGGTGGTATTCTAGGTTTTGTATATGCTAATAAGCTCAAAGAGGGTCAAGATATAGGACGTTTTTTTGAATCTGTTCTCTCTTCATTATCCAAGGTGTTTACACGTACTAAATCACCCTTAAAGACTGCTTATAAAAATAATAAAAGTGCTTCAAGCCAAGGAGTTACAACAGCTTATAAGGAACGAGAACAACAGAAAAAGATAGATGCTATTTTAGATAGGATCAGTCACTCGGGTTATGATTCACTAACAAAAGAGGAGAAAGATTTTTTGTTTAGCTCCGGAAAATCGTAATTAATATTTATGTTAAAAAAGATCTTCAACGGTTTTATGTTGCTACTTAATATAGGGGTGAGTGCACTCATGTTATTGGCTTGTCTTTTACCATATATCTCCGTTGCTTTGGTCCCTTCCATGTCTATTTTTAGCCTTTTTGTTCCTTTTTTAGTGTTGGGAAATATATTGTTTTTGATCTATTGGATGCTACAATTTAAAAAGACCGTTTTTTTGCCCATTGTTTCTCTGGGAATAGCCTATTTTTTTATTGGTTCTTTTTTTCAATTTCGTGCAGAGCGTCCAATGCCTTCATCAAAAGACTTTTCAATAATGTCCTTCAATACACGGCTTTTTAATAAGTATCAATGGAGTGATGATCCTTCCATTGGAAATCAAATAGTGGCATTTATTGAAAAGACTGATCCATCTGTAGTATGTTTTCAAGAATTTGACGTTTCCATGAAAGAGCGTTTTATGAATTATCCCAACGCCTATATCAGTGCAAGTGATAATTCAAGACAAGCGGTGCAAGCTATTTTTTCTAAATTTCCTATTATAGCTAAAGGCTTACTCCCGTTTCCAAATAGTACCAACACAGCTATTTTTGTAGATCTTAAAATAAAAGGCGACACGGTCCGATTGTACAATGTTCATTTGCAGTCTCTAAGGGTTAAACCCGAGGCGGCAAGTTTAGAAGCGGGAACCAGAGAACGTTTGTACAGAAGGCTAAAGGTTTCTTTTGCCAAGCAGCAAGCTCAAGCAGACATTATTGCAAGTCATAAAAATTATAGTCCACACAAGTTGATCGTTGCAGGAGACTTTAATACCAATCAGTTTTCTAGTGTATATCATACCATCAAAGGGGATCTAACAGATAGTTTTACCTCTGTAGGGTCTGGTTATGGAAAAACTTTTGATTTCAAATACTTTCCTATGAGAATAGATTTTTTACTATCAGATCCAGGTTTCGAAATTGCTTACCACAAAAGTTTTCCTTTAAACCTTTCGGATCATTTTCCAGTATTGGTTGCTTACCGTTTAGACTAAGCAATCCAGACTGTCTGCCAGTATATGAAGGCATAAAGCAAAACCAATGATCCGGGTTTTTTGAATAAAGCAAAGTAAAATATAACACATAATAGCCACGCTGGAATGTAGTGGATGAAAAAATATACTGCAGCGTTCAGGGTCAAAAATAGGCGACGCCCAAAGATGATCTACATCAATAAGAATAGCCCCCCAAAAAATGAAAAGCACTTGTTTAAATTTTGTAGGATAGCCCCATTTTGCAATACCGATTGGGATTATAAAATGAGTACCGTAATGAATTAAAAAAGACAGCAATTAAATGAGGGTGTTTTTTAAAACAACCAACGCATTTGGACCTTCATTAAACAATAGGTCAAGGATACTCAAATTCGGAATAAAACCATGTCTATCTCCAAATACTTGCTGGTACTCAGGACTGTCAAAGTCTTTTGGTGTTTTTGGGTTTATAAGGTATCTGTGATCATTTGTATTTTGTGGCTCTTTTTCAAAAACAGTGGTGTAGTTTTCTGAAAATGGAATTTGGAGGCATTCACAGATCGTTTTAATAACCGCTAAGTTATACGCTAATAAGAAATCATGAGACCCTGTAAATAACGGTTCTAAATCTTGTTCATAGTACTCAAAAAAAGGAGATGTTCTATAAGCTGTTTGAAGGGTTCTCCAATGGGTACGTTGCCAAGGCTGAGAATTGTCAATCGGTATCTGGTCGTAGCTGCGTCTAGGGGTTAATTCTCCTTTCCCTTGAACAGGGATGGTCAAGGTGTGTTTGCCCCTGTCGTTGGTTATATACGCTCTATTTCTCAAGCTTTGTTTTTGATAATTCCCTGAAACTTCCCAAACAACCTCATGCTGAACCATTGCGGCAAAGCTTGCTATAGCAGGTAAGTAGGAGGGGAACAATAAAGTCTTTTTTAAAGTCATTTATGTTTTTTTATATTTTAGACTTTTTTTTAGGCTTTTTTTCTTTTTCTAAAAAAATCTATCCCAAACCAGATCACCAAGGCAGCTAAAAACCATTTAAAATAAGATTGAGGGGTTCCTTCTCCACTTACAGTAGTAAAGACCCTATCCCATCTAATTTTCCAATTTTTAATACCGTCGTTAATACCATCTATACTCATCCATATAAATATAGGTTTTCCAACAATGTGATCTTCAGGAACAAAACCCCAATACCTCGAATCTTCAGAGTTATGTCTATTGTCTCCCATCATCCAGTAGTAATCTTGGGAAAAAGTATATTGGGTTGCTTTTTGGCCGTTTATAAAAATCTCATTACTATTAATGTCTAATTCATTGCCCTCATAGTTGGTGATAATCTCCTTGTAAAAAGTAATATTTTGAAGGTTTAAGTCTAGGGTGTCACCATTTGCTGGAATATATAAAGGGCCAAATTGATCTTCATTCCATGGTAGCGAAGGTTCATGGGGAAAAATTGCTGGATTGTATTGACCTTTTAAGGCCAATTGTTTTACAATAGAGTCTATGCCTGTTTGGGCGGCTAATTTTTCAGCTACTGCGTCTGAAAAAGTGGCCATTCTTTCTCGGTCAATAATTTCCGAGAGCGCCAGTCTTTGAGCGGCAATTAATTCCGAATCTATTCCACCGCTTTGGGTATATATTAGATAGCCTCCGTTAGGGTTATTATAGATTTGTGCACCTCCCTGTTGTAGGGCAGTAGCTTGTGTTTGTGTGAGATTTTGAGCAGTATATTTTCTGCTAAATTCCGTAATGCCACTTTCTATCAATGATCGAGAAGAGACTCCTTTACTCGCAAAAATGGTATGGGTATATTGGGTTTTTGCCCTAGAGGGAAGCTTGGTTTGAACCTCATTGATAAATACATATCCATCTTGAATACGTAAAAGATCACCAGGTATTCCAACACATCTCTTAACATAATTAGATTTTTTATCAATAGGCTTGTCTACCCTGATATTAGAGGGGTCTCTAAAATAGCGAACAGTATCTGTTGGCCAGCTAAAAACAACAATATCATTCCGATTTACCTTTTGAAATCCAGGAAATCTGAAGTAGGGGAGTTGTGGTTTTTTAATATATGAAGGAGTTCCTAAAATAGGAAGCGTGTCATGAACCATTGGTGCCTGAAGGGGTGTCATTGGAGTTCTGGCGCCATAATGAAATTTACTGACCAATAAAAAGTCACCAATTAATAGGGTTTTTTCTAATGATCCTGTGGGTATAACAAAGGGTTGTATAAAATAGGCATGCACCATACTTGCTGCTACAACTGCAAACACAACAGAGCTGACCCATTCACCCAATGCTGTTCCAGGATTTAAATCTCTCCCGCTCCGGTGTACAGGTTTTTCTGCATAATTTAAGTAAAACAAATAAAAACCAAGGCTTAATACGACTATCCAAGAATCTAATACAGATCTTTTGCCAAAGGTTCTTATGGTTTCTACCCAAATTACGGGTATCATTAATAGATTGATTACAGGTACAAACATTAAAATCACCCACCAGATAGGGCGCTGAATAATACGCATTAAAACAACCGCATTATACACAGGAACTATAGCCTCCCAAGATTTTCTCCCTGCTGCTTTGTACAATTTATACGTACCTAAAAAATGTACTATTTGAAGCACCCCAAGTGCTAGTAACCATTGTGAACTATTCATTAGTTTTTTTTTTAAGCCCTTAGGCCAATACATCTGACATATTAAAAATGCCTTTTTTATTTTGTATCCACTCTGCAGCAACCACTGCACCTAGTGCAAATCCTGTTCTGTTGTGAGCGATGTGTTTAATTTCAAGCCTGTCTATATCACTGGCATAGCTCACAATATGAGTGCCAGGAACCTCTCCCTCCCTCTTAGACGTGATAGGTAATTTATTTGTTACACTATCTCTCGAATTTTCCACAAGAGACCAATCATTTAATGCTCCCTGCGCTATAATACCCTCTGCTAGTGTAATGGCAGTGCCGCTGGGAGCGTCCAGTTTATGGATGTGGTGAATTTCTTCAATTGCTGCATGATATTTATGGGGTTTCATTAAAGCGGCCATTTGTTCGTTTAATTTAAAAAACAAATTAACCCCTAAACTAAAGTTAGATGCATAAATGAAAGCAGTTTCTTGTTTTAAGCAAGCAGCTTTAACCATTTCAATCTGATCCAACCAACCAGTGGTTCCACAGATCACAGGAACCCCTTTACTAAAGGCCATTAATATGTTTGTTACAGCAGACTCAGGTGTTGAAAAGTCAATGGCAACTTGAGCTCCATTAAAATCATTTATGGCACCTCCTTCATGAGTCAATACAATTTCGTGTCCTCGGTCACTGGCAATTTCGGCAATCATTTTGCCCATTTTTCCGTACCCTAAAAGTGCTATTTTCATATTAATATGTTATGGTCATTCCCATCCCAAAATATGTGGTGTTGGTAATGGGTTCTAAATCTAAAAAAGGCTTGTATTCCACGCTTAACTGGTCGTTTACATTAAACTGTTTTAAGTGTGCATTTACATTCGCATCTATGATATTTAAGGCGTATAACCCTATGGTTACCACCAAGTATAGGTCTCGGTCTTTTTGGTATCTCTCTTGCCCATCTTGTAAAGCCTTATCGGACAAATCTGGACTTCCAGGGACAATCCCACTTTCATTGACGTCGTAAAATTCATCATTCATAAAGCCAGCACGCCTACTTTTAAATGCATCCCTGTACCTTCTGTATAAATTATCATTAACCTTAAAAACATAAGCGCTCCCCCCAATAGCAGCATATACCAAGGGAACCTTCCAATATTTTTTATTGTAAAATTGACCTAATCCAGGAAGTACAGCAGATAAAAAAGCGGCCCTGGCAGGTGCGAGGGGGTTAATCTCTTTAGCAGGCCCACTGTCAAAGGACATCAGTCCTCCTTTCTTTTTTTTGGGTGTTTTTTTCTGGAGTAATGCAGGTGCTTGCAAGCTGTCCTGTTCTTGTACTTCTTGAGCATAAAAGGTACAAGAGAATCCAAAAATTAATATGATCGTTAAATACTTAATCACCTAAGAGTGTTTTTTTAAGGGCTTCGTATTCTGCTTGATCTTTAAAGTGCAAACTAATTTTCCCTGCGCCTTTGGCCGATGCCGCAATGGCTATCTTGACTTGAAATTTTTTCTGAAATTCAGTTGCATCTGCTTTAGCAAAAGAAGGTATTTTGCTTTCTGATGTAGGATTAGATTTGGCTCTTGGTAGTTGGTACTTCCTTACTTCTTCTTCTGTATCTCTAACGGATAAGTTATTCTTGACAATTAATTCGTATAATTTTATTTGGTCTTTCGTGTCATTAATATTTACCAAAGCCCTTCCGTGACCCATACTCAAAAAACCATCTCTTATACCCGTTTGAACAATAGGGTCAAGTTTTAAAAGCCTCATATAATTGGTTACGGTAGATCTTTTTTTACCCACTCTTTCACTCATTTTCTCTTGGGTCATTTGAATTTCCTCCAACAATCTTTGGTAAGAAAGCGCAATCTCAATGGGATCTAAATCTTGCCTTTGAATGTTTTCTACTAAAGCCATCTCCAAGGATTCTTGGTCATTTGCAATTCTTATGTAAGCGGGGATTGTTTTTAATCCCACTAGCTTACTGGCCCTGAACCTTCGCTCTCCAGAGACCAATTGGAATTGGTTAAAGTCAATTTTTCTAACTGTTATTGGTTGTATAACGCCTAATTCTCTAATAGATCCAGCCAATTCCTCTAAGGATTCTTCATTAAAATTAGACCTAGGCTGAAAAGGGTTTACCTCAATGCTATCTATGTCTAAAGCCACAATATTACCTACAAGTTTAGAGGCATTTTTGTCTGCTACAGATTGAATATCGTTTTCAGGGTCTTTAAGTAGGGCAGATAATCCCCTTCCTAAAGCCTGTTTTTTTGTCGCTTTAGCCATATTATATTTTATCCTTATTTTTTTTTAATAATTCTTCTGCTAGGTTCAGGTAATTGGCAGCACCTTTACTACTAGCGTCGTATTTAATAATACTCTCTCCAAAACTTGGAGCTTCACTCAAACGAACATTTCTCTGGATAATAGTTTCAAAAACCATTTCGCTAAAGTGTTTTCTAACTTCTTCTACTACCTGGTTAGACAATCTTAGTCTAGAGTCATACATGGTGAGTAATAAACCTTCTATATCTAAATCTTGATTGTGAATTTTCTGAACACTTTTAATGGTGTTTAATAATTTCCCTAAACCTTCCAGAGCAAAATATTCACATTGTATTGGAATTAAAACAGCATGTGCAGCTGTAAGTGCATTTAGGGTCAGTAAGCCTAAGGATGGTGCGCAGTCAATTAAAATGTAATCATAAAGATCTATAATAGGCGCTAGTGCCTTCTTAAGCATATATTCTCTATCTTCAACATCTACCAGTTCAATTTCAATAGCGACTAAGTCAATATGAGAGGGAATAAGGTCTACATTGGGAGAACTTGTTTTTACAATTGCCTCTTGTGCTGTTGTAGTAAGTTCAAATAATTGATAGGTCCCTAGTTGAACTTTTTGAACATCTATTCCTAGACCAGAAGTCGCATTGGCTTGAGGGTCTGCATCTATTAGAAGTACTTTCTTTTCAAGTACCCCCAAAGAAGCAGCGAGATTCACTGTTGTAGTTGTTTTTCCTACGCCTCCCTTTTGGTTGGCAATAGCAATTATTTTACCCATTTATATTATAGAGTTAGGGTATAAAAATACAATTATTTAAGCGGCTATAAAAGGAGAATTTGTTAACAGAAAGTGAATAATTAATTCCTTAGTAAAAAAAACTTATTCTAGCTCAGAATTAAGAATTTCAAGGAGTTCTATTGCAGTTTTTGCCATTGGGACGCCTGGGCCAAATACAGCTTTAGCGCCATTTTCTTTTAAGCTAGCAATGTCTTTTATTGGAATAATACCCCCAAGTACAATTTTGATGTCCAAAGCATTGGCTTTTTTTAAAGCTAGTTGTAAATCTTGAAGAATGGTTTTGTGTCCTCCGGCTAGCGAAGAAATCCCTAGAAAGTGCACATCGCTTTCAATGGCTTGTTTTACCGCATTTTCTGCTGTTTGAAATAAGGGACCTAGGTCTACATCAAAGCCCATGTCTGCAAGAGATGTAGCTACAATCTTAATGCCTCTATCGTGACCGTCTTGGCCAATTTTAGCTAACATAATTCTGGGTCTTCTACCAGAATTGCGCAGGTAATCCTGCACTTTTTCTCGAGCAAGTTCAAATGTTTTATCTGATTTAATTCCTTTAGAATACACCCCTGAAAATAAATGTTGTTTGGCCTTATAGCGTCCAAAAACTTGCTCTAAAGCGTAACTTATTTCTCCTAAAGTAGCTCTTTTTCTAGCAGCAATTATAGATAAGTGAAGTAAATTATCTGAAGGATCTATCTTTTTTAGGCTATTAACAGATTTAGTTGAATCAATAGCTAATATTTTTTTAGCGGCTATTTCAATATTGGCTAACGCAAGTTCAACTTCGGTTTCATCTCGCTGAGATTTCAGCTGTTTTAATTGTTCTTTTTGCTTTTCAAGAACTTCTAAATTATCAATCTCTAAATGATCAATTGGGGGTTCCATTTCATCATTAAAAGCA
>JAHEND010000014.1 GCA_024643325.1 Sediminicola sp.
GCCTTTTTTTGAATCCCGAATACAGTAATGTGTTCGGGATTTTTTTTGTCCTATTCACAAGGGAACTTACTTATTATATCACCAGAAACCACAAAAAAAAAGGGAACCCAATGGGTTCCCTAAAAAAGCAATTACTGATGGTCCAGTTAGATTCTCGGTAAATCGCCTTCGCCTTTTAATGGTAAGTTAGAGCTTCCCATGAGATAACTATCTATATGGTGTGCAGCTTGTCTTCCCTCTGCAATGGCCCAAACTATGAGTGATTGGCCCCTTCTTTGGTCACCAGCTGAAAAAACACCCGTCACATTGGTTTTATAGTTTTCTTCAGTTGCAGCAACATTCGTTCTTTTATCCATTGCTACCCCTAACTGGTCTGCTACTGTATTCTCAGAGCCTGTAAAGCCCATGGCTAACAAGACCATTTCTGCCTTCCATGTTTTCTCGGTTCCAGGCACTTCTACCAATTTTGAACGTTGTCCTGGAGTATGTTCCCAGTGTACTTCAATAGTTTTTAAACCTGTGAGGTTTCCATTCGCGTCTCCAACAAATTCTTTGGTATTAATACTAAAGAAACGCGATGCCCCTTCTTGGTGAGAGCTAGTTGTCTTGAGTCGCATTGGAAAAAATGGCCAAGGCTGGTTTTCTGGTCGCTCTGAAGTCCCTTTAGGCATAATTTCAAAGTTAGACACGGTATTAGCCCCTTGTCTAATAGAGGTTCCAATACAATCAGATCCTGTGTCTCCTCCACCAATTACAATGACATCTTTCCCTGTAGCTAAGAGGTCTTCATTCGCGTAAGTCTCTTTTCCTACACGCTTGTTGTTTTGTTTTAAAAAGTCCATGGCTTGAACTACACCTTTTAGATTTGCTCCAGGGATATCTAATGTCCTTCTTATAGTAGCTCCACCACTTAGAAGTACGGCGTCATAGGATTCTTTTAAAGTAGTTGCAGGAATATCCTTTCCTACTTCTATCCCTGTTTTAAAAATAATGCCTTCTTCTTCTAATATAGCTAGACGTCTGTCTATGACGTGTTTCTCCATTTTAAAATCTGGAATGCCATATCTAAGTAAGCCCCCTGGTTTAGTGTCTCTTTCGTATACAGTGACTAAATGTCCCGCCCTATTTAATTGTTGAGCAGCAGCTAAACCTGCAGGCCCTGATCCAATTATTGCTACTGTTTTACCAGTTCTTGTGGCTGGTTTGTAAGGCACAACCCAGCCTTTTGCAAAGGCAGTTTCTGCAACGTTTTTTTCAATATTTTCTATGGTTACTGGATCTTCATTAATACCTAACACACAGGCTTCTTCACAAGGAGCGGGACACAGTCTTCCCGTAAATTCAGGAAAGTTGTTAGTAGCGTGTAATATTTTAGCCGCCTTTTCCCATTTTCCTTTGTAAACGGCGTCATTGAAATCTGGAATCAGATTTCCTAGGGGGCAACCGCTATGGCAAAAGGGTATTCCGCAGTTCATGCATCTAGCACCCTGATCTTTAAGGTCTTTCTCTTCTAAAGGAACCGTAAATTCTTTATAATTCTTTACGCGCTCTTCCGGCTTTTCGTAAGATTCTACTTTTCTGTCGAATTCTAAAAATCCTGTTATCTTTCCCATAATACTATAAAGTTTGCGCCGTTTCTTCTGCTATTCTTACTAGTGCGAGTCGGTATTCTTCTGGGAATACTTTAACGAAATGATCCAATTCAGATTCCCATTGCTCTAAGATTTCTTGAGCTCTTGGACTTTGAGTGGCGTGGTAGTGATTTTCTATGAGTGTTTTTAAATGTTGGATATCTTCACTATCATCAACGTCTAATAAATTTAAACCCTCTTCTTTACAAATAGATTTAAATGTTTTGTTAGGATCGTACACATAGGCAATTCCTCCACTCATACCGGCACCAAAATTTCTACCCACAGCTCCTAGTATAACCGCTGTACCTCCTGTCATATATTCACAACCATGGTCGCCAATGCCCTCTACTACAGCTGTAGCTCCTGAGTTCCTGACGCAAAAGCGTTCTCCAGCTTTTCCGTTAATATAAGCTTCTCCTGAAGTAGCTCCATATAGGGTGACATTTCCTGTAATGACATTATCGTGAGGAACAATAGTAGCCTCTACGGGTACTTTCACGATCAGTTTTGCCCCTGAGAGCCCCTTTCCTAAATAGTCATTGGTATTTCCATATACCGTCATGGTTAGTCCTTTGGTGGCAAATGCACCAAAACTTTGTCCTGCTGCTCCAGTGAAATTTAATTTTAAGGTATTGTCAGGCATTCCTGCTGCACCATATTTTTTAGATATCTCATTTGAGATAATGGCTCCAACAGCGCGATCTGTATTTTTTATTGGAAAATCCAAACTCATTTTCTCTTTTCTATACAATGCAGGGTGGGCTTTTTCTATAATGTCAAACTCTATAGAGTCTTCAATATGGTGCTCCTGCTTTGAGGTATTGTATAATTTTGTGCCTGGTATAACATCTACTTGATGTAAAATTGGACTTAGGTCAATACCGGCAGATTTATAATGGTCTAATACTTTTTTTCTGTCTAGTTTTTGTACCTGACCTACCATATCATCAATGGTTTTAAATCCTAGTTCTGCCATGATCTCTCTGAGTTCTTGCGCAATAAAGTACATAAAGTTCACCACGTGCTCTGGTTGTCCTTTGAATTTTTTTCTTAATTCTGGATTTTGTGTTGCAATACCTACTGGGCAGGTGTTTAGGTGGCAGGCTCGCATCATAATACATCCGGAGGCAACTAATGGAGCTGTTGCAAAGCCAAACTCTTCTGCGCCTAATAGACAAGCTATGGCTACATCTCTACCTGTTTTTAACTGTCCATCACATTCCAATCTAACCCTATTTCTAAGGTCATTCATAACAAGTGTTTGCTGTGCTTCTGCAATCCCTAATTCCCATGGAAGACCAGTGTGCTTTAATGATGTTAAAGGAGAAGCTCCTGTTCCACCGTCAAAACCTGAAATCAGTATAACGTCGGCCTTGGCCTTAGAAACTCCAGCAGCGACCGTTCCAACACCTACTTCAGAGACCAGTTTTACGTTAATTCGGGCTTCTCTGTTGGCAGATTTTAAATCAAATATAAGTTGAGATAGATCTTCTATAGAGTAAATGTCATGGTGTGGTGGTGGGGAGATTAAGCCCACATAAGGTGTTGAGTTTCTTGTTTTGGCTATATCTGGATTGACCTTTGGGCCAGGTAATTGCCCCCCTTCTCCAGGTTTTGCTCCCTGGGCCATTTTAATTTGAATCTCTGCAGCATTGGTCAGGTAATTTGAGCTCACACCAAAACGTCCAGAGGCTACTTGTTTTATAGCGGAGTTCTTCCAATCTCCAGTTTGATTTTTGTAAAACCTTTCTGCGTCTTCTCCCCCTTCTCCAGAATTACTTTTCCCTCCAATCCTATTCATGGCAATGGCTAAGTTTTCATGGGCCTCTTTACTAATAGATCCATAAGACATAGCACCTGTTTTGAATCTCTTTACAATGTTTGTCCACGGCTCTACTTCTTCGAGTGGAATAGGATCGTAATTAGAAAATTCCAATAAACCTCTAATGGTCATGAGGTCTCTAGCTTGATCATTGACTAATTGAGCATATTCTTTGTAAGTATTTGTCTCGTTATTTCTAACTGCTTTTTGAAGTTTAGCAATAGAAAGTGGGTTAAATAAGTGTTTTTCACCTTCTCTTCTCCATCTGTAATCTCCACCTATTTCTAGGTCTAATGAAGCATCTGGCTTGTTTTCTGAAAATGCCTTAGCATGTCTTTTACTCAGCTCTTTCTCAATTTCATGTAGGTCAATTCCTTGAATCCTAGAGGTGGTTCTTGGAAAGTATTTGTCTATTACATTGGTATTAATCCCTATACATTCAAAAAGTTGAGACCCTCTGTAAGAGTTTAAGGTAGACACCCCCATCTTGTTCATAACCTTTAAAATGCCTTTTCCTACTGCTTTGTTGTAGTTCTGTATGGCGGTTTCAAAAGTATATGCTGTAATCTCATTTTCTTTGAGTTGTTCAGCAATAATTTCATTGACCAAATAAGGGTTTATAGCACTGGCACCATATCCAAATAGCAAACAAAAATGATGTACTTCTCTGGGTTCTGCAGATTCAATAATAATACTTGCTTTAGATCTTTTACCCAAGCGCTGTAAGCCATTATTTACATAAGAACAAGCGAGTAGGGCAGGGATGGCTGCTTTGTCTTTTGAGATATACCTGTCAGAAAGTATAATGATATTACTACCTTCTTCAATGGCTTTGCTAGCTTCTAAAAGCAAAGATTCAAGTCCCTCCTCTAATCCGTTATGCCCTCTTTCTAAGTTGTACAACATCTGTAAGGAGGTAACCTTGTAGTTCGGGTTAATATCGTAATTCTTAATCTTGTCTAAATCTTCTTTAGAAATAACAGGATTTTGAATTTTCAGTTTTCTACAGTGTTCTTGGGTTTGCTCAAATATGTTGTGGTCACTACCAAGGGTAAGACTAATGTCTGTAATCATCTCTTCTCTAATCCCGTCAAGCGGGGGATTGGTGACTTGTGCAAAGAGTTGTTGGAAGTAATTGTACAACAATTGTGGCCTTTGAGATAACACAGCTATAGGTGTATCTGTTCCCATAGAACCAATAGGCTCTTTGGCTGTTTCTGCCATAGGCATAACAATGGTGTCTATATCTTCTAAAGTATAACCAAATGCTGCCTTTCTATGGGCAAGTGGTGCTTCTCCTATAAATAAAGGGCAGTCGTTATAAGGGATGTCTTTGAGATGAACAAGGTTGTCTTTAACCCATTTTTCGTAAGGGTGTTTTTTAGCAATTTGTTCTTTAATTTCTTCATCGTTGATTATTCTTCCTGCAGACATGTCTACTAAGAACATTTTTCCAGGTTCTAAACGCCCATGATGTGCTAAATTTTTTGGTTCAATGTCTACTACCCCAGTTTCTGAAGACATAATCACATAACCGTCTTTTGTCACAGAATATCTAGAGGGCCTAAGACCGTTTCTATCTAAGACTGCACCAATATAATTTCCATCCGTAAAAGGAATGGATGCAGGTCCGTCCCAAGGTTCCATCATACAGGAATAATATTCATAAAAGGCTTTTTTAGCCGCAGTCATATTGTCGTTTTTTTCCCAAGCCTCAGGAACCAAGATCATCATGACCTCTGGAAGTGATCTTCCTGTCATTAAAAGTAGCTCTACGACCATGTCTAAGGTCGCTGAATCTGATTTATTGGGTAATATAATAGGAAGGATTGCTTTAATGTCCTCTCCAAAAAGATCACTCTTTAAAAGTTCTTCTCTGGAACGCATTCTGGCGACATTCCCCCTTAGTGTATTGATTTCCCCGTTGTGACACATATACCTGAAAGGCTGAGCTAAATCCCAAGTAGGGAATGTGTTAGTGGAAAATCGCTGATGCACCAGAGCAAGTCTTGTTACCACTCTAGTGTCCTGTAGGTCTTTAAAATAGAGGCTAATGTCTTCTGGCATTAGCAAGCCTTTGAAAATAATAATAGTCGTGGAGAGGCTTGGCAGGTAGAAGAATCCTTGTTCAGATAACTTAGAGTTATATATGGTGTGTTCTGCTTTTTTTCTAGCAATAAATAACTTTCTGTTAAAGCTAGTTGTATCCTGTTCAGACTGTTCTTTTCCAATAAATATTTGGGAAATATACGGCATGGTTTCCATGGCAATTCTTCCAGGTACAGATTTATTGACAGGGACCTCTCTCCATCCTAAAAGTAACAGCCCTTGAGATTTTATCTCTTTCTCAAATTCCTTTATACAGAAATTTCTTTGGTTTTCTTTTTGAGGTAAAAACACATTAGCCACAGCGTATTGTCCTGGCTCAGGTAATTCAAATGAGCACTCACTAACAAAAAAATCGTGGGGAATATCTATGAGAATTCCAGCACCATCTCCTGTCTTACCATCAGAACTCACTGCACCTCGGTGTTCTAGCTTTTCTAGAATCTCTAGTGCTTTGTGAATAATATCATTCGATTTTTTCCCTTCTAGACTACAAATAAATCCTGCGCCACAATTGTCATGTTCAAATTCTGGGGAATACAGCCCCTGTTTTTTTAGCCTCATAAGTATTGGATGTTTACACAAAAATATCCAATATGTTGAATTTACAGCAAGGATGTGGTCATTTATAACAAAAAAGTTCAGTGTTTTTAAAAAAACATTGAAATAAATGTAATGTGATAATTTTGATTGCTTTTAAATGAGATATTAATAATAGCCTTTATTTAGTTTTTTAAAATAGCTCTAGATATTACCATTTGTTGTATTTCTGAAGTGCCTTCGTAAATTTGAGTAATCTTAGCGTCTCGCATAAGACGTTCAACATGATATTCTTTTACAAAACCATTTCCACCAAAGACTTGAACGGCTTCTGTACTGACTTTCATAGCTACTTCTGAGGCGTATAGTTTAGCCATTGCACCAGAGAGATCATAATTCATACCTTGGTCTTTTTCCCAAGCCGCTTTGTAAACCAAATTCCTGGCTGCTTCAATTTTAGTGTGCATTTGCGCTAATTTAAAAGCAATGGCTTGGTGTTGGCTGATTGGTTTACCAAAAGCTTCCCTTTGTTTAGCGTAATTTAAAGCAAGCTCATATGCGCCAGCAGCTATACCGAGTGCTTGTGCTGCAAT
The DNA here is from genome assembly GCA_024643325.1 of Sediminicola sp. Lineage (GTDB taxonomy): Bacteria > Bacteroidota > Bacteroidia > Flavobacteriales > Flavobacteriaceae > MAG-120531. The sequence continues at coordinate 6,696 of JAHEND010000014.1, forward strand.
ACCAATTCTTCCTCCAGAGAGTGTTTTCATGGCAAAAGTAAATCCAAAGCCCTCTTCTCCAATCCTATTTTCTACAGGAACTTTTACGGCATTGAATTGAAGGGAATGTGTATCACTACTGCGAATACCTAATTTATTTTCTTTTGGCCCTATTACAAAACCAGGACTGTCTTTTTCTACAATAAAAACGCTAATGCCTTTGTAACCTTTTTTTGGGTCTGTTTGTGCTATGACCAAGTAGATACTTGCACTACTTCCATTGGTAATCCAATTTTTAGTTCCCGTAATTTCGTAGTAATCGCCTTTTTTTACAGCCATTGTTTTTTGAGAAGTGGCATCTGATCCTGCTTCAGGCTCAGATAGACAAAAAGCCCCTATTTTCTCTCCATTACAAAGGTTGGGTAAGTATTTTTCTTTTTGCTGGGAGCTTCCATATTTTTCTAAACCCCAACAAACCAGCGAGTTATTTACAGACATCACTACAGAAGCAGCAGCATCTATTTTTGAGAGCTCTTCCATGGCCAATACATAAGACAAAGTATCCAATCCACTTCCGCCATAAATAGGATTCACCATCATTCCCATGAATCCCAATTCAGCCAATTGTTTTATTTCTTGGGTGGGAAATGTTTGTGTTTCATCTCTTTCAAGAATGGTAGGAAGGAGTACTTGATTGGCAAAGTTTGAAGCGGCTTCTTTAATGAGTTTTTGCTCTTCATTCAATTCAAAATCCATAGAAATATATATTTAGTCTATTCAAATATAATCAAATTTACTATGCATGCATAGTAAATTTGATTACAATGATTTTATTCATTCTATTGGTTTTTAGGATTTAAATTATTCTAACTCGAATTATTTTTAAAGCAATCTGATAATAAATGATTTTTACTTACTCATTTTTTTATATTTGTTAGCGTAGATTTTGAAATTCATTTTTAGATCTTCATCAATTGAAAAATTCAAAAACACTTTATATTTTATGGAAACTATTATCCTCATTGTATTTATTGTAGGTTATCTAGCTATTACCTTAGAGCACAACCTTAAAATTGACAAACTTATACCAGCTTTGGCTATGATGGCTATTTTATGGGCGGTGATTGCTTTAACTCATATGAATGTTTTTGAGGTAGACACTGCCTTGCGTCAGCTAGTTCCTACTCATTTAGAGGAAATATTGCTGCATCACCTAGGAAAAACAGCAGAGATTTTAGTATTCCTTTTAGGGGCAATGACTATTGTGGAAATAATAGATTATTTTGATGGTTTTGCAACTATTAAAAGTTTTATAAAGTTTAAGAAAAAATCTAAATTACTTTGGCTGTTTTCCATCCTGGCATTTATTTTATCTGCGATCATTGACAACTTAACAGCTACAATTGTATTGATTACCATCCTTCAAAAAGTTATTAAGGATAAGGAAACGCGTATGTGGTTTGCAGGTATGGTGATTATTGCTGCAAACGCCGGAGGGGCTTGGTCTCCTATTGGAGATGTAACCACAACCATGTTATGGATTGCCAACAAGGTTTCTGCTTTACAGTTGGTGGAACACGTTTTATTACCTTCTATTATTTGTATGGTTATCCCTACTTTAATCGCTACTCGTTTTAAAGCTTTTAAAGGAAATATAGATGCAGACCCTACAGAAGGAGATGAGCCTAAATCAAGATTTGGAGCTACCATGCTTTACTTGGGCTTAGCAGCCATTATTTTTGTGCCTTTCTTTAAAACCATTACACATTTGCCTCCATACGTGGGTATGATGCTTTCTTTGGCTGTTGTAGCTACTTTTGCCGAAATATATTCTAGCTCAAAATTTTCTTTATCTGACGTAGACGGAAAGAGTGAGGCGGCTGGCCACCACAGTCCAGTGCACCACTCATTGTCTAAAATTGAGTTGCCGAGTATTTTATTCTTTTTAGGGATACTTTTGGCCGTTGCAGCTTTAGAATCTCTTGGAATGCTTTTCCACTTTGCAGAGGGTTTAAACGCAGCCATTCCTAATTCAGATGTGGTGGTATTGTTATTAGGTGCAGGTTCTGCAGTGATTGACAATGTGCCTTTAGTTGCGGCTAGTATTGGTATGTTCTCAGAAGGATTAGACAATCCGTTATGGCACTTTATTGCTTACTCTGCAGGAACTGGGGGTAGTATGCTTATTATTGGTTCTGCTGCTGGTGTTGTAGCTATGGGAATGGAGAAAATAGATTTCTTCTGGTACTTTAAAAATATTGCTTGGTTGGCATTAATAGGCTTCTTAAGTGGTGGTTTAACGTTTATTTTATTGCGTGATTTTGTGTTGAACGCATAATTTATTGCATTTTCTTACGTTAGCTTATATATTAATTTGATTCTGTTTTATGCAAGATAACTTGGCTAAAAATATACTAGAGGTCGAGGCTTCTAGTGAGAAAACCCTATCCATTATAGACCTCATTTTTAATGGTGGTGCAGGTAGTGTATTTATCATGGGCCTACTTTTTTTCCTATTAGCGATAGCGCTTTATATTTATTTTGAACGTCTTTTTGCTATAAAAGCAGCTTCTAAAATAGATGCTAATTTCATGAATCAGATAAAGGACTATATCAGTAATGGTAAAATAGATGCAGCAAAATCACTATGCGCTCAAACAGATTCTCCCGTAGCCAGGCTTACTGAAAAAGGGGTGTCTAGAATTGGAAAGCCTTTAGATGACATTAATACAGCCATTGAAAACGCAGGTACTTTAGAGGTGTATAAATTAGAGAAGAATGTAAGTGTACTTGCCACGGTAGCTGGTGCTGCTCCAATGATTGGATTTTTAGGTACAGTGATTGGAATGATATTGGCATTCCATGAAATGGCTACCTCTGGTGGTCAGGCAGAAATGGGGGCTTTGGCTTCAGGTATATATACCGCAATGACAACTACGGTGGGTGGTTTAGTAGTGGGTATTATAGCCTATATTGGCTACAACCATTTGGTTAATATGACCAATAAAGTGGTGCATAGTATGGAAGCTAATGCAGTAGACTTCTTAGACTTATTGAACGAACCTGTCTAGTTTTTTTATGAAATTAAAAGGTAGAAACAAGATCAGTCCAGAATTTAGTATGTCTTCTATGACAGACATCGTATTTCTGCTGCTTATATTTTTTTTATTAACCTCTAACAGTCCTAATGCGCTAGACTTAATACTGCCAAAAGCTAAAGGGAAAACGACCAATACCCAACAAGTTACAGTAACTATTGACGAGGACTTAAGGTATTTTGTGAATGAAAAGTTGGTGGAACAAGCTCAGTTAGAAGCTATTTTAATTCAGGAACTGTATGCGCAAGATGCCCCTACAATTATCCTTAGGGCGGCTGAATCCATTGCTATAAAAGAGGCTGTATACGTTATGGATGTAGCCAACAGAAACCAATTCAAGGTAATCCTTGCAGTAAGGCCAAATTAATGGCATTTTTACAAACTACATACGAGAAAAAATCTTTTTGGACCACCTCCTTTATTTTATTAGGCGTGTTGTTGTTGCTCTTCTTTGCAGGCCTTAGATATTTAGACCCACCTGTAGAGAACGGCATACTCATAGCTTTTGGAAATACAGATTCCGGAAATAGTTTAGCGCTAGCACCTCCTACCCGAGCCATTACTGAAGAAATTACTCTCTCTACTGAGGCTAACTCAGCTCCTGATGTTCAAGAAGTGTTGGAAAATGAACCTATTATAGAATCATCCGACGAAGTGGTTTTAACTACAGAAAATTCCGAGCCAATACTTCCTAAAAAGGTTTCTGAAAAAACATCCGAAACATTGGCTGAAAAAGTACCAGAAACAGTTCCTGATAAAACGTCTGAAACAGTTCCTGATGAAGTGCCAAATAAAGTCAGTAAACAGGCATCGGCCGCGACTAAAGCGGCCCTAGAAAATATATTAGGCGCAAAAGAAGCCTTAGGGTCAGGTCTTGGAAATGGAGAAAAAGCGGCCAATCAAGGGCTTTCAGATGGATCTAAGTATGCAAATTCTTTTTATGGCACTTCTGCAGGAGATGTTCAGGGTTTTGGTTTTGGATTGGCGGGAAGAAGTTTGGCAACTAAGGGGTCTGTTACGCCTGATTGTAATGAAGAAGGAAGGGTTGTTGTTGCTATAACTGTGGATAGATCTGGAAAGGTAATTGCTGCAGATCCGGGAGTGAAAGGTTCTACTAATAATGCGCCATGCCTTTTAGCTCCTGCCAAAGCCACTGCTTTCATGTATCAGTGGGCTCCAGATGCTCAGGCGCCGGAAAAGCAAATTGGTTTTGTGGTCATTAATTTTAAGTTGGGAGGGCAACGATGATAAATTATACGGAAGCCACACAATGGTTGTTTGATCAATTGCCCATGTATCAGCAAAAAGGGGCTGTGGCCCTCAATGCTAAATTAGACGGGATTACAAAAATTTGTACTTATTTGGGAGAACCCCACCAAAAATTTAAAAGTATTCATGTGGCTGGAACGAATGGGAAGGGATCTTCTTCTCATATGTTGGCTGCTATTTTGCAAGAAGCAGGCTATAAAGTAGGGCTTTATACCTCACCTCATTTAAAAGATTTCAGAGAGCGCATAAAGATTAACGGTCAAGAAATTCCTGAGAAAGAGGTGGTTTCTTTTGTGTCTTCTCACAAAGATTATATGAGCCAAAATGCCCTTTCTTTTTTTGAAATGACTGTGGCAATGGCGTTTGATTATTTTGCTGTAAGTAGAGTAGATATTGCCATTATAGAAGTGGGCCTCGGTGGGCGTTTAGACGCGACGAATGTCATTAAACCTGAAGTTTCTCTTATAACCAACATTGGTTTTGATCATATGGATTTATTAGGTAATACCCTTGCTCAAATAGCGATTGAAAAAGCTGGAATAATAAAACCTAATGTTCCGGTTGTTATTAGTGAGTGGCACAGAGATACTGAGGCTGTTTTTAAAGCAAAATCTGCAGCTGTAGCTGCGCCTATTTATTTTGCCAATGATGTTATTGAAAAGCAGTATTCTACAGATTTAAAAGGCGCTTATCAAGAAAAAAACATAAAAGGTGTTGTAGCTGTGCTAAGGCATTTGTCAGGGTTTAATGTAACTTCCAAACACATTAAGGCGGGTTTGTCTAATGTGGTAGGTATTACGGGATTATTAGGCAGGTGGCAGGTACTACTCAATAAGCCACTTGTTATTGCAGATACTGCGCATAACGAGGCAGGCATTTCATTGGTGGTTAAACAGCTTCTAAAAACGCCTCACAAACGCCTTCATTTAGTGTTGGGCTTTGTGAAAGACAAGGATTTAGATACTATTCTGCCTTTATTGCCAGTAGACGCATTGTATTATATTGCTGCTCCAGCCATTCAGAGGGGTTTAGATCCTTTGGTTTTTATTGAGCGCGCATCGCATTTTAACCTGTTCTGTAATCACTACAGCTCTGTGAATGAGGCTTTTAAAGCAGCTAAAAAGCAAGCTAAAAAAGAAGACCTTATTTTTATTGGAGGGAGTAATTTTGTGGTAGCCGAGGTAGTTTAAAAAAATACTTCTTTTTTTTATTTTTTTCTTTTGGGAACTAAAAAACAATCTTATATTTGCACTCGCTTCTGTAAAGGAGCACTGTAAGGGCCCTTAGCTCAGCTGGTTCAGAGCACCTGCCTTACAAGCAGGGGGTCACTGGTTCGAACCCAGTAGGGCCCACAAAAAGCCTCTCATTTATGAGAGGCTTTTTTTATGCCCATAAATCACTTAATCAGTTGTTTTGCCCAGTTGGTCTGAATTTTTAGCCTTGTAGGGGATTGGCGTTAATTTTGTTTTATATTTGAAAAAGCACTAAATAAAACCTGAAAGATGAGATATCTATTGACTGTATTGATTAGTTTGAGCTTTATGACTACTGTTTTAGCGCAAGATAATAATGAGAATGGTAAAGAGCCTACAAAAAAAGAGCTTAAAAAGCTTGCCAAACAAAGGGCTAAGCGTATAAAAGCGGAGGCTGAAGCTAAGAAATTTAATGAATTCAGGATAGATATAAATGCACCAACTGTAGCGCAAGCTATTAGACAGTATTTAGGTGCCGCAAGGATTCAGGGGAATAATGTAATCCTGAGAGATAGAAGTTCAATGAACACAGGTTCTCCATATGCTGTTTGGGATGTAGACGGCGCTGTTAGAGATACTCCCCCAGCAGGTTTAGATCTTACTACGATTAGATATGTAAAAGTACTTCGATCTTTATCTGAAACAAATAAGTATGGATTTATTGGTGGTGGAGGAGTTATTGTTATAAAAACAGCACTTACTTATAAAGAGTAATTCATATAATTTGTATTAATTAAAAATAATTTATCCATATATAATAGTTCTATGTTTAAACTATTATCAATTTTATAAGACAATTTTATTATACTTGCAGTATGATAAGATTGTTTTTTTTGTTATTTGTTTCTGCGGCTTTTTCACAGCAAATTTCTCGTTTTGACAAAGCATTAATTTGGAGAGATAGCTTGTTGTTGTTTTCTAGTGACTCTATTTATTCCTCTCCAATTTCACCATCTAGAAGTTTCTCTTTCTCTTCGCTGCCTCTAAAACCCAACAAAGATTTACCAGTACTAAAATCAATTATTACTCCTTTAGATAGTCAAATATATTTTTTGGACGGAATGGGGGGTGGGGTGTATGAGTTTCAAAAAGATTCTTTAATAAGAATTGATAAGTCTTATAAACACCGAATGCAAATAGATGCTACCGTGTTTGTGAAAAACGACACCGTCTTTAAATATGGAGGATATGGATTTTGGTCTGTTAGAAACTTTATTACCTTCTTTGATCCTAATACTAAAGAGTGGGAAATACTACCCGCTCAGAATTCAGATATAATACCAGGAGGAACTATAGCATCTAAGTATGCTATTTCATCTGACGAAATTATATTTCTTGGTGGTGAAAAATTAAACGTTTTTGATCAAGTAGATTTTTCTCCAGCCAATGAAATTTGGAAATTTAATTTTAAAGATAAAATTTGGACTTTTTTGGGAAATTCTACTTTAAATTTTTCAAATTTTAAAGCCTATGTCCAAATGGGTGAAGAAATTTTGTTTTTAGACGATACTGATTTAACACTGATCAATCCATTCACAAATAAGGTTACAAAATTTAATAACACCACTTTACATAAAAAGTTCATTGTTACAAAAAATTTAATGCCACTATACAACAACAATCAGTTTGTTAGTTTTGTAAGCTCAAGTATTACGGGCGCTATAGGTATTGAAGTAAGGGGAAGAGATGAATTCTTTGGCCCGTTATTGGAAACTTCTAAGCTTTACAATGATTTTAATTATTTTTGGTTGCTTCTGGTTTTGCCTTTTGGTTTTGCCATTGCAATAGGGGTGAAAAAATATAAGCGCTACCAATCAAGGGCCAATTCAATGACCCTTGAAAAAGGAGGATTAATTTATAAAAGAATTTATTACAGTTTGACTGTAGAAGAAAATGGAATCTTACTCTGTTTGCTTGGTTCAGATGGCGTGGAGACTTCTAGTATTATGGAAATTATTGAAAACCCGAACCACAATTATTCTCATAATATGAGAACCAAAAATAAAATCATAGGAGAATTGAATTATAAGTTAAAGACAATTCTTAAAATTAATAAAGATCTTATTTTGGCGGCAAAGTCTGATAAAGACAAACGCATTATTATTTATAGCATAGACAAGACTTTCTTTAGTTATTAAATAATCTTATTTTAAAAAACGACTAATTTTACACTTTTAGTTTATCTATTATGCTAATAGCGGAAGCACTCTTTCCAAAGCCATCCCTCTTGATCCTTTAATTAGTATAAGTGAAGGGTCAGATTTAAATGGGCTGTTATTTTGTTTAAAAGCCTCAAAATTGGGGTAGCTTTCAAAATCGTTTTTTGTGTTATGGAATAAAGTACCTATTAAAATAATGTGATCTATTTTAGAAAGTTCCAGCTGATTGACAATTGCTTGATGTTCTTGAGCGGCTGTGTCTCCTAATTCAAACATGTCTCCTAGAACAACTATTTTATTTTTTATAGTAGGATGAGATAAGTTTGAGAAATGTTTAATAGCCACTTCCATACTACTCGGATTGGCGTTGTAGGCATCTAAAACTACCTGATGAGGTCCAATTTTTTTTAGTTCAGACCTGTTGTTATTGGACTCGTATGTCTCAATAGCATTTTTTATGCCACCCATCTCAACTTCAAAAAAGCGACCTATACTGGCTGCTATCATACAGTTTGTTGCATTATACACACCGTAAAGCGAGGTGTTTATTGGGGTCCCTTGAAATGATAAACTCACAGTAGTATTGCTTTCAAGGTGGTTGGTCTGGTAAGTGTTCTCTTGCTTATTTCCAAAAGAAATACCGTATTGGTATTCACTTATTGCAGCGGTTTGTATAGGGTCTTCACTATTGTAGAGTATGGTTTTGTTATGAGCTTTTAAAAATTGATACAGCTCGCTTTTTCCTTTAATAACCCCTTGAACTCCCCCAAAACCCTCTAAGTGTGCTTTGCCAAAATTGGTAATACACCCAAAGTCTGGTTGAGCTAATTCACAAAGAAATGCAATTTCATTTTGATGGTTAGCGCCCATTTCAATCACGGCAAATTCAGTATCTTCTTTTATATTCAAAAGACTTAGCGGAACACCAATGTGATTGTTTAAATTCCCCTGGGTAGCAGTGGTTTTATATTTTTGACATAAAACCCTATAGATGAGTTCTTTTGTAGTTGTTTTTCCGTTACTTCCTGTTAAAGAAATCACCGTAGCTTTACAATAATTTCTATGATATGTCCCTAACGCTTGAAGTGTTTTTAAGGCGTTATTTACGAATATGCATCCTGGTTTATCTTTAAGAGATGCTTGGTCTACTACTGCGTATGAGGCCCCTTTTTGCAAAGCTTCTAAAGCGAATTCATTTCCATTAAAACGCTCTCCTGACAAAGCAAAGTACAGGCAGCCTTTTTCAATTTTTCTACTATCCGTAGAAACAGTTCTGTTTTTCAGAAATAGCTCGTGGAGTAATGAGATCTCCATGAAAATTATTTAGTGCGCTTGTTTTTTGGTGTTTTATTTTGAATTTTAGATTTACTGCCAATTCTTGACATAGCACATCTAAATCCAATAAAATCCGTGGCCATATACTGAGGCAGATACCTTCTTTGTGCTGGATCTAACCAATAAGCCCTGTCTTTCCATGACCCTCCTTTATAGACCCTTACTTCATCACTGATTAAAGTGCTTCTGTAATCTGAATTGTCATAGTTTTTAACCATTTCACCATTGTCATTTGTGGTGACCCTATTTTGAGGAGAATTGTACATGTTCCTTATAGGTTTATCATCAGATACCCTCTCGTAATATTGTCTTGAAGAAGCTAAATCTCCATCCCTATAGCTACGGTTGTCGCTTTCAGAAAAATTTGACCTTAAGTAGGTGTCGTTTTGATCTAAGGCTGTTTTCTCAATTTCGCCAGGTAGGGTTTTTGCTATGATTTTTCCATTGGGTAAGGTGTCAAAATCTACCTCATTTATGGCGACTTTTATTTTCCCATCTTTTCCAATAGCCGCCTTGTTAAAAACATTTCCTCTGAAGTAATTAAAGTCACTAACTTCGTCGTCTATTATTGGTCTATAGACGTCTGCAACCCACTCGGCTACATTTCCACCCATGCCATAAAGTCCAAAGCTATTGGGGGCATGAAATTTAGTTTCAACAGTCACTGCTCCACCGTCGTCGGACCACCCAGCTATACCACCATAATCTCCTTTAGTTATCTTAAAATTGGCCAATTGGTCACCAACACCTCTTTTGTCTGTATTTCTAGTGTATTCACCATCCCAAGGGTACTTTTTTCTTCCTTTGTAATTATTGTATTCTCTGTCTCCAGATTGTGCTTGAGCGGCATATTCCCACTCCGTTTCTGTAGGAAGTCTGTATGAAGGCAATAAAATACCACTGCTTAGTTTTGCATAAACAGCTATAGTGTCTTTTTGCATTTTTCCTTGAAGAGAATCTATTTGACCTCCATAAGTAGTATTGGGGACTTTGAGGTATGCTTCTGTGTTAAACGCAGCGGCTTTTCCATTTAATGGAGCATATTTGGCGTCTTTGGAAAGGAACCCCTCCCTTTCCAAAATAGCCTCATTAACTCTATTGGTCCTCCATTTTGCGTATTGGTTTGCCTGAATCCAGCTTACTCCAACTACAGGAAATTCGCTATACGCAGGATGTCTAAGGTAGTTAATGACTAAATCTTCGTTGTAAGAAAGTCTATTTCTCCAAACTAAGGTGTCTGGAAGCGCCCCGTCGTAAATACCCTTATATCTAGGATTTTCTGGAGGGTATACTTTTTTTAAGTAATTTAAGTACTCCAAATACATACCATTGGTGACTTCAGTCTCATCCATGTAGAAAGATTGGACATGTTGTTGGCTTGGTGTATTATTCCAATCCTTCATAATGTCGTCTTGGACTTTACCTTTTGTGAAGGTACCCCCTTCTACAAAAACCAATCCTGGAGCTGTTTCCTGTTCTTTGAAAGCCTTATAGTTGTCTATTTTCCAGCCAGTTCCTCTTGAAACTGAGCTGCTTGTAGCAGATTTTTTACAAGAGGTATTTATAAGCGTCAAAGCCATAAGGCAAAGACTAAAGTATCGATAGTTTATTTTCATAATTTCGCATTGTCCCTACAAATATAATATAGATTAGAGAGTCTAGAGTGTATTCAATAAAAATTTATCTCATTTATGTGTCATTAGAACCCATTTTCATGTAATTTATTGTTCATTTGACCAAATAATTACTTTAATGAATAATATATTTTATTTAAAAAGTAATATTATCACTTGTTTTGGCGCAATATTCATCCTATTGCTGCGTTAATTTTTTAAACCCCATATGAAGTCATTTTTTATTGTACTTTTTGCTTTTTTAGGTTTTTCCAAGGCAATGTCTCAGGAGCAAAACTCCGTGATAACAACTGCGGTGCCCTTTTTGAATATTGCATCTGATGCTAGGTCTTCTGGTATGGGAGATGTAGGAGTGGCTACAGCTCCAGATGCTTTTTCCATGCAATGGAACGCGTCAAAATATGTTTTTTCTGATAGAAGATCAGGAATTGGTTTGGGATATACGCCTTATTTAGAGAGTATTATTTCTGATATAGCGCTTTTGAGCGGATACTATTTTAAGAAACCAACGGATCGCTCCGCTTTTTCTATAGGCCTACGATATTTTACCTTAGGGTCAATAGAATTAAGGCAATTTGCTTCAGACCCAGGAGTGATCACAAAGCCAAATGAAATAGCTGTAGACGGTAGTTATGCCTTAAAGCTGTCTCCAAGAATCAGTATGGGGGTAGCTGGACGCTTTATTCGATCTAATTTAAAATTTCCACAAGAGACCAGTATAGACAGCAGGGCTGCAAGCAGTTTTTCTGTGGACGTTTCTGCCTATTATCAGGGAGGCATAAAAGCTTTTCCAGCCTTTGACGGCAGGTGGAGGTGGGGATTGAATATGTCAAATTTAGGTCCTAAAATAGCTTATGATGCCAATGGGCAGGAAGATTTTTTACCCGCTAATTTAGGGCTGGGTTTAGGGTATGATTTTATTTATGGCCCCAACAGTATGTTGGCTGTTTCTATTGATTTAAATAAATTTCTGGTCCCTATGCCACAGGATTACAATGAAGATGGAGTCCTAGACAATGCAGACTTAGCTGAGTTTCAAGATTTAGATTTTGTCAGTGGTTTATTGGATTCTTTTTCAGATGCACCAGGAGGTTTTTCAGACGAACTCAAAGAGTGGCGTTTGGGAATTGGCTTGGAGTATACTTTGAGAAAGATATTCATACTAAGAACAGGGTATTTTACGGAATCACAATTTACTGGATCTAGACGTTTTTTTACTTTAGGTTCCGGTATTGCTTTTAAAAGTTTTCAAATAGATTTGTCGTATCTTTTTTCTACGGCACAAGTTAGAAACCCATTAGAGAATACCTTGAGATTTTCATTTTCATTTAACTCCCTTAATTAAATCAATATATGCCTGTTCAAACCCATACTTTTGAATACTCTCTTTTCGATACCCTTGAGGAACTAAACCCATCTTTTCAATCCCTAATGCAGGAGGCTATTTTGGCCAGAGCAAATGCTTATGCACCCTATTCAAATTTCAACGTAGGGGCAGCTGTATTGTTGGACAATGGCGTTATTTTAAGAGGGAATAACCAGGAAAACGCTGCCTATCCTTCAGGACTTTGTGCAGAGCGAGTGGCTATATTTTACGCTTCAGCCCAATACCCAGATATTCCAATCAAAGCCATAGCGGTGACAGCGAATACCCATTTGGATCCCTCAGAAATACCTGCCTCACCCTGTGGGAATTGTAGGCAAACTCTCGCTGAATACCAGCAGAAGCAAGCTACTTCAATTCCTATTATTTTTATGGGTGCTAGTGGGAAAATTGTATGTTGTAACAGTGTTTTAGATCTACTGCCCTTCGCATTTAGTGCTAAATTTTTAAAATAAATTCGAGCTTAATTTATAATTAACAAATTAATTGTCAAGTACTTAAAATATTTAATATACCAATTGGTATTTTAACACTGCTTTTGTGCTATCTTTTTAATCAATCTTTTTTGCAGAAGCTATTTTATCTGTATTTTTGCTTTCCATCCAACGGAATACATATAAATAAAAGTATATGAAAAAAGTAACAAAAGAGGTTTACCTTAAGTGGTATGAAGACATGTTGTTCTGGAGAAAGTTCGAGGACAAATTAGCTGCCGTTTACATCCAGCAAAAAGTAAGAGGGTTTTTACACCTTTATAATGGTCAAGAAGCCGTTCTAGCGGGTTCATTACATGCAATGGACTTGACTTGTGACAAAATGATCACTGCTTACAGAAATCATGTTCAGCCTATTGGAATGGGAGTAGATCCCAAAAAAGTAATGGCTGAATTATATGGAAAAGTAACAGGTACCTCTAAAGGTATGGGTGGATCCATGCACATTTTTTCTAAAGAACACCGTTTTTATGGTGGTCACGGAATTGTAGGTGGTCAAATTCCATTAGGTGCTGGTTTGGCATTTTCAGACAAATACTTTAAACAAAAAGGGGTGACACTTTGTTATATGGGAGATGGTGCAGTGAGGCAAGGATCTCTACACGAAACATTTAACTTGGCTATGTTGTGGCAATTGCCAGTAGTTTTTATTTGTGAAAACAACGGCTACGCAATGGGTACTTCTGTTGCGAGAACTTCTTACAGCACAGATATTTGGAAACTCGGTCTTGGTTACGAAATGCCCTGTGGGCCCGTAGATGGAATGGATCCTGTCAAAGTAGCAGAAGAAGTGAGTAAGGCGGTGGAACGCGCCAGAAGTGGTGGTGGACCAACATTTTTAGAGATGAAAACCTACAGATACAGAGGGCACTCCATGTCAGATGCACAGCATTACAGAACTAAAGATGAGGTAGAGGAGTATAAGAAAATAGACCCTATCACTCAAGTACTCGATGTGATAAAAAAGAAAAAATACGCTACTGACGCTCAGATTAAAGCTATAGATAAAAGAGTAAAAGATTTAGTGAAAGAATGTGAAGACTTCGCAGAGGCTTCAGATTACCCACCAGTACAGCAATTGTACGACATGGTGTACGAGCAAAAAGATTATCCATTTTTACCACATAAATAAGAGATATGGCAATAGTAGTAAACATGCCCAGGCTGAGTGATACCATGGAAGAAGGTACTGTGGCAAAATGGTTAAAGCAAGTTGGAGACGTTATTTCTGAAGGAGATATTCTAGCAGAAATTGAAACCGACAAAGCCACCATGGAATTTGAATCTTTTAATGAAGGCACGCTACTTCACATAGGCATTCAAGAAGGAGATGCGGCACCGGTAGATTCCCTTTTAGCCATTATAGGAGAAAAAGGAGAAGATATTAGCGCTTTATTGTCTGGTGGTGCTCCAGCGGCACAAGAGACTTCTGAGGCTAGCGTAACCGAAGTAGCCGCTCCAGCGGCTGCATCAGATGCGGTTTTGCCAGAAGGAGTTATTGTGGTTAATATGCCTAGACTTTCAGATACTATGGAAGAGGGAACAGTAGCTACATGGCTTAAAAAAGTAGGTGACGTAATTGAAGAAGGGGATATTCTAGCAGAAATTGAGACAGACAAAGCCACTATGGAATTTGAGTCTTTTAACGCTGGAACACTCTTACATATTGGTATTCAAGAAGGAGAAGCTGCACCAGTAGATTCTTTATTAGCGATTATTGGCCCAAATGGGGCCGATATCTCAGCAGCCCTTAACCCAGTATCTGCTCCTCCGACTGCTACAACAGTTGCGCCTGCTCCTGTAGTGGCAAATGAGGCAGCAGTTACGCCAGTAACAAAAGCTCCAGAAGCTCCAGTGGCTGTAGTGAATTCATCTGCTCAGAATGGAAGAATTTTCGCATCGCCTTTGGCAAAGAAATTAGCTAAAGAGAAAGGAATTTCCTTATCAGAAGTGAAAGGTTCAGGGGAGCAAGGTAGAATTATAAAAGTAGATATTGAACGTTTTACTCCTGTAGCCGCTCAAGCAGCTACAGCTGCCTCAGTTGAACCTGTTTCTACTCAGGCGCCATTATTGGCTGCCGGAGAAGAGCATTTTACTGAGGTTAAAAACTCTCAAATGCGAAAGGTGATTGCTAAGCGTTTAGGGGAGTCTAAGTTTTCAGCACCTCATTATTATTTAACCGTTGAGGTAGCTATGGACAACGCTATGGCATCTAGAGCTCAGATTAATAGTTTGCCTGATACAAAAGTATCTTTTAATGATATGGTATTAAAAGCGTCTGCTATGGCACTTAAAAAGCACCCACAAGTTAACACTACTTGGCAGGGAGACACTACCCGTTTTAACAGCCATGTTCACATGGGTGTTGCGGTAGCAGTTCCAGATGGTTTAGTGGTGCCTGTGGTTCGTTTTGCAGACCAGCAAAGTCTATCTCAAATTGGCGCTGCAGTTAAAGACCTGGCTGGAAAAGCTAGGGATAAGAAGTTAACGCCTGCTGAAATGGAGGGAAGTACTTTTACAGTATCTAACCTTGGAATGTTTGGCATTCAGGAGTTTACCTCTATTATTAATCAACCCAATTCTGCTATTTTATCTGTAGGGGCAATTGTTCAAAAGCCAGTTGTTAAGGGTGGCAATATAGTGGTTGGAAATACAATGAAAGTTACTTTGGCTTGTGACCACAGAACTGTGGACGGTGCTACCGCTGCAGCCTTCTTGCAAACACTACAAGCTTTTTTAGAAAATCCAGTGACTATGTTGGCCTAGATTTTCTTAAATATTCAATTTATTTAGCCCGGCGGAGCCGGGCTATTTTTTTTAATAGCGGTTTGTAGTGGTATATGATCTTAATTTAATTTTTACAACAGTTTCACGGTCTCTATTACAGCTTTTTAGGCACATTAATTAGTACTATTATATTCGGGTTGTTTCCTTTGAATTGTCTAATTTTACTATGCGTTAATTCGCTTTATAACATCTTATTTTTTGAAAATCACAGACCAAATAAAAGCGCCTATTGAACAAGAAATGATTCTTTTCGAAGAAAAGTTCTTTCAGTCTATGAGTTCAAAGGTAGCCTTGCTTAATAGGATTACTTATTATATAGTTAATAGGAAAGGGAAACAAATGCGTCCTATGTTTGTGTTTTTAACTGCAAAAATGCTTTCAGGCGGTAGCGTACAAGAGCGTACCTATCGAGGTGCATCTGTGATAGAGCTTATTCATACAGCTACTTTAGTACATGATGACGTGGTAGATGGTTCAGACAAGCGCCGTGGTTTTTTCTCCATAAACGCTCTTTGGAAAAATAAAATTGCCGTTTTGGTGGGAGATTACTTGCTCTCCAAAGGCTTATTATTATGTATAGATCATGATGATTTTGATCTATTAAAAATAATATCAGTGGCCGTTCGAGAAATGAGCGAAGGAGAATTGTTACAAATTGAAAAAGCCAGAAGGTTAGATATTACAGAAGAGGTGTATTACCATATTATTCGTCAAAAAACCGCCACACTCATTGCTGCCTGCTGCGCATTGGGTGCAGCCTCTGTAAGCCCCGGATCTATTGAGGTAGAAAAGATGCGGGAATTTGGAAGTCTTATAGGTATGGCTTTTCAAATTAAAGATGACCTATTTGATTATGGGACAAAATCTATTGGAAAACCAACAGGTATAGATATTAAAGAGCAAAAAATGACCCTTCCATTAATCCACGCACTACAGCAAGCGAATCCTGATCAAAAAAGGTGGATTATTAAGACGGTAAAAAACCACCATACAAATAGAAAGAGGGTGCAAGAGCTTATAGTACTTGTCAAAGAGCTTGGAGGTCTTTCCTATGCGACCACGCAAATGAATACCTACAAAGAACAAGCACTTGAAATATTAGCGGACTATCCAGATTCCGCCTATAAAAGCGCCTTAATTACCATGGTTCGGTTCGTGGTAGAGCGAGAAAAATAGTCATTATATTATTTTTTTGTCACCTTTTTACTGCTCTTGCGTTTTTGAGATATAGCGGACTTTTTTATTCCTTTTTAAAGCGGTCTTTATTTGTTACTTTTATAGACTAAATGCATTTGAATTGATTTCAAAGAATACCATAGATAAAGTTTACGAAACCGCTAGAATTGAAGAAGTCATTGGAGATTTTGTTCAGCTAAAAAAATCCGGCGCTAATTTCAAGGGTCTCAGTCCGTTTACAGATGAGCGCTCTCCGAGTTTTATGGTCTCTCCTGTAAAACAAATTTGGAAAGATTTTTCTAGCGGAAAAGGAGGTAATGTGGTGGCATTTGTCATGGAGCACGAGCACTTTACCTACCCTGAAGCCATTCGTTACTTGGCCCAAAAATATCAAATTGAGATTGAAGAAACCATTCAATCAGATGAGCAAAAGGAGGCTGCAAACGAAAGGGAGAGTATGTATTTGGTTTCTGAATATGCGGCGCGGTATTTTTCAGAGATCCTTTGGACGTCGGCCGCAGGCCAAGCAATAGGGCTTTCCTACTTTAGGGAGCGAGGGTTTACAGATGAAACCATAAAGAAATTTGGACTAGGTTATTGTTTGGATGAATGGGATGGTTTTACCAAGTCTGCTGTAGCGCAGAAATACGATTTAAAATACCTTGAAGCTACCGGACTGACTATCGTTAAACCGACCAATGAGCAGGCCACTGCTAAGACTTTTGATCGTTTTAAAGGCAGGGTGATGTTTCCTATTCACTCCATGAGTGGCAGAGTGCTTGGTTTTGGTGGGAGAATCCTTACACAGGATAAAAAGGCGGCCAAATATTTGAACTCTCCTGAGAGCGATATATACAATAAAAGTAAAGTACTTTATGGGATATATATGGCTAAGCAAGCCATTGCGAAGCAGGATAATTGCTACTTGGTAGAAGGTTATACGGATGTGATTCAAATGCATCAGTCAGGAATTCACAATGTAGTGTCCTCTAGTGGAACAGCACTTACTTCTGATCAAATTAGGTTATTGAGCCGTCTGACTAAAAATATTACAGTGCTCTTTGACGGTGACGCTGCTGGTCTTAGGGCTTCTATTAGGGGAATTGATCTTATTTTAGAGCAGGGGATGAATGTGAAAATTTGTACTTTCCCTGAAGGAGAAGATCCAGATAGTTTTTCTAAAAAGCACTCCTTAGAGGTGCTTAGTGCGTATTTGGAGACTGAATCTCAAGATTTCATACAGTTTAAGGCTTCTATCTTGGTTAAAGAGGCGGCCAACGACCCCGTAAAGAGAGCAGAAACCATTCGAGATATTGTAGGGAGTATTGCTAAAATTCCAGATGCTATTCAACGGGAAGTCTATTTGCAGTCCTGTGCTCAAATTATGGATATTTCGGAGCAGGTACTCTATAATACCTTGGCGCAAGTTTCTAAAAAAGAAGCGAATGCTAAGGGTGTAGCGCAAAAAGTTGGGGCTGCAGCAGAAGAGCGTTTTAAAGTAGTTAAGCCAGAAACCCCTGAGGTAGAAAAGCTAAATGTTCAGTGGATACTGGAGAAGAAAATCATTGAAATTTTACTACTTTATGGAAATCATAAAACCACTTTTGAGGACTTGATTTTAGCCTCTAACGAGGCTGGAGAATTGGTTTTGACCCCTAAAAAAGTGGAACAAAAAGTTTTTGAAAAGGTTTATTTAGACCTACAAGAAGATGAGATTGAACTCACGCAGGACCATTTTAAAGGGATTTATTTTAAACTCATAGAATCTTTTAATCAGTCAGAAAATTTTGACCTAACGGTTTTTATCAGAAACCAGTCAGAAGAACTTTCAGCAGCCATATCGTCTATATTAATGGAGGAAGAAAAGTATTCACTTGGACAGTGGGAGAAGAAAGATATTTTTCCAAAAGATAAGGCCTTAGGAGTGTCTCAATTGGTGACGGAGACCATTTTAAGCCTAAGGTGTTTCTTGATTAAAAAGCGTATGGGGGTCATGCAAGAGACGACTAGAGATATAGAAAAAGACCATCGCGAAGTAAAAGAGGAGTTGGTGTCTTATTTACAGCTGTATACCTTATTGAATAAAAAATTAAACAGGGTGCTATCTTAGTGCGGGGTGCACTCTACGTGCTTAAATAGGGTATTGTCTTTCTGTACTTTGGTGGTATTACTATTTAAGTTTGAAAGGCTTTTATGTCGCTAATAAAACTCTAGCGCTTTAGCTTGCTGAAGCATGTCTACTATATTATTGACATTTAATTTCTTCATAAGTCTGGCCTTGTAAGTGCTCACTGTTTTTTCATTAATGTCTAATCCATTCGCCACCTCTTTGTTTTTCTTTCCTGAGGCTAGTAGTTTTAGCACCTCAATTTCACGAGACGATAATTTTCTGAAATTAGATTTTTCTTCTTCGCCTGACTTCTCTTTTTTGAGTTGCTCTGTGAGTGTATTGGTGAGGTATATTTTTCCTTGGCTAATTTGAGTTAGCGCTGTGAGTATTTGATCTACCCTGGCTGTTTTGGGGAGGTAGCCGTAAGCGCCAGCTCTAACTGCACTAAGTGCATACACAGACTCTGGCTGACTACTAAAAATAAGCACTCTAATATTGGTATTTATTTTTTTAAGTCTTCTAATTGCGGCAATTCCATTGATTTCAGGGATATCCATTTCCATAATAACAATATGGGGAACTTGCTTTTCAATAGCGGTGAAAAGTTGGCTGGTGGTGGCAACAGCTTCTTGTAGGTGAAATTCTTCAGCACTGTTCAAAACGACACTCAGTCCCATTCTTAATATGGGATGCGCGTCTGCAATAAGTATATTTATCATGATTTATTTTTCTAAGGATTTGGGATTCTTGAAAAATGAATAAAAAAATAAATTTACAAAAACATCATAAACTATAGGTGAATTCCTACAAATTATTTGATGTATTTTACTGAAGATATGCCTAAAAACCTGCTTTTTATTAGCGGTTATTTAGCTGGTTTTAAAGAAGTTCTTTCGGAATTTCACAAACTGGAATAGGGTTCATTTTATGCTGATTATTGCGGTTTAGCCTGGTGTAAATTTCATAGACGGTAGCTTCGCGTCCAGAGAAGTCGGCTAATTTTTTTCCTAGGTCTTGCATTTTCATAGCCCACTCTAATTCAGGGTAGCTAGCGCCTATTTGGTCTTCATCTGTTCTGTGGTCTCCCCAAAGTCCGTCAGTGGGTGCCGCTTCTAGGATCTCCTCATTCACCCCTAATGCTTTTCCAAGGGCAAAAACTTCTGTCTTTAGTAGATCTGCAATGGGGCTTAAGTCTACTCCTCCATCTCCGTATTTGGTATAGAATCCTACTCCAAAATCTTCTACTTTGTTTCCAGTACCAGCAACCAAATATCCGTGAAGTGCGGCAAAGTAATAGAGGCTTGTCATTCTAAGTCGTGCTCTAGTGTTGGCGAGGCTCATAAATCGCTCTTCTTCATTTTTTACGGCTGGGAATGCTGTTACTAAGCTGTCAAAAACAGGAGTGAGTGCTACGGATTCTACAGAAACATTCAAATAATTTTTTTGCAACCAGTTCACGTGATTATTAGCTCTGTTTAGCTGGTTTTCTGCTTGATGAATAGGCATGTGTAGGCATAGCAGGGGTAGACCTGTTTTGGCACAGAGGGTAGCCGTTACTGCAGAATCAATTCCGCCAGAGACTCCAATAACAAAGCCTTTTGAACCAGATTTATGAGCGTATTCTTTGAGCCAATTTACAATGTGATCAATTATTTTTTCTGTCTGCATAAAGCTTGGATTTGTTTTAAAACGACTAACTTTGAGCCATAAAATTAAGTCCTACTTTGAGAATATTAAAGCAAAAGACCAATTCTTTTTCCTACGGTGTAATCCTGGGGTTTATCTGTACTTTTTTTTTGTTTTCTTGCCGTAAAGACCATCGGCTTGAAAGTGATGTAAAGGCATTGGAAAAAGTCTTAGAAATTGATCGATTTGATCTTGAGTTTGGAGCGAGTGATGTGTCAGATCTCAATCGATTAAAGGACAAGTATCCTTTCTTTTTTCCACAGCAAACTCCCGATAGTATTTGGGAATTCAAATTAAAAGACAGTGTTGAAAAACAAATTTCTAAAGAGATAAGTCGTGTTTTTGGAGAGTTTACCGAGACTACCAGTGAATTGTCTCATTTGAACGCACACTTTAAGCTGCTGTTTATTTCCCTAAAGACTGAGTCTAATCAAGCCTTTTATTTGCCTAAAGTATATACCTTGAGTACTTTGACTTCTGGCTTAGACATTCAAAATAGGGTAGTGGTTACAGACAGCATGTGGCTCATTGCATTAGACCATTATTTGGGACCTGATCACGAGTATTATAAGACATTTCCCCATTATGTAAAACAAGATTTAGATGCCAGATACATTCTGACTGATTTTTCTGCTGCTTTAGTAGCCCCTCTTGTTGCGCTGGATAACAATGGGTATTTCTTAGATAAAATGGTTTATGAGGGCAAAAAAGTATTACTTCAAAGCCTGGTTTGGCCCCATGCGACTGAGGCCCAGCATTTAAAGTACACTGAAGCGCAATACCAATGGGCTGTGGAAAATGAAGCGCAGGTTTGGCGTTATTTTTTAGAACGTGAATACCTTTACAGTACAGATACTGATTTGGAGTACCGCTTTTTGTTCCCAGCACCATTTTCTAAATTTCAGTTAGTTCTAGACCGAGAATCTTCCCCTAGAATTGGACAATTTATAGGGTTTCAAATGGTCAAAGCGTATTACGAAAAACACGATAAAAATTTATTAAAACTCCTTGAAGTTTCTGCGATAGATTTATTGAGAGAAGCTTCTTATAAACCTAAGAAATGAGTCAAAAAACACACACTTCAGAAATTATTTTAAAAGTTACTTTAGATGAGAATAAGGTTCCTGAAAAATTGCAATGGACTGCAGAAGACGGAGGTGTAGACAAAGAAGACGCCAAAGCCATGATGCTTTCAGTTTGGGATAGTGTGAACAAGGAGTCTCTCAAGATAGACCTCTGGACTAAAGATATGCCAGTAGATGAAATGAAAATATTTTTTCATCAAACTTTAGTGGCTATGTCAGACACTTTCCTGAAAGCCACTCAAGATGAAAAAATGACAGCAACTATGAGAGATTTCTCTGATTATTTTGCAGAAAAGCTCGAGATCAAAAAAGGATCTTAAGCTAAGTTTTTTAAATAAAAAGCGTTGATTAGATGCGCTTCACGATTATGTAAATGGGGCCTTAATAAAGCCAGCTATTACTTTTGAGCTTTAAAGAACTGCTCGTTTATAGTATGTATATATCCCAGTAATTCCTCTTTCCCTAAATGCTTAGAAGATGAGGTAATAAAGTGCTCTGGGGCTATTTCGAAAATTTCTTCCGTTAACTTATCGCTATAGGCTTTTGTATTGGCTTCTATTACGGCAGGTTTTAATTTGTCTGCTTTGGTGAAAATAATGCAAAAAGGAATTTCGTTTTCCCCCATCCACCTCATAAAATCAAGGTCTACAGGTTGTGGCTCATGTCTAATATCTACTAGTACAAAGGCACAAACAAGTTGTGTGCGTTTTAGGAAGTACTCGGTAATGTATTTTTGAAAGGTTTTTTTGTCTTTTTTAGAAACACGGGCGTATCCATACCCAGGTAAATCTACTAAAAACCAATTTTGATTAATCTTAAAGTGGTTAATTAGCTGTGTTTTTCCGGGTCTTCCAGAGGTTTTTGCTAAACTCTTTTTTGAGGTAAGCATATTGATCAATGAAGATTTCCCCACATTTGAACGCCCAATAAAGGCGTATTCAGGAATAGGATCCTTTGGGCATTTTTCTACATGAGCGTTGCTCATTATAAATTCTGCTGAAGTAATTTTCATGGATGCTTTTTTCTGTGTAATAATTGGCGCAATACTAGGGCTAAAAGCCTCTAGATACTAGCCAGTTCTCCAATATTGTATTGAAGGTGTCTGGGTGTTCCATCATGGGAGCATGACCACATTTTTCGATCCAAAATAAATCTGAATTTGGAAGTAATGCATTAAATTCATCTGCAACATTCGGAGGAGTCACGCCGTCGTTCCTTCCCCAAATAATACAAGTAGGTGTTTTCATTAGTGGTAAATCCTTAGACATATTATGTCTAATGGCACTCTTAGCAATGGCCAAGGTTTTTACCAGTTTTACCCTGTCATTGACAGTAGCAAAAACTTCATCTACAATTTCTTTTGTTGCCACTGCAGGATCATAAAAAACCTCCTCTGCTTTTTTCTTGATAAACTCGTAGTCTCCTCTTTTAGGGTATCCGTCGCCCATGGCACTTTCGTAAAGGCCAGAGCTTCCTGTAATTACTAAGCCTTTAACAATCTCAGGATTCATCTTGGTCTCTAATAAGGCAATATGACCGCCTAATGAATTCCCAACAAGAATCACTTCTTTTAGGTTTAAATGCCTTAAAAACTCATCTACGTAAATGGCAAAGCTTTTAACGGTAGTCTTTAAGAGCGGCATGTCGTAAATAGGTAATTCAGGGACAATGACCCTATAACCTTTCTCAGGGAAGTAATCCATGACCCCTTGAAAGTTGCTGAGCCCGCCCATGAGTCCATGTAAAATGACTATAGGTGCGCCCTCTCCTAAGGATACGTATTGGTATTTTCCGTCTTTGATTATTGGGTATGTCATGACTTTGTTTACGCCTAAGTTGGCAAATATAGGCATTTCATTTAAATACCAATAGCTTCTTTTTAAAGGCTCAAGATGCGTGATGGAATATGGACATTAATCTTTTTTTTGAGCCAAGTTAAGAGAACTTATTAACAAAGTGGTAGAATGTGGTAAAAAGTGGGAAAAAATCCTTTATATTTGAACTTATTAATTAAAATCAGCACAGATAGTGGTCTCATTAATAGGTACATATGATTGCAAGGCAGACGTAAAAGGGCGGGTAATGCTTCCTGTTGCGTTAAAGTCGCAATTGACTCCTATTTTGAAAGAAGGATTTGTCATTAAGAGAGCGGTTTTTAGAGATTGTCTTGAGTTGTATCCCATGGCTGAATGGCAATTGTTGATGGAGAAGATGAATGAGAAAAACCGATTTGTAAAAAAGAACAACGATTTTATTAGAAGGTTTACTGCGGGAGTAAAAGTAGTAGAGGTAGACGGTAGTGGTCGTTTGCTTATTCCAAAGAATTTAATAGGTATTGCGCAAATAAGCCAGGAAGTGGTGTTGAGTGCGGCAATCAATATCATAGAAATTTGGGACAAAGCACAATATGAAAATGTATTAGAGGAAACAGCGCAGGACTTTGTAAGTCTGGCAGAAGAAGTCATGGGAGATGGAGAAAACAGCCTATCATAATCCAGTTATGCTACAGGAAACTGTGGCAGGTTTGGCCATAGATCCCAATGGGGTTTATGTAGACGTTACATTTGGTGGCGGAGGACATAGCAAAGAGATATTGCGACAGCTTGGTCCACAGGGACGTTTGTTTGCTTTTGATCAGGATAAAGATGCTTTGGCCAATACATTGGCCGATACCCGATTCACCCTCATTCCAGAAAATTTCAGATTCATTAAGCAATTTTTGCGTTTTCACGGCATTAAGCAAGTGAATGGAATTTTAGCAGATTTTGGTGTGTCTTCTCATCAGTTCGACGAGGGCTCAAGAGGTTTTTCTACGCGCTTTGAGGGGGACTTAGATATGCGAATGAATCAGAATGCTGTGCTTACGGCAAAAGAAGTAGTGGGTTCCTATGCCCATGATGATCTGGCAAATATGTTTTTTCAATACGGAGACTTGCGTAATTCAAAAGCCATAGCAACAGCGATTATTTCATACAGAGAAAGCCAGTCTATTGAGACCACTGCACAGCTAAAGGAGGCTTTAGCTCCTTTTTTAAAAGGATTTAATGACGCTAAAGTATTGGCTCCTATTTACCAGGCTATTAGAATTGAGGTAAATCAAGAGATCCAAGTGATCAAAGAATTTTTAATGCAAGTCCCAGATCTCCTATTGCCTGGAGGTCGATTAAGCGTGTTGAGCTACCATTCTTTAGAAGATAGATTGGTGAAACGCTTTATTCGAGCAGGGCAATTTGAAGGAGAGCCAGAGAAAGATGTTTTTGGTCGTTTTGAGGTGCCTTTAAAAAAGGTAGGTGGCTTGCAAATACCCTCAAAAGAAGAGCAACGTTTAAATACCCGCTCTCGGAGTGCTAAGCTTCGGGTGGCAGAAAAACCAAACAATACCCTTGAAAAAAAGTGAGAAAATCGCTGCTTAATATTTTAAAAGGTTCTTTTCTTATTGGAGACGACGCTCCAAAACACTGGCGTTTTTTTATTTATCTAGCAGTTTTAGGTGCACTCATGATAAGTGCTGCGCATGAATCTGAGCGCAAAGTGTATGAGATTGCTCGTCTAAGTCAGGAAGTGAAAGCTTTAAAGAATGAATATGTAGGACTTAGATCAAGACTGCAGCGTGCTCAATTAGAGACTAGTGTGGCCAGAAAAGTAGCAGTATTAGGGATCTATCCTCCAGATAATCCAGCAGTGAAAATTGTAGTAAAAACAACGAATAAAAAATAATAAAAGTGCGAGAGAAACAAATTTTAACACGTCTGTATGTAGTGGTAGCCCTTTTGGTGGTGTTCTCCATTGCTATTGGCGCTTCTCTGGTTAAGACTCAAGTTTCGGATGGCGCTAAATACAGAAAACTCGCTTTAGAAAGGACTGAAAAAATTGTAACAATTGAACCCAGTAGGGGGAGCTTGTATTCAGACGACGGTAGTTTATTAGCTACGTCTGTTTCCAGATATGAGATTAGATTTGACGCGGTAACTGTAGCGCCTAAGGATTTTGAAACGAATCTTGTTGCACTTTCAGATTCTCTTGGGGTGTTGCTTCAAAAGCCGGCAAATGATTTTGAGCAAAAGCTCAGAAAAGCAAGAGCCAATAAAAACAGGTATGCCTTAATAGCTTCTAATTTAAGCTACGAGTCTTACAAACGAATTAAATCTTTTCCATTGTTTTCAAAAGGGCCTTATAGGGGTGGTTTTGTAGTGACTCAAAAAACAGTCAGAGAGCACCCGCTCGGAGAGATGGCAGCAAGGAGTGTGGGATTTGTGAGTTCAGATGCTAAAGGAAATATCACTCGAGTAGGTTTAGAAGGTGCTTTTGATGATTATTTAAAAGGCGTAGCAGGCAAGCGTCTAAAGCAAAAAATAGCTAAAGGTCAGTGGAAACCAATAGGGACCAGCAATCTAAAAGAGCCGGAAGAGGGTGCAGACGTTGTCACTACAATTAATATTAATATTCAAGATATAGCACACCATGCGCTATTGACTCAGTTAGAAAAATACAAAGCAGACCACGGTACTGTAGTAGTGATGGAAACTAAAACAGGAGAAATAAAGGCGCTTTCAAATTTAGGAAGAAATGCCAATGGGCACTATTATGAAAGGCTTAATTACGCTATAGGTGAGTCTCATGAGCCAGGATCTACTTTTAAGCTCATGTCTTTGGTCGTGGCATTAGAAGACAAGATTGTAGACACCGCAACTGTAATAGATACTGAGCGAGGTAAATACAGGGTTTATGACAGGACAGTTAACGACTCTAAAAATGGTGGTTATGGACAGATTTCTGTAGCAAAGGCATTAAAGGTTTCTTCTAATACAGCATTTGCCAAACTCATACACGAAAATTATAAAGACAGGCCTAGTGATTATGTAGATCGTTTGCGCAATATGAATCTACATGAAAAGCTAGGGCTTCCTGTTTTGGGAGAGGGAAATCCTGTGATTAGATATCCTGGAGATAAAGGGTGGTCCGGGGTCTCTTTGGCATGGATGTCTCATGGGTATGAGGTGTCTTTGACTCCCTTACAAACCCTTACTTTTTACAACGCTATTGCCAATAATGGAGAAATGGTCAAGCCCAGATTGATCAAAGAAATAAGAAAAAGGGGTATTGTAGAGAAGCGTTTTGGTAAAACAGTCATTAACCCTTCCATATGTTCCAAAGAGACTGTAGCTCAGGTAAAACAAATTTTAAAAGATATAGTGGAAAAAAAAGGAGGTACAGGCCATGGTTTGTATGATCCGAATTTTTCAATGGCTGGCAAAACAGGTACTTGTCAAAAAGATTACACTTCAGGAGACCCAAACAAATTAAAATATATCTCCACTTTTTCGGGCTATTTTCCAGCAGACAATCCAGAGTATTCTTGTATTGTAGTCATACACGAACCAGATAAATCTGTAGGCTATTACGGGGCAGATGTTTCTGGGCCTGTTTTTAAGGCCATTGCACAAAAAATGTATACGTCTAAACTTATGGAAGTGCAAGTGGCTCAAGAGGCGGTTGCCTCTTTAGCTGTTAATGAATCTTTTGAAAATTATAAAATTAGGCTAGGGCATTCGAGCCAGACCATTCCAGACGTAAAGGGAATGTCTGGTATGGACGCTGTGGCTTTATTAGAGAACTTAGGTTGTGAGGTGGAAGTATATGGTCATGGCCAGGTAGTGAGCCAATCTATGAATGTGGGAGTGCTTATTGAAAAAGGCACTAAAGTAGCCCTAAAATTATCTCGCTCATGAAGGTGTTAAAAGACATATTATACGGCGTCTCTATAAATCAGTTGCAAGGTAGCACGATTAAAGAAGTGCAGAGTGTATATTTTGATTCTCGCAAAGTTGGGCCTCACTCGCTTTTTGTCGCCACAAAAGGAGTTCAGGTAAATGGGCATGATTATATTGAAACAGCTATTGAAAATGGCGCTACTGTTATAGTTTGCGAAGTCCTACCTAGTACTACTGATGTTGAGGTGACTTATGTAGTAGTGCCCAATAGTCAGGAGGCTTTAGGCGTTATGGCTGCGAATTGGTTTGACCATCCGTCTAAAAAACTTTCACTCATTGGGGTAACTGGTACAAACGGTAAAACCACTGTTTCCAGCTTGTTATATACTTTGTTTACTAAAGCTGGATATCCTTCAGGACTCATCTCTACAATTAAAATTTTAGTTGGGGAGAAGGCTTATGAAACAGCCCACACAACACCAGACGTGTGGACCATTAATGCCTACTTACAAGAAATGGTCACAGAGGGACTTTCTTACTGTTTCATGGAGGTAAGCTCTCATGGGATTGCACAAATGCGTACTAAGGGATTGACTTTCGAAGGCGCTGTTTTTACCAATCTAAGTCAAGATCATTTAGATTACCACAAGACTTTTGCCAATTACAGAGACACCAAAAAACTGCTTTTTGACGGACTTTCAGCCACGGCATTTGCTCTAGTGAATTCAGATGATAAGAATGGCCTATTTATGCTGCAAAACACTAAGGCTAAAAAAATGAGCTATGGGATGAAAGGGGTAGCAAATTTTAAGGTGCAAATATTAGAGAATCAGTTTTCAGGTCAATTGCTTAAGATTGACCAACAAGAAGTTTGGACCACACTTTTAGGCCAGTTTAATGCTTACAATGTTTTGGCAATTTACGCCACGGCAAGCCTTTTGGGATTAAACAAGCTAGAAGTGCTTCAGCATATTAGTACGCTGGAGAATGTAGCGGGAAGGTTTCAGTATTTTATTTCTAAAAGCCAGATTACGGCTATTGTGGATTATGCCCATACGCCAGATGCTTTAGATAATATATTAACAACGATAGGCCAGATCAGGACAAAAAATGAAAAACTCATTACTGTAGTGGGGTGTGGAGGAGATAGGGATCAAGGAAAGCGCCCTTTAATGGGGGCAATAGCAGCAGAAAAGAGCGATACCGTAATTCTCACTTCTGACAACCCTAGATCTGAGACGCCTATGGACATTATTGAACAGATGGAGGCGGGTGTTTCCCCCGTAGATATAAAAAAAGTTTTGGTTGTTGAGAATAGAAAACAAGCAATTAAAACCGCTTGTATGATGGCCACTTCAAAGGATATTATTTTAATCGCAGGAAAAGGACATGAAAAGTATCAGGACATTAAAGGTGTTAAAACCCCTTTTGATGACTACGAAATTGTAAAAAATCATTTAGACCTCTTAGACCAATAACCTAATCCAATACAAGCGCAGTACTATGTTGTATTATTTATTTGAATTTTTAGAAAAGCAATACCAATTTCCGGGGGCCAGTCTGTTTGGTTTTTTAACCTTCAGGGCTTCATTGGCCATTATTACTTCTCTATTAATTGCAACAGTATTTGGAAAAAAGATCATTGAATACCTTCAGTTAAAACAAATAGGTGAGACCGTTAGAGATCTTGGTTTGGCTGGTCAAAAACAAAAAGCTGGTACTCCAACTATGGGTGGCTTAATTATCATTATAGCTACTTTAGTTCCTGTTTTTCTCTTCGCTAAATTAGCCGAGATTTATATTGTGTTACTCATCGTAACTACACTTTGGATGGGTGCAATAGGCTTTGTAGATGATTACATTAAAATCTTTAAAAAAGACAAGGCTGGTTTAAAAGGTGTTTTTAAAGTCTTAGGGCAAGTAGTTCTTGGACTTATCGTTGGAGCTACTTTGTATTTTCATCCAGGCGTTACTATGAAAGAGGCGGTTGCGGTACCAAAAACAGAAGTGGTGAAGAGTCGTTTTTTAGGACCTGAAATAAAGTCTACTAAAACCACTATACCATTTACAAAAAACAACGAATTAGAGTATAGCAATTGGATTTCTTGGGCGGGTGAGGGTGCAGAGAAATACGCTTGGCTCATTTTTATTCCAGTAGTCATTTTTATAGTATCTGCAGTTTCTAACGGCGCAAATCTCACCGACGGTATAGACGGTTTGGCTGCGGGAACCTCTGCTATTATTGCTGTTACCTTGGGGGTATTTGCTTGGATTTCAGGGAATGTTATTTTCTCTGACTACTTAGATATTATGTTTATCCCTAGGGTAGGCGAATTGGTCGTGTTTATTGCTGCTTTTGTAGGTGCACTGGTTGGCTTTTTATGGTATAATGCCTTTCCAGCTCAAGTTTTTATGGGCGATACAGGTAGCTTGACTATTGGTGGAATCATTGCAGTTATTGCCATTATTATTAGGAAGGAGTTACTTATTCCGCTCTTGTGCGGCGTCTTTTTCGCCGAGTCGCTCTCTGTGATGTTGCAGGTGGGCTATTTTAAATACACCAAGAAAAAATTAGGTGAAGGGGTACGCATTTTCCTCATGTCACCATTGCACCACCATTATCAGAAATTGGGCTATCATGAGAGTAAAATCGTGAGCAGATTTTGGATTGTGGGGATATTATTAGCCGTATTAACCATTGTAACCTTAAAACTGAGATAATGAAATTTCTAGCAGTTTTAGGGGCAGGGGAGAGTGGTGTTGGTGCCGCCCTTTTGGGACAGCAACAAGGGTACCGTGTACTGGTGTCTGATCATGGCACCATTCAAGCTGCCTTTAAAAATGTTCTTATACAAAATGAGATTCCTTGGGAGGAAAATGGACACAGTGACACCGCTATTTTGGCAGCAGATCTTGTGGTAAAAAGTCCTGGTATTCCTGATACGGTACCCTTGGTTTGTGCATTGCGCCGGAAAGGTATCTCGGTGATTGATGAGGTGGAATTTGCCGCTCGTTACACCAACGCTGTGCTGATAGGTATTACTGGCAGCAATGGCAAAACCACCACGACCATGCTGACCCATCATATTTTAAAGTCAGACGGGAAATTGGTCGCTATGGGTGGTAATATTGGCCTAAGCTTTGCGAAACTCGTGTATGAAGCCCATTTGCCAGAGGCTAAAAAGATAGATTACTATGTATTAGAGCTCAGTAGTTTTCAATTGGATAACATTGAAAATTTTAGGCCGCATATCGCTGTAATCACCAATATATCCCCAGATCATTTGGACCGATACGGCTATGATATGGATCGTTATACAGCGGCAAAATTTCGTATATCAATGAATCAATTGCCTACGGATTATTTAATCTATGACGCAGATTGCGAGGTGATTGGAGCCGCTTTGGCTCAGTTTCCCGAAACCGGAAAAAGAATTCCATTTAGTACACAAAAAATAATTAATAATGGCGCCTGTCAAAAAGGCGAGAATATAGAAATAGCATTGGACCAAAAATCATTTAGCATGCAGATCAATACATTGGCCTTAGAGGGCACTCATAACGTTAAAAATACCATGGCAGCTTCCGCAGCAGCAGCCTTGGTTCAGATAAGAAAAGAAACCATACGCAATAGTGTGCAACATTTCCAAGGAGCGCCACATCGTTTAGAAAAAGTACTTAAGATCCAACATGTCACTTATATTAACGACTCAAAAGCAACCAATGTCAACGCCACTTTCTATGCGTTAGACAGTGTTAAAACACCTATGGTTTGGATTGTTGGAGGGGTAGACAAAGGAAATGACTATATGCCATTAATGTCTATGGTTAGAGAGAAGGTGAAAGCAATTATTTGCTTGGGAACAGATAACAACACCCTAAAATCAGTCTTTTCAAAGGCCACTGATATATTGGTAGAAACAACTTCTATGGAGGAGGCCGTTAAAATAGCGTATAAAATTGCAGAAAAAGGCGAGACGGTTTTGTTGTCTCCAGCCTGTGCGAGTTTTGATTTATTTAAAAATTATGAAGACAGAGGAGATCAGTTTAAAGCTGCTGTAAAAAATTTATAAGATTGGGCATATTCAAAAACATACAAGGAGATAAAGCTATGTGGGCGGTAGTAGCGCTGTTGGCGCTAATATCCTTCTTACCTGTGTACAGTGCCAGTGGTAACTTAGAAAATGTGGTGCAAAATGGTACGGCCATAGGTCACTTGGCCAAGCATGCATTTTTACTTGGTATGGGTTTTGTCATTATGTTTGGAATACATAAAATACCCACCCATTTTTTTAAGGGACTTTCCCTCATAGGAATGCCTGTAGTTTTGCTGTTATTGGCATACACCTTGGCACAAGGAAGTACCATTGATGGAGCCAATGCCAGTAGGTGGATTAAAATTCCCTTTACTTCTATAGGTTTTCAGACTTCTACTTTGGCCATGGTGGTTTTAATGGTCTATATAGCGAGGTACCTGTCTAAAATTAAAGACCAATCAATTCGATTTACAGAATCTATACTGCCCTTGTGGTTGCCAGTTTTTAGTGTAGTTGCTTTAGTTTTTCCAGCCAATTTTTCTACCGCTGCTATTCTTTTTTCCATGGTCATGATGCTTTGTTTTATTGGGGGCTACCCGTTTAAATACCTTTTAGGGATAGCCACGACGGGTTTGGTTATGGGCGCATTGTTTGTCATGACTGCAAAGGCTTTTCCTGGGCTTTTTCCCAATAGGGTAGACACTTGGATGAGTCGTATTGAAAATTTTTCTTCAGATGAAATTACCGAGGCAGATTATCAGGTAGAGCGTGCTAAAATTGCCATTGCAACCGGAGGTGTTTTTGGATTAGGGGCAGGAAAAAGCGTGATGAAAAACTTTTTACCTCAGAGCTCATCGGATTTTATTTTTGCCATTATTATTGAGGAATACGGTATGATTGGAGGCTTTATTATTTTGGGTCTATACTTGTTTTTACTCATTAGGATCATAGTTATAGCCAATGGGGCACCTACTTTTTTTGCTAAACTCATCGCTCTAGGGGTTGGTCTACCTATTGTATTTCAGGCTTTTATTAATATGGGGGTGGCCGTGTCTCTATTGCCAGTGACTGGGCAAACCTTGCCGCTTATCAGTAGTGGTGGAACCTCTATTTGGATGACTTGTTTGGCCTTAGGTATAATACTAAGTGCGAGTAATAAAAAGGCTCATACGGCACCGGAAGCAGTTACAGAAGAAACCACAAACCCTTTAGAAATATTAAGTGAGCAGCTATAAATTCATATTGTCTGGAGGCGGAACAGGAGGTCATATTTATCCTGCTATTGCCATTGCTCAAGGCCTAGAAAAGGCTTATCCCAATGCGTCATTTTTGTTCGTAGGGGCTAAAGGAAAAATGGAAATGAAAAAAGTTCCAGAGGCCGGATACGCGATTAAAGGGCTTTGGATTTCTGGACTGTCTAGAAAAGTATCTGTCGCTTTGCTTGTTTTTCCTTTCAAATTACTGTGGAGTTTTTGGCAGTCTTTTTTTATTCTATTGCGTGTTAGGCCAGATTTGGTGATTGGTACCGGAGGCTATGCCTCTGCCCCTTTGCTTAAAATGGCTCAGTGGTTGGGATTCCCAACCCTAATTCAAGAGCAGAATTCTTACGCAGGAGTGACCAATAAATGGCTCTCCAAAAAAGCAAAGGCTATTTGTGTGGCTTACCCAAATATGGAAAAGTATTTTCCAGAAAATACCCTAGTGTATTCAGGCAATCCAATAAGAGCAGGTATTCAGTATGAATTGCCTCCAAAAGAAAAGGGCTTAATGGAATTTAAGCTTCAGCCCAATCTTCCAGTATTATTTGTACTTGGAGGGAGTTTAGGGGCCAAAAGAATCAATGCATTTATAGCCAGCCAATTGCCTTATTTTGACCGTCAAGGAATTCAATTGTTGTGGCAATGTGGCGCTTTGTATTACGATGAATACAATAGATTCCAGTCGGATAAGGTGCAGTTATTTGATTTTATTTCAAATATGCCACTAGCTTATACTGCTGCGGACTATGTAATTTCAAGGGCAGGCGCAGGTGCCGTATCTGAATTAATGCTTGTGGGGAAACCAGCCCTATTGATACCATCGCCTAACGTGGCTGAAGACCACCAAACAAAAAATGCAGCAGCGGTTGTTGCTATGGGTGCGGGTAAAATGATAAAAGAGGCAGACTTAGAAAATAATTTCCAAGGAGTATTTGAAAGTGTCACCAAAGATTTGGCGCTTCAATCCTCTATGAGAGAGGCCATGCGAAAAATGGCCAAGCCCAATGCATCCGACACTATTGTGAAGGCAATTAGTAAAATTATCGAGAAACACCCAAAATAAACCAACAAGCAAAAAATATGTTTAAACCGCCATTCAAAGGCATGGACTTTAGTCATAAAAGAGCATTAAAAAATACTGTTCAAGCATTTTAATACAACATTCACGGGATTGAATTTTGAACAATCGTATCAATGAATAATACTGTAGACACATACTTTTTTTTGGGAATAGGCGGCATAGGAATGTCGGCCTTGGCTAAGTATTTCGCCCTAAAGGGTTTTTGTGTATTGGGTTATGACCTGAATGAGTCAGATATTACAAAATCTTTAGAGTCATTAGGAATTAGGGTATTTTATGAGGACAACAGTGCGCTGTTGCCAAAAGAATTCAATAGTTCTGCTGTCACTAAAGTGATCTATACACCTGCAGTTCCGCAAAGCAGCGATTGGTTTTCTTATTTTAAAACCAATGACTTTACTATGGTTAAAAGGGCTGTTTTATTGGGAGAAACTACTGAATTGAGCTTCTGCTATGCGGTAGCTGGTACCCATGGAAAAACAACTACCTCTGCTTTGCTGGCTTATTTGCTAGACGCCTCAGGCGTGAATATCACCGCTTTTTTGGGAGGTATAGCACATAATTTTGGCAGTAATTTATTACTTAAAGACACTGAAATTACCGTGGTAGAGGCAGACGAGTTTGACAGGTCGTTCTTGAATTTATCTCCTAATGTAGCTTGTATTACTTCTACAGATGCAGATCATTTAGATATTTACAAGTCAGCCAAAGCACTTGAAGATAGTTTCCATTCCTTTGCAGCGCTTGTTCCGTTGAGAGCGCATTTGTTTGTCCATGAGGACCTGGATATTCCGGGAATTAGCTATGGGGAGCGAGAGAGCTCAGATTATTATATTTCGGATTTAAAAGTAGTCTCTGGTCAGACTTTGGCTAATATTCATACTCCTAGGGAAACTTTTAAAGAGGTCTTATTTCCTATGCCAGGCAAGCACAATGTGCTCAATGCGCTTGTGGCTTTTGCTATGGCTTATTCTCAGGGGGTGCCTGCTCATGGTTTAATTAAAGCATTGTCGGGCTTTAAGGGAATTTCCAGGCGTTTTTCATATGAGATTAATACACCAGATAGGGTTTATGTAGATGACTATGCCCACCATCCAACGGCTATAAACGCCATATACCAAACATTGAGGGCGCAGTATCCAAATAAAAAAATCACCGCCATTTTTCAACCGCATTTGTATTCGCGCACCCAAGATTTTGCCCATGAATTTGCGGCCAGTTTGTCTCAGTTTGACAGTCTTTTCTTATTGGATATTTATCCGGCCAGAGAGCAACCTATTGAAGGGATAACCTCCGAGTGGTTACTCGGTTTGATCAGTTCAAAGAAAAAATCAAAATTGAGCGTAGCTGAGGTATTAAAAAACCTTGAAGAAAATCCTCCAGAGGTCTTGGTGAGTTTGGGGGCAGGGGATATAGGAAAACAAGTGGTTCATTTTAAAAAAGCTTTGCTATGAAAAGAGTATTAAAGGTGTTTCAAATGCTTCTCCTCTGCTTTGTTTTGGTGGGCCTATACGCTTTTACTAATTACAGAAATGAGCGAAGAATAATCACTGATATTGACTTAAAATTTATTGGGAATGATAATTTGTATACCACCTATGAGGCGGTTAATAAAATGTTAATAGTTAAACAGAAAGGGGCTTTTAAAGCCCCAAAAGATAAAGTAGCTTTGAATAGAATTGAGCAGTGGCTCAATGAAGACCCTATGCTTCAGAATGCCACAGTTTATATGACTGTAGATGGGGTACTTAGGGCCTTGCTTACACAGAGAACACCAGAAGCTAGGGTGGTAACGGATTCTGTTTATTACCTAGATACTCGCGGAATGGCTATGCCACTTTCTGAGTTTCACTCTGCCAGGGTACCCATTATTAGTGGGAATATCTCTGAGGTAAGTTTATCTGATTGTCATAAAATAATTGAATTTGTGTCCCGAGATGTTTTCTTGAAAAAGAATATTGTGGGAATTAGAGTGATTAAAGATCAAGACTATATGTTGCAGTGTAGGTTAGATCTATTTGAGGTTCGTCTTGGAGCAGCAACAGCACTTCAAGAAAAGACTTCTAATTTTAAGGCTTTTTACAATAAAGCTCTAAAAGACAATAGTCTCCAAAGCTATTCTTTGGTAGATGTGAGGTTTAAAAATCAGGTGGTTGCCACCAAAAAATAATAATACTCAGATGAAAGAGACAAATTATTCTGTTGGCTTAGATATTGGAACTACAAAGATCGTAGCCATTATTGGGAAGGAGAACGAGTATGGTAAAATAGAAATTCTCGGTATTGGGAAATCTAAAAGTTTGGGGGTACACAGAGGTGTAGTGAATAATATTACACAAACCATTGAGTCTATTCAACAAGCGGTGCAACAGGCAGAAACGGATTCTGGCTTGAAAATAGATACGGTATCTGTGGGAATAGCCGGGCAACACATTCGTTCGCTGCAACACTCAGATTATATTACGCGTGCCAATTCAGAAGAAGTGATTGGTTATGAAGACGTAGACAACCTTTGCAACCAGGTGTATAAATTAGTGATGCTTCCAGGAGAGGAAATTATTCACGTACTACCTCAAGAGTTTAAGGTAGACGGTCAGGCAGAAATAAAGGAGCCTATGGGTATGTATGGTGGGCGTTTAGAAGCTAATTTCCATGTGGTTGTAGGACAGGTTTCTTCTATAAAAAATATAGTTCGTTGCATTAAGAGTGCAGGTCTAAATCTGGGAGAAATATCCTTAGAGCCTCTAGCTTCTGCCAATGCAGTCTTGAGTCAGGAAGAAAAAGAAGCCGGTGTGGCACTCATAGATATAGGGGGAGGTACTACGGATCTCGCCATTTTTAAAGATGGTATTATACGCCATACTGCCGTGATTCCATTTGGGGGTAACGTCATTACAGAAGATATAAAAGAAGGCTGCTCGATTATTGAAAAGCAGGCAGAACTCTTAAAAATAAAGTTTGGATCTGCTTGGCCAGGAGAGAACAAAGACAATGAAATTGTCTCTATACCAGGATTGAGAGGAAGGGATCCAAAAGAGATTACCCTGAAGAATCTTTCTAAAATTATTCACGCAAGAGTCGTAGAAATTATAGAGCAGGTCTATGTGGAAATTAAAAATTACGGCCACGAGGAACAGAAGAAGAAACTCATTGGTGGCATAGTGCTTACAGGAGGGGGAAGTCAGTTAAAGCACCTCAAGCAACTGGTAGAATACATTACCGGGATGGATACCCGAATTGGGTATCCCAACGAGCACCTTGCAGGAGATTCTGAAGAAGAAATTGCTTCGCCATTATACGCTACGGGGGTAGGATTATTAATGAGTGCGGTGGCTTCAGATGCGAAGCGCAAACCGCATCAAGAGATAGCCGCAGAAGAAATTCAAGAAGAGGTTTCTGAAGCAGCACCAGCTGAGAAGGCGCCAGAAAAGGACAAAGCCCCAAGAAAAAACATCTTTGACAAATGGTCAGAGAAATTGAAAGATTTTTTAGACAACGCAGAATAAAATACCAAAAATATAAGAACCCAAATTTATGAGTGATCACAGCGAATTTGACAGCATCGCATTTGACCTTCCAAAAAACCAAAGCAACGTAATTAAAGTCATTGGCGTTGGCGGCGGGGGTAGTAATGCGATTAACCACATGTTCCAGTCCGGTATTAACGGGGTTGACTTTGTGGTGTGTAATACAGACGCACAGGCATTACAAAACTCTCCAGTACCGAATAAAATTCAATTAGGACTTTCGCTTACAGAAGGTCTTGGCGCAGGCGCTAACCCAGAGGTGGGAGAGCAGTCTGCTTTGGAGAGTATGACAGACATTAAAGCCATGTTAGACACCACGACTAAAATGGTGTTTATTACCGCTGGAATGGGTGGTGGCACAGGAACTGGTGCAGCTCCAATGATTGCCAAACAAGCCAAAGAATTGGATATTTTAACCGTTGGTATTGTGACTATTCCTTTTCAGTTTGAAGGGAAAATGCGTTCTGAACAAGCCCAAAAAGGGATTGAAAATCTGCGTTCCCAAGTAGATTCGCTAATTATCATTAACAACAATAAACTTAGAGAGGTTTATGGGAATCTAGGCTTTAAAGCTGGTTTTTCAAAAGCAGACGAGGTATTGGCAACTGCAGCTAAAGGAATTGCTGAGGTAATTACTCACCACTACACTCAGAATATTGACCTTAGAGATGCCAAAACTGTATTGGCCAATTCTGGTACAGCGATTATGGGATCTTCTCAAGCATCTGGCTCCGGTAGGGCACATGAAGCCATTTCTAAGGCCTTAGATTCACCGCTCTTAAACGATAATAAAATTACGGGAGCTAAAAATGTGTTGTTGCTCATTGTGTCTGGAAGCCAAGAGATTACCATAGATGAAATTGGGGAGATTAATGAATACATTCAGTCAGAGGCTGGAAATAGCGCTAATATAATTATGGGTGTTGGAGAGGACAGTGCCTTGGGAGAAGCTATTTCGGTAACTGTTATTGCCACTGGATTTGATCAAGAACAACAAAATAATATTGTCAATACAGAATCTAAAAAAATCATTCACACCTTAGAAGAAGAGCAGCGTGCGGCTATAAATCTCACGCCAGAAAAACCTTCTTTTCAATCATTAGATCCGTTAGAAGAAGTGCCGTCTAAAGCGAGTGATCAAGTGGTGGTTCACACCCTTGATATGGAGGAAGATGAACAAAGCGCCTCTGTAAAAGAAGCAGATCCTTTGGTGCCTACTACCCAAGCGATTTTAGATTTGGAGGTGTCTTATGCCCTAGTAGAAGCCTTCAAAGAGCCATTGCATTCTTCACCGCCAAAGCAGGATTCATTCTTGCCTTTAGTTGGAGATTTTGAGGTAGTAGACGCAGAAGATGTTTCTGCAGCACTGGCAGAAGAAACTTTTGAAGACTATACTGAAAATGAGACGATGGATTTTACAAATACACTTTTTGATTTGCCAATAGACCATGCAAATCAACAGGAGTCTTTAGTAGAGGAGCCCTCGTTTTCATCTAGTACACCAGAAGAAACTATTGAAGAATCTTACTTAGAACAACCCATCTCAAAGGAAGAAGTTACTGATGAGGAAGAAGCACCCACTATTACATTTAGTTTGGGAGACGACATTAGGGATATGGAAGTTAAAGACCCTGTAGAGGTAATCCCTGTGCTGGAATACAATGCTGCTGGAGAAAAAAGATACAGCTTAGATGATTATATGGAGCTGGAGGCACATTTAGGAACGGCTAAAGAAGCGACTCCCGAAACACAAGAGCGCCCAGAAGAAGAAATGGTTTTTGAAAAGAAAATTGTTGAATCTCCAAAGGTAAAGCCTCAAGAAGAAGCACTGGATCCTATGGAAGCGCCTATTGAAGCCCTACTCAAAGAGCGTGCAGACGAGCGAAGAAGAAAATTAAGGGATTTCAATTATAAATTCAACAACAGTATTAATAAGATCGAAGAGATAGAAAAAGAACCCGCCTATAAAAGGCAAGGTATTTCTTTGTCCGAAGGCCCGTCGGAGGGTAAGATCTCAAGAACTACATTGAGCACAGATTCTAATGAAGATTCTCAATTGCGTAGTAATAATTCGTTCTTACACGATAATGTAGATTAATACCAATTCACTTACACCCAATAGACCCGAGGCACTGTTCTCGGGTTTATTATTTATATTTGCACTACTAAAATATTAAATAGGATGAGCTTACAAGACGCAGTAATGACAAAAATGAAGGAAGCTATGCGTGCCAAAGATACGGTGGCATTGTCTTCTTTAAGAGCTATAAAATCTGCCTTATTATTGGCCCAAACAGATGGGTCAGGCGCCACCATGAGTGAGGCAGACGAAATTAAGATTGTTCAAAAATTAGTAAAACAGCGTCAAGATTCAGCAGCCATCTACAAGGAGCAAGGAAGAGAAGATTTGGCCCAACCCGAATTAGATGAGGTTGCGGTATTGGCTCAGTTTTTACCCGCCCAACTCTCAGAAGAGGAAGTTAAAGTAGTTGTTGCAGAAATTATTGCTGCAACAGGAGCAAAGGGCATGCAGGATATGGGTAAGGTAATGGGCCAAGCCAGTGGTAAATTAGCTGGTAAAGCAGACGGGAAAACTATTTCAACAGTGGTTAAGGCACTTCTAAATGCCTAATATTATTTTTAAAAACGCCCTGCCTCGTATAGCTGCAATAGGGTGCTTACTTTTTTTAAGTAGTGCATCTCTGGTTTCTGCACAAGACACCTTTACTTGGAATGCGGTTTTTACAGACTACCAAATAGATTCTGTACAGGGCATTCGTTTAGAGACCCATTATAGGACCAAAGATTTTTGGGGTGGGCAACAGCAGTTTATTTTGCGCCCTTCTTACGTCAGGAAGTTAAACAATCAGATTACTTTGTCTGGGGGCTATTCTTTTTTAAATACTGAAAAGCAAGCTGTCTTTTTAGAGGAGCACAATCTGTGGCAGCAGGTTTTTTATACCATTCCCTACAAGAAAAGCACTTTTTTTGGTTGGATAAGGGCAGAGCAAAGGTGGATTGAAAATACGGCATCTGATTTTGATTTTGGCGGTAGGCTTCGTTTTAGGTTTGGGTGGAGAAAACCTATCTTAGGTTTGGGGAAAAAGTTTGAATTCATAACGTTTAACGAGGTTTTTATGTTAACAAAAAGCTTATTCCCCCACACTTTTAACCAGAACTGGACCTTTCTAGGTTTTAGGGCAGTATTGTCACCAAAAGCCACTTTGGTGAGTGGTTACCAGCGTATTCATCAAGACAAACAAGGGGCTATTTTAGAAAAAAACCTTTGGTCTTCCATACTATTTATTCGCTTGTAAAAAATTACTATTTTTAAGTATGCAACAGCAGATTAAAAAACTAGCCCAGAATTTGTTGGTCATTTTATTGGCATATGTAGGTGTTGTAGTCCTTGTTTTTATAGGGTTATTTAATGCCGCAGCACCTGAAAAATATGTCCCAATACCAGTTACTGAGTACCAAACGGATTTACAAGCGGCAGTTTATGCCACTCAAGACCGTTCACTACAGTTGGGGTATGAGGTCCTGGTTAATACCTCCAAAGTTATAGGGCCACTAGTGGCCGATGCCACTAAGCGCACCACCGGAAACAACCTAGAGTGTATTTCATGTCACCTCAATGAAGGCACCAAAGCCTTTGGAATTCCATTGAATACGGTATTAGACCGTTTCCCGCAATTCAGGGGTAGGGAAAATAAAATAGGCACCATAGAAGACCGAATTAATGGCTGCCTGACCAGAAGTATGAATGGTAAGCCTTTGGAAGTTAACGCTCAAGAAATGAAAGCCTTAGTGGCTTTTTTGGGCTGGTTAAATAAGGAAACCACTAAAGATGTTGGGAATGAATTGTATGCCACAGCTATGGAAAAAGGTTTAAAGCCTATGGAATGGCCAAACCGTCCTGCAGATTTAAGCCATGGTGCACAGGTCTTTGAGCAGCAGTGTGTGTTGTGCCACCAAAAAAATGGACAGGGTATTAAAGAGACAGGGGGGCAATATTTGTATCCGCCATTATGGGGCAATGACACTTATAACAATGGTGCTGGAATGACCAGATTGCTTACTGCAGCTTCTTTCATTAAATACAATATGCCTTTTGGTGTAAGTCATGAAAACCCTACACTCACAGATAACGAAGCCTATGATGTAGCAGCCTATATGAACCAGCAGCAAAGACCTGAAAAAGCGGCCTTATCAGCAGACTTTCCAGACCGCCTAAAAAAGCCCATGTCTACTCCCTATGGACCTTATTCAGATCCCTTTTCAGCAGAGCAGCATCAGCTTGGGCCATTCGGGCCAATAGCGGACTATTATAAAAAAGAGTTCGGGATAATAAAGACTAAATAGCCTTAGTTTTCGTAAAGTCTTATGTAATCTATGACCATGCTGTCTTGGTTAAAGCTGGCCGGAATGTCTCCTCCTAAACTACCTCCCATGGATACATTTAAAAGCAAGAAAAATTCTTGGTTAAAGGGGAGTGATTCATTTAGGTTTATGTCAAAATACTTGACACTTTCTATATACATCTTTATGGTGTTTTCATTCCATATAAGCCTGTATTCTTTAAAATCTTCGCCTACATTGGCAGCAGTTATTTCATCTGAAAATTTAGCATTGGTGTTGTCTGCTGTGTTTTTCCAGTGCACCGTTCCCAAGATTTTATTCTTTTCTTGGCCATTTTGTTCTATTAGGTCTATTTCACCACAATTGGGCCATCCTACAGCATCTAAATTAGCACCCATTAACCAAACAGCTGGCCAAGTCCCTTTAGATTGGGGAAATTTAGCCCTTACTTTTAGTTGCCCGTGCTTGAATGAGAATTTATTTTGAGATTTAATTCTAGCTGAAGTGTAGGATTTTCCATCTAGATTTTCTTTGAGAGCAGTAATGGTTAAAAAGCCATTGGCTATTTTCAGATTTTTCGAAGAAGCGGTATAAGTCTGTACTTCCTGATTTCCCCAGCCGGGTATTCCAAAAGCACTTCCGTCTCCTAAGTCGTGTGTCCATGTACTATTGTCGAGACTGTTGGTCTCGAATTCTTCAGACCAAACGAGTCCAATTTTATCTTGTTCACTCAGGCTAATTCCTTGTGCTACTGGAACAAGATTCTCATCTTCTCCTTCTTCTGGTGAAGCGCAAGAAGCCAAGAGTAATAAAAAAATAGCATTAATAAATAAAAATGATTTTAAGGGTTCATTTGTTCTTTTCATTAATGCTATTTTTTGTATTTATTTTAAATGTTGTTATTATTTTTTGAAGTAAAAGTTGTCAAAAAAGATCGTTCCTGCCCCAACAATTTTAAATTGAAAAACTTTATTCAATTCAACTGGAGAGAACTCACTTAATGGAATATCAATACTATTCCATTCTCCTGGTGTAATGGCTATAGTTTTTTTAACCTCTGTAGTCGGTTCATTGCTAATCAAGAAGAAATCTACCGTTGTTTGGTCAGCAGACCAGTAATCAAGGTGAATAGTGTTATACGCACTAACATCTTGTACTGTAAATTCTGTTCCTTGGTAGTTTAGGTTGGTGTATTTCAATACGGAATTATCTGCTAAAACCTCTGTGGTTACTTGGGTACTTTGTCCCCAATCTGGATTGAAGTTAGTTCCCTCTACATCTGTGTAAGAATCACTAAATATAGATAAAACATCTTCAGCCGCAGCCGTTGGTGCTTCTGGACCAGCTGCTGGAGAAGAAGCTACAGGGGTTTCACCGTGAAAATAAATATTATCAAAGAAAACAGTTCCATTTCCGTCTACCTTGAATTGAATCACGTCTGCTAAGTCTACTACATCTGAGAAATCAGTCAAAGCAATATCTACACTTTTCCATTCGCCTAGGCTACTAACATCTAAAGCTTTGGCTTTTTCTTTTCCTTCCCCTGAACTAATCAAGAAGAAGTTTAATGTAGTTGAATCCGATGTCCAGTAGTCAATGTGAATTGAAGTGTACTCACTTACGTTTAAAGGAGATGCAAATGCAGTTCCTTGGTAATTTAAACCAGCGTATTTTAATACGGAATTACCCCCTAAATCTACTGTACTTACTTGGGTGCTTTGCCCCCAGTTTGGATTAAAATCTGTTCCAGCCACATCTGTGTAAGAATCGCTAAATACAGACATTACGTCTGCTGCGTCCAAAGATGGTGCCGAGGGAGCTTCTGTTGGGCTACTCACTTCTTCAACAGCTACAGGGGTAGAGAATGCTATGTTGTCTATATAGTAAGTTGTTTCTGCGCTATTGGTAGTATTAATCGCTGCGATAATTACAATTCTGTCATATTTATTACTGTCCTCAGCAGAAAAATTATATATTAATTTTTCCCACGCACCAGTTGCTGTAGTAGTAACTGTAGCTTCTTTGAAATTATCTGAATTTGAGGAGTCTTCAATTTTTAATAATACATTTTGCCCTGGCGCTGCTGAGTGAACGTCAATAGAGATAGCTTCTTGGCCTGCAGGAAAAATAATTTTTTCATTCAAGTTAAAAAAGAAACCAGCCCATGGTTCTATGCCTGCGTCTTCTTCAATCTTCAATACTTTTGAAGAACTGTTTACCGTTCCTGGATTTGGATTGTCTACATAATCAAGTTCTAAATACTCAACTCCTGCTGCTCCTCCGAATCTTCCCCAAGTTCCGTTTAGATTTGCATCTGATAGGGCGCCTTCTTCAGAAAATGGATTTCCATTACATTCAAAATCAATGGTCGCCGTGTTCAAACTTGGAAGTGCTTCAGTAAAACTATCACAGCCCTCTACGACCACTCCAACTGGTTCCGGTTCTGCATCAATAATAGGTTCGTTGTTGTCGTCATTTGAGCAAGCTATAAAAGTCAATGCACTTGCAAATAAAAACAGCTGTTTTGTGTTAAATAATTGAGATATCTTTTTCATGTTTTAAAATTTTTTTTGCAATGTAGTAAAAAGTTCAATCTATAATTCGATTTAATATTTTTTTAATAATAGTGTTTATTTATTACTTAATTCATTGTGCTTTTATGAAACAAAAAAATTAATTACTTTTTTGTCTTGAACAGCAGATTGTTTCGAGTAACTTTGTTGTCTCAAAAAGGCTGCGTAGTTCAACTGGATAGAATATCAGATTTCGGCTCTGAGGGTTGGGGGTTCGAATTAACTATCGATTAGCCCATTTGATTCCAAAAAGTGAGCAAATACAATGTATTGACAA
>JAHEND010000008.1 GCA_024643325.1 Sediminicola sp.
CCTCTTTCTCCGCAAAAGAAAACCCACAACAAAGTTGTGGGTTTTTTTATACCAAAAAGTGTCAAGAACTTACTCTTGTAAATGGTTGGGGATAAAAAAACCAAAAAATAGCGCTAGCTATTTTGGGTTTTCATGATTGTATTGGATTCCTTTTTAGGGTTGCACGACTGAAAGGAGTGAATCCCTGAAAGGGATCTAGGAGTGAATCACTTTCATTCATATTTAATACACCAATCAGAAGTATCATAATATGTATATTCTTCTGAAGGGCTTTCCTTATACCTTAAATAGTTAGTGTCTTCATTGTATTGTAATGAAAATACTGTTTTGCCGTCTCTGGAACATTGAAGCTGACAAAAACAGTAGGCTACACCGTCTTGGAGTAATCCCGTACTCAAGTAAGCAAACTGTGAACCTCCGTTAACATTTTCATTAGTAGTTGTAAGAAAAGAAATGTCTTTAAATTCTGTAGGGTTGCCTTCATATTCCTTATCATTATTGGAACATGAGATAAAGATCATAAAGCAAATGAATAGGTATTTCATGATTTTTCTTTTAAAGTTATAAAAGA
Source organism: Sediminicola sp. (assembly GCA_024643325.1). Lineage (GTDB taxonomy): Bacteria > Bacteroidota > Bacteroidia > Flavobacteriales > Flavobacteriaceae > MAG-120531. The sequence goes on from JAHEND010000008.1 coordinate 572, forward strand.
TTAATCAAATAATTCTTTTTGGCATCATTTTAAAACCAAATGACAAAAGAATTACTACCCCAATTCTTTATACATAATATACACACCCATGAGTAGTACAAACCAACCAAAAGACTTTTTGAGTTTGTGTCCAGGAATGAATTTAGACAGGTAAATGCCTAAGAAAATACCTGCAATAGATAAAAGAGTAAAGCTTCCTAAAAACACCCAGTCAATAGCAATGGTTTGTACATCTCCAATAAAACCAAACAATGATTTAATGGCAATAATGAGTAGTGAAGTGGCTACAGCTTTTTTCATAGGTAGTTTTGCAAATAGTACCAAAGCAGGAATAATGAGGAATCCTCCTCCAGCGCCTACAATACCTGTGAGTACCCCTACTACCCCACCTTCCAAAACAATCATAGGATAGTTATAAGAAATTGGGCCTTCCTCCCCTTCGTTGTCTTTCTTTTTATCTCTGATCATGGCAATGGCTGCAATCAGCATAATAGCTGCAAAAAACACCATAATAGCGATGTTCTTAGTCATTACAAAAGTTCCAATGCTAAAAAAAGTATCTGGCAAGGCAGGCATTATATAGCGCCTTGTAATATAAACTGCTATAAAAGCTGGTGTAGCAAATACTAGTGCAGTTTTAACGTCTACCAAACCTTTTTTGAAATTTTGAATTGCACCAAATAAGGAAGAAGTTCCTACAACAAATAAAGAATATGCAGTCGCAGTCATTGGGTTAACAGCCAGCAAATAAACTAGAATAGGTACAGTTAGGATAGAACCACCACCCCCAATTAAACCGAGAACTACCCCAATTAACAAAGCACCAAAATATCCAAAAATTTCTAAAAGTTCCATAAGCAGTCAAATTTCAAAGATAAGGTCCCTGAATTAGTTTAAAGGTAACATTTGTTACCAAAGTAGTACCTTGCTTATAAAACTGAATCTTGGCACACTTAAATAACCTGAAAACCATAGGCATATGGATCGTCTGTATCATCTATTGAAATTGTATTATGTCCATATACCTTTGCCCAACCTTGAATGCTAGGCACAATAGCTGAAAATTCTCCAAGACTTCCTGTTCCTACTATTTCTCCAATAAATTGGGACCCTATATAGCTTTCGTGAATGAATTTTTCACCTTTTTTCAAAAGACCTTTGGCGTGCCATTGAGCCATTCTGGCCGACGTCCCAGTCCCACAAGGCGACCTATCAATGGCTTTGTCTCCATAAAATACTGCATTCCTAGCTGTAGCTTTAGGGTCTATGGTAGTTCCAGCCCATAATACATGACTCAGACCGTGAATATTACTGTCTTGGGGGTGAATGAATCGGTTGGGGTAGTGATCATTGAGCAGACTCCTGAGACTTACGGATAAAGAAATTAGGTCTGAGGCTGTATAGTGTTCTAGTCCTTTGAAATTTTCCTGAGGGTCTACTATAGCGTAAAAATTACCTCCATAAGCGACATCGACCTTTAGGTCTCCTAAAACAGGATGACTCACAGACAGATCTGAGGCGGCCAAATAAGACATGACGTTAGTGAGCTTCACCCAAGCTACCTTATCTCCATTCATTTCATAGTCAATAAGCACCAGACCAGCAGGTGTTTCCAAACGCACTTTTCCAGGTATTTTAGGATGGATCAATCCCTCTTGAATACCTATTGTAATGCTTCCAATGGTGCCGTGTCCGCACATGGGCAGGCATCCGCTGGTTTCAATAAATAAGATAGCTGTGTCATTTTCAGGATCTGAAGGTGGGTAAAAAATACTCCCACTCATCATATCGTGGCCCCTTGGTTCAAACATGAGCCCCTTTCTAATCCAATCGTATTGCTTTAAAAAGTGTTGCCTTTTATCACTCATGGAGTTTCCCGACAGATGAGGCCCTCCCTTGGCTACCACCCTGACTGGATTGCCACAAGTATGGGCGTCTATACAAGAAAAAATATGTTCAGACATGGTATTAGTCTTTTGTTAGGTTCCCGTTAATCAGTCTGGTCAAACCTAAGGGATTGTTATTTTGTAAGGCTTTGGGCAAGAGCTTATCTGGCCAATTTTGATAAGACACTGGCCGCAACCAACGGTCCATTGCTTTTACACCCACTGCAGTAAACCTTTCATCTGTACTCGCAGGAAAGGGTCCGCCGTGCTGCATGGCTGCACAGACTTCTACTCCTGTGGGTACCCCATTAAATATGAGTCTTCCCACCCTACTTTGTAACGTTATTACTAGATTTTCATTGGTTTCTAAGGCGGTTTCAGATCCAAGAATTGTTCCAGTCAATTGACCTTCTAATCCTTTGATTAGTGTGGTTAACTCATCTACATTTTTGCATTCCACCACCAATGAAAGCGGTCCAAAAACTTCTTGGTGCAACCTTGGATTGGTTTTAAAGGTACTTGCTTTTACCTTATATATAACTCCATGACCTAGGCCTTCTTTAGGAGAAGATGGTGTAGCAGTAGCACCAGTTTTTGTGGCTATAGCGTCAAATTCAGCCTTTCCTTTTTCATACGCACTATGAATATTGGGGTGTAACATATAATTAGGTTCTAACTGATTAAAGGCCTTAGAGAGCTGGTCTATAAAAGCATCTAGTTCTGGAGACGCTATACCAAATAGCAGTCCTGGATTGGTGCAAAACTGTCCAGAACCAAGTGCAATGGACCCTGCATAAGCTTTGGCCCAATTGGCCGAGTTTTCATTCAATGCCTCTGGCAAAACCACTACTGGGTTAACTGAACCCATCTCTGCAAAAACAGGTATAGGGGTTGCTCTGGATTGGGCCAGTTTATAAAGCGCCGTTCCTCCTGCAATACTTCCAGTAAATCCAACCCCTTTAATCAAAGGGTCTTGAACCAACTGAGTACCTACTTCATAATTGTTGCTGTACAGACATGAAAACACTCCTTCTGGCATTTTGGTGTCTTGTGCCGCCTTTAAAATGGCCTGAACCACTAGAGCATTTGTTGCCGCATGCATGGGATGGGCTTTTACCACCACCGGACAACCTGTCGCGAGTGCACTGGCAGTGTCTCCTCCGGCCGTAGAATAGGCCAAAGGAAAATTACTGGCACCAAAAACCGCTATGGGACCAATGGGTTCATTAATTTTTCTAAGATCTACTTTTGGGATGGGGGTTCTATTAGCGTCTGCGTGATCTATAATAGGTTGTAAATATTGGCCATTTTCTATAGCATTAGCAAAGGATTCTAACTGCCCTATTGTTCTTGCGCGCTCTCCCTCTGCCCTGCCCTTGGGCAATCCAGTCTCTGCAGTATATACTGTAGTTAAAGACTCTCCCAATGCAAGAATCTCTTTGGCTATGGCCCTTAAAAATGCAGCCCTTCGAGCGACAGACATTGTTTTGTAGGGAATAAAAGCAGTTTCCGCCAGAACAGTGGCTTTTTTTAACTCCTCAAGCGTAGCATTCTTAAACACCCATGGGGTAGCAGATTGGTCTACTGGATTGAAGCTAGAAAAAGTTTCAGTACCTACTGCACTGTAGGAGAAACCAATAAGGTTTTTTGTAATGATATTCATGGGGTATGTTTTGAAAATGCGACTATTTTTAATTGTTACAGAGGTTAATTACTTTGTAATGATGGTATTCAAAGCCTTATCTAGTGATTATGGCCTCATAAAAATGACTTATAATCTGGTAATTGTGGCCTAGTGGCCAAAGCAGTAGCAATAATTTGTGCGACCCTTGAGCGTTCTGGTTCTTGTAAAGGCATTCTGGGGAGTCTCACATATTCAGATCCAATACGGGTGGCCACTTCTGCCATTTTTATATTCTGCACCAATTGTGGGTTTATATCTAGCTCTAATAAGGGCATAAACCATTTGTATAAATCTGTAGCTTCCTCAATACGCCCTGCTTTAGCCAAAGCATAAATAGCCACTGTTTCTGCTGGAAAAGCACAAACCAAACCTGCCACCCACCCCTGTGCACCAAGCAGCAAACTTTCTAATGCTAAGGTATCTACTCCAGATAAGATACTCAATCTTTCGCCAAAAGCATTTTGAAGTCTTATCACATTGGTCGTATCTCTTGTAGATTCTTTAACAGCCTGAATTTGAGGGTGTTTTAATAGCGACTCAAACATAGGTATAGTCACTTCTATGCCATAATCTACTGGGTTATTGTATATCATAATCGGTAAATCTGTACTGCCAGCCACTGCCTCAAAATAAGCGACAGTTTCTGCTGCGGTAGCTTTATAACGCATAGGCGGCAACATCATCAACCCTTTGGCACCAGCTTCTTGTGCAGCATGAGCTGAAGCAACGGCATCTTTAGTAGTTTGTTCTGCAATATTAATGACCACAGGTACCTGGTTTTTTACTTCTTGAACCGTATGCAAAATTAAAATGTTTTTTTCTACTTTGCTCAATGTGCTGGCTTCACCTAGCGTACCTCCTAAAATAATCCCGTGAACTCCAGCCTCTAATTGTGCTTGAATGTTCTTGGAAAATAAATTAAGGTCTAACTGATCTTCTGAAGTGAATTTTGTAGTGACAGCTGGCATAACGCCTTTCCATGCTATTGTTTGCATTAGATTGATTTTTTGGTTGGTTGCCTACTAAAATAAACATAAAATATGGCATATCCATATGGTCTAATATTCATTTAATTTTATTCTTTTCTATTGTAGGTTGCAGGCCCTTAATATTTTCTTAAAAACAAAGCCTTTTAGGCTTAATTTACTATTTTAGGGGCGCTTAAATACTAATCTAATCATACGTATGAAAAAATTAACCTTAATAGCCCTTGGATTAACCATGGGTACTTTACATGCTCAAAAGCAGGTGAAGTCAAATGCTGCAGATCCTCAGGCTTTTGCAAAAACAATTACTGAAGGGGAGCTTAAAGAGCACCTATATACCTATGCCTCTGACGAATTTGAAGGAAGAGAAACAGGAGAGCCAGGACAAAAAATGGCCATTGCATACTTAAAGAAGCAATATGTTTCTTTAGGAATTCCTGCTGCTAAAGGAGGAGACGATTATTTTCAACCCATTGCATTAGAAGTTAGAAAACTGCCAACTGGACAACTTAGTATGGGAGATGTTTCTATGGAAAATGGAGAAGGGTTTATGGGTTTCACTTCTTTTGAAGGAAATTTTGATCAAATTGTATATGCAGGTTATGGGATTGAAGAAGGCGACTACTCAGACTACACTGATCTAGAGGTGAGCGGAAAAGTAGTTCTTGTAAAATCTGGTGAACCTAAAGATGCCAGCGGCCTTTTTGTGCTTTCTGGATCTGAAGAAGCCAGTAAATGGAGTAATATATCTGAGGCACTTTCTAAAAGAGTAGCAGTAGCTAAAGAAAAAGGTGCTGTTGCAGTATTGTTTTTTGACCAAGCCAATTTTGACCGTTACCAGAGAAGGTTTTCTTATATGAAAGACAATGATAGTGGAAGCATGGGCATTAAAGCTATGGCAAAAGAAAGTATGCCATCTTTCTTTTTAAATACTGAATTAGCTAACAAAATGCTTGCCAATATTGCTACAGACCACCAACCAAAGGTTTTAGACTTACCGCTATCTTTTGCAGTACAGAGTGCTAATAAAGAAGTACAGTCAGAAAATGTGGTGGCTTTCTTAAAAGGAAGCGAATTTCCAGAGGAGTATATTGTAATTTCTTCTCACTTAGACCACGTAGGGGTAAACAGTAAAGGAGAAATTCACAATGGTGCAGACGACGACGGCTCAGGAACAGTAGCTTTATTAGAGATTGCAGAGGCTTTTAAAACCGCTGCAGACCAAGGAAAAGGGCCTAAAAGGTCTATTGTTTTCTTACATGTAACTGGGGAAGAAAAAGGATTGTTAGGATCTCAGTATTACACAGATGTAGATCCTATTTTTCCATTGGCCAATACGATAGCCAATCTAAATATTGATATGGTAGGGAGAATTGACCCAAAAAGAGAAGGCGACAGGAATTACATTTACCTCATTGGATCTGACAAACTAAGTACTGAATTACATGAACTCTCTGAAGAAGTTAATGAAAAGTACACTAAAGTTGAGTTAGATTACACCTATAATGATGAGAATGATCCAAACCGTTTTTATTACAGGTCTGACCACTACAATTTTGCTAAAAATAATATTCCAATTATATTTTATTTTAACGGTACCCATGATGACTACCACAAACCTGGAGATACTCCAGATAAAATAAACTATGACTTATTAGAAAACAGAAGTCGTTTGGTATTTTATACGGCCTGGGAACTGGCGAATAGAGCTAACAGAATTACGGTAGACAAGGCGGGTAAATAAGCTCATAATATTTTAAGAATTTAATCCCCAGTGAAAGCTGGGGATTTTTTTTGTCCTTAATTTGAGCCACAAAAAAAGCCTTACTTAAAAGTAAGGCTTTAATTCTGGGTGGAAGACCGGGTTCGAACCGGCGACTTCTGGTACCACAAACCAGCGCTCTAACCAGCTGAGCTACAACCACCATTTGTAATTGGCTGCAAATATAATTTATTTCCTTCTAGCTTTCAAAAAAAATCACAGGGTATTTTTAAAAAAAATCAATCCAATTGGTAGTCAGCAGAATACAAGAAAAGATATTTTAAAAGAGGTTTTAGAATGGGTTAATACATACTGTAATAAGCCCCTTATCAGTATAGTGCTGATAGGCAAAATAATGCTGTTATCTTATGCTATTATCAGAAAGCTATATCAATCCATCTAAGCGTTCTACCGCTACATGCCTTTCTGCTGTAAAACCCTCGGCGGCGGCTACGCCTATAAGCCTCCCTAGGTCTTGTGCTCTGTAGCGAACAGAATCTAAGAAGTTTTTAGAGGAAATAGGGGTCTCTGGGTCCTTACTTGCTGGATCAAAAAATTGAGAGGCATAGGCCAAAATTGATTTTTCTTTCTGATCTAAAAAACCAGAAACATTAACTACAAAGTCAGGGTTGATATTTTCCCATTGAATATAATGATACACTTGTTTAGGCCTCCAAGCTTGTTGAGGAGCTCCTTGAGCGTCATTGGTTTCTATTTTAATAAGACCACTTAAAAAACACGCATCACTGACTAATGAACTTCCCTTTCCGTGATCTATATGGCGGTCTCTAATGGCATTACATAAAACAACCTCTGGCTGGTAAGTTCTGATCATTTCTATGACACACATTTGACTTTCTAGATCTGTTTTAAAAAAACCGTCTGCTAAACCTAGATTTTCTCGAATAGACACACCTAAAATTGCAGCTGCTTTCTTAGCCTCACTCGCTCTAATTTCTGGAGTTCCTCTAGTACCGAGTTCTCCACTTGTTAAATCTACAATTCCTACTTTTTTGCCAAGGCTTATTTCCTTGGCAATGGTAGCGCCTGCACCTAATTCAACGTCGTCTGGATGCGCCCCAAAGGCGAGAATATCTAGTTTCATTTTTTTATTTTATAGCAAGCTTTTAATGGCCTGGTCAATATCTGATTGTAAAGCTTCCACTTCTTCAATCCCTACAGAGAAACGGATTAAGCCGTCTGCAATGCCTTGGTGCTTTCTTTCTTCAGGACTCAAAAGGGCGTGTGAGGTAAGGGTTGGCGAGAGTAAAGTACTCTCAATTCCAGCCAAACTCATAGAAGGTTTAATTAATTGTAAGGCTTTTTGAAACGCACTCGCGTCTAAACCTTCTTTTAATTCAAAAGACAACATACCTCCAAAACCACTCATTTGGGCAGCGGCCAATGCATGGTCTGGATGGCTTTTTAGACCGGGATAATACACCTTAGCAACCTCAGGATGTCCTTCCAAATAAGTAGCCATCTCCATGGCATTTTCATTTTGGGCTTTTACGCGAATTCCCATAGTTTTCATACTTCTTTCAAGTAACCAAACGGTATAATCACTCAGTGAACCCCCAAAGTTTTTAGCCAATCTAAACACCTGGTCTATATGAGCTTGAGAAGCTGCTACAGCTCCTGCACATATATCTGAGTGCCCTCCCATATATTTAGTGGCAGAGTGAATGATCACATCTATTCCAAAATCTGCTGGGTTTTGATTTACTGGACTAGCAAAAGTATTGTCTATCATACTCACAATACCCGCTTTTTTAGCAATAGTTCCCACTGCTTTTAAATCTGTAATGGTGAGCAAAGGATTAGAGGGTGTTTCTATATAAATCACTTTGGTGTTGTCTTGTAAGGCTGCTTCAAAGTCATTTGGAGCCAATCCTTTCGTAAACGTATAAGAAATTCCAAAGCGTTCTAATTCTTCTACAACAAAATTATAGGTGCCTCCATAAAGTGTTTTCTGCAATACTACATGATCTCCTGCACTTAAAAAAGCCAACATAGCAGTACTCACTGCAGCCATACCACTTCCGAAAATCAAGGCCGCTTCACTGTGCTCCAAAGCCGCAATTTTTTTAGCTAAAGCTACTTGATTAGGCGTGTTAAAGTACCTGGGATAGCGTTTTACTTCTACGTCTTCAAAGGCGTAAGAAGTACTCATATATAAGGGTGAAACTGCTCCTTTGTAAAGGGGGTCATCTAATTCCCCATAATGGGTACAAAGCGTATTAATACCAGATTTTTTAAGTTCCATAAGCGGTGTTTTGATCTTTTTTAAAAGTACTTATTTTTTAAATATTTTCTTGTGCTTCCAAAAACTTATGCCTCCGAGTAAAATTACTCCCACCACACAATACCAAATAAAACTCGGAGTAATGACTTGAGCACCACTGGCATAAGAATGTAATCCTACTAGGTAGAAATTCACCCCAAAATAGGTCATCATAATACTGGCGTATGCTACTATACTAAGAAAATTAAAAGTCCAACGCCCCCTAAGTCCTGGCACCAATCTAGTGTGAATAACAAAGGCGTAGATCAAAATAGAAATCAGGGCCCAGGTTTCTTTTGGATCCCAACCCCAGTACCTACCCCAACTTTCATTGGCCCATTGCCCTCCAAGGAAGTTTCCAATGGTCAGCATGATCAGGCCTACTGTTAAGGCCAGCTCATTTATGATGGTAAGCTCCTTTAAATTGAGGTCCATACGCTGCTTATTTTTTTCATTGGTCATAATCATAAGGATCAAAGACACTACACCGAGTATCATTCCCACGGTTAAAGGTCCATAACTCCCTACAATTACCGCTACATGTATCATAAGCCAATAACTATCTAGTACTGGAACTAAGTTGGCTACCGCAGGATCAACCCAACTTTGGTGGGCAATCCATAAAAGCATAGACGTGACAAAAGTAGTGGCTGCTAGGGTTAAATCACTTTTTCTTCCTAAGGCTATTCCCATGGCTAAAGTAGCCCAGGAGACATATAAAATACTCTCATAGGCGTCACTCCAAGGAGCGTGTCCAGAGATGTACCATCTCAAAATTAAGCCGGCTGTATGAGACACAAACAATAGATATACCAAGCCCTTAAAACCAAAAATTCCGTAGCGGAGAAAGCGTCTGTCTTTAAAGATTTGAAAAACCAAAAAGAAGAACATGAGTACTCCAATGAGGGCATAGTATTTATAGAGCCTATTGAAAATGTCTAATTCGTTGTAGAAAATCTCTGCCTGAATCTTTTCAGGAGCAGGCATAATCTCACTACCGTGATTGTTTTGGTTTTGAGTAAAGGCTTCTAATAATTTATCTGCTGAGCTGTAATCTCCAGTTGCAATGGCTTTCTCTAACGTCATCAAATAGAAAGGCACCGCATTTTTTACAAAATTTGCATACAAACTATCGCCAATGACATGCTTACCAGAACGGTATTCCACGGCAGAGATCCATTTGTTGTTATCATCGTTTAAAAGTGGGAATATTTTGATAATTTCTCCTCCTAAAGCCCTATTCAATAAGCCTAATCTAAGGTCAATATCTTGGAAGTCTTTTTGAAATTTATTAGGGTTTGTTGTTGCATAAGCATCCTGAAGAAATGGCGCTAATTTATAGGCACCAGCAGCGTCAAAGAAATCCGTTGCCTTAACCATTCGTTGCCCTGAAGGTAATCCTAAAATATTTCTAAGACTATCGTTTTGACCTTTTTTGTCTAGGGCAATAAAAGGCGTATTGTACCAAAGTGCTGGGTTGAGCATCATGGAGAGCAATACCTGGTCTGGATTCAGACCCTCGTATTTGGTCTTAAAGCTCAGTTTTCGCAACAGTTCTGAGGCAAATGTATTCATGGGCTTCATACGCCCACCGTCATCTTGGATCACTAGGGCACCAAATTTAGCCGCATGTTCAGCAGTGGCAGTCGTTTTTGCTAAGACTTCTTGAATATCTGATAGGGCGGCACTACTGTGTGCGTGGGTATCTTGAGAAACGTCATCGGCCCCTTGGGCCAAAGAAAGGTTTAAACTCCCCAATAAAAACATGAGGGACAACATTGCCTTCTTGGCCTTTACCCTTTCAATAGATCTGGCCAAGTCTTTAAATCTAGTATTCCCAAAAAATAAGATTCCCATGAGCCCTATGTAGAGTAAAAAATAACCAACATAGGTGATCCAAGTCCCCCAAAAGTCATGGCTTACAGAGAGTACAGTTCCTTTCTCATCTGGGTGAAAACTAGATTGGAAAAATCGGTAACCTCCATGATCTAAGACATGGTTCATAAAAATATCGTAATCAAAAGGACGGGTATCTTCTACGGTCACTTTACTCATAAAAGAGGCATAGCCTTTTTCTGTACCTGGGTATTTTTGAGCAATAAAATCATTTAACTTCACTGAAAAGGGCAATTCATACACTTTAGAACCATAGCCTAAAGTAAAATCTAAGCCACCAATCTGCACCTTCTCTGAAAAACTAGCCATTCCCTTGGCCCCTAAAACGGTCACTTGCTGGGTCTCACCTCCTGTTGTGATGGCGACTGTTAAAGCGTCTTTGGTCTCTGGAGTTATTTCATCTTCAGGAACCGCCACAATTCCATTAGTCCCTTTCATAGGTAATTCAGGAATGACAAACTGCATACCTCCTACATTATATAAGGATCTGAGTTGTAATTCTTGAACGCTATCTTTTAATACAGCCCCCTGAAATTGGTCTGCCATACGCATAAAATCTCCTTCAAAGGGAGTGTTAATGGTGTAAGGACTTACGGTAGTGTTAATATTTATTGCCCCCGGCGTTTCTTCATTTAAAGCGAATAGTATGTTGTGAATACTGGTTACGGAACCAGATTCTAAATAGTGATCATGTCTGTTGCCGTCTCCCGCTTCTACAATTTTCAAGAAATCTGTTCCATTTGGATCTTCTATAACTCCTTCTTTAGCCCCTTGCTGAAAAGAAACAAAGTCAATGCCAAAATCTTGATCTGCGAAATTGGAGCGCCAAGGCAGAGATGTTTTCTTAGCCTCTGGTGTGAAAATAGCCTGGTCTTCAAAAGTACGCCTTGCTGGTGCACCATCTTTTTCCCCATCTACCATGAGAGTCACATAGGTTTTGTCTGAATAAAAGATTTTTTCTGTTTCACCTTCCCTAATAGGCATCATCCCTTCATAACTAATATAACGCGTCACAAAAGCGCCCAGAATAATGAGTATCCAAGAAATATGAAGTAGTAATACAGGCCACTTTTTTAATTTAAACAATCCATATCGTTTAATATTCCCTGCGAAATTTATGACAAAAAAGACCATCATGGCTTCGAACCAGGTGGCATTGTATATCCATATTCTTGCGGTTTCGGTAGAGTACCAACTTTCAATAAAAGTTCCAAAAGCCATGGCAGTGGCGAACGCAATAAACAGTACAGACATAAGCCTGGTGGAGAAGAGTATTTTCTTTAGGGTTTCAATCATGATAAATGCTGCTATTTTTTGTGTATAAAAGTACGGCCTTTTTCTCTTTTTTCCTCGATATTGAACCCTAAAAACGGTTTATAAAAACTATTTAAAGTCCTTATTAACCCGCTTATTTATGCTATTTTTGAGTATGATTTCTATTGCTATTATTGGAACCGGAAGATTAGCACACCAGTTGTTTCATCTGTTCAACAGTTTGGATGGGGTTTTAGTATCATTGGTATTAGGGAGAAACGAACAGGCTTTGGAAGCTTTTAAAAACACCATAACGAGCACTAATTTCAAAGCACCCATTAAAGAACAATTGGTTTTTATTGCTGTTTCAGATAATGCGATTGCAGAGGTGTCTAGTTGTATTAATGTTCCCAATGGTATTGTCTGTCATGTGTCTGGCAGTGTCTCCTTAGAGGCCTTAAAAGATCACTCTAAAAGAGGGGTCTTTTATCCATTACAAACCTTTGGCAGCTCAGAAAAAATGAGTTTTAAAGAGATCCCGATTCTCATTGAAGGGGTTAATGAAACCGTTTTTCAGACACTCTTTTCGTTAGCTACTGAAGTAAGTAGCTGCTCTTTATCGATGGATTCCTCTAAAAGACGTTCCCTTCATTTAGCAGCTGTTTGGGTCAATAATTTCTCTAATTTTCTTTACACGCAAGCTGCTGAATTCTGTAAAAATCAAGAGGTTCCTTTTGAGTTACTGGGTCCGTTAATGGAGCAAACAGTTAAAAATGCCCTAACATTAGGTCCAGAGGTAGCCCAGACAGGACCAGCAAGACGAGGAGACACCAACACCATGAATGCCCATATAGAATCACTCCCCACAGAGGAGCAAAAAAAGATTTACCAATATATTAGCAACGCTATTCAAGAAAAATACAAGCATGAGTTATAAAAAATTATTACCTAAAATCACCACCTTCATCTTTGATGTTGACGGAGTATTCACAGACGGACAAGTCCTCATTACAAGCACTGGAGAATTACTGAGAAAAGTAAGCGTGAAGGATGGCTATGCTGTAAAAGCAGCTTTAAATCAGGGGTTTAGAATCTGTCTCATCTCTGGAGGGACTAATGAAGGAGTTAGAGAACGTTTTAAGGCATTAGGCGTAAAAGACATCTACATGGGTGCCCATGATAAAATGGAGCCTTTGCACGAATACTTAGACGGCTATGGTATAGACCCTAAAGAAGTACTTTATATGGGAGACGACATTCCTGACATTCCACCCATGCAATTCATTGGACTACCAAGCTGTCCTCAAAATGCGGTACCTGAAGTCAAAGCGGTGTCTGAATATATTTCTCATATCAATGGTGGAGCCGGCTGCGTAAGAGATGTGATAGAACAGGTACTTAAAGTACAAGGAAAATGGACGAGCAATACAGACGCTCAAACTGATTAAACCCATATTTTAATTCAAAATCCTTATAAATGCCACTTCACTACCCAAATCATAAAATTATTTTAGCCTCAGGATCTCCTCGAAGAAAAAAATTCTTTGAAGACATGGGGTTTACAGTAGATATTCAAGTAAGAGAAGTGGAAGAGGTTTACCCTCATGAGCTTCTAGCCCAAGAAATAGCTACTTATTTGGCTGAATTAAAGGCCAGTGCCTTTTCTGATAAAGATTTAGGTAATGCGGTGCTCATTACTTCTGACACCATAGTTTGGCACAAAGAAACGGCTCTGGGAAAACCAAAAGACCGTGAAGAAGCCAAGGCCATGCTTTCTAGCCTTTCTGGAGATACGCATTGGGTGTACACCGCTGTTTGTTTTACCTATCAAGGTGAGAAAATCCTATGTAATGAAGCCACCGAAGTTACTTTTACCGCTTTGTCTCAAAAAGAAATTAACTATTACATAGACCATTACAAGCCTTATGACAAAGCAGGTGCCTATGGAATTCAAGAATGGCTTGGATTAATTGGAATTAGTAGAATAGAAGGGAGTTATAACAATGTAGTAGGACTTCCGACTCAAAAAGTATACACTACCCTTAAAAAACTCTTGGGCGAAGCTGAATACCTGTAACTACTCTTGCTTGAAAGCTGATCTAATCAGCCACAGCTTTTTTTTAAAATAAAATATATTTCAACAACACTAAAATTCTATCAAATGAACGCTTTTATTCAGTCCCATTTACAAGAAATCTACAGTACGATTGCCTTGCTTATAGGTTTGTTGTTTTTTAAATTCATCAGCACAAAAGCGATCAAAAAAGTAGGTAAAATTAGTGATTTAAACACTTCAAGAACCAAGCTGATCATTAAGTATAGTAGCATTGGAATTAGTACTATTGGCCTAGTTTCCCTGTTGATCATATGGGGAGTAAAATTAGAAGACTTGGGTCTAGTACTTTCTTCTTTTTTTGCTATTTTAGGCGTAGCATTATTTGCTACCTGGTCTATACTGAGTAATATTAGTGCTGGAATTATATTATTTTTCTCCTTTCCTTTTAAAATTGGCGACAAGATAAAAATTCAGGACGACGATTTTCCTCTAGAAGCCATTATTACAGATGTAAGGGCCTTTTACGTAGAATTAAAAACAGAAGAAGGCACCCTGGTCACCTATCCAAACAATTTATTCTTACAAAAAGGCGTCCTTTTATTAAAAAAACAAGAACTTTAAAAGATGAAAATAAGCATTTATAAGGCTATTTGCGCCATGTTTTTAGGTTTAATTACCTTACAAGCGCAAGACTTTACTCCTAAAAGTAGTGCCGCCATACACCAATCTATTCAGCAGCTTAATTTTTTAGGCAACGTACTTTATATAGCAGCCCATCCAGATGACGAAAACACCCGGCTCATCTCCTATTTATCCAACTATAGCCATGCCACCACCTCCTATCTTTCCTTAACCAGGGGAGATGGCGGACAAAACTTAATAGGAACAGAAATCAGGGCCCTTTTAGGAGTACTTAGGACACAAGAATTACTCGCTGCAAGAAATATAGACGGCGGCCATCAGTATTTTACCAGGGCCAATGACTTTGGTTTTTCTAAACACCCAGACGAGACCTTAGAAATTTGGAACAAAGAAGCCGTACTTTCAGATGTGGTAAAAACCATCAGACAACTCAGGCCAGATATTATCATCAATAGATTTGACCACAGGACACCGGGCACCACTCACGGCCACCATACCTCTAGTGCTTTATTGAGTATGGAGGCATTTGATTTGGCCGCAACAAAAGCATTTCCAAGTCAGTTAAATACGCTAAGTCCATGGCAACCAAAAAGAGTATTTTTCAATACCTCTTGGTGGTTTTACGGCTCTGAAGAAAAGTTTAGCGCCGCTTCAAAAAAAGAATTAATTACCTTAGATGTAGGCGTTTACTACCCGAGTTTAGGTATTTCCAACAATGAAATAGCCTCCTTGGCCAGTAGTCAGCATTTGTGCCAAGGATTTGGAAGATTAAACCAAAGAGGGGCAGAAAATGAATACTTAGAATTTTTAAAAGGGGATTTGCCAAAAAATGGATCTCTTTTTGACGGTATAGACACTACTTGGAATAGAATCCCTGAAGGAATTGAAATTCAGAACATCTTAAAACCCATCCAAGAAAATTTTAATTTCAACAATCCTGCAACACATTTAAAAGACCTATTGGCTGCTTACCAACTCATTAAAGAAATTAAAGATCCTTTTTGGAAGGAGCAGAAAATGGCGCAAATAAAAACAATCATCGCAGATGTTTCTGGACTTTATATGGATTTTTTAAGTCCGCAAGCATATAGCAGTCCTGGAGAGAATATGGAAGCAAATATTGTATTGGTGGTCAGAAACGAAAAAGGTATCAATATTAAAAACATCAGCCTAAGGGGCGCTATTAAGCTGGACGCATTCTCTCCAAAGGTTTTAAGTAAAAATCAAAAATACAGCCAATCCATTTCAATAAAATTTCCTGAAGACAGTCCTTACAGCAACCCTTATTGGCTCAATGAACCCGCTACTTTAGGAATGTATAAAGTAACCGATCCAACGCTTGTTGGAAAAGCCGAATCTCCAGCTGCAGTAAGTCTAACATTGGAATTAGATTTTAATGGTAGTCTTATAGATTACGAACTCCCTCTAGTATTTAGGCATGCCGAACCAGACAAGGGAGAACTTTGGGAACTTTTCAAGATAGTCCCAAAACTCTCCTTGAAACCTGCCCAAGAAGTGGTCTTATTTCCTGATACTGAATCTAAAGAAGTTCAAATGACCCTCACCGCCAAAGCGGCCAACCAAAGTGGTCAGGTCTCTTTATCGCTCCCTAGTAATTGGTCCGTAAGTCCTTTGTATCACAATTTTAATATCAAAGAAAAAGGTGCAAGCAGCCTGTTTACTTTTACCGTGAGCCCTCCTGAAAAGGACAGTGAAGTTCAGGGATTATTCGAGGCCACAACAAAAGAAAGTCAGTTCAACAAAAACATCGTAAATATTAGCTATGATCACATTCCATCACAAGTTGTTCTTGAAACTTCAAGCACAAAATTTGTGAGGCTCAACATTCAAAAAAGAGGGAGCCACATAGGTTACATTATGGGTGCAGGAGATAAAATTCCTGAAAGTCTGGAAACTATAGGTTATGTGGTTCACCAATTAAACCCAGAAAATTTAGGGAGTTTAGACCTTTCTAAATATCAATCCATTATTCTAGGTATTAGGGCTTTGAATGTTATAGATGGTTTGGCACTAAATAAAAATATTCTTGGAAAATATGTGAAAAATGGTGGTGTTTTAATTAGTCAATACAACACAGCGGCCAGGAACTCAGACAATCTTTTTAAATTAGCCCCCTACCCGCTTTACCTATCTAGAGATAGGGTTACCAGAGAAAATGCCCCGGTTAGTTTTATAGATCCCAAGCACCCCTTATTATCTTTTCCCAATAAAATAGACGCTAAAGATTTTGAGGGATGGGTACAGGAACGTGGATTGTATTTTCCAAACAAATGGGACAAAGCATACCGCCCAATATTGGAAATAAAAGATGGTGATGAGACACCTACCCAAGGAAGTTTATTAGTAGCACCATATGGGAAAGGGCACTTTATATACACAGGCTTGAGTTTCTTTAGAGAATTGCCTGCCGGAGTTCCTGGTGCCTACAGATTGTTTACCAATATGATTTCTATACCACAAAATATTGAAAAGCAAGCCATTAAAAATTAGATATGAGCATACTAGACTGGAGTATCTTAATTTTCACCCTACTTTTTATAGTGGGCTATGGACTGTGGAAAACCAAAGGCAGTAAAAATGTAAGGGACTATGTACTTGGTGGTAAAGAGGCCAATTGGGCCACAGTTGGTTTGTCTGTCATGGCCACTCAAGCCTCTGCCATAACTTTTCTGTCTACCCCAGGGCAGGCCTATCATGACGGAATGGGATTTGTGCAATTCTATTTTGGATTACCCTTAGCTATGCTAGTGATTATCCTGGTATTTATTCCTTTGTACGATCGGTTACAGGTAGAAACAGCCTACGAATTTTTAGAGAAACGGTTTAATGGAGAAACCAGAACACTCACCGCATTACTTTTTTTGACTCAAAGGGGACTTTCCGCCGGAATTACCATCTTTGCACCCGCTATAATTCTCTCTGCCGTATTGGGTTGGCCACTCAAACTCTTGGTACTAATTATAGGTGGCCTAGTGATTGTCTATACGGTAAGTGGGGGAACAAAAGCAGTTAACGTCACACAAAAGCAACAAATGTTTGTAATTATGGGCGGTATGTTTGTGGCTTTTTACATGATTGTTTCTGGCCTCCCGGCCGATGTCAATTTCAGTAAAGCCCTAATTATTGCCGAACAGTCTGGTAAATTAGACGTCCTAGATTTTAGTTTAGACCCCAACAACCGATATACATTTTGGAGCGGGATTACTGGCGGCTTTTTCTTAGCGCTCTCCTACTTTGGGACTGACCAAAGCCAGGTCCAAAGATACCTTTCAGGAAAGTCCAAAAAGGAAAGCCAATTGGGTCTAGTCTTCAATGGGATCTTAAAAATTCCCATGCAATTTTTCATTCTAGGGGTTGGGGTAATGGTATTTGTATTCTTTCAGTTCAATGCCAATCCCATACATTTTAATCCAGCCGCTCAAAAAGCCATGGAAGCCCCTGAGTTCATTACCCAATACGAATCTCTTAAAACTTCTCTTTCAAAGAATCAGACAGAACGCGCCATTTGGCAAATAAATTATTTAAATGCCTTAGAGGATCATAAAACTGAAGCGGCAAATAAGGCCAACTTTATGTTGAAGGACTTGCAAAAACAAGAAAAGGACCTTAGGAGTCAAACCAAGACACTTCTTAAAAAAGCAGATCCCTCTATTGCAGAAAATGACAAAGACTACGTATTTATATACTATATATTACACTATTTACCCAGAGGCCTTATTGGGCTTTTATTGGCCGTAATTCTCTCTGCAGCCATGTCTTCTACCGCCTCTGAATTAAATGCCTTAGGCACCATAACGAGTATAGATCTTTACCGACGCTTTGCTCCAATGTCAAAGGACAAAGGCCACTATTTAAAAATGACCAAATGGTTTACTTTTGGATGGGGTATTATAGCCATAGGAATAGCCAGTGTAGCTAACCTGTTTGAAAACCTCATTCAATTGGTTAACATCATTGGATCTATCTTTTACGGTAATGTTTTGGGGATATTTCTGTTGGCATTTTTCTTTAAGCACATTAAAGGAAAAGCCGTATTCTACGGAGCAATCATCACACAAATACTAGTTATTATCAGCTTCTATTTAGACCTCATGTCCTATTTGTGGCTCAATGTATTGGGTTGTGTGTTGGTGGTAGTATGCGCACATGTGCTGTCTGTTTTTTTAAAGGAAAAACAAACAGCACTTTAGCAGCACATTAAATTATTAATTTACTTTCGCCATTCTGCCAATGAATCTTTGTTCATTTTTACATAATCCATATTATTGGCTTCCAAAGCTCCAGCCAAAGAAGCTTCAGCAGCTGCTATGGCTTTTTTGACCATTCCAGCTTTAGCAAACAATAAAGACTGTTGTCTCAATTGCCAAAAAGCAGGTTTTTCAATCTGTGCCATAGCAGTGTCCATATATTCCAAAGCTTGTTTTAGATCCTTATCTGCAGATAATAAATACACTGCAGCAGTATAGTAATCATTTGCAGTGGGCGCTTGATTTAAGGTCTTTTCAATGGAATTCATCACCATCTGATCCGTGGGAACACTAAATGGCACTGCCAATAGAGTATTTTCCCAGTGAATTTCTAGATAGGCCCCGTTAAGGGAAATTTCATTAATGTTCATTGAAAAAGAAGTCATGGTTCTTTCTGTTTGCTGAGGAATTATTGTAGCTGTAGCCACAACTAATGATGGATCCCAAACAGCTGGCGCACCCCAATTATCGTTTTTACGGTATAAAAATACCTCCCATTGGCTTGGAGCTGGCTTGGTAAATACAGCATAAGTACCCGCTTCAACAGAAGTGCTACCAAATTCAAAAGCAGTATTCACAGTAAAAGTACTGTTTGCATTGGCACCTGTTCTCCATATGGCATTATAAGGAACTAAATTACCCATGACTTTTCTTCCCCTCATGGCAGGTCTTGAATATTTTAGGGTCACTTCACTTAATCCAACCGTTTGATGAAGGCTTACTGAAGGACTGGGTTGCGGCGCAACGATTTGAGAAAACCCCTCAAGAGAGGTAATCATCAATAATAACAAGAATGTTTTTTTCATGGTGTTATACTGTTTTGTTTGTTTAAAACTAGCTTCAAATATAGCGATAAACTAAAGAATAAATAGTTAAAATGTTTAACGAAAATATCTTTAAAGTTAAACAAAATACTATCTTTGTGTTATAACATATTATAGATCTATGCAACTATACCAATTACACGCAAAACAATGTATTAAAACAGATATGCAGACTGCTTGGGAATTCTTGTCAGACCCTAAAAATCTTCAAAAAATTACACCTGAAGCGATGGGTTTTAACATCCTAGCCGGTGCAGACAGAAAAATGTTTCCAGGCCAAGTCATTCATTACACCGTTAGCCCTTTTTCGGGATTTACCACCAAATGGGTCACTGAGATAACACATGTAGAAAACGGAAAGTACTTCGTAGACGAACAACGCTTTGGCCCTTATGCTTTATGGCACCATAAACATTTTATTAAAGAAATTGAGGGCGGTGTAGAAATGGAAGATATAATTGATTACAAAATTCCATTTGGAATTTTAGGCCAAATGGTGCACCCCATTATAGTGAAGCCTCAGTTAAAAAAGATATTTGCACACAGAGAAATAGCACTTAAAGAATTATTTGGTCAATTACCTACCCCAACAACCCTAAGTTTAAAAAAGATTTAATTATGAAAAATATTGTTATTATAGGAGGTTCTCATGGCATTGGACTTGAAACTGTAAAAATATTGTCTCAAGACCACCAAGTACATTTATTCTCAAGAACTGCTCCAGAAGTTTCATTGCCTCATGTAAACCACAGCGTTTTTGATGTACTTACAGACACCTTCCCTATAGATGAAATTAATGTGCCCATAGATGGATTTGTGTACTGTCCAGGTTCAATAAACTTAAAACCGCTTAAAATGCTTTCTAACGAAGCATTCAGAGCAGACATGGAAATAAATTTCTTTGCTATGTTACCGATTGTTCAGGCCATTATGCCAAAAATGAATGAAGGAAGTAGTATGGTGTTTTACAGCACTGTAGCAGTGGCTATGGGTATGCCCTTTCACGCCAGTATAGCAGCTGCTAAAGGAGCTGTTGAAGGTTTTGTGAAGTCTATTGCCGCAGAGAATGCACCCAAACTAAGGGTGAATTGTATTGCACCATCATTAACCAATACCCCATTGGCTGGACGCTTATTAAACAACGATAAGAAAAAAGAGATGATGGATGCAAGGCACCCCTTAAAAAGAGTGGGTACCGCCAGTGATATTGCTGAAATGACTGTATTTTTACTCTCAGACAAAAGTAGTTGGATGAGTGGACAAATTATTGGATTAGACGGTGGAATGGGAAGTTTAAACGTACATTAGTCCGTATAGAAGAAATATTTTTTTAGCGCAACTCATACATTTATGATGGAAGAAATTGTCATTTTTTGGTATAGAAGGGATTTGAGGTACAATGACAACACGGCTTTATCTAAGGCACTTTTAAGTGGCAAAAAAGTGCTTCCTATATTTATTTTCGATATAGACATATTAGAAATGCTTCCGGATAAAGACCCTAGACTTCAATTCATTGTTCACCAGTTACAACAAATAAACCAGCATTTTAAAACGTCTTTTCTATCTGGGGTACAATCCTACCATGGAAAACCATTAGAGGTTTTTAAATCTCTAATAGAAACATCCAACAATTTTAAAGTGTGTGGGGTGTACACCAATGAAGACTATGAGCCTTACGCAATACAAAGAGACTTAGAGATTAAAACTTATTTGGCCACTAAATCAGTCGATTTTAACGCTTTTAAAGACCAGGTTATTTTTGAAAAAGATCAGGTAACTAAAGAAGACGGCAAACCTTATGTAGTCTATACGCCTTATAAGAATAAATGGTTAAGCATTTTTGAACAGCAATACCCTCAAGGATTTCAAGCACTAGAAATGCCGCTTGAAAACCTCTATAAAATAAATACAAGCCTTCACGATATGAAAGCCTTAGGCTATTCTGAGGCAGAAATTAAGGTCCCAAATTATTCGGTTAGTACAGAACTCATTGAGGAATATGAAGCAAAAAGAAATTTCCCGAGTATCGAAAACGGCACTTCTAAATTAGGGCCTCACCTTAGGTTTGGAACTGTATCTGTTAGGGCCCTTGTACAAAAAGCCAAAGCACAAAAAAATCAAGTATTTTTGAGTGAACTCATTTGGAGGGAGTTTTTCATGCAAATATTATGGCATTTTCCCCACACACCTACAAAGGCATTTAAACCTGCTTATGACCGTATTGAATGGAGAAATAATACAGCAGAATTTGAGCGCTGGAAAAATGGTACAACAGGCTATCCTTTGGTAGATGCTGGAATGAGAGAACTCAATGCTACTGGAACTATGCACAACAGGGTTCGTATGCTTGTGGCTAGTTTTCTTTGCAAACACCTTTTGATTGATTGGAGGTGGGGTGAAGCTTATTTTGCAGAAAAATTATTGGATTTTGAATTAGCCAGTAATGTAGGAAACTGGCAATGGGCTGCTGGTTCTGGAGTAGACGCTGCCCCCTATTTTAGAATTTTTAACCCCACAACCCAGATAGACAAATTTGACAAACAGCATATTTACCTTAAAAAATGGGTGCCAGATTTAGGTGAAATCACCTATCCTAGTCCAATGGTAGACCATAAAATGGCTAGAGAAAGGTGTCTTGAAACTTATAAAAAAGCTTTGGCTTAAAAATGGTTGTAGTTTGGTTTAAAAGAGATTTAAGACTAGATGATCATGAACCATTAACTAAAGCTTTAGCTAGTGGAGAAAAGGTACTACTACTCTATTCTTTTGAATCATTTTGGACTCAAGACCCACATTACAGTCAATTACATATTGATTTTATTCAGGAAGGATTAGATGCTATACAATTAAAGCTAAGGGAATACGATACCAAAATTTTAATCCTTTCCGACTATATTCCAGAAATACTTCAAAAAATTCATTCCCAAGAACCTATTACATCCCTATATTCTCATATGGAAGTGGGAATGGATATTACATATACAAGAGATAAAGCTGTAAAAAAATGGTGCACTAAAAACCGTGTACATTGGTATGAATTTGCCCAAAATGGTCTATGGAGGGCGCTAAAAAACCGTCAAAAATGGCGGGAGCACTGGATGAGTCAAATGAAAGCTCCTATTCATACCCCTAGCTTTCTTCCAGGTACTTATTATAGATCAAAAGATATAGATGAATTAATTTCCAGGCTAGAACTGGTCCCTTTGGACTTAAACATTCATCATAAATCAGGTATTCAAATTGGGGGAAGTTTAAATGGATGGAAATACTTGCATAGTTTTATCACGAAGCGAATTAATGGGTACCAAAAGAATTATTCTAAACCATTGGAATCTAGACTTCATAGTGGCCGAATTTCTCCCTATCTGGCTTGGGGAATGCTCTCTACCAAACAAGTACTTCAATATGTTACTAGAAATCAAAAACAGGTGAGCAATAAACGAAATATCAATGGCTTTTTATCTCGATTGAGCTGGCAAGCGCATTTTATTCAGAAATTTGAAATGGAGCCTAGTATTGAGTTTGACGCAGTAAACAAAGGCTATGCAACGCTTAATAAGATGGTTATTCCCACCTATCAATTAGCTTGGCAACAAGGGCAAACAGGAGTGCCTATGGTAGACGCTGCCATGAGATGTTTGGTTCAAACGGGTTTTGTAAATTTTAGACTCAGGGCCATGCTGGCTTCTTTCTTCACCCATTTACTCTGGCAACCCTGGCAAGACTGCTCGCCACATTTAGCACAACACTTTTTAGATTTTGAACCAGGAATTCATTTTCCCCAACTTCAAATGCAAGCTGGTGAAACAGGGATAAATACTATTAGAATATACAACCCTGTTAAAAATGGATTAGAGCACGACCCAAAGGGCATTTTTGTTAAGAAATGGGTGCCAGAATTGGCTTTAATTCCTGAAGCTTATGTACACGAGCCTTGGAAAATGCCTCCATTAGAAGCGGCTTTTTTAAATTTTACATTGGGTAGCGACTATCCAGCACCTATTATAGATCTCGAAAAGAGTAGAAAGCATGCAGCAGACCAGTTGTGGGGATTAAGAAAAACTAATCTGGTCAAATTAGAAGGGAAAAGAATTTTAAGCACACATGTGGTCCCTAAAAAGCCCCGTAAAAAAACAAGCTAAGTTAAACTTTTACAATAAGGTATTTTTTGTAACTTACTTTTGTAATAAATATCAACCAAACAACCATGAGAAAAAAAATTATCCTAGGCCTTTTAGCCCTAACTACACAAGCAATTTTTGCACAAAAGATGACTTCTCATAAGAAGGCTATTATAGCCTCTGTAGAAAAACATGAACAAGCATTAATTGCCGTAAGTGACTCTATTTGGGCACTAGCAGAAACAGCTTTTCAAGAAGACCAATCTGCAGAAATCCTGGCTTCATATGCAGAAAAAAATGGATTTAATGTCACCAGAGGTGTCGCTGGAATACCCACTGCATTTACAGCTACTTATGGTTCTGGAAGCCCTGTAATTAGTGTGTTGGGAGAATTTGATGCATTACCTGGTATATCTCAAAAAGCACAACCTGAAAAAGAAGCCTTGAATCAAGGTGCGGCAGGTCACGGATGTGGCCACAATTTATTTGGTGCAGGAAGTCTAGGAGCTGCAATAGCTGTTAAGGAATTGATCGAGGCAGGAAAAATAAAAGGTACCATAAAGTTTTTAGGAACGCCTTCTGAAGAAAAATTTTTCGGAAAAATATGGATGGTCCAAGCTGGCCTTTGGGACAACGTAGACGTGAATATTAGCTGGCACCCTTCTGCAGATACCAAAGCAGATGTACAGAGCTCTTTAGCATTGATCGATTTTAAAGTAGAATTTTATGGACAAGCGGCACATGCTTCTGCAGATCCATGGAATGGACGTTCCGCGTCAGATGCATTAGAATTATACACTTCAGGAATTAATTACTACAGAGAACATATTAAACCAACTGTAAGAATACATTACCACATACAAGACGGTGGTCAAGTTGTGAATGTAGTACCAGACTATTCAAGGTTATGGGTAAGGGTTAGAGACTCTAAAAGATCTGGAATGAAACCAGTTTACGAGAGGGTTCAAGCCATGGCAGAAGGAGCTGCTATTTTAGCCAATGTAGATTACAAAATATCCCTAATTTCAGGAATATACGAAACACTGGTCAATAGAACTGGTGGTGCTGTAATGCAGCAAAACTTAGAATTATTAGGTCCCATATCATACACTAATGCAGAAAATGAATTTGGTAAAAAGATACAAGCAGCTACCGGTAAACCACAAGTAGGTATGGATAGCGCTATTAGACCTTTAGAAGAAACCAGAGAGAATTCTGGAGGTGGCTCTACCGACGTTGGCGACGTAAGTTGGAATGTTCCTAATATAAATTTAGGGGTTACAGTAGCCCCAAAAGACACCCCTTGGCATTCGTGGGCAGTAGTTGCCTGTGGCGGAATGAGCATTGGTCACAAAGGAATGATTCACGCTGCCAAAGCTATGGGAATGACTATGGTAGATTTATTTAACAGCCCAAAACTAGTCGCTAAAGTAAAAGCGGAATACAAAATGCGAAAAGGAGATGAAGTTTATGAGCCTATGATTGACGGTCCCGCACCTATAAATCAGTAAAATAAATATGATTTTATCTAAAAAAGACCTCCAATTCTTTATATGTTTTGGGGGTTTATTGCTACTAGACTCAAGCTTAAGTCATTTTGAATTAAGCAGTTACAGATATGCCACAAAGCCAATAATTATGATAAGCTTATTGGCTTATTTTATCTCCAAAAAGACTCATATATCTGAAAAATTATATCCTTGGGGGGTCTTCGCTATAATAGCCTCTTGGGCTGGAGACGTCTTTTTAATGTTTCAGGAGTACAGTGGGCTCTTTTTTATAGCAGGTCTGGGTGTATTTTTATTGGCACATATTGGATACACGGTAATTTTTTTAACTCAAAAAGGGAGAAAAAAACACCTCTTCCAATTCTTTTTATTGGCTAACTACGCTTTTATTATGGGATATCTAATACTACCCAAAGCTGGGGACTTGAAAATACCAGTCTTAGGGTATATTATCGCTATTTCTGCCATGGCTTACACGGCACAAATAAGAAAAGGAAGCGTGAATAAAGCTTCATATATCTTTGGTATTGTTGGAGTTAGATTGTTTTTGGCATCGGACAGCTTGCTGGCCTTATCCATGTTTTTAGACCACTTTCCTAAGGTAGACTTCCTTGTCATGTTAAGCTATGGTTTGGCGCAAGCCTGTATAGTCTATAGTTTAGTAAACAGCACTAAAACTACAACCTAACAATATGGGCGCCTATACTTCTAAGTCGCTCATCTATATTCTCATAACCTCTGTCTATTTGCTCAATATTGTGAATAGTAGATGTCCCATTGGCAGAAAGCGCTGCAATTAAAAGCGATACTCCTGCTCTAATATCTGGAGAAACCATAGTGGTTGCTTTGAGCAATGATTTAAAATCATGTCCCATAACTGTAGCCCTGTGCGGGTCACAAAGAATGATCTTAGCGCCCATGTCTATGAGTTTGTCTACAAAAAACAACCTGCTCTCAAACATTTTTTGGTGTATAAGTACTTCTCCCCTTGCCTGTGTGGCAGTGACCAAAAGAATACTCAATAAGTCAGGAGTCATGCCTGGCCAAGGTGCGTCTGAAATGGTTAGAATAGAACCATCAATATAATTTTGAACCGCATAACCATCTGTGTGAGCTGGAATATAGATGTCGTCTCCTTTTTGCTCAATAGTAATGCCTAGTTTTCTAAATACTGCAGGGATTTGTCCCAGCATATTCCAATTTACATCTTTAATAGTGAGCTCACTTTGTGTTATGGCAGCCATTCCAACCCAGCTTCCAATTTCAATCATATCTGGAAGCATTGTGTGGGAAGCACCGTGAAGCGTTTCTACCCCTTCTACAGTCAATAAATTAGATCCAATACCGCTAATTTTAGCCCCCATCTTATTTAAAAGGGTGCATAATTGTTGCAAGTAGGGTTCACAAGCTGCGTTGTAAATGGTCGTGACACCCTCTGCCATAACAGCAGCCATTAATATGTTAGCGGTACCTGTAACAGAAGCTTCATCTAAAAGCATATAAGCCCCCTTTAATTTAGACGCTTCTACACCGTAGAAATGCTCTTCTTGGTTGTATCTAAATTGAGCCCCCAACTTAATAAAGCCTTCAAAATGAGTGTCTAACCTTCTTCGGCCAATTTTATCTCCTCCTGGTTTTGGAATATATCCTTTGCCAAAACGCGCTAACAATGGGCCTACTAACATAATAGAGCCTCTTAAACCTTTTCCGTCTTCTTTATATTGTGGTGTTTGAAGGTAATCTAAATTAACGTCGTCTGCTTTAAAAGTATAACTGCCCTTAGCTTTCTTTTGAATTTTAACCCCAAGGTCTTCTAACAAAGAAATGAGTTTGTTCACATCAATAATATCCGGGATATTATGAATAGTCATTTCCTCTGCGGTGAGTAGTACGGAACATAAAATTTGTAAAGCCTCGTTTTTTGCACCCTGTGGGCGAATACTTCCTTGGAGTTTATGTCCTCCTTCTATTTTAAAGGTACCCATTAATTAAATTTTTAGTAGCGCTTTTTTGACCTATTGTTATTGTTGTTACTGTTGCTTCTTTGCTTTTTATTCCTATTGTTAGGTACGGACTTTATAATTTTATTTTGCAAAAATATATCTGTGTCTGTAAGTAGCTCCCCTGAGGCCTCAAGGTTAATTTCTCCCTTACTCAGTTCCGTTAGATGCTTATAGATTACACTGTCATCCACAGTGTCTTTGTTCCAGTTTAAGAAACACTTTTTCATGTGATTCGCAATAGTGTATTCCAAACCAGAGCGTTTGTCTCCCTTTTCCCAGCTCGTGGCTACATCTATCATCCTTTTGATATTATTGCCATAAAACCTGTATTTTGGGAAATTTTGAGGGTAATCTAAGGGTTCTGGTTTTTGCTCTAAAAGTTCTTTTGAAGTGATTGGAAAAGGGGAAGGCACATCTAATTTAAAATCAGACATAATGAATAATTGGTCCCATAGCTTGTGATTAAACTCTGGCACATCTCTTAAATGTGGCTGTAAATTACCCATTACACTTATAATAGCATTCGCTACTTTAATGCGTTCTTCTTTATCTTCTATAGTGATAGCATGGTCTACCATTTTCTGGAAATGTCTTCCATATTCAGGTATAATAAGCTTTTCACGCTCTGTGTTGTATTCTAAATTATAAACTAATTCCAAATTGTAAGGTATTAAGGGAAAGATTACAAAGCCAACGCTTTATGGACTGCAAAATACTAAAAAATTAGAAAGTCTCCTAAGTGCTAGAGCAATATTTGATTTTAAAAATAACACCCATAATAGTGTCTAGGAATCATGTTTAAATTAAAGAGAAATGACTCCTTCAATTTGCGCAACAGCCCTGTAATTTGCTATTACAGCTTCTGGATTTTTGACCACTAACGAGACTGAAATACTCGTGAAAGATCCTTTTGAAGAAACTCTAGAAGAAATCTTTGCAGATTGATTTTTAAAAACTGTCTCAATAGCAGCAACCTTTTCTGCATCTGAAGGTACAATGAATTTGTATAGATAGGGTGCGGGCCATTGGGTATTTAAAGCGAGATTATCTTCTAATCTCTTGTAAAAGTCTGCGGTCTTTTTATCTTCCAAATCAATCAATATTTTAGGCAAATATACGTCTAAATCTTAGGTTTTTTAGCCAATTAAGTGTGTTTTGTGTAACTTGTGCCCCTAATTTACAGACCTGTTTATGGCTAAAAAGATTGTGTTTGCTGGCGGTCCAGCGACGGGAAAAACTACATTGATCCAAGCTTTGGAACTCAGGGGATACGCATGCGCTCAAGAAGTTTCTAGACAAGTCACTTTAGAAGCAAGAGAAAATGGCATATCACAATTATTTGTTTCTGACCCACTTTTATTTAGCGAAAAGCTATTAGAAGGTCGCATTAATCAGTATATAGCGGCACAGGAACACAAAGCCTCAATGGTTTTTTTAGACCGAGGATTACCTGAAGTTGTTGCTTATCTAGACAGAGGAAACACCCCTTACCCCAATTATTTCAGCGAGGCCTGTGAAGACCACAAATACGACCATGTTTTTATTTTTCCCCCTTGGGAAGAAATATACACTTTAGACAATGAGCGATATGAAGACTACCAGGAAGCTTTAAAAATTTATCCTTTTTTAAAAGCCGCCTATGACCGATTTGGTTACGAAAGTATTATCTTACCTAAAGACACTGTAGAAAACAGAATTTCTTTTGTGTTGGAAAACATATAGCAATGGCTAAAGACCCCTATGAGATTCTTAAAAAGTTCTGGGGCTACGACACTTTCAAACAGAATCAATTAGAGATTATTAAAGATGTTTTAGCTGGATCAGATGTACTGGCACTTCTTCCAACAGGCGGAGGGAAATCTTTGTGCTTTCAAGTTCCAGCACTAGCCTTAGAAGGTTTGTGCGTAGTTATTTCTCCATTAATAGCGCTCATTCAAGACCAGGTGAATAGACTTTCTAATCAAGGGATAAAAGCCATAGGTCTCACCGCTGGAATTTCAAGGGACAGACTCATTGAATTGCTAGACAACTGTGATTATGGGGGAGTAAAATTTTTATATATGTCTCCAGAAAGATTGCAACAACCCATGGTATTAGAAAGGCTTTCTAGAATGAAAATTAGTCTCATTGCCGTAGATGAGGCACATTGTATTTCTAGTTGGGGGCATGACTTTAGACCAGCATATCTCAAATGTACTTCATTGAGAGCTATCACAGATGCCCCAATGATTGCACTAACCGCCACTGCAACTAGGAAAGTACAAGAAGATATTGTTAGCAATTTATCTTTAGAAGCGGTAAAAACTCACAAGGCTTCTTTTTTAAGACATAATATCTCTTATCATGTTATACAAGTAGAAGACAAAGAGTACTATCTAAAAGAGATTTGTCTTAAAGCCTCTCAAAGTGTCATAGTATATGTCAATAGCAGAAGAATGGTAAGCGTGCTGTCTAACGAATTAAAAAACGCAGGATTAGTTGTAGCAACATACCATGGTGGACTTTCAAAAATTGAAAGGGAAGCAGCACTAAGCAATTGGATAAAAGACCACGCTAAAATAATGATAGCCACAAATGCCTTTGGAATGGGTATAGACAAGGGCAATGTAAGTGATGTAGTTCATTTTCAAATACCTGAAAGCCTTGAAAATTACTTCCAAGAATCTGGAAGAGCCGGTAGAGACGGAAAAGCTGCAAATGCCATAATTCTTTGGACTACGCCCGATGTCACCCAGCTTAAAAACCAATTTATAGATCCAATGGCTGCGCTCAAAGAAGTTCAGTTAGTATACCGTAAATTAAATGCCTTTTTACGCATACCTTATGGAGAAGGTAACGGCAAAACATATCAGTTTTCTTTTAATGGATTTGTATCTCAATATGCACTAAAGACACTTAAAACTTACAACGCGTTTAAAACCCTAGATCAATTTGGCATTATTCGTTTAGAGGAAAACTTTGACAAAAGGACCACAATAAAGTATGTATGCTCCAAAGAACAGTTGTATGACTACATGGATTCCAATGAGAAAATGAAGCCAATAATTTTAAATCTTTCCAGAACATATGGAGGTCTTTTTGAGTTTGACACAAAAATAGACCTTCATCTCTTATCCAAAAAAACAGCTAAAAGTGTTACAGAGATTCAGAAAGATTTAGAGCAATTACACAAAGACCACCTTATAGCGCTAGATGCATACACAACAGATCTTAAAGTAGTGTACCTATTGCCTAGAGAAGATGAAAGAACCATAGCACCCTTCGCAAAACGAATTGAAATTACCTATAAAGAAAGAATCGAAAAGGTCAATGCTATGATATCCTATGTGACTCAGTCCACCAGATGTAGGAATAAAGTACTGTTAGATTATTTTGATGAAAAATCAAAGGAATGTGGTATATGTGATTATTGTAGTCAAAAAACCATCCCACAAGAGCTTGTATTAAATGACCTTTGTGAGGCTATATTATCACTTTTAGAGGAGAATAATTTCACTTCAAGACAATTAGTGAGTACCTTAGAGAAACCCAAAGAATTGGTATTAAATAGCATTCAATTCCTTTTAAAAGAAGGGCGCATTGAAATAAATAGTCAAAATGAATATGTCAAAAAATAATATGCCCATTGTATTTATGGGAACACCAGGATTTGCTGCCCATATTTTAGAAAAGTTAGTAGAAAACGGACAAAATATAGTAGGTGTAGTTACAGTGGCCGACAAACCAGCTGGAAGAGGAAAAAAATTACATGAATCTGAGGTAAAAAAAATAGCGCTAAAACATCAATTAACGCTATTACAACCTACCCAATTAAAAGATCCCTCATTCATTGAAGCCTTAAAAGCATTAAATGCAGCAGTATTTGTTGTGGTGGCTTTTAGAATGCTTCCTGAATTGGTATGGAAAATACCTGCTAAAGGCACTTTTAACCTGCATGCATCATTACTCCCTCAATACCGTGGCGCAGCACCAATTAATTGGGCTATTATAAATGGGGAAAAGACTACAGGGGTAACTACCTTCTTTATTGATGAAAAAATAGATACAGGTGCAATAATTGACCAAATGGCTATTTCCATAGCAGAAAGTGATACTGCAGGAAGCTTACATGACAAACTCATGATACTTGGAGCAGATTTGGTTCAAAAGACTCTTGTAGATATTGAAAATGGGACCATTGATCCCAAAAATCAAGCCAATGAAGCCGTATTAAAAGAAGCACCAAAAATTTTTAAAGAAGACTGTAGGATAGATTGGACAAAAGAGGGAAAAGACATAGAATCTTTCATCAAAGGAATGAGTCCATATCCAACTGCTTGGACCCATTTAAACCAAGAGAGTGAGAGGATCGTTCTAAAAGTTTTTGAAGCTAGATTCTTAAAAATAATTCACGACAGTAAAATTGGTTCAATAATAAAATCTAAAAAAGAACTAAAAATTGCAGTGAAGGACGGTTTCATTGACCTTCTGAAAATTCAACTCCCAGGAAAAAGAGTCATGAATGTATTAGAGGTGCTCAATGGGTTGCAATTGAAAGAAAATGCTTACATACTCTAAGGGCTTATTCCTACTGCCTTGCGAGAAAACAGCTAAAAAACACCCTCCTTTATAAACAAAAAGCCAAAGTTATTAACAAAAAGAGCAATTTCATGCGGGAACACTTGTGTTTATGCATAATCCGTATAAATTTGTTAAAGTAATAAGTTATAAACATAACATTTAAATTAATTATCATGAACAAAACAGAATTAATCGACGCAATGGCAGCAGATGCTGGTATCACAAAAGCAGCTGCAAAAAAAGCTTTAGAGTCTTTCCTAGGAAATGTAGAAGGATCTCTTAAAAAAGGCGGAAGAGTTTCTTTAGTAGGATTCGGATCATGGTCTGTATCTAAAAGAAATGCAAGAGATGGTAGAAACCCACAAACTGGTGCTACAATCAAAATCGCTGCTAAAAACGTAGTAAAATTTAAAGCTGGAGCAGAGTTATCTAAGTCTGTAAACTAAGATATTTCTTCAAAAAAATTTTAAAGCACCTCAATTGAGGTGCTTTTTTTATGTCAATTTTCTAGAATAAATTAATTATTTAACTATATTTAATTATGTCAGATTCGCTTATTCAAAAAGGACATGTTCTATTAGCAGAACCCGCACTCACTGGAGATGTGTCATTTAGTAGGGCAGTAATTTTAATCGCTGAACACAATCCAAAAGGTTCAGTTGGGTTTATTCTCAACAAACCATTGACCTACACTTTAGACGAACTTATAGAAGACATAAACTATCCTTTTCCTGTTTTCAATGGTGGGCCTGTGGGGCAAGACAATATATATTTCATTCATACTGCTCCAGAAGTCATTCCTGGAAGTATTGAAATAAGTGATGGTATTTACTGGGGTGGAGACTTTAACGCCCTACTGGAAGCTTTAGAACAACAACTGGTTTCTGAAAATCAAATAAAATTCTTCTTGGGGTATACTGGTTGGTCTGAAAAACAATTGAATGGAGAAATAAAATCTAATTCTTGGATTACAATAAATGACATAGACATAAAAACCCTTATACAACAACAAAATCAATCCCTTTGGAAAGACCGTATTAAAGCCCTGGGGGGAAATTACCTTATATGGTCTAATACCCCAGAAAATCCAAGCCTTAATTAACTCCTAAGATGGAATACTTTGCTGAAATTTTAATGCAATAGCCTGAACAAATTCATGCTGATCATATATTTTTTTCCTGTATTTATTAATAGAAATAAAACCTTTAGAAAGGTTGAAAATAAATAAGGCATCTGCTTTTTGAAGCGAAAATGGTGAAATAACGTTCTCTGAGATTTCATAATCACTGTCTTTAGTTAAAAGCGATATAATTTGCTTTCTAAATACGCTGTTTTGAGTTCCCCCAGTAATTGGAGGTGTCTGAATTTGTCCATTGGCAACCATAAATAAAGGCCCCATATGAGTGCCTATCACTTCTTTTTTCTCGTTGAGTAAAAAACAGCTTTGAAAATCGTTTTCATCAGAAAAAACACCAGCCAAACGTTCTACTAATTTATAATTGGTAGGAAGGGTACTAAGTAAAGAGTCTGCAATATAAAAATCTTTGTAAAGCCCTATTTCAAAAGGCGTATGGGATATTTTATCTAAGTGTAAATTTTCTAAAGGTCTAAATGATATGTGGTAATGGGTCTGTGTAATATTATCCTCACTTGGATATACCTGAAATACTGCTATAGCATTATTGTTTAGATGGGTTGTATTAGAAAGCGCATCCTTTATAACACCCTCTAAATAATCTGGCGTAAAGGTCATAGGAATACTAATACGTAACATGCGCATACTGGCCATTATTTTTAAATAATGAGGCTCCCAAAATAATAAGTGACCATTTTCTATCCTAAGTTCTTCTAGAACAGCATGACCAAAAGAAAGTGCAGTATTGCCTACACCTATAAAACATTCTTGATCTGAGTATAATTTTCCGTTAAAAACAACCATAAAAAAAGCCTTGATGAATCAAGGCCCAAAGATATTATTTTATAAAAGAATAGCCCTAAGAAGAGCCAAGTACTTGTTTTAAAGTTGATATTTGATTTTCCCAAAGCATTTTAGATTCTTCTAATTCGTCTTCCTCAGCAAAATCTGTAATAAACAGAGAAACATCTGAAGTAATTTCATCTACAATAATTCTCATTTCAAAGAAACTTTCGTCTTCTGATTCTAACCAAACAAATTTCACGAACTCATCTGACTTTCTTTTGACTAGCTTAGCTTGTTCTTCTGACGAATCCCATATAAAAGTGAACATTTCTCCTCGTGAATTCACATTATCTGCAAACCACTCAGACAATCCTGAAGGTGTAGCTATGTATTGAAATAACATCTGTGGTGAAGATTGAATCACAAATTCTATTTCGTATTTAATTTTATCACTCATTTTTGGTTTCTAAATTTTGAATCACAATATATATATTTATAGACGATAAAAAAACTATTGTATTGTAATATTTTTGCGAAGTTTTTTGGAGGGTCAACAAATTAAACTTTATATTTGCAGCCTTTAAAACACGGCGAGGTA
Organism: Sediminicola sp.; assembly: GCA_024643325.1. Lineage (GTDB taxonomy): Bacteria > Bacteroidota > Bacteroidia > Flavobacteriales > Flavobacteriaceae > MAG-120531. The sequence continues at coordinate 34,828 of JAHEND010000008.1, forward strand.
GCTCAGTTGGTTAGAGCGTCGGATTCATAACCCGGAGGTCGGGGGATCGTGACCCCCTCTCGCTACAAAATCACCCTAGTTTGCACTAGGGTTTTTTTATGCTTTATATTCAGATATAAAGACGTAAGAATGAGCACATTCCTCACCCAATCATTATATTTGTCTAGTAATCTATATCAATGAAAAACACCATTAGCCACAGAGTAGCAGACTTTCTAAAAGGTTTCCCTCCATTTAATATGTTGAGCATTGAGGTTTTAGAAGATATTGCTGTAGAAATAAATATACAATACCTAGATAAAGATGGGTTAGTATTTAAAGAAGGAGACAACCCTCACTCTAATTTTTATGTGGTACATAAAGGAGCTATTGCCTTGCGTAAAGCGCCACAAAACGAGATGGTAGACCTTTGTGATGAGGGAGATATATTTGGATTGAGACCATTAATGGCTCAAGAGAATTACAAAATGGAAGCCAAAGCCTATGAGGAAACAATTTTGTACTGTATTCCCATTGAAGTCTTTAAGCCATATGCTTTAAAAAACAAATCCATTGGAAATTTCTTATTGGAGAGTTTCGCTTCTAATACTAGAAACCCATATGCCAAAAAGCATAGAGGAAAACTTTATGGAGAGACTAGCGGAGAAGAAAACGAAGCAATAGTTCCATTGTTTGACGTGCAACAAGTCCGATGGTCTAAAAACATCATCAGTTGCGAAACAAGTACAGCAATAACTGAACTAGCGAATGCTATGAAGCTAAATAAAATTGGTGCTATACTGGTTTTAAAAAACAAACTACCTATTGGTATTATCACTGATAAAGATTTGAGAAATAAAATTGGTACTGGAGAAATTCCAATCAGTGGAACTGCAATAGAAATAATGAGTAGTCCTGTAATAACTTATGGTGAAGAACTTACCGTAACCCAGGCACAAATGGGCATGATGGCATCTGGAGTGAGTCATTTATGTATTACCAAAGATGGGACACCTCATACTAAAGCGGTGGGCATTGTTTCTAAACACGACATCATGCTTTCTGTTGGAAATAATCCATCTGTTTTAATTAAAGCCATTCAAAGGGCCACCAAAACAAAAGAAATCAAAAGAATTCGATTGAGTATTTTGAAATTGCTCAGGGGGTATTTACAACAAGGAATTCCCATGACCATTACCTCAAAAATAATTTCAGAACTCAACAATGCATGTACCAAACAAGTTATTGAGCTGAATTTAAAAAAAATGGAGACCCCTCCACCCTGTTCTTTTGTTTGGCTAGCAATAGGTAGTCAAGGAAGAAATGAACAATTGCTTCAAACAGATCAGGACAATGCTATTATTTTTGAAAAAGAAAGCAATGGAGACGGAGAACCCCATAAATCCTATTTCCTGAAATTGGCTCAGAAAATCAATAAAGGATTAATGAAAATTGGCTACGAATACTGTCCTGCAGACATGATGGCCTCTAATCCCAAATGGTGTTTAGACCTTGATAGTTGGAAGAAAAATGTAAGCTATTGGATTAGTAATCCTGGTAAAAATGAAGTGCTGCTGTCTTCTATCTTTTTTGACTTTAATGCTGTATACGGTAATAGCAAACTTTCTGATGAATTGTCAGACGTTATTTTCGAAACGCTCAAGAGGTTTCCAGTTTTCACCACTCATTTAGCAAGCGGTGCTCTACAAAGCCCCCCACCCTCTGGTTTTTTTAGATCTTTTCTTGTAGAGCATGACGGCGCAAATAAAGATAATTTTGATTTAAAGAGAAGAACCCTTATGCCGCTCACAGATGCTGCAAGGGTATTGATTTTATCTCATTTTATAAAAGGAATTAACAATACTGCTGCTCGCTTTGAAAAGTTAGCAACACTAGAGCCCAATAATAAAGAATTGTACCTCTCTTGCTCTTATGCAACGAAAGCATTGCTTAAGTTTAGAACAAAGCAAGGCATTCTTCACCACGATTCTGGACGCTATTTAGATTTAAATTCTCTAAGTAAAGAAGAGCGTGTAAAATTAAAGAGAACCTTTAAAACAATTAAAGAAATCCAAGAACTAATTAATATTAGGTTTAAAGTGTCTCAATTGTTGTGATCTTCTCTTTTTTCAAAAATACACGGACCAAATCGCCTACAAATCATCCCCAGTTTTGGGTAGATTATGTGGCCCAATTTTCTAAGGATCAAAACATTGATATTCAAAGTAAATTTATTGTTTTAGATACTGAAACTACTGGTTTTGACTATGAAAACGACAGAATACTGTGTATTGGCGCGGTCTTATTAGAAAAAGGTCACATTTCAATAAAGAATAGTTTTGAAGTGTATTTAATTCAAGAACACTACAACAGTGAGACTACACCCATTCATGGAATCTTAAAAAAAGAAAAGAAAGATAAGGCTACAGAATTTGAGGCCTTGAAAAACTTTTTAAATTATATAGGCAATACACCAATTATAGCCCATCACACTATGTTTGATGTTAATATGATTAATAAAGCCTTAAGCAGGCATGGAATTCCTCCTTTGAAAAACAAGCTTTTAGATACCGTAGCTCTGTACAAAAAAAGTCTATTGAGAAGTCCGCTAATAGAACGAAAAGATCATTATAGCTTAGACGAATTAGCAGACAAATTCAATATATCAAAGAAAGACCGTCATACCGCTCTAGGAGATGCCTATATCACTGCCCTGTTGTTCCTGAAAATTTATAAGAAACTAAAAGAAAAAACAGGACAAGTGACCTTCAAAAGGCTTTTCATTAATTAGATCAATTGTTTGGAAAATATATTTTTGTGAATTTTTTGATTAAAGGGCATCTTTCATTATTTCTGCTACAACTTCAGGATTTAATAAAGTAGAGGTGTCTCCTAAATTAGAGGTATCTTTAGAAGCTATTTTTCTGAGTATTCTTCTCATAATCTTACCACTTCTGGTTTTAGGAAGTCCAGATACAAACTGAATCTTATCTAACTTAGCAATTGGTCCTATGTGTTCAGTAATCACCTGATTAATCTCTTTTCTCAAGTTATCACGATCTCTGCCCTCTCCTGTTTCTTTTAAAATAACATAACCGTAGAGTGCATTTCCTTTAATGTCATGAGGAAATCCTACAATAGCAGATTCTGCTACCGCTGGGTGTTCATTTATACTATCTTCTATGGGTGCTGTTCCTAAATTGTGACCAGATACTATAATAACGTCGTCTACCCTACCAGTAATCCTATAATAGCCTACCTCATCCCTGAGTGCACCATCTCCGGTAAAATACATGCCTTTAAAAGCAGAAAAATAAGTATCCTTATAGCGCTGGTGATCTCCCCAAATAGTTCTTGCAATAGAAGGCCATGGGAATTTAATGCAAAGCCTACCGTCTACTTGGTTGCCTTTTATTTCTGCTCCATTCTCATCCATAAGCGCTGGCTGAATTCCTGGCATAGGTAAGGTTGCATAGGTAGGAATGGTAGGTGTTACAAAAGGAATGGGTGAAATTAAAATACCTCCAGTTTCAGTTTGCCACCAGGTGTCTACAATAGGGCATTTCTTCTTGCCAATGTGATCATTATACCAATGCCATGCTTCTTCGTTAATAGGCTCTCCAACAGTTCCTAGTATTCTTAAGGAAGACAAATCATGAGAAGTGACATAATCTAAATTTTCTTTTGCTAGCGCCCTTATTGCTGTAGGAGCAGTATAAAGTTGTGTAATTTTATGCTTGTCTATAATATCCCAAAACCTGGAGTAATCCGGATAGGAAGGCACTCCTTCAAACATGACTGTAGTGGCTCCGTTAGCTAAGGGTCCGTAGACAATATAAGAATGCCCTGTGATCCAACCAATGTCTGCGGTACACCAATAGACGTCGTTTTCCTTTTGTTGAAAAACATTTTTAAAAGTATATGCTGTATAGACCATATAACCCGCCGTAGTATGCAGCATGCCTTTAGGTTTACCTGTAGACCCTGAAGTATATAAAACAAATAGAGGGTCTTCTGATTCCATTACTTCTGGCACACAATCTCCATAAGCGTCATCTAACAACGGCTGTAACCAATGGTCCCTTCCTTCTTCCATATGAATTTCCGCATGGGTTCTCTTAGCGACCAATACAGAAGCAACACCAGGACAATCTTCCAAGGCTTCATCTACAATTCCTTTCAGGTCAATAGATTTTGCCCCTCTAAAAGAGCCATCTGAGGTAATGAGCATTTTTGCCCCACAATCATTGATTCTTGTAGAAAGTGCTGTAGCGGAAAAACCTGCAAAAACTACGGAATGAACAGCGCCTATCCTAGCGCAAGCCAATACCGCTATTGCCAATTCAGAAATCATAGGCAAATAAATACACACCCTATCCCCCTTACCAATACCTTGGGCTTTTAACACATTGGCAAACTTACATACACGTTCATGTAGTTGCCTATAAGTGATATGTATGGCCGGCTCTTTAGGATCATTTGGTTCAAATAAAATAGCCGTTTTATCTCCCCTTGTAAATAAATGCCTGTCAATACAATTTTCTGTAATATTCAGTTGGGCACCTTTAAACCAAGAGATTTCTGCTTTCTCAAAGTCCCAATCCAATACCTGATCCCACTTTTTACGCCACATAAAATGCTCTTCTGCCACTTCGCTCCAAAAAAGCTCTGGATCTCTGACAGATTTTCTATAGACACTAAAGTATTCTTCTAAGTGCTTAATGTGATAATTACTCATGGTTTTGGTTGTTTATGTTGGTTATTTTGTTGTTATTAATGATTTACTGAAGGGGTATTCACACCACTAGGTATTCTTATGTTTTCTACAATTTCTTGAACCTCTTGTGGAGGTGCAGCGGTGAAACGGCATACTGTTAGAGATACTATGAAGTTCACTACCATGGCTACTGATCCAAATCCTTCAGGAGATATTCCGAACCACCATTCTGAAGCAGGTGGGGTGTCTCCCAACCAACCTAGTTTAAATTTAGCCATGTAAAATAACATGAGTAAAATACCCACAACCATACCTGAAACAGCCCCTTCTTTATTCATTCTCTTGTAGAAAATCCCCAATATAATTGCAGGAAAAAGAGAGGCCGCAGCCAATCCAAAAGCTAAGGCTACTACAGCTGCCACAAAACCTGGTGGATTGATTCCAAAATATCCCGCAACACAAACCGCCAACACTGCAGACAATCTAGCTGCAAGAAGTTCTCCTTTTTCTGAAATGGTTGGCACAAAAATCTTCTTGATTAAATCATGGGATACAGATGCTGAAATAACTAGCAATAATCCTGCTGCTGTAGATAATGCTGCTGCCAAGCAACCAGCTGCTACTAGAGCAATAACCCAAGCAGGTAAGTTGGCAATTTCAGGATTGGCCAATACCATTATATCTCGGTCCACATTTAGCTCATTTATCTTAGGATCAGCTACATATTGCACCTTACCGTCTAAATTTTTATCTTCAAATTTTAGTAATCCTGTTTTTTCCCAGTTTTTAAACCATTCCGGCATACCATCATAAGACTTATCACTCACTGTTTCTATTAAATTCACTCTAGCAAATACTGCTACCGCAGGTGCTGTGGTGTACAAGATGGCAATTAATAACAAGGCTAAACCAGCAGATTTCCTGGCATCTTTTACTTTTTTAACCGTAAAGAATCTCACAATTACGTGGGGTAAACCTGCCGTACCTACCATCAAGGCTAGCGTAATGGCTAAAATATCTATCATATCTTTAGACCCTTCCGTATATTCATTAAAACCAAGTTCTGTTGAAAGACCATTTAGTTTTTCTAATAAATACACTCCAGAGCCATCATTTAAGGTGTCCCCCATACCTAATTGCGGAATTGGGTTTCCAGTCATTTGAATCGAGATAAAAATAGCGGGTACCATAAAAGCAAAAATAAGTACACAATACTGTGCTACTTGGGTGTATGTAATTCCCTTCATTCCTCCTAATACAGCATAAAACAACACAATGATCATTCCAATGATTACTCCGGTATTAATGTCTACTTCTAAGAATCTAGAAAACACTACACCTACCCCACGCATCTGACCGGCCACATAGGTAAACGAAACTAGCAAAGCACATACCACAGCAACAATTCTAGCAGTATCTGAATAATACCTGTCACCAATAAAATCTGGTACTGTAAATTTTCCGAATTTTCTTAAATAAGGTGCCAAAAGTAATGCCAAAAGCACATAGCCTCCAGTCCAACCCATCAGGTAAACAGATCCGTCATAGCCAGTAAAAGATATAATTCCTGCCATGGATATAAATGAAGCGGCAGACATCCAATCTGCAGCAGTAGCCATTCCATTTGCTAATGGTGAAACCCCACCTCCTGCAACGTAAAAATCTTTGGTTGAACCAGCTTTAGACCAAATAGCTATCCCAATGTAAAGGGCAAAAGTGATGCCTACTATAATATAAGTCCAAACTTGAACACTCATAATTTAAAAGAATTTAATACGATGTTTACTAATCTTCAAACCCAAATCGTTTGTCTAACCTGTTCATTAAAAAGACATAGGTAAAGATCAATACCACAAAAATGTAAATTGAACCTTGTTGTGCAAACCAAAAACCCAAGGGGAAACCTCCTATGTTAAAATTATTGAGCGCGTCTACAAAAAATACACCCAGGCCAAATGAAGATATAAACCATATGAATAAAAGAATTGACAAATACTTTAAATTTATTTTCCAGTATTTTTGAGCAGAAATATTTTGATTCATGATTGATTTGATAATTAATTAAATATAAAAAAAATCCCCAAAAATATGGGGATTCTTATCTAGGATATATAAAAAACTAATACTACTTCAAGTAATCAAGTATATTTTGCTCAATTCTAGTTTGAATATTTTCTACTGGAGCTTTCACAAAAGTTTCTCCTGTGATGTTTTCGTATAATTCAATATAACGTTCAGAAACGGAAGCGATATAATCATCTGACATTTCAGGAAGCGTCTGTCCTTCCAAGCCCTGGAAGTTGTGGCTAATGAGCCACTGCCTCACAAACTCTTTTGACAGTTGTTTTTGCGCTTCTCCAGAAGCTTGTCTTTCTTCATAGCCATCTGCATAAAAATATCGTGAAGAGTCCGGGGTGTGAATCTCGTCTATTAAAACAATTTCTCCAGAAGCTGTTTTTCCAAACTCATACTTAGTGTCTACTAAAATTAACCCCCGCTGTGCGGCTAGAGCTGTACCCCTTTCAAAAAGGGCATAAGTGTATTTTTCCAACACTTCATAATCTTCTTTAGACACAATCCCTCTAGCCAGAATATCTTCTCTAGAAATATCTTCATCGTGGTCTCCCATTTCTGCCTTTGTAGCAGGCGTGATGATTGGAGCAGGAAAAGCATCATTTTCTTTAAGCCCCTCTGGCATAGAAACACCACACAGGATTCTTTTCCCAGCTTTGTATTCTCTAGCCGCATGACCAGACAGGTATCCCCTAATAACCATTTCTACTTTAAATGGTTCACAGGATTGCCCAATCGCTACATTTGGATCAGGGGTAGCCGTAAGCCAATTAGGTACAATATCTTTTGTAGCCTCCATCATCTTGGTGGCAATCTGATTGAGTATTTGCCCTTTATAAGGAATTCCTCTTGGCATAACAACGTCAAATGCAGAAAGTCTGTCTGTCGCTATCATGACTAATAAATCATTTTCTAAAGCGTATACCTCTCTTACCTTTCCTTTATATACACTTTTTTGTCCTGGAAAATTAAAATTGGTATCTGTAATGGTATGGGTCATTCTATTAATTTTGGTGTTCGATAGTTTTATAGGCTTCAATTACTTTTTTAACCAATTTATGTCTAATAACGTCTTTGTCATCTAAATAGACAATAGAAACCCCTTCAATATTTTGAAGGATTAACAAGGCTTCCTTTAATCCAGAAGTGATTCTTCTAGGCAAATCTATTTGGCCAGGATCTCCAGTAACCATGAACTTAGCACTTTTACCCATCCTGGTGAGGAACATTTTCATTTGGGCATGGGTGGTATTCTGAGCTTCGTCTAAGATCACAAAAGCATGGTCCAAGGTCCTACCCCTCATAAAAGCAAGTGGAGCAATTTGTATGGTACCATTTTCTATGTATAAAGCCAACTTCTCAGGACTAATCATATCCCTTAAGGCGTCGTATAAGGGCTGCATATAGGGATCTAATTTTTCTTTTAAATCTCCAGGTAAAAACCCTAAATTCTCTCCTGCCTCAACTGCTGGTCTAGTGAGAATGATTCTTTTAACTTGCTTTTCTTTTAAAGCCTTTACTGCCATAGCGACACCGGTATAAGTTTTACCAGTTCCTGCTGGACCAATAGCAAATACCATGTCATTTTTAGCAATAGCGTTAACGACCTTTCTCTGATTGGGTGTTTGGGCTTTAATTAACCTTCCCGAAACGCCATGAAGGATTACATCTCCAACAGTCTGCAACATCTCTAGTTCGTCTGGGGAAGTATCACTCAATAGCGCCGCTGCCGCAGTAGGATCGATTTTATTGTATTTGGCAAAATGGGCGGTGAGTTTGTCGAATTTTTGTTCAAAATCATTGAGCTCAGACTCACTACCATAAGCTTTAATTTTACTGCCCCTAGCAATGATTTTAAGTTTTGGAAAATACTCTTTTAAAAGACTGACTGTTTCATTGTTTTGCCCAAAAAAATCCCTTGGGCTTACATCTGTAATTTCAATTATGATTTCGTTCAAATGAAAAGTTTTACTTAGGTTCTACAATCTATCTTTTATTGCCCGTAAAAATGTGTAATTTTGTTACACAAACTTACGCAAAAAAACAGTTTGTTATATTATAAAAATATTAACAGCGTGTATGGCTATCATTACTTTAACTACAGATTTTGGAACAAAAGATCACTTTGTTTCCGCCATTAAAGGAGCCATTCACAGCGAACTTGACAACCCAATTATTGTTGACATCTCTCATGAAATTAGCCCATTCAATATTCAGGAATGTGCTTACGTGCTGAAAAACGCCTATAACCATTTTCCGAAAGGGAGTGTTCATATTGTTGGAGTAGATGGTGAGAAAACGCCAGAAACACCACATATTGTAGTCTATGTAGACGGACATTATTTTATCTCTGCCAATACTGGCGTAGTCCATTTAATCTGTACCAGTATAAAACCAGATAAAGTAGTGAGCATTCAATTGCCTCAGTCTAAAGAAACAGCCTTCCCTACCCTAGATGTTTTTGTGAAAGTGGCTTGCCATATAGTTAGAGGAGGAACCTTAGACGTCATAGGAAAACCTTTTAGCGATTTAAAAGAATTAATTGATTTTAAACCCAAGATAGACGCAGACGAAAAGAGCATTCGCGGTAGCGTCATTTATATTGATAATTACGGAAATGTGGTCACTAATATTAGCCAGCAATTGTTTCAAGAACACCAAAAAGGAAGGAGTTTTAAAATAAGAGCTAGACACGCTAGTATTACTAGAATACATGATAGGTATTCAGACATTATTCGTTTTGATTTGGAAAAAGAAAAACGGAAAGGAGATGGAGAATTATTGGCGATTTTCAATAAAGCTGGCTACATTGAAATTGCTATATACAAAAGCAACCTTCAAACAAGTGGTGGCGCTTCCAGTCTTTTAGGCTTAGATTATTTAGACAGTATTAGTCTAGAATTTGATTAAATATTTTTGAAGGTTTTCAGTTATAAACAATTTTCAAAACAGCTAAAAAGAAACTCAAAATAGGCGTAAAGATCTAGCAGCATTTGAATCACTTATATTTAAAGGAGTTATCTCAAAAAAATAAAGCTCTTTATAACTCATTTTAGATGGGAAATCTGAATTTAAGGGTGTTTTTCTGTTAATAAGTTTGTTTCTCAAAAAAGTACAATTAAAATATCTTTGTAAATAGTGGTTTTGGAACTTTTCAAGTTCAATCACACTCAATTCATAAAATTAATATTCATGAAGTTTATAGTTTCAAGTGCTTATTTACTAAAACAACTCCAGGTATTAGGAGGGGTTATAAATAATAGTAATACACTACCCATATTAGATAATTTCTTGTTTCATTTAGAAGGCAATTCACTTACAGTATCTGCCTCTGATTTAGAAACGACCATGCACGCTGTTTTAGAAGTTGAATCTTCTGACAATGGCAGTATTGCTATTCCTGCCAGGTTATTACTAGATACTTTAAAAACATTTCCTGAGCAGCCGTTAACCTTTATTAAAGAAGACAACAATACTGTTGAGATAAGCGCCAATAACGGAAAATACGCACTTGCTTATGCAGACGGAAGTGAATTCCCTAATCCAGTGAGCTTATCTAATCCAAGTAAAACAACCATTCTTGGAGATATTTTAGCTACCGCTATTTCAAAGACTATTTTTGCCGCTGGTAATGATGATTTGAGACCAGTAATGAGTGGGGTGTTTTTTCAATTCAATACAGAAAGCCTAACGTTTGTAGCTACCGACGCACATAAATTGGTGAAATACCAAAGAACAGACGTACAAGCTTCACAGACTGCAGAATTCATTATGCCTAAAAAACCGCTGAACCTTTTAAAAGGAATTTTGGCTGGTTCTGAATCTGAAGTGACCATAGAGTACAACGACAGTAATGCGAAATTCAGTTTTGATCAGACAGAACTGGTTTGTAGGCTCATTGACGGGAAATATCCAAACTATGAAGCGGTTATTCCTAAAGAAAATCCGAATGTACTTAACTTAAACAGAAACTTATTTTTAAGTTCCGTGAGAAGGATTGCTATATTCTCTAATAAAACGACGCATCAGCTTAAATTAAAAGTAGCCGGCGCAGAATTAAATATATCTGCAGAAGATTTGGATTACAGCAATAAAGCAGAAGAGCGTTTGAGCTGTAGCTACCAAGGAGACGACCTCCAAATAGGATTCAACTCAAGGTTTCTAACTGAAATGTTGAATAATTTAAATTCTGATGAAATTACACTCTCCATGAGTTTACCTAATAGAGCTGGGATATTAACCCCATCGGACGGGTTAGATCCTGGAGAAAACGTTACCATGCTGGTTATGCCAGTCATGCTTAATAACTAAGCCTAAATAGTTCCTTGTTTGAAAAAAATGGCCGCTTTAATAGCGGCCGTTTTGTTTTACTTCAGAAATTTAAAGAAAGGATAAGAAATAGGTTCACCATTACTCACCCTAATGGCATTGAGGATTGGATAAATTAGGCCTATAATACCAATCCCTATTAGACCTAAAATTCCTAGTCCGAGTAATAAAATGGCAGGAATACATATAAGCGCTAAAAGGAAAAGAGATATTTGAAAATTAATGATAGCCTTCCCGTGCTCGTCCATTCCCAAGACATGCTCTTTTTGGGTCAACCACAAAATCAAAGGCACTATAAAGCCCCCAAAACCGGTCACTAAATCTAACAATTGACTCAAATGAGTGACCATTAACAAGTTTTTGTCTTCTCTTAACATAGTAAATAAATTGGTTAGATATTAAAAATACAAAAAATGAACTTATAAAAGGGTTTAAACTAATCTAAGCCAACTCCCATTTTTTAGCTAATTTTGCGACATGTCTCAAGAAAAAAATATTATTGCCATAGCCACACCTGCTGGTGCTGGTGCTGTTTCTATCATAAGAATCTCAGGACCAGAAGCATGGTCTCTTGTAGCAGGGCAATTCAAATCTATCAGAGATAAAGACCTTTTGAAGCAAAAAAGCCACAGCATTCATTTGGGGCATATCACAGATGGAGATAAAATTATTGATCAAGTGCTGGTCTCCCTATTTAAGGGCCCCAATTCATACACAGGAGAAAATGTGGTGGAAATAAATTGTCATGGCTCCTCCTACATACAACAAGAAATACTCCAATTATTCCTAAGAAAAGGCTGTAAAATGGCGGCCGGAGGTGAATTCACCCTGAGGGCATTTTTAAATGGCAAGTTAGACCTGAGCCAAGCAGAAGCAGTGGCAGATCTAATAGCCTCAGACAATGCTGCCGCCCACCAAATTGCCATGCAGCAAATGCGTGGTGGGTTTAGCTCAGAAATAAAAGCCCTTAGACAAGAATTATTAAACTTTGCCTCGCTCATAGAACTGGAATTAGATTTTGCAGAAGAAGACGTAGCCTTTGCAGACCGTGAAGCGTTTAAAGCGCTCTTAGAAAAAATCGCTAAAGTCCTCAGACAACTCATAGACTCCTTTGCCCTTGGCAATGTCATTAAAAATGGGATTCCAGTAGCGATTGTAGGCGCTCCAAATGCAGGTAAATCTACCCTTTTAAATGCACTATTAAATGAAGAACGCGCCATAGTATCCAATATTGCGGGAACCACAAGGGATACTATAGAAGATGAAATTTCTATAGGAGGCATTGGATTTAGATTTATAGATACCGCAGGAATTAGGGATACCCAAGACCAAATTGAGCAGCTAGGAATTGCCAAGACTTTTGAAAAAATTGAGCAGGCACAATTAGTGGTTTATATGGTAGATCTTAAAAAGTGCTATGAAGATTTGGCCGTTCTCACGGCCGATGCCGCAGCCCTTCAAAAGCTCAAAGAAACCTATCCCAAAAAACCATTGCTGGTCTTAGGAAATAAAGCAGACCTTATATCAGCAGACGCAGTTGCTAAGCTCAAAGAAACCATCACAGACCTCTCCCCGCTTTCTGCCAAGGAAAAAGAAGGCATTGAATCCCTAAAAGAGGCTTTCCTAAACGTAGTACATACCGGAGCACTTCACAACAACGACACTATTGTAAGTAATTCCAGGCACTATGACGCCCTTCTCAGGGCCCAAGAAGAAATAGGCAAGGTGCAAGACGGATTAGCCGCTGGCCTGCCCTCTGACCTAATGGCCATTGACATTCGCCAAGCACTGTATCACTTTGGTGAAATTACCGGAGAAATTAGTTCAGATGAACTTCTTGGAAACATCTTCGCTAACTTCTGTATTGGAAAGTAGTCTTCATT
>JAHEND010000011.1 GCA_024643325.1 Sediminicola sp.
GCAACTTATAATGATAAAACTGTTATACTGTTACAATCTAGCGGTTTATTTAGTATAATTTGTATTTTTATTGAAATTAAATTTAATGAAAACACCATTTAATAAGTTTCTTTATTTCGGTTTTTTGCTCCTTGGTTTATATCAAGCATTTTTCTTAAATGATTTTATGCAGGCGGCTGCCTCTATGGGAATTGGAATGGCATTTGACCCTTTTAATCCAGAACAAAAATGGAATGAAAGGCCTATTTGGCAAAAGATAGTTTTAATTCTACATCTTAGCTTGGTCGTTGTAATATTAGGATTTGGACTTGGCCTTAATGATAAATAGGTACAATACAATTTTTCAAGAAGACCAAAATACTTCTTCGCAACCAGACTAAATAATAATTTGTTTTATGAAAAAAGTATTTGCCTTATTGTGTATTGCAGGAATAGCTTTTCCTTACTATTATATCTTTAAATTTATTGAAGCAAATCATTGGGAATGGTCAACTTCACTATTTTTTGAGCAGATTAATAATAATTATGCAATGAGTATTTTGAATGCTGATTTAACTGTTGCAGCCACATCTTTTCTTATTTTTCTCATTTACAGATTAAGAATAAAAGCAATATCTAATAATCAGTTCATAAAGTATTTGGTTTCTTTATTTGTGGTTGGTTTTTCATTAGCCCTACCATTATACCTTTATGATAATTATAAAGAACTTTAAAAAAGAAAATCAGATAGTCAAATAATTTTTAATATCTTACCTATTGAAAATCAGTTAATTTGGTTGCACATATTGAAAATTTATTTGAAAAAGTATTCTCTGAAAAATCAAAAAATAATATTGAAAAAGTTATTCTTTGGCTTTCACTTTCTGGCTTTGTAATTCACTTGACATTAATATATCTCACAAAGTTTAACCTATTAAATTTTCTGGTAGAGTATAATTTGTTGGCAAACCCAATTTCAGCAATTTATACCCCTTTCACATTTATCCTAGTTTATGAAATTTATCTATTAGTACTATACTTACCCAGATCATTTACTACTTCCTTGTCTAAACAATTTGAAATAATTTCTCTAATACTAATACGAAGGATATTTGGTGATATTCCAAAGATTGATTTAGAGGTTAATTGGTTTAAAACACTCCCTAATTTAAATTTGATTTATGATTTAATGGGTATTTTAATCTTATATTTTTTAATCTATTTGTTTAACAAAAGTGCCAAATCAAGGGTTATAATACCATCAAATTTAAAAATTGAAAAATTTATAATTGCTAAAAAAGCTTTAAGTCTTATTTTATTAGTTTGCCTAGTTATAATGTGTTCTTTTAGTCTTTTTAACTGGATGGTAGATTTATTGAGTAACTCCTTTTCAGAGAATGTAAATTCCATATTTTACAATGACTTTTTTGAGCTTTTAATTCTTGCAGATGTTTTCATACTTCTAATCTCATTTAAGTATACTGAAAAATACACACAGATTGTTAGAAATACAGGATTTATCGTGTGTACTATTTTAATTAGACTATCATTTGGAACTTATGGTTTAACCAATGTAGTGTTGATTCTTTCAAGTGTTATCTTTGGCTTATTAATTCTTAAAATTTTTAATTTAAGCGAAAAATTAGCATAGATTTTTTATGCGAATAACATTACAATAAATATTCTGTAGTCATAAAATTTGAGGCATCTGATTTGAGAAGATTTTTAATGATTTCTTTGTTTTTTGCGCTGTCTTTTGCTGCTACAAATGTTCTAATTGAAAAAGATCTTAAAGCGTCATAAACGCTGAGGGTTCCAACAGCAGAATTTTTTCTACCTGCAAATGGATATACATCAGGACCTCTTTGACAAGCACTGTTGAGATTCACTCTACACACTAAATTTGCTAGAGCATCTATTAATGGGCCTAAATTTTCAATATTTTCTCCAAATAAACTCACTTGCTGTCCATAATTAGATTCGGCCATATCATTTAAAGGCATATCTATGTCATTATAAGGGATTATTGGAATAATAGGCCCAAATTGTTCTTCATGGAACAGCCTCATTTTATCATTTACAGGGTACAATACTGCAGGATAGGAATAATTATCAGTTAATTCCCCACCCCTTTTATTGATCACCTTTGCGCCATGACTAACAGCGTCATTAATGAGTTCTTGAATATAGGCTGGTTTTGAAGTTTCAGGAAGCGGCGTTAAAAAAGTGTCTTCCCATGGCATGCCAAATACTAAATTGTCTACAGCTTTTGAGAAAAGTTCATTGAACTCAGAAATAATAGACTCATGAACATAAATAACTTTTAATGCGGTACACCTTTGACCGTTAAACGAAAGTGCCCCCGAAATACATTCTGCTACCGTATGATTTAAATCTGCATCTGGTAATACAATCGCAGGATTTTTTGCTTCCAATCCCAATACGAGTCTCAATCTATTTTTATTAGGGTGTAAATCTTGAAGTGAAACAGCAGACGAGCTGTGCCCAATTAACGCTAGGACATCTATAATGCCTGTTTTCATTATGGGTGCTGCAATACTTCTTCCTCTACCAAAAACAATATTAACTACTCCTGGCGGAAAACTTTCTTGGAATGCTTCTAGTAAGGGAGTGATTAATAAAACACCATGTTTTGCTGGCTTAAAAACAGCTGTATTTCCCATAATTATTGCAGGGACGAGTAAACAAAAGGTTTCATTTAATGGGTAGTTGTAGGGGCCAAGACATAAAACAACGCCAATGGGTCCCCTTCTAATATGAGCTAAAACACCATCTTGTGTCTCAAATTTGGAAGCTTTTCTGTCTATATTTTTGTAGGCCTCTATGGTATTATTAATGTAGTCAATTGTCCTATCGAATTCCTTATATGAATCTGTTTTGTTTTTGCATATTTCCCACATTAAAAGTTTCACAACCGTCTCTCGGTGTGTTTTCATTTTTTCTACAAAAATTTCCATGCACTTTAATCGATCTGTAACAGACATGGTAGGCCAGTTACCTTTACCGCGATTATATGCTTCATTGGCAGCATTGACTGCCTCTATAGCAGTCTCCTCTCCCATATCTGGAACCGATCCCAAAAGTGTTGGGCCAAAATTTCCAAGCGAGTCTTCAGAACCAATCACTGAGTATACCTTTGTCATTTGACCACTCCATTGTTTTATAGCTCCATTAACCAAATATGAATGACTATTTAAAGGTTTTATTTTAAATGCTTCAGGAATTTTCATCTCACTCATAATAATTTGATTTTTTAGTATTTTAATAAATATAAGAAATATAAATCAATCAATAATTCTTTCAATGTTTGAATGAGATACACCTAAAAACATAGGTAAATAAATAGTAAATAGATGACAACTTGCGCTATTAGGAGTGTTGTGAAATTTCTAAAAAATTAAAACTCAAATAAATTTTAACTAAATATTTTGTTATATCTTCAGGTAATACTAAATATTAAAAATTTGATTATGAAGTTTTTAGAAAAATATTACCCTATAATCTTAGCATTTTTGAGTTTTCTTTATTCCATATTTTTATGGTTTTCAGGAGATGAATTAGAGGGAATTTATGTGGGCTTATGGCCTGTAACCATATTGGCTTTTTCTGTTGCCCTTAGGCAAAGGAGAAGGGATGCAAAATAATAGTGATATGCAGAATAAAATAATGTTTATTGTTGGATTGGTTATTTTTGTAATCTATATTTTTTTTTATTTCAAGATTGTACTTAGAGGTCGTAATAAAAAAGACTAGCTTCAAAAGAAGGACCAATTTTTGTAACCTTTACTTCCCATTTTAAAAAATAATGTTACCTTTGCGTTACATTAATATTTAAAAATAAAAAATGGAAGTACAATTAATCATACCCATCATTGGAATGTTAGTGGGTGTATTAATACCGGTAGCGGTATTTATTTGGCAGTATAAGGATGCCAAAGGAAAACGAGAAGCTGTTATTGAAATAACCAAAAATCTAGACGATCCATCAAAAGTAGAGGAGTTGTTGCACATTTTTGAAGAGCGAAAGCAGCAACCTATAGATTATCGTAGGGGTGGGGTTATTACCCTTTTTGTGGGGCTAGGCCTCTATGCGCTCGGTTATTATTTCCTTGGAAATATTCTAAAAGGTGCTGGCGCTTTGGTTGGATTAATTGGTATAGGCGTATTGATTGCCGGTTATCTTTACCCAAATACAGGAGCGGAGTTAACAGACGCTGTAGAGGAATTTGAGAAGAAGTAATCTATGGGTAAAGACCATAAGAAACTTTTAAATAATTTAGAGCGCATTAGAAAAGCAGCGGGTTTAACACAGCAGGAAATGTCTGTGAAAGCAGAGGTTTCAAGAAAGAGCATCAATGCCATTGAAAATGGCGTTTATGTCCCCTCTACCGTATTAGCACTAAAAATTTCACGGACCTTAGGCTGTAGGGTAGAAGACCTCTTTGAGCTTCCTTAACACCTTATGTGGCGGTTTTTAGCGCTCCATTAGCGGAGCGCTAAGCCGCTATTTACGCTTCCAAACTTGGGTGCGGCCTAGGAATGAAAACCCTAAGAATCCACGAACATTTAGGGTATTTGGATCTTCTAATTGAATGGTGCAATCGTAAGATTTACCATTGGCTGGATCCATGATTTTACCGTCCGTCCAAGCGGTGTCGTCTCGAGAGAGACCCCTAACAATCAAAAGCCCTTCAATGGGTTTGTTCTGATCCTTCCCTTTACAATTTACACATTTTTTACCCTGATCTTCTGGCAGTAGTAATCTCAGGACGCGGGCATAGAGTTTGCCCTGTTCCACATAGAGTTCAATTTCTGATTTGGCTACGCCGGTTTCGTCGTCAATATTGACCCAGGTTCCCTCAACTGAAGGGGTTTGCAAAAAGAGGAATAAAGAGAGTAGTAGTGAGTACATTTTTTTATTTTAAATATAGGTATAGAATCTATTTTTTCAAAATGGTTCATTGAAGTAGTTGTTTACAACACCAAATCTATAAAAGGACCATAATTTTCCAGCGCAGGACACGCCCATAAAAAAACCAGTACCCTAAAGAGTACCGGTTTATAGTAAGCTATTTAAAATAGTCATCAGATTAAAAATCCTGATACCCCATTTCTAGGTTTAATTTAAATACAGCCTCTGGATCAAAAGCTTCTATGGCTACAATTTCTAATTGCTTATTTAACAGCTGTACTTTTTTATCGTAGGATTCCTCCCAAACGGCCTTGTTCCAACCTCCTTGGTTTGTCATTAGATCTGACAGTGCTTTCATAGCACTCAATACTGCTTTTATCTGGTTTGGAATCCATGAGGTAATTGGGGTGCCTCCTGTAGCCTTTGGGTAGGCCGTATTTTGCATAATGTATTTTTGTACAAACTGCCAATGACCATTTCTAAAGAGGTAAATTTCTTCATATACTTTCATAAGGTGCTGCATACCCAATTGGTTATTGGTTTCTTTTAGCCGGTCTACCAGCGGTCGTTTATTCATTTTAGTAGCCAATTCCTTAAAAAACTCTTGTACACATTTTGGGCGGTATTCTCTCAGGTCCATCAGGTACTGAGTGAGCTGATTCTGTGGGTAATAATGAATCACACCAGAAGCAATGTCTGCGGTTGGAATAATATTGTCTTGAGCGCCAGTTTGCCCCCTGTAGGCATGTGGTTCTTTCCAAACTCCTTCATAGGTAAGTCCATTTGGGAAAATGTCGTCATTGCCTTTCACGCCCATAATAAACACCCTAAAATCATTGTAGTGTTTCCATCTAGAAGCCTCCCACATGAGTTTTCTGCGGTCGTTCATTTTTTTCATGGTGTTAGACAAAAGTGCTACGGTATCTGTCAAAGAAGCCTCATTGGCCTCTTCGGCCGATACTCCAAAGGCAGCCTTTACCAGATCTGGTGAGTACTGATTAATATCTACATGGAGCATGATAAAACCGCGTTCGTCGTCCATACCAGAAAACTTTACCGCCATAGCCAAATTCTCCCATTCAAAGCCCTTTGTCTTGTCTTTTTTGTGGTAATTCCCTAGGGAGTACGAATAGTGATAGTCCAGCCATGGGAACACCCCTAGCGCCTCTGACACCGCTACAAATGGTTGTGCAATGACTTCGGGAAGGCTGGCATGGGCAGTCCCGTATTTTCCTGTTTTCAGATAGGCATGGTGGGCGGGAGCTAAGGTATAGGCAGAGCACACAAAGCTATAGGCCCTAAAAAGGGCTGCTTTTACAAAAGGGTCTGTTTCTTTTTTAACCGCCTCCAAATAGTTGGGTAAGGTTGATGCTTTTTTCTCAAAAGCACCCTCAGAAGCAAGTAATCCAGGGGCACCATTGTTTAATTTAATGGGCATTTGGTCTAACAATTCCTGAAGCGCTTGGTAGGTTTCTGGAAGTGTATTTAAGGGCTCCTGTATGGGCAAGAAACCATGGGTGGGATCTATTGAAAAAAATCCATCTGAATATATTTTCATAGGTAGGCTTTAGTGATTGTTGTAAATATAACAATAATCACTAATAATGTGCCAAAAACAAGAACTACTTTTTGTCAAAGCTTTTGAGCAGGGCTGGTAAATAAAAAAGGTCTGTAATGAGTGCCGTGCTGACGGTTACAGCGCACAAAATACCAAAGGAGCGAACGGATGGGACTGCACTGGTGGCGATGATTAAAAATCCTGCCACCAAGGCTACCGTGGTAGCCAACAGCGCCGTGGCGCTGTAGTTCAGCGCCTGGTCTATACGTTTTGTGGGACTTTCGAAAGTTGTTTTATATTTCCGGTATTTGTAGATGAGGTGAATGGTGTCGTCCATGGCAATACCCAGCATAATGGGTGTAATCATGGCTGTAGTGACATCTAATGGAATCTTAAAAAGCCACATGAGAATGGCCAAGACCGCCAAAGGTAAAATGTTTGGAATTAGCACCAGGAGCGTGGTTCTAATCTGTCTAATAAACAACCAAAGACAGATAAAAGCGGCTATAAATGCCGCAAAAAAGGATTTTAATTGGGTGGCTAGAATGAATTTATTTAAGCCAGCAAATACCACTGCAAATCCATTGACTTTTAGAGTGTATTCTGTAGGGTCAAAATGGGATTGAAAAGTTTTTTTAACAGATTCTATGACCTGTTCTAATTGGGCTGTTTTCATTTGAGGGAGACTCAAGGTAATACCCACGCTACTAAAGTCTTCGGAGAAGAGTTTAAAAAATTGGTTGTCATTATTTTCTAGGTAGCTGAGTAATTGGGCTGCGTCCTGCTCTGAAACAGCCACGCCTTTTAATGCAGGGTTTCTTTTTTCTAAGAAGGCCGCCATATTCACCACAGATATTGGTGCTGTGATAAGGGGATTTGTGGCTATTTCTTCTTGAAAACCCCTCAGTAATTCTAAGCTTTTTTTATCCATCATATTGCTGCCTTCTGCACTAGAAATTTCCAGTTGTAAACGCGAACTCCCTTCTAGTTGCGCCTCTACTTTTCTGAGGTCTTCTTTAGCAGATCCCTCTGCCAAAAGATTTAGAGAATCTGTATTGATCTCTACCTTTGTGATGGCAAATATTCCTAGTATCAGTAGGGCAGAAAAACCAATGATAATCTTAAAGCTGTAGCGAGAAGTAGTGGCGTTAATCCAGGAGACCAATGCGGTTTGTTTAGGTGTTTGAGGGTTTGGTGGGACTTCTTCTTCCTTTATGGCCTTCTCCTCAGGTCTGGCCGGTTTCATAAAGCTCACTCCAATAATAGTAATTAAGTACACCAACACATAGCTCAATACCAGTCCTATACAGGTAAAGAGCCCCATATTTTTAAAAGCAGGAAGCGGGGAGAGGTACAGGGCAAAATAACCTACAAAAGTTGTGAGTGTGGTGTAAAAGCAAGGGATAAAACTCTTTTTAATGGCAGCGCTCAGCCGGTCTATAGTAGCGAGGCCATAGGCTTCTCTGTCGTAAATGTTAATTAAATGTACTACGTCACTCACGCTGTAGACCATTAAAATAGTAGGAATAAGCATGGAGATCATATTCAGGGAATATCCAAAACCACTGATCATTCCAAACAAAATACTGATGGGTGTTCCCACAGAAAATAGGGCAATCAGCAGGTATTTTTTACTGGGTAAGAACCACAGTAGCATCAGGGTAATGACCAGTACAGTAAGCCCCCCAAAAAGGAGACTCTCTTTATAAATGCCTTTATTGTAGGCCTCATTTAATACAGGAGGTCCAGTAATGTGGTAAGTTTCAAAATACCTTGAAATGACGGTTTCTATTTCTTGGGCAATGTCTTTTCTGTCCTTTTCAATGCTTGGAGTAGGCCTTAGTTGTACATAGAGGAAAAGGTTTTTAAAATCCTTTGAGACCAGTTGGCTCGTTACCTGTGGCATATCACCCCACAATTTTTTAATGCTTTTTTCGCTGCGGTTTTCCTCATACAAAGGCCGGAAACTCACTTTTTTACCTGCTATGACAGGGTATTTTGCTTTCGCCAAACTATAGGCGGTTTGTACAAAGGGCATACTGTCTAAGCTGTTGTTGAGCGCCCTTAACAACTTAACATTTTTTTGTTCCAAAGCATTGGAAACGGGGAGCATCACGATGAAAATTTCATCCGAACCGTAGGTTTCTTGGTACTCAATATAGGCTTTATAGCTAGGGTCTTCTTCCAAAAACCAAATACCCAGAGAATTGTCAATAGATAATTTTTTTAGGGTTTGCAACCCGGAAATTCCTACAATAAGTACCCCTAATACAATCAGTAACCATCGGAGTTGAATTACAAAACCAATACTTTTGCGAAGAAAAGAAGCTGTTTTTAGGGACATTAGTTTTTTAATATGCCCGTAAAGGTACGAAAACCACCGGGGGGAACTGTTTTAAATGCGTTTGAAATAGGGGGAAAATTCAAAAACTTTTAGTAGCTTGAAGGCTCAATTTAAATGCAAAAAATGAGCTATTTAGACGCTACCAAAGACTTGTATAAAGAAGCAGCCCTTGCTCCAGATGTGGGACTTTGTTGTACCACCACGCCCATATGGCAGTTCCCTGGATTGAAAATACCTACCATCATGCAGGAGATGAATTACGGTTGTGGAAGTACGGTGCACCCTAGAGATTTGGTGAACAATCCCAAGATTGCTTATGTAGGAGTTGGTGGCGGTATGGAGCTCTTGCAATTTGCTTATTTTTCAAGACAAAGAGAGGGGGTTATTGGAGTAGATGTGGTAGACGAGATGTTGGAGGCATCGGCCCGCAATTTTAAGATTGCGGAGGCCCAGAACGATTGGTTTAAAAGTGAGTTTGTGGCCCTTAAAAAGGGCGACGCCCTAGACCTTCCCATTGAGGACAATTCCATAGATGTGGCCGCTCAAAACTGCTTGTTCAATATTTTTAAGATGGAGGAGCTCAAAAAAGCGCTGCAAGAGATGTACCGTATTTTAAAGCCACACGGTCGTTTGGTCATGAGTGATCCTACCTGTGAGCAGCCTATGAATGACGCCCTTAGAAACGACGACCGCCTGAGAGCGCTTTGTCTTTCGGGTTCTATTCCGTTAAAGGATTATATAAAAATGCTCACGGATGTGGGCTTTGGAACTATTGAAATAAGAGCGAGAAGGCCTTATAGAATTTTAGATACAGCACACTACGACACTGATGAAAATATCTTTATTGAAAGTGTAGAGGTCTGCGCCATTAAGGATCCTATGCAGGCAGACGGGCCCTGTGTATTTACAGGAAAATCTGCCATTTATTTTGGGAGCGAGAATTATTTTGACGACAAAAAAGGGCATGTGCTGCTTCAAAACCAACCCCTTTCTATCTGCGATAAAACCGCTGCAGCACTTGGTAGTTTAGATAGATCGGATATTTTTATAAGCGATAGTACCTTCCATTACGACGGAGGTGGTTGTTGCTAGGGAATAAAAAGAATGTGCTCTTGCGTTTAGGGCATATTAGCTATAAATAAATTTAAAAAAAATTAACAATGAAAATCAAATTATTAAGTCTTGGTCTTTGCGCACTTGTATTAACAGCTTGCAATTCAAAAAGCGAAGAAAAAAAGAAAGCGTCTGACGCTGAAAAAACCTACGAATTGGTCTGGGCAGACGAGTTTGACGTAGACGGATTACCAGATGCAGACAAGTGGTTTTTAGAGACCGACGCACCTGAAAACGGTGGCTGGTACAACAACGAAAAGCAGCATTATACAGACCGTATTGAAAACGCTGAGGTTAGTGATGGGACCCTTAAAATTATTGCTAAAAAGGAATCTTATACCCATAAGGGAAGTACACAGGAATTTACCTCTGCCCGGTTTAATTCAAAGTTTCACTTCACTTATGGAAAAGTAGAAGTAAAGGCAAAATTGCCTAGAATGCAAGGTACTTGGCCGGCCATTTGGGCTTTGGGAACGAATTTACCAGAAGTGGGTTGGCCTGCCTGCGGGGAAATAGATATGATGGAACAATTGTTCGAGAACCATTTAATGGTACAGTCAGCGGTTCACGTAGCGGGAAGATATGGTGATGATCCTGCTTTAAAGCAATTGTCGGTTTCAGATGTCACAGAGAATTTTCATGTATATGGCATGATTTGGACAGAAGAAAAAATAGACTTTACGGTAGACGGAGAAGTGTTTTTCACCTATCAACCTCAAGACAGAAGCAATGACTTTTGGCCTTTTAATAAAGACCAGTACTTACTGCTAAATGTAGCGCTTGGGGGCACTTTGGGCGGAGATATTGCGCCAGACTTTACCCAAGACCAAATGGAAGTAGACTATGTGAGGGTGTATCAGCTTCAATAATAGTCAGGTAGTCATTTAAAAAAAGCCATTCCTTAGGAATGGCTTTTTTTATTAAGCAGAGTTTCTACTGGCGTTAATATTTCCGTACAAGGATCGCGTTACAATCTTTTCATAGACCTCTTTAAGCGGAGAATCTTGTCCAATTTTTTGAAGGGCGTATTGCTGGATTACTAAGAGTGGTAAGACTATGTTCTCCCTAATCAGTACAGATTCTCTTGAAACAGCTTCTTTCTCCATGAGAATATTTAAGCCAGAAATGAGGAGTAATTTTTCTTTAGATAGGGTGTATTCGTCATGAAGTATCTGCCAGAAATCTCCATATTCCGAATCTTCTTTCATATAGCTGGTGAGTTCAAAATAGCATTTGGCTAAAGCCATCATACTGTTTTGCATAAGCGCTTTAAAATAGGGCACTTCTTTAAACATCTCCTGTAGTTCTCCCAGTTTACCTTCTGCCTCCAAAGAAGCAATGGCAGACCCAATCCCAAAGTATCCAGGTACATTTTGTTTGAGTTGGCTCCATGAACCAACAAAAGAAATGGCTCTTAGATCAGAGAGTTCTAATTTGGCTTTTTGGCCTCTTTTTCCAGGCCTTGAACCAATATTGGCTTTGTTGTAGTATTTAAGGGTGCTCCTATTTTCTAAATAGGGCATGAATTTGTCATGCTGCTTGAGTGCGTCGTATTTGGCAAAGCTTCGCTCAGAGAGTTCCTCCATTAGGGCTCTATGCTGATGAGAAATAGTGTTCTGCTTACCAAAAATATTATTGGATAATCCTGCGGTTAAGAGTTGCTCGCAGTTGTATACAAATTGCTCTCTAGTGCCATAAGTACTAGTGATGGTTTGCCCTTGGATGGTTAGTTGTATTTCGTTGTTGGCAATATCCTTGGTTTGTGCGGCATAAAACCTGTGTGTTTTACCACCTCCCCTTGCTGGTGGCCCCCCACGTCCGTCAAAAAAGACTGCGCTTACCTCGTATTGTTTACAAACGCTTGTTAGGTTTTCTTTGGTTTTTAAAATAGACCAGTTGGCTTTTACATAGCCCCCATCTTTTGTCCCATCTGAAAAGCCAAGCATGATGGTGTGTTTATTTGCTCTCTTTTTTACGTGGGCCATATAAGGAGCTGTTTGGAATAGATCGTGCATACTTTGCTCAGATGTGTCCATCCCGTGCATGGTTTCAAAAAGCGGTACAATGTCAAAATGAATGTCAGCTTCTTTGTATCCCGACCACCTGAATAAAGCCCAAACAAATAGTACAGAAAATTTGTCTTCTGAATTACTTATAATGTACCTATTGCAACCGTCTTGACCATTCCTGGCTTGAATGTTTTTAAGGTTTCTGATATTTTTTAAGGTGTCTGAAACCAGTGGATCTTCAAATTCCTCAGGCTGCACATCTAAATCTAAATGGAGTAATTTTTCGGTGAGCTCATCTGGAGATAGTTCCTCTAAAGATTCCTTAATAACGCCAGCATGTTTTAAAATAGCCGTGATACTATTGAAGTGTATGCTGTGGTCTTGTCTAATGTCTAAGGTGGCAAAGTGGGTTTTAAAGATCTTCACTTTATCTATTAAAGCGTCTAGTTCTTTTAAATATAATCCAAAGTATTTAAAGACTAAGAGGTCTTTGATCTTCTGTAATTCACCTACCAAAAAGTCATAAGACACTAATTCATTGGGGTTAAACATACTGTTGTACAATGCTTTTCTTAGGCCTATTAAGGGTTCTTGAATGGCAGTAAAACTCAATTTCTGATGTAGGGCTTTAAGGTCTTTATAATAACACTTCATGAGCGTAGTCCTTAATTCATCTGCTACCTGATCTGTCATTTCTGTAGTGACAAAAGGATTGCCATCCCTATCTCCGCCTGGCCAGAATCCTAATTTAACAATATTATAATTGTTGAAATCTACTTGTGGAATATTTGTTTTTATGTGAGAAAAAAGGTCTCCAATAGCGTCATAATACACATTCCTTAAAATATGAATGATGTTTTTGGCCTCGTCCAAAGGAGTGGGCTTTTTACTGTTAAGCAAAGAGGTAAGCCCCAATTGTTGTAAACTCTTATCTATTTCCGTAATGTTATTCTCGAGGATCAGCTTTCTTAGATCTGCCATAATATCCAACACAGCAGGGGTGTAAAATTGTGTGGGGTGGGCGGTGAGAATAATTCGAGCACTGAAGTTAGAGAGTTTCTCTGCTACTTCATCCCAGTTTTTGTTTTTGTCAATAATCTGGAAATAATCTTTAATGCTCAAAGACGAACTGTGCTTATGTAACTTTGGAAATGCGGCGTCTTCTACACTGTCGTACAGTACTACTTGGCGTTCCACAAACTGAATAATACGAAACATAAAATCTATCTGAGATTCTTCTGTAGTGAGTCCGGCATAATCTTTGAAAAAAACCTCCAAAATTTGCTGCGGGTTTTTTCCAGCGTCTAAACCTTTTTTGCTCTGGTCTAATAGGAGTGGAATAAGCATCCCAACATTTTCAATATTACGGTATGGGAGATTTAGAAAAAGACTGTTGTATACGTTAAATGTATTATTAACTGTCTTTTTGAATACTTCTAGACGCTGTTGTTGCATGAGAATCAATTTAAATTATACCGATTGTTATAAAAACAATACATCCTAAATATCGTAATTATAAGGAAATAGTGGCTGCTTTACGTCGCTATTTAACAAAAAGAAAACTAAGGGTGTTATTTATGGGTAATTTCGCAATTAAATGAGCCCTTGGATGTGTTTTTTGAAATAGCTTGCGCTCTGTGAAACACTCTGCATAGAATTTTCAGCAAAATTCCCCCCTTGTTCAATATAGTAACGTTCTAGGCCTGCGGTTTTGGCATTGGGAAGGACTTTGGTATAATCTATAGATCCATTGCCCAGTTCGGTATAGTCCCTGCTGAGCTTATCCATATCCTTAATATGCCAGAGCGGAAACCTGCCTGGAGCTTTTTCTATAAGTGCCTTAGGGGAAATGACACCTGCATGCATGACCCAATAAAAATCTACTTCTATTTTAACCAAGTCCGGATCTGTTTCTTCTAGTACCCAATCCATGCCTGTTTTATTACCATAGGTATTAAAGTCATAACCAAAATTGTGGTAGGCTAATTTTAGGCCTGCGGCCGACACCTGACCGCCAATCGCATTCAATTTTTGCACCAAAAGTGTATAGCCTTCTACAGTGTGGTAAGCGTCTGCTAATTTGGGCCAAGTGATGTAGTGGTCTCCAAGTGTTTTAGCCCCTTCAATACAAGCATCTACATAGTTTTTTAGGTCTTTTTCCGAAGCCTCCATCAGTCCAGGAAGTCCATAATGACCGGTATAAGTGGTCAATTCTAAGTCTTCTAAAATGGTCTTGAATTCTGTGGCGCCATAGCCGTAGTAGGTTTTATTGACTGTGTCAAAACCATAGCTCTCAAAATCAGAATACCCCATAGCTTTTAATTTCTTTAGGGTTCCTAAAGGGTCTTTAGCCATGAAATCTCTTACCGTGTAGAGCTGTAGTCCTAAAGGAAAAGAAGTATTGGAAAAGGACATCCTACAACTGCTTGGAACGAACGCTAAAGCAGCTAATGCACTACTTTGCTTTAAAAAAGTACTTCTTTTCATGTAAAATTTATTGGTAATTCAATATACAAATTAAATAAAGGGGAATGAGAAATATTTTCTTGATTTATTATTTTATCGTAATATTGCAATGTAATAATATAAAGATATGGGACTCACTAAAACGGCTATTTTTACAGATCAAGACAATAGCCTTGCTTCCACCGCAAAAGCGTTTGCGCACCCGGCTAGATTAGCCATTTTAAAGCATCTCATAAAACAAGACAGTTGTATTTGTGGGGACTTGGTGTTGGAGATTGGTTTGGCACAACCTACTATTTCTCAACACTTAAACGTATTAAAACAAGCCGGACTCATCAAGGGGAATATTTCTGGAACAAGCATTTGTTATTGCATAGACACTGAAGCTTGGCAGCAAGCCAACGAGTCTTTTGCCAGTCTATTTGCCTCCGGTATGCCTACTTCCAATGATTGTTGTTAATTTAAAATATACACCATGACCTTATTAGGATTCATAAACGAATTAAAAAAAATGGAAACTATTGGTTTTCAATTGCCTAATGGCACCTTTGTACCTCCTTATTTTCATGTGACAGAAGTAGGTAAAGTAACACGAGACTTTATAGATTGTGGCGGAACCCTGCGTTCTAATTCGGTGGTAAATTTTCAACTTTGGTCTGCCGAAGATTACGACCACAGGCTTCATCCAGAAAAACTAATTTCCATAATAGAGATAGCTCAAAAATCCTTGGCTATTGGAGACCTGCCTATTGAAGTGGAATTTCAAGGGCAAACCATTGAAACTTATGGAATAACAACTAAAGGGAATCATTTTTTACTTACCGCTAAGGCCACCGATTGTTTGGCCAAAGACAATTGTGGTATTCCAACGGAAAAGACAAAAGTAAGCCTTTCAAAGGCCAAAAAGAATACCTGCACCCCAGGGAGTGGTTGTTGTTAATTATAAATAGTATGAACACCCTATTAAATAGCACTATTGAGGCCTTAGACTTGAGTACGCTCTCCAAAGACCGAAAAAACATCTTAGACCTATTGGTTGCTTTTGTTCAAGAAAAGAGAACAGCACAAGTACCAGTAAAACTTCATTTTATTTGTACCCATAACTCTAGGCGAAGCCATCTGTCACAAATTTGGGCCCAGGCTATGGCGGCCTATTATAATGTGCCTAATGTATTGAGTTATTCTGGGGGTACTGAGGCAACCGCATTGTATCCTATGGTGGTTAAAACCTTAGCTACACAGGGATTTGAAATTCACCCTGTATCTGAGGGGGTAAACCCGGTGTATTCCATACACTATTCAGAAAGTGGCCTAGCGCTCCTGGGTTTTTCTAAAACATTAGACCATGCTGTAAATCCCTCTAATGGTTTTGTGGCCATTATGACTTGTGACGCTGCAGATCAGGACTGCCCATTTATTGCTGGAGCAGACCAGCGAATTGGGCTCACTTACAAAGATCCAAAAGTCTCCGATGGAACACCACAACAAGAAAGCGTTTACTTGGAGCGCAGCATTCAAATAGCCACAGAACTCAAATATGTATTTTCTCGAATTTCCTAAATCATGAAAAAACAATTATCCTTTTTAGACCAATACTTAACTCTTTGGATTTTTTTAGCCATGCTTTTAGGTGTGGCGGTTGGGTATGTTTTTCCATACTTCTCTCTTTTTATTAACAAATTGAGTGTGGGAACCACTAATATTCCCATCGCCATTGGACTCATTGTCATGATGTATCCGCCACTTGCTAAGGTCAATTACGCCCTTTTGCCTAAAGTATTTCAGAATGTAAAAATACTGAGTGCCTCTTTATTTTTAAACTGGGTGGTAGGCCCAATTTTAATGTTTGTGCTGGCGCTGACATTCCTACAAGAGTATCCAGAATACATGGTAGGGCTCATTTTAATTGGCTTAGCGAGATGTATTGCCATGGTACTCGTTTGGAATGATTTGGCAGAGGGAAATGCTGAATACGGCGCAGGACTGGTGGCGTTGAATAGTGTTTTTCAGGTTTTTGCCTATTCCTTTTATGCCTGGTTGTTTATTACTGTTTTACCGCCCTATTTTGGATTTGAAGGGGCCATAGTAGATATTTCCATAGGTGTTATAGCTGAATCTGTATTCATTTATCTAGGACTTCCTTTTTTGATGGGTTTTTTAAGTAGAAAAATTTTAGTGCCGCTAAAGGGGGTAGCCTGGTATGAGCAAAAATTTATCCCCAGTATTTCTCCTGGAACACTCATTGCGCTATTGTTCACCATCGTGATCATGTTTTCATTGAAAGGGGCACTCATTATGACTATTCCTCTAGATGTCTTAGTGATCGCGTTTCCCTTGCTCATTTATTTTAGTATCATGTTTTTGATTGGCTTTTTTGTTACCAAAGCAATAGGAGGAACTTATGATAAAACAGCAGCGGTATCCTTCACGGCAGCGGGCAATAATTTTGAGCTGGCCATAGCGGTGGCGATAGGGGTTTTTGGACTGAATTCAGGCCAAGCTTTTGCAGGGGTCATTGGTCCATTGGTAGAAGTGCCTGTACTCATAATTTTAGTTAGGGTGTCTTTTTGGCTTAAGGCCAGATTCTTTAAATAGAATCATTCTAGGGTAATTTTCACCATTAAAAGGCTTAATTAATGTATTTTAGTTTTTTAACCATACCCAATGAGCATAGATAAATCCCTTTTAAAAAGAGCCAATGAGCAGTGCGAATGTTGTAGTGCTACAGAAAAGTTAGCCGCGTATGAACTGCCAGCATCGGCCACGAGTGGCCTAGAGGCCCAACTACTTCTTTGTGAAAAATGTATTTCAGAAGCAGAGGCAGAAGAGAGAGATCAAAACCATTGGCGTTGTTTAAATGACAGTATGTGGAGCGAGGTGCCTGCCATGCAAGTATTTGCTTGGCGTATGTTACAGCGTTTAAAGTCATACGGATGGCCCTCAGATTTATTGGAGCAAATGTATCTAGAAGAAGACCTTCTTAGCTGGGCAGAGGCTGCTGGAGATGGCGAAGAAAAACCAGATGCGGTCATTCACAGAGATGTGAACGGGGTGGTGCTGGAAGCTGGAGATTCAGTGGTGCTCATTAAAGACCTAAAAGTAAAAGGCAGTAGTATGGTGGCCAAACAAGGGACTGCTGTAAGGCGTATTTCTTTAGATAGAGAAAATGCCCAATATATTGAAGGAAAAGTAGACGGCCAAACCATAGTAATTATTACAGAATACGTTAAGAAGCTTTAACGTACTTTGGCTTTTTTAATGAGCCTTGCAAATAAACTAGGGAAGTACCTTTTCACATAAGCAGCATAACTTTCACGGCCTATATACACCTCTCTTTTACGTTGCTTTAATGCCTGTATTATTTTTTTGGCGCATTGTTCCGCGCTAATTCCATTGGCTTGTGCATGATCCATGACGCCTATAGCCTCCCCATTTGGTCCCAAGGCATTTATGGAGACCTGTGTTTTTACAAAACCTGGCGCCAATAAGGTAACAGAAATGCCATTGTCATCTAATTCAGCCCTTAAGGAATCAAAAAAACCATGTAATGCGTGTTTAGAGGCAGCATAACCAGACCTATATGGCGATGGAATTATACCGGTAAGACTAGTGACTACCCCAAAGTGACCGCCTCCATTCTTTAACATGAAAGGTAAGATTGCTTTAGTAAGACTGACCGTGCCTAAGTAATTTACGGCCATTAATTTTTTGTCTACGGAGAAATCAGTGTCCTTGGCCAAGGCCCTTTGACTAATACCTCCATTGTGAATGAGAAGGTCCACTGTCCCCACTTTTTCAAGCACCTCTAAAACAATTTTTTGATGGTTTTCAGTGTCTTCTAGATCTAGTATCTGCAGGAGAATACGGGCATTTTTATGGCACAGTTCCTCAGCTGCTTTTAAGCTTTTCTCTCTTCTTGAGGAAAGGATTAAAGTACAGTCTTGTGAAGAAAACGCTTTGGCTAATGCCAAGCCTATTCCAGAAGATGCTCCAGTGATCCAAATGGTCTTGTTTTTAAAAAATTCGCTCATGACAATAATTTTATCTGCAATTTATCAATATTTTATCACTACTAAGACGCAATAACTTTAGGTTTTTTTTATATTTAATTAAACCTAATTTTTTTGATATGAAACCAATCACTGCTTTTTTTGTCAGCTTATCTCTACTAGCTTCTTTTCCCCTATTGGGTCAAGAGAAAATCAATCCTGAAAAAAATGAGGCACTTAAAACATTGGCTATACAGTGGGTGCAGGACAATGAGAAATTGAGTCAGGTAATGGTAGACAAAATATTTAGCTTTTCAGAATTGGGATTCCAAGAAGAAGCCTCTTCAAAGTACCTAACAGATCTTTTAAAAAAAGAAGGATTTACAATAGAGTACGGGGTCTCAGGTATACCAACTGCCTGGTTTGCTAGATGGTCAAATGGCACAGGTCCAGTAATTGCTTTAGGTAGCGATGTGGATTGCATTCCAAAGGCCTCTCAGTACCCTGGAGTGGCTTATCACAAGCCAATTGTTGAGGGCGCACCTGGTCACGGAGAGGGCCATAATGCAGGAATTCCTTTAAATATTACTGCTGCTTTTTCAGTTCAAAAAATTATGAAAAAAGAAAAAATTGGAGGTACACTAGTCTTATGGCCTGGAATTGCAGAGGAATTAGTAGCTGCCAAAGCATGGTACACTAGAGATGGTTTATTCGACACTATTGATTTATGTATTTTCACTCATGTGAGTAGTAATATGGGTGTCTCTTGGGGCCAATCTTCAGGGACTGGTTTAATTTCAGTGGCATACACTTTTGAAGGAGAAGCAGCTCATGCTGCAGGCGCTCCATGGAGAGGTAAAAGTGCGTTAGATGCTGCTGAACTCATGAATATTGGGTGGAATTATAAGAGAGAGCACTTGGATCCTTTAAAAAGGTCCCATTCTATTTTCACAGATGGTGGGGACCAACCTAATGTTGTCCCTTCAAAAGCGACAATTTGGTATTATTTTAGAGACGTTACTTACCAAGGAATCATGGATATGTATGCCACGGCAAACGATATTGCTAAAGGCGCCTCACTCATGACAGGAACAGAGGTAAATAGTGAGATTCTAGGAACTGCTTGGCCCAGACATTTTAATAAGGTTATTGCCGAAACAATGGATGCCAATATCCAAAGTGTAGGTTTACCTACTTGGTCAGAAGCAGATCAGACGCTTGCTATAGCGGTACAAAAAGAAGTGTCCTCTAAAACTACAGATGGCTTAGCGACCACTTTAAAAGGCATTCAACCTCCTGTAGAACAACCAGTAAGTGGAGGAAGTGACGACATTGGAGACGTTTCTTGGACAGTACCCACAGTTACGCTCCGTTTTCCGTCCAATATTCCTGGCCTTCAAGGCCACCATTGGAGTAACGCAATTGCCATGGCTACGCCCATCGCTCATAAAGGAGTTACTGCTGGAGCTAAGGTAGTTGCTGCAACTGTTTTGGACTTGCTCTTGAAACCTGAATTGGTTCAAGAGGCTTGGATCTATTTTAATGAGGTTCAGACCAAAGAAACCAAGTACACTCCTATGATTACTAAGCAGGACGCACCACCGACCTATTTAAATAAAAATATAATGGAACAATATAAGCCAGCTCTGAAGCCTTTTTACTACAATGAAAAAAAGTATGACACTTATTTAGAACAACTGGGGGTAAGTTATCCTACTTTAAAAAAAGAATAGTTTCAATATTAATCCCTCCACAAAGATTCAATAGCGCTTAGAGACACCCTATTTCTCAGTAGTTTAAGGCGCTGTTTAAAGTATTTTTTTTGAGAAGCACTGCCTTTTTTAAAGACGGTTTTTTGAATTCTTTGAAATACTTTTATCCCTGCAGATCCTTTTAATTCGTAGGGATTTACCTGAAAGATAAAGCTGTTGAGATGTCTTTTCCAGGCCAAGGCCGATGCCTTTTCGTTTCCCAAAACTCCCATCGTGAGTCTTTTAAAAAACCGTGGGTCATTTGAGGTGTCTATGAGTCGCTCCGCTTGGAGATTCTCGCGCTCTAAAAAATGGGTCACCCAAAGGGCTAAGGTCTCTGTAGCTTGGTTTTTCTTGGTGAAAATAAAAACCCCAATGACTGCGTTGAATACAAATGGGGTATAAGATAACTGTTCAGATAAATAAGACTGTAAATGGCCTTGTTTTTGTCTATCCAAAAACAAGGCCTTACAGTCCTTGGGTGGTTTTATGACCAGTTTACAAACCACCTGATAACTTATTTAAGATCAAAACGGTCTAATTCCATTACTTTAGTCCATGCTGCAACAAAATCACATAAGAATTTGTCTTGACTGTCTTCACAGGCATACACCTCTGCAAGAGCACGCAACTCTGAATTAGATCCAAAGATGAGGTCTACTCTAGAAGCCGTCCATTTAAGTGCACTCGTTTTTCTATCCCTTCCCATGAAAAGATCTTCCTCATCAGATGCTGCTTCCCATTTAGTGTTAAGGTCTAAAAGATTCACAAAAAAGTCATTGCTCAAAGCACCTTTATTTTTCGTAAATACCCCATGGGCACTGCCGTCATAATTGGTGTCTAACATGCGCATTCCCCCAACCAATACAGTCATCTCTACAGGAGTAAGGGTCAATAATTGCGCCTTATCAATAAGGAGTTC
Organism: Sediminicola sp.; assembly: GCA_024643325.1. Classification (GTDB taxonomy): domain Bacteria; phylum Bacteroidota; class Bacteroidia; order Flavobacteriales; family Flavobacteriaceae; genus MAG-120531. The sequence continues at coordinate 21,065 of JAHEND010000011.1, forward strand.
CTCATCTGAAACAGAGAACCTAGTTTTTGTGTAATTCCTGAATCCGTCTGCCTGAGGTTCTAATACAGCAAAAGAAAGCACATCTGTCTCCTCTTGGCTGGCGTCTGTTCTTCCTGGCGTAAAAGGCACGACTATTTTATGTCCCCCTGCCGCTGCTGCTTGCTCTATTCCCACACTTCCGCCAAGGACAATAAGATCTGCCAAGGAGACTTGTGCCGTGTTTTTTGTATTAAAAGCGTCTTTGATTTCACGGTATTTGCTCAGCACCTTTGCCAAGGTTTCCGGCTGGTTAACAGCCCAATCTTTCTGTGGAGCTAACGCTATTCTAGCACCATTAGCACCACCTCTTTTATCAGACCCTCTAAAAGTACTGGCAGAAGCCCATGCGGTTTGCACCATTTCTGGGTTGGTTAGGCTACTATTGGACAATTGTTGTTTTAACGCTTTAATGTCAGCTTCGTTTATTATTGAACCAGAAGCTGCTGGAATAGGGTCTTGCCAAATCAAGGTTTCTTGGGGTACTTCTTCTCCCAAATAAAGTGATTTAGGTCCCATATCTCTATGGGTTAATTTAAACCAAGCCCTTGCAAATGCGTCTGCAAATTCGTCAGGGTTCTCATAGAAGCGTCTCGAAATTTTTTCATAGATAGGATCTTCTCTCAGGGCAATATCTGAGGTAAGCATCATAGGTGCATGACTTTTATTAGGGTCATGTGCGTCTGGAACCGTTCCCGCGCCCCCATTATTTTTTGGTTTCCATTGGTGGGCACCTGCAGGACTCTTGGTGAGTTCCCACTCGTATCCAAATAAATTTTCAAAGTAATTGTTGCTCCATTTTGTAGGGGTAGTGGTCCAAGTCACTTCCAAACCAGAGGTAATAGTGTCTCCTGCATTTCCGGAACCAAAACTGTTTGCCCATCCCATGCTTTGTGCTTCAATGGGAGCTCCAGCAGGCTCTGGACCCACATATTCATCTGGATTAGCAGCTCCATGCGTTTTTCCAAATGTATGACCACCTGCGATTAAAGCAACTGTTTCTTCGTCATTCATGGCCATTCTTCCAAAGGTTTCTCTAATATCTCTGGCAGAAGCCAAAGGATCAGGATGTCCGTCTGGACCTTCTGGATTTACGTAAATAAGACCCATTTGAACTGCCGCCAGCGGGTTTTCTAGGTCTCTATCTCCAGAATACCTTTGGTTTTCTAACCATTTACCTTCAGATCCCCAATAGATATCTTGCTCGGGTTCCCAAATATCTTCCCTTCCGCCACCAAAACCAAAGGTGTTGAAACCCATAGATTCTAAGGCGCAGTTCCCTGCGAGAATCATCAAATCTCCCCAAGATATTTTGTTGCCGTATTTTCTTTTAATGGGCCAAAGTAACAATCTTGCCTTATCTAAATTGCCGTTGTCTGGCCAACTGTTAAGCGGGGCAAAACGCTGTGCACCTGTACCACCACCACCGCGACCGTCTGCAATTCTATAGGTTCCGGCACTGTGCCAAGCCATTCGAATAAAGAAAGGACCATAGTGTCCAAAATCTGCAGGCCACCAATCCTGAGAATCGGTCATAAGCTTGTATAAATCTTGCTTAAGGGCTTTAAGGTCTAAACTTTCAAAGGATTTTTTATAGTTAAAGCCCTCATCCATAGGATTAGAGGCCTTACCGTGTTGTCTGAGGATATTAATGTTAAGTTGGTTGGGCCACCAATCTTTATTAGTGGTACCTTTTCCTGCGGCACTTTTAACGGCTCCTTGAGAGAAAGGACACTTAGCGCCCCCATTTTCTGAATAATGTTCCATAATTGATGTGACTTTTTTATTAGATCACAACAAGTTATATCAGAATTAGATATGAAAACAATAAAAGCTATTGTTTTTTCTTATAATGAAATTGAACAGCTTTATTAACTAAACCCTGTAATAATCTGGCTTCCAGTTTTTAATGGCCATTTTAATCTCTTTTTGGCTCAGCCCTTCTTTAATCGCCCTGTCTATAAGTGGTAAGAATTCCTCATCTGGCGCAAAGCGTAGTGCAATGATTTGGCCCATCCTAAGTTCTGCAGGCAATAATTTTCCGGTGAGTACATAGTGTCTTAAATTTTCTTCAGCCCTAATAGCCCTATCCTGTGCTCTGAGCGGAAACTGTCTGGTATACCACATCATGACAATAAACACCCATGCTGTTAGTATAGATAGAGAGGCCGGATAGGTATGTCCTTCTTCTGCTATGAATAAGTAACTTATACTACCCCCTAAAAGTGCTAGAATACTCAAGAATAGTAAACCATGAAATCCTTTGACTAATTTGGGGTGGTTTTTAAAATTTTGCTCCGTTTTCATATGTAGGTTTTACCCAAAAATAGTATAAATTTTGGGTAAAACCTTTTTAGTCCAACGGAAGTTTAAGTCTTATTTAACCCTAGGTAATTCCATAGGTACTTCTATGAGTAAAATTTCACTATCCTCAAAGGCTTTTAGAGCAAATTCATTGGCCTCTGTGATCCCTAAACCATCTCTGTGTGATAATTCTATGCCTGCGAGTTCCAATGATCCTTTAATCACAAAGGCATACACTCCATTGTTTTTTGGGTCTTTTAATCGGTATTTTAACTCAGTTTCTTTTTCTAAGCTTCCCAAATGGAACCAAGCATCTTGGTGTATCCAGACTCCTTGATCCTCTGAATTTGGCGATAAAATTTGCTGTAATTTGTTTTTTCTGTCTTCAGTGTTTAAGCTTATTTGCTGGTATCTGGGCGCCACAGCTTTAACTTTTGGAATGATCCAAATTTGTAAGAATTTTACTGTTTTGTCTGCATTGGCATTGTATTCACTGTGCTCTATACCCGTTCCAGCACTCATGACTTGTATATCTCCATGCTTGATCAGGGCCATTGTTCCCGTATTGTCATGGTGTTTTAGGTCTCCTTCTAAAGGAATGGAAATAATCTCCATATCCCTGTGAGGGTGGGTGCCAAAACCCATACCTCCAGCTACGGTGTCGTCGTTTAAAACCCGAAGTACGCCAAAGTGATGTCGCTCTGGATGGTGGTATCCGGCAAAACTAAAAGTGTGGTAGGATTGTAACCAACCATGGTTGGCATTTCCTCTGCTCGCTGCAGTATGTAATATTGTTTTCATAAGTTCTTTTAGTGTTTATACAATTATTGTATTTACAAATACATGAGTTATTTTAAAATTTTGATGCTTAAATTTTGTTATCATATTTGTATAAACCCGTTTTCTGCTATATTTTTAAATAAAAAAGAATGATGAAACAGATCTTATTCATTGCCTTAGCTGTATTGTTTTTTAGCTGTGGCACCACAAAAAAAAACACTCAGGACAATAATGACGCACAAACAGTGGCTCTAAAAACCACCAAGAAACCTTTGCCACCCAATACTGCTTCTAATAAATACAGCAAAAAAAGGTTGGTTAAAAACCAATAATTGTTTATTTATTTTGGGGAACATCCCTATTCATCTGTAGCAGGTCTACCTCAGTAGCAGTTACCCCTAAAAGGTGCTTGCTAAAGTGGTCTGCACGAAGCCAAAAAGCGTATTCTGTCATATTACCAAAACCGTGTCTTTGGCCTGGAAGTAATTTAAAGTCAAAACGTTTGTGGGCTTTAATCAGTGCGTTGGCCATTCGAATGGTAGCGCCAGGGTGAACGTTGTTGTCTATATCTCCAGTCACCAAAAGCAAATGTCCCTTTAGATTTTGTGCTAAAGATTGGTTTTTGTCAATGTCGTATTGGTAACGCACTTCTCCCTTTTCATCCATTTCTTCTAAAACCCCGTGATGGGTTTCACTCCACCAGGAATTGTACATAGAATTGTCATGGTTTCCAGCAGCAGAAACTGCCACCTTAAAGAAATCTGGATAAACCAACATGGCTGCTGTAGACATAAAACCACCACCGGAGTGTCCAAAAATCCCCACCTTATCTATATCTATAAAAGCATGGCGGTTGGCCAATTGTTCTGCCACATATTTTTTATCTGCCAAGCCATAGTCTCTCAGGTTACCATAACCGTAATTATGATACCACTTTGAGCGATCAGGATGCCCTCCTCTATTTCCCATAGTAGCCACTACAAACCCCAATTGGGCCATGCGATCCAAGCGATCCATTCTCACAGAAAAGGCCTTGTTCACAGCTTCTGTCTGAGGCCCAGGATAAACGTATTCCAAGAGTGGATACTGCTTGTTTTCATCAAAATCAAAGGGCTTGTAAAGCACCCCATAAATATCTGTAATGCCGTCGTCTGCCTTTACTTTGAAAGGCTCTGGGAATTGGTAGCCAGCAGCAAACAAGGCAGACAAATCTGCAGTTTCCAGAGACATGACCAATTGACCAGAAGCATTTCTGAGTTCAGATTTTGGTGTGGTATTGACCCTAGAAAAATTACTCACAAAATAATTATGCCTGTCTGAAGATCGAATACTGGAGGTAAAATCTCCAGGATTTAAAGCTTTAGGTGTTCCTCCATTCAATGGAACAGCATAGAGATGCTCATAATAAGGATCCAGCCCTTTTTGCACTCCATGTGCGGTAAAATATAGCAGCCCTGATTTTTCGTCTACCCCGATCACCGCTTCAGAATGAAACGTTCCACGGGTAATTCTGTTGCGCAGGCTACCGTCTGCATTATAGCGATAAAAATGTGCCCAACCATCGCGTTCAGACCAATGAATCATTTGTGTTTCGTCATATAAAAGAACCAAGTCTCTAGATTCAATATAGGTATTCATCCTTTCCTTAATGAGTACTTTCACTTCTCCAGTCTTAATGTCTGCTACACAGATATCCATTTTTTTGCGGTCTCTACTAATCACATTAAAATAAATTTTTCCTTTTTTAGACAATAATAGGTTAGGTCTAAAATCATCGTCGTAAGTAGAAGGAAGGCTTGGGCGGCTGTACACGTCAATACTCTGTTGTACCAGGGTATCTAAAGCGACTTTAATATGTGTTTTAGTAGGAATGTCAAATACCAAAAGTTCTCTTTTGTAAAATTCTTGCTCTCCAGGCATATGGTACTTATAAGTCTCCAAAGTGGGCCTTTTATTGGCTACTGAATTAATGACCCAAAGGTCTTTAATTGCCCTACTATCAGTTTTTTGGAAAACGAATTTTTCGCTGTTATCTGTCCAATACCCATAGACGTATTTACGGTCATTTTTTTCTTTTTCTATATCTTCATTGTCTTTACCTCTATTACCCCCACCATAACCAAAGTGCTCCTGTCCGTCTGTGGTCCATTGGTTTTCTACTATAGTAGAATCTTTCTCATTTTTAACTGCTTTCAGGAAGTTTTCCTTGTCCATCCAGTAGAGGTTATACTCTTTAGAAAACAGTACTACTGATGAATCTGGGGCAATATTGGCCCATTTTTTATAGTCTTTTTTATCCTCCTTTTCGTGACTAATGACCTTGAGTCCGTTCCCTCCAAGGGTGTACTCTAAAAGAAATACTTTCTTTTCTTTCTTAGGTTTTTTTTGGCCTTTGGCCAATGCTTTATTGCCTTTCCCTTCTTGGTCTCTCAAATCCGAGCTGTCTTTTGCTTTGGAAACGAGCTCCGAAGAAGTGACCCTAAAGCGAATGGCCCGCTCATTGTTTACAAACTCAAAATTAAATTTTGGCAAGTGTTGTCCATCATAGGGGTCCTTGGTAATTTCAGTGAGCCAGGCAGCCATACGATCATTGTCAAATAATTTGGTTTTACTTCGCTTGTCTGCATCTACTAAGTAATAATTAGATCCTTCTGTGGTTTTGTATTGGTACCAGAATCGGTTCCCGTTTTTAAGCCAATGTGGGTTCACTTCTGTGGAATGAACCATTTTAGCCAACTGCGTAGGAGAGAATTTAGCCGCTAAATTGTAATTAGGAGCAGGTGTTTTATCCTTTTCTTGTGCTTGGGTAATACCTGTAACTATAAAAAAACAGAGAATCGATAAGATTTTTGTGTAGGTTGGTGTTTTCATTTTTGAGTACTTTGAATTATGATATTTTGGACGGACCACCGATGAATTTTTACATGTGTTTATTGGATCAATAAAGACGCCTATTATTCTGAATCCCATGCCCTAAAGGTGGGTACTATTCTGGCTTTGGTGGCTTGTTCAAAGCCATAGGCCATCTCTATTAGAGTAGGCTCACTCCAGGCGGTGCCAAAGAAGGAAAGACCTACTGGAAGTCCGTGTACCGCTCCCATGGGAACGGTGATGTTGGGGTAGCCAGCCCAGGCGGCTGGTGAGGAGCTAGAGACATGGTAGTTATCTCCGTTTAACCAATCTATACTCCATGCAGGAGATCCGGTTGGGGCTACAAATCCATCTAACTGATGGGTAGCCATGACCTTATCTATTCCGTTGTCTCTACTTCCTTTTCTAAGGGCTTCTAAATGGTCTAGGTATTCTTTGCTGTCTAAACCATCTTTTTCCAAGGCCATTTCCAAATAGGCTTGATTGTAGTATTTGAGTTCTACCGAATCCTGTTTGTTAAAGGCAATGAGGTCTTCTAAATTTTTAATTTTTGCGTTTGGTCCAAGACTGGCAAAATAATCATTGAGCCCTGCTTTGTATTCGGTGAGCATGACTTGGAAGGAGTGGCTACCTGTACTTCGCTCATTGATTTGATCAATTTCTATAATTTCTGCTCCCTGTGCCTTGAGCACCGCAATGGCTTTTACTGTGAGACTGTCTGTAGTGGCATGATTTCCAAAGGCCGCTTTAAACCAGCCAATACGTTTTCCTTTTAAACCGTCTTTCTTAAGGTAAGGGGTGTAATCTTGTAAGGCTTTGCCTTTGTTTGCGACTGTTTTTGCATCTCTAGGATCTTGGCTCATCAGTGGGCCTAATGCTATTACTGCGTCTGTTACAGTGCGGGCCATAGGCCCTGCCGTGTCTTGGGTGTAAGAAATAGGAATAATTCCAGCGCGACTAATGAGTCCTACAGTAGGTTTAATGCCCACAATTCCATTGGCAGTTGAAGGGCAAACAATGGATCCGTTGGTTTCTGTTCCTATGGCCAAAACGGTGAGGTTGGCAGAGACAGATACCCCACTTCCGGCACTAGAACCACATGGGGTTCTGGTGAGTACATAAGGATTTTTGGTTTGACCATTGATTCCCGACCATCCAGAGCTAGACATTTGCCCCCTGAAATTAGCCCATTCGCTCAGGTTGGCTTTTCCCAGTATCACGGCTCCAGCTGCACGTAATTGCGCCGCTACTTCACTGTCTTGTAGCGGCATAGAGCCCGCTAAGGCACGAGAACCCGCCGTAGTGGCCATCTGGTCCTTAGTGTCTATATTGTCTTTAAGTAATACGGGCACACCGTATAAGGGTCCCCTCTGCTCTGGGGCTACCCTGTCTAGGGAGTCTGCTATGGCCAATGCGTCAGGGTTCACTACAATGACTGAATGTAATTGGGGGCCGCTGTGGTCAATGGCGTCTATACGGTTGCTGTATGCAGCGATAACATCTCTGATAGTCCAGCCGCCATTTTTGTAGCCTTCTTGAAGCTCAGGAATGGTAATTTCTAAGAACTGAAAATTATTGAGGTCTTCTGTTTTAGGGACCTCAGCTTGGTTTTGACAGGCAAAAAGCAGCAAGCTCAGTGCGGCCCATTTGGTTTTTTTAATCAATTTCATGGGGGTGTTTGTATTTGGTGTGTTTGTATTTTAATGGGTATTATTTGTAAATGATTCGCTTAAAGATAATAATTTATAATCCTTACCTTTAATCCATGTTCAAAAAAGTATTTGGCCTATTTTTATTTCTCTTTGTAGTTGTCCTAAGTTTTAATGGCTGTGTAGACACAGCACCTACTTATGACAACCTCGCAGCGATTAGATGTGCAGATGGGATTCAGAATTTTGACGAAACAGGGGTAGATTGTGGCGGCAACTCTTGTAACAAAGTGTGCCCTCCTTATCCCAATGAGCTCAATGGAGAAGTGCTTTGGCGTCAGGTACTCACCCCAAATAAAGTCTATACCCTTTCAGGTCCTTTATTGGTGCGCCAAGGGGCTACACTTGAAATTCACGCTGGGACTATTATAAAAGCCGTACCTGGAACCAATGCCCATATTGCAGTGCAGCCTGGTGCTAAATTGTGGATCTGGGGTACGGAGTCTAATCCCGTTGTCTTTACTTCTGCTGCAGATGAGCCTCAGCCAGGAGATTGGGGCGGTATTATTATGATGGGTAAAGCGCCTACTGGGCATACAGAAAAACCCAGGTCTTTGGTGGGAAATTATTTCTATGGGGGAGACTATGAATTTGACAGTTCTGGCCAGATTAGATACACCAAAATTGAGTACGCAGGTGCTGCTTACCAAGAAGATATTTACTTTAATGGTCTTGGTTTGTATGGTGTTGGTAAGAATACCACCCTTTCGCACATCCATATTTCTAAGGGATTGGGCAGTGGAATGGCAATTTTTGGTGGAAATGCCACCATTTATAATGTATTGAGCACTCAAAATCAGATCAATGGTATTGAGATAGAGGGTGGTTGGTCTGGAATAGGGCTTAAGTGGTTTGTGTCTCAGCCGCAGCAGCATGGTATTTGGATTGATTACAGTTCTGCCGCTTCCCAAAATGGGACCCCTTTCACAGTAGAAGATGTTTTAATTAAAAACCTGCTCCAAGGAGCTGCTTTTGCTTTTAGCCAGGCTCGCGCGAATGGTCTTTTTAAAACTGTAAAACTTTCAGGGGTTTCTAGAGGTTTTTATGCCAGTTCATTAAATGTGTTGGAAGACTTAGGCCTTTCTGGTTTTGAGGTGCAGGATTTAGTGATTCAAAATGTGTCTGACAATTTTAATTGGGGCACAGGACAACCTAATCCACCCACATTTGTCACTGAAACCAACTTCACTACTTTTTCTGACGCCTTCCCAGATTGGGGTTTGCCCATTCAATAAGCCCACTAAATTATTCCACACGAAAGGTTTTTGTGAGGGTATTTTGCTTTCCATTTTGGTCCCTAAACCAGCCTTTGAGGGCATAAGTTCCTTTTACACTAGAGGTATAGAAGTAATGTGAAGCAGTATTAGAAGAAAAAGTGGTATGGGGCCACCAAACCAATTGGGTGTTAAAATGGGGCAGCTGGCTTGTTGGGCCATTATTGTTGTTGCCAGTAATCTGCGTGTTTTTTTGAATCTGGTAGTATTTTTTGTGCAATTCAGGGAGTGCAATATCCTTAATAGAAAGTCCATTGCCGTTAATATATTCTAGTGGAATCCCATTTTTAGTACTTATTTCTACCATGCCATTCCATATTTTATTGCCTGCCACCAGCTGCTTTTGCACCACCCTTATACGGGCTATGTTTTGCGTGGTATAATTTCTAAAGTCCTCTTGGTTCTCTACTGGAATGCCGTCTATAAATAATAGGGGTGGGGCAGCAATAGGCACATTTCTCTTAACACCTTTACAGTAGAGTACTACACCGCCATCATTTGTTTTTTGATAGCTCAACTCACTAATAATTTCAAATACAGTCTCTTCAAAAGTGGGAAATAAGGTATATTCCTCTAGTAAATAATCCTGAGATTTTAAATGACTAAAGTCAGATATTGGGCTATTTTCTAAAGCAATGGAATCTGGTTTAAAGCGGTTAAAAGCATTTTCTATTTGGTTGTACACGCTTCTCTGGGTGATTGACTCTAGGTCTTTTGAGTAGAGTTGTAGTGTCCCTTTTGGGAGTGTTTCAAGCTTAGGAAGCGGCATAGGATGTAGCACCAATTTATAAATTTCTTTGGCAGCACCCATAATCTCCAGCACTACATTGCTGTTGTTTACAGGCGTATTGATGGGAAAACTAAATGTACCATCTGCTCCTGGATGGGTTAGTTTAAAGGGCATGTTCAGGCCTAAAAAACTGAGGGCTATACTTACCTCGTTCATTTTCATCCCTTCAATCACATTATTTTTAGGGACAATACGGCCTCTGATAGTGGCACCATGGAATTCTCCTTGGATTGCTGTTTGCGTATTTTTTTCTTTGGTTGCTGCTAGAGAGAAGTCTTTAATTCCTGATGTATTGGTTTGCTGGGCTATTTTCTCGAGTGGTTTTTTTTCAAAATAAGCGTAGGACTGAAGACTTTCTTTTTTTCTGATAGAAAGGGTGCCTATGCTACCACTGTTTTCATCATTTTTAAGCCCTAAATCTTGCAGGCTTATTTTTTCCAATGGTCTAAAAACAGGGATTAGGCTGTTGTCTGAAGTCTCCACTTCTTTTCTGTGAGACATTTCATTGACTGCGCCAATGCGCTCACTAGTATAAGGGTTTAAAACAGCCAAAGGAACTATAAATAAGTCTTCTTGGTCTTGGCGAAGCATTTGTTGGGTGTAGCCCACTAAGGTGTAGGCGCCTGTAGGCAAACTCACTGGAATAAACAGGTCTCCCTGGCCTTTGGCATTTTTAAAATTTGATTGGTTTTTTAGGCTTGGTTTTAAGAAACTCGGTTGGTCCGAGCCGTTGCTAGCAGTCTGATTCAATAGCATTTGTGCTTGGAGTACTTTTTCTCCCAATGGGTTTATAAGTGCTATATAGGCTACTTTGCTTATTTTTTGATTTTCTAAGCCTTCTCTAGACGTCACGCTGACACTGAAGTACAGGTATTCCCCTGGTAAAATAGTTTGAGTATTGAGATGTACCTCTATGGTTTCTGTACCGGCCACATTTATTTTTTGACTATCGGACCCAGGCACTGATTCTTGTCCGATTAAGGAGAAGCAATAGCTAAATAATAAGATGAATAAAGTGTTTTTCATGTTAATCTATCCAAAAATCAGGTTTAATATTAGCGCCAAGTGTGGTGCAGTCTCCACAATTGGCTGGCACCATTAGAAAGGTCCCCCCAGGCGCAATGCGTTCTGTGTTTATTCCGTAATACCTGACAGAGTTGTTATAAATCACATTGAGTAATTCTCTGCTGCCGAGTGGGCCGTCTGTGGTGGGTGCGGAGGGAATACAATTGACCACATAATCTGGTAGGTCTTCTCCTGGAAAATAATCACTAAAATTTATAAAAAGTCTTTTTTCACTCACAGTAGACACTTCAAAGAAACCGGCTACTTTCTCTTCGGGATCTTCTAGGGCATACATATTGCCTTGTAAAAATCCCGGTTGGTCTTCTGAAAAGATGTTTTCTGCAGCAACAGAGAGGCTTTTGAGGGTTTCGTAATAACTGTAAGTTTGTTCGCTTATACCATATTGTTTTACGCCAATACTGTAACGTTGTTGTAAAATATAATCTTCTTTAGCAATAAATCTAATGGGGAAATTTTTCACTTCATTAGTAGCCAGTGCGCTTGTAGAGGCGAGGAGTACTTCTTGGGGTCTTGCAGACCCATAACAAACCCTTTCTTCCGTTTCTCTTTCTATGATGGCCAAGTTAAAAGTAGATTGGCCTTCTGAGAGCACCACTATATCTAGCGGGCTCCAATAGGGGGCTACTATTTTCCAGTGTTCTGTGAAATCATATCTGAATCGAGATGCGGTGACCGGGCCACTCCCGTCCAACTGAATAGATATTCCAGGATTGCCCTGGGCATTGGTGGTTGCTACCGCCTTGAGTGCTTGAATTTGCGTGGGAGCCGGCAAGCCCATTGGGCTTGAGGCATACGCCTCCCCGGTCACTGTGGTAATTTCCAATTGGTAGTTTACCCCCGCTTTAGCCGCAAATGCTGCTATAGATTTGTACACCCCATTAGGGGTTTCATAAAAGGAATAAAGTGATCCATCTGAACCACTCACGCTCACAGCTGCGTCTGTTTCATACCTAGGACCCGCATTTTCAAAGGTGTAAGACCTTGAGAGTTGCACCAGCTGTTTTTTATACTCGTCTGTCAAGAGACCATTTACCACTAATACCTCAGAAGAACCCCCAATAGTTCCCTGATAATCTGTAATACAAGAGCTGGTGAAAACTACTAAAAGGCCCGTAAACCAAACCGTTAATATTTTTTTAAAGCCGTTAAACGCAATGCTCATAGGCCCATATTTAAAGTGCTTTTGTAGCCGTTTGACAAGTATATGTGTTAAAGGAGTGATAAGCATGGCTTAAAAATTAACGGTATAAGTGAGTGATGGGACGGCTACAGCAAAAATACTGCTTTGTAGGGCTTTAATTTCGCCACCTTCATTGACAAAAAACACAGAATAGGGATTGTTTCTGCCCAGTGCGTTGTACACAGACAGGCTCCAAAACCCATTGAAAGCTTTATTTTTCCTATGGTTTCCCTCTAAATTAATGCCTAGGTCTAAACGGTAATAGTCTGGAATTCTATAGCTGTTTCTGTCACTGTAAAGTACAAATTCAGACCCGTTAAATTGATAGTTCCCTATGGGAAAAGTAACGGGCCTACCGGTTTGGTAGATCAGGTTGGCAGAAAAACTCCATCTTTTGGAAAACTGATAGTTTAGCACCCCACTAAAATCATGTGGCTTGTCAAAATTACTAGGAAAATAGGCGCCATTGTTAATCTCTAAATTTCTGAAATCACTCGCTAACTGAAGCAGTGATCTTGAAAAAGTATAGGAAAGCCATCCGTTTAATTTCCCTATGTTTTTTTGAAGAAATAACTCCACTCCATAAGATTTACCTAGCCCTTGTATGACTTCTTGCTCTACCCTTGGGTTTAAAACCAAAGAAGCACCTGTTTTAAAATCTAACAGGTTTTCTTGTTTCTTGTAAAAACCCTCCGCACTGGCCGTATATTTTTGAGAGGCACTATTGTGGTATATACCAAGCGAAAATTGCTGAGAGGCCTGAGGCTTAATATTGTTGTCAGACAATTTCCAGGAGTCGTTAGGCGCGGGAGTAGTAGCGTTAGAAAGGGTATGAATAAACTGAAATGCTTTGTTGTAACTGGCTTTTATGGAATTGTTTTCATTGAGTAAATACCTAAAAGAAATTCTAGGAGCTAGTCCAGTATAAGTGGCTGCTATTTGGCCTTTATCTATAACCTCCTCTGCATTTAAACTACCGTTATTAAAAGGACTATTGGGTTCATATATCCGTTGTGTAATGGCGCCAAGTTGTGCATAAATATTATATCTCAGCCCCAATTCTACGGCAGTTTTATCTGAGAGATTTATGAGGTCAGCAGCAAATACGGCCATTTCTAAAGCCTGTTCCGCTTCCAAATCTACCAAAGAGGTAAGGTCATTTATACCATAGGGCTTGTTAAAACCTAGTTCCATACGGTAGTTTTTAGCCATAACACCATAGGTAATACTGTGCTTTGGGTGAAGTTGGATTTTGCTGTCTAATAGTAGTTGGGTGTCTGAGAGGTCATACCCTTGTTTAAACCCATTGTTTCCGGTCCCCTCATAATCTATGGTAAAACCATAACGACTGTGTGTTATAGCGGTATTCAAAAATTGTTTGTTGGCCAGTTGTCTCTGCCATTGTATGGATATGGCTGTATTGGTATAGCCATAAATAGAGTCTGAATTAATACTAAAGGCATCTTTTGAATGGTAGAGGGTGGTTTTTAAGGTATTTTTTTTGTTTAGCTGATGCTGATATTTTATGATGCCGTCATAAAACAAGGCCGTACTATTGGCCACGCTTTCCTGTTTTAATGCACCCAGCACCCAGTTGGCGTGTGCAGAGCGTCCTCCAATTAAAATAGAGGCACTGTCTTTTTGGAGTGGAATTTCTAGCATGAGGTTGGCGGTAATTGGGCCTAAAGATGCTTCCCCTTTCACAGACTGATTGTTTGGTGCTTTGGTTTCCATATCAAAAACAGCAGAGAGTCTTCCGCCGTATTTTACCGGTATAGAGCCTTTATAAACATTTAGTGCTGCAACTGCAAAAGGATTTAATGCGGGAAACAAGCCAAAAAAATGGGTGGGATTGTACACCACCGCCCTATCTAAAAGAATTAGGTTTTGGTCTGTTTTACCTCCCCTAACGTTAAAACCAGCAGCGCCCTCTCCTGCCGAACTTACACCCGGCAAAGTGGTGGCTACCTTAAATAGGTCTCGCTCTCCCAATATTAAAGGAATATTTTTAGTCTCTTCAGGCGTAAAAGAGCTTCCACCGCTTCCTACCTCTTGAACCGCTTTTTTTGCCCCCGCTTTCACCACAACCTCTTCTAGTGCCTCAAATGATTCTTGAAGGCTTAGATTCACTGTACCGTTGTTGAATACTTTTATGGGCTGTTCAATATTTTGGTAGCCTACAATGGAAACTTTAAGGAGCTGTGTTCCGTATGAAATTCCTTCAAAGGCAAAGGCCCCTGACCCATCACTGGAGGTGTAATCTTCTTGATTATTTAAAATTATTGTAGCGTTTGGGATAGGGGTAATTCCGTCTGCCTCAGTGATTTTTCCAGTGATCGTATAACCGTTTACCGCAATATAATTCGTTTGTTTTCCAATGGTTATGGGTGATTTTTTAAGGGGATTCTTAGTGGGTTTTGTTTTGTTATTAAAACTAATTTCCAATGGCAGCTTTGAAGAAGATTTCTTTGGCAGTTTTGAAGATAATTCTTTAATCTCAGCATCAGAACTGTTCGCTTTTTGAAATTCGCCCCTGTAAAAGGAAGCCACAATATCTGGGTATATTAGGGTATTTTGGGTAATGATATACTGCGTCTCCCATTCAAATACGTTTAGGTTGGTGCCACTGAGAAGGGCTTCTAAAAGGATTTTTGGCGTATTCCCAGAATAAGAGCCATTGACCACTAGGTCCTTGACCCAATCTTGTGCATAATAGATTTTGGCACCCGTATGCTGAGCCACTGAATCCAAAGCCTTATTTAAAGGTACTTCTTTAAACACAATAGTGTTTGTAGGGCCTTGGGCCAAGGCCTCTAAAGCGCCCAATGCTACAATACAAAAGACCAGTAAAGTGAGTGATTTTTTCATTCTTCTCTTTTGATTTTTGCAATGCGCATGGCCTCTAATTCTGGAGACATTTTCTTTATCACACTATAGACACCGTTTTCGTAATACAGGTAATATGGGGCTTGTTTAAACTCGTAATAAGCCAATCCACTGGCTTGTTTTCTTTGAATTCTTACACGGTGCTTTTTTAATAGCGCTATATGGCTATTTGCCGCCAATAACTCAAAATAACCTTGGGCACCTTTTAGGCCTTCTTCATGAATAAAATGAAATGATTTTTCCCCTAGTTTAAATTGGCTGGCCCTATTTGAATTGACAATAACAGTAGGTGCTCCAGGAGCAGTAGGGTGTTTTAATAAGAGTAAATCTTGGTAAGTGTCGTATTTGATCTCTATACTTTCTTGCCATATACCGTCAAAATAAATACTGCCCTGTTGAAATTCGTAAGGGCCTAAGAATTTGTGTCTTTCATTGATGGTTCGGTGAATATCTGCATAAGTGGGTCCTTCAAATAAAGTACTGCTACTGTCTTGAGACCATACTGTTTGGGTGCAAATAAAAGTGCCGTATAAAAAAAAGAGGCTTACTTTAAAAAGCAAGGGTTTGGTTTTATACTTATGGAGAAATGCCATTCTCTAAATATATAAAAACAAACCCAAAAAGGCGGTCTTTTGCACTTTTACTCTTCAACACTCGCAGGCTTAATGTCTGCGTCATATGATCTGTAATAGAGTTCTAATAAGGTCATTATTGCATTGAGAAGATCTCTTGTCTCTAAGAGAATGGAGAAGTACAAAGTAGAGTTTTTTGGACTTGTTTCTTCTGTTCTGATCCTGGCTACTTGTGTTTCAATCTTTTCAGAAACGAATTTTAATAGTGTCGTTTTTACGTCTAGGACTTTCCCAATATCATTAAAATTACGGGTTTCAAAGATGACTTTAGTTTTAGTAAACAATTCTTCTTCAAAAAGGTTTTCTAATTCCTTTAGTTCTTTGAGTTGGTTGTATTTAAGCTTTTTGTGGTTGTTGTTTACGTGTTTGTGACTAACTTTAGAGATGTAATCTAAAGATTGAGACACATCTGTGAGATGTGAAATGGTAGATATGTAAAAATCACTTGCACGAACACTAGATTCATCTAAATTTTTAATAAAGTAGAATATGTGATTACGTAGGTCTTCTATCTCGTCGGCCAATTTGGCCCCTTGTTTCTTATTCTTTTTTAGCAGTTCAAGATCCTGTTTTGCCAGTCCTGTAACTGCATTAGAATAGATGTTCTGCGTTCTTCTGATCACGTTAGAAATATTGTTTGCACTCTCTTCTATAACCCCTTGAATAGAACTGCTCTCTGCTTTTCTAAGTCTGTCCTCTGCTTGAAGCTCTTTGCTTTTTTTGTTGTAATTAACATAGTTTCTAGCCAATAGGAATATAGCCAAAATAAGTAACACGCCAATGGCTGTTCCTTGACCCATAGAAATGATTGTTAAAATAATTCCAGCAGCTACAAATGCAATTAGCGCTGTTCCAAACCATCCTCCTATGACATTTAGCACTCCAGCTACGCGATATACGGCGCTTTCTGCTCCCCAGGCTTTGTCTGCCAATGAGGTTCCCATGGCCACCATAAAAGTGACGTATGTTGTAGATAAGGGCAATTTATAGGAAGTGGCAATAGATATTAATATACCAGCAACCACAAGGTTTACTGCAGCCCTGACCATGTCAAAAGCGGGCAGTTCAAAATTCTTGTCTTTGGATAATGAAATGACTGGTTTTTGAAACTGTGCGTCTATTTTGTTTTGCCATGTTTTAGGAAGAATGACTTGTGAAAAATTCGAAATGCTCATGGCGAAACGCACAATTCCTCTAGATAAGAAGTTTGGGTTAAAACGCTCTTTAGATTCTCCCTCTCTAGCCAGGTTAATTTCTGTTTCTGCAACATATCTCGCTTTTTTAGAAAACCAAAGTGTAGCCACCATGACCATTCCTGAGACAAATAATAAAAAGGTTGGAGTTGGCACTTTTTTAGCTAAAATGCTCATGCTGAACTCTGCAGCTGGAATACCAGACATACTCCAAGCCTCATAAGATTGCCAGGCAGCAATAGGTACACCAATGAAATTCACCAAGTCGTTTCCAGCAAAAGCTAAAGCCAAAGCAAATGTACCTATCACGATAATAAACTTATAGATATTAATTTTAGCCAATGTAATTAGCAGGTATGATATTAAGGACCATATTAATAAATTCACAAGGATGAGACTCAAAACCTCTGTTTCTAAGAAATCTTTGATAGTTTGACCACCGAGTATCTCTAAATTTTCTCCTGCTATAGCGGTTCCCTTGATTCCTTTCATTAAAATGAAGTAGGTAATTGAAGAAGCAGCAATACCACCAAAAATAGCAGAAACCCAGCTGGGTTTTTTCTCAAAATTATAAGAAAGTAATATCCTAGAAACCCACTGAACAATAGCGCCAATAGAAAACGCAACAACTACCGAGAGTAAAATACCAAAAATAATATCTGCCGCTTTTGAGGTGTTTATGTACTGCACAACATCTGAAAAAGCGCCACCTTGATTGCTTATTTTTATTAATGCCATGGCTACAGAAGCACCTAGTAGTTCAAATACAATAGAAACCGTTGTAGAGGTAGGCATTCCTAGGGTATTAAAAAAGTCTAATAATAAAATATCGGTGATCATCACGGCCATAAAAACGAACATGATCTCGTTAAAATAGAATTCTCCGGGATTAAAAATACCCTTTCTAGCCACTTCCATCATACCGCTAGAAAAAATAGCACCCATGGCAATTCCAATAGAGGCAACGATCATAATGGTTTTAAAAGAGATGGCTTTAGATCCAATGGCAGAGTTTAAAAAATTCACGGCGTCATTGCTCACACCAACCACTAAATCTGCAATAGCCAATACCGCAAGTGCGGCCAACATTAAAATATATAAATTGTCCATAATCTATTTTAAAAGGGGTTAAATGTACTCTTAATTTTGGGTATTTGAGGTTATCTTAAGGTTAAAAATGTAAGTCTAATTGAAGCCTGTACATGAGTTTATTGGAAACGCCGGGACTGTCTAAGTAGCTAAAATCTGATTGCACTTTTAATTTGTGTCCCACTATATATTTTGACATACCCACCGTGTATTGGGTTTCTGGAACTTTTCCTGTGATGACTTGGTCTAGGATGATTTTAGTGAGCCTCCCTGAGATTTCAATATTGTTTTTTAGTAAAAAACCACTTTGTAAGTTAATGCCTTTTCCAACTTGCACTACCGAACCTGTTTCTGATCCGTCCAGATTTTTAGCTATTGCATTAGCTGCACTGCGGTCTGAGTATTCACCCATAAAGGAGAAACCGCGGTATTTAAACATACCGTCTATAAACCAGGTATTTATATCTGTTTGAAACAGACCAGCATCAGTTTCCATATAAGACCCCATATTGCTCCTGTTTTTTACGGCATTTTGATTGCTGTCGTATGTAGCGGCTATCATAAGTTTTGGGGAATTTTCTCTTTTTAAATCTGACCCACTGTACTCTCCTTTACTCTTAAAAGCACCAAAAGGCAATAGCTCAATGCGGCTGGTAAATTGGTGACCTCCATAATTTCCAGCAGTAATATTTCTGCCTTCTCCCTGAGAAATAGCAAACTTTTCTCGAATTAAAAAGTGTTTGCCAATTTTGGTTTTGTGCCTCAATTGCACCCCCATATCACGGTCTATATTAAAACGGCTGTTGAGTAAGGAACGGTCTACTTGTTGTAAATTCCCTGAGGAAATAACCCGCTCAATATTTCCTGGTAGTTTGGTTTGCCCAAACCACAATTCCCAGTTTCCATGAAAATTCCACATCACTACGGCGTCTAGTATATACCTTGGGGTGTTTCCGGTATAAATGGAACCACCTGAAATATCTCTGTTGGAGAGTCCTAGCTCTAATTTGTATTTTAATTTTGGGGAATAGGCAAACCCGTCAAATTTTAAGCGGGCCCTTCTAATGAGCATATTGCTTTCTTGGGTTTCAAAGTCTCCTGACGCACTTTCTTTCCAGTTAGCGATGGCTAAAATTTGCATTCTCGCACCAATTCTCATGGTCCAAGTACTGTCTTTACCTACAAGATTAAATAGGCCTTTTCCAAAATTGGGTGCTGGGGTTTCTTGTGCGCTTAGGCTAAAAGAAAAACAAAGGCAGGCTAAAATGACTGCTTTTTTAAATAATTGCATGGTACTGGTTTTTGTCTGGTGCAAAGAACCATTACTAATGTTAAGTTATTGTAACTTGGGTGTTATGATATTATAAAGATTTAAAAAAAAGCAGCTGCCCCTAAGGACAGCTGCAAGATTTCTAACGCATGACCGACAAAAACCAGTACGTTTTTAAGAAACCTACGTGGCTAGCACGCTGTACAAAGGTGGTGTGTATTTGTATTTTAAAAATGAACTAAACGTTAATAAACCATTAAATGCATGCCACTACCTACTATTATCTTAAAGATACCTACAAACCAAATTGGTACTGAAATTTAAAGTAGAGGTTTACCCCATCTACGCGCAGGTCTCCAATTTGTTCTGCGTAGGAATACCCATTGGTGCCCCCAATGTAAAAAATGGTGAATGGATTGGGGTTCCATTTGAGCAAAGTTTGTACAAATGCCCCTTCGCTAAAGGAATTTACTTCTGAAACCAATCGAAGAGAGAGGTTTTGATTGAACTGAAAATTGGTATTTCCCCTGAGAATATAACCTTCATAAAAAGCATTTTTCCCGTCTAAATGACCCAATTTTGAGTAGCGAATACTGGGGCTTACGGACCATTTAGGACTGAGTTGGAAATTGTTAAAACTCCCTAAGAAGAAGTTTTTACCCACTTCAGGAGTGTTGTCGTAAAAAATATTCTCTCCCCAAGAAGTGAAAATTCTCATATTTACTTTTTCGGAAGGGCTGAAACGAATGAAAAAGTTGTTTTCGGGCATATTGGTGGCGTTAAAACCTTCAAATTCCTCATTGAGTACCAGCCATTTGCTGAATTCCATATAAATATTTCCCGCCAATTGCATGGAAAGTTCCCCTCCTAAAGTGCTGTATTTTTTTAAACCGTCGTAATTGTGAATGACCTCACTACCCGTAAAGACATTCAATTGCCTCAGGGTATTTTCTTTTTCAAAAAAGTGCTGATACCCATGACCTAAAAACACCCTTTTAATACTGTTTCGGGTAATAAATCCTAAAGGCGTCTGATAATGGGGACTATAATGTTCATAAAAGGCTTCTGAATTCCAATGCTTGGTATTTCTAGTCACCTTTAAGGCCAAGGCATCTCCTTTGAGGGATTCACCGTCTAAAGCAATACTCTTATTTTTAATGAGCCCGTTGTTGTCTATCCAATCTGCCTCAGGTTCTTTAATAACACTCTTACTGAATTCTACCGTAAAAGCATATTTTTCCTTCATCCTATACAGGGCGTTGAGTCCAAAGGTATTTCCTGAGCCTCCATCTGTAAAAAATCGGTTGGTGGTTAAAAAGCCCACATTAGACCCACCTTTAAAGGTGCGCTGGTACCTTAATATATTTGCATAAGACGCTCCCCCTTGCTCTAATACGGACTCGTTTTCTCCTGCCACTAAATACGGAGAAGATTCGTCGTAGGCAGTGAGCCAATACACCCTATTTTTCTCCCCCTGAGAGATGAGTTTTGAAGAAAAAAGCGGTTGATTAATAGCCCTGGTGTACACCGTATTAAGTTCAGAAGCAATCATGTCATTTCCCTCGTTAAAATAAGGACGACGCTCCGGAAATTCCACTGCAAAAGTATTGTTTACGGTGACTTGAGAAACGTCTGCTTCTACCTGAGAAAAGTCTGGATTAATGGTGTATTCCAAAGAGGCCGTATTGTTGAGGTCTATGAGTCCGCTGAGTCCAACGCCTGCATCTAATGCCCCGTAAGAAAGCGCCCCCGCCACTTTTCCTCCAGACCAACTTCCCACCATATTAGGGGTAAAAAGCAACCTGTTTTCTGATTTAATCCCTTCTAGATGAATGGTGCTCACCGCCTGACAGGGAAGGCAATTGTTGTTTCTATCTATGGCAATATTTAGGTTTTGGCTCCTGTTTTCCCCTGTGTAAGTTGAGCGGTATAAAAGGATGTTCCAATCATATTTAAGGGCTTTTTTAAACTGAAGGACATTAAAAGGAATTTTGAGTTCTACATGGTAAGCGTTTTCTTGTTTGCTGGCCTTGGATTCAAAATTTATATCGTAGGATTCGTCGTCATTTCCGTCTGCGGTGAATTTCATATCTACCTGATTGCCTTCTGCATTGGCACCAAAATTAACCAAATACCTGCCGTCTCCATAGGTGTCTATGCCAAACATCACCAGGTCGTCATTCCACGCTTCATCCCTGTTTCTAATAGAAGACCTCAGGGTTTTCATGTCTGTATAAGCTATAAATCCAACGTATAAATGGGTTTCAGAATAGCTCACAAATACTTCGGTGAGGTTTTCAGAAGGCGTATTATTTCCGGGATCTATCTCGTAATTGATCAGGAATTTCTGTGTATTCGCCCACTCCTGTTCCCCTACCACTCCGTCAAATTCAGGCACCTGAAACCTTTCTATTTTCTGAGCGGTTTCTTGGCCCCACAGGGCCGATACCATAAAGAGTGCACCTAAGAAAGGGGCAAAAATATTTAAGCGATGTTTCATAAGTAATAGGTCAGTCTCCATGTGGTTGTTACCCTTTAAAGACGACACAGAAATGCAAACGTTACAAAAGTGTTTAATTCTTGAGTATTTTAAAGACAATTTGTATATACAATTTAAAAAAGTCAACTTTCCTTTACATTTTAAAATAAATGTGTATATTTGTCAAATAAACTTTACAAAATAGCAAGTAACATTTACATTTAATAGCCAATAACATTTACATCTTATGAAAACTACAGAATCTTTTAAAGAATTACAGCACAAAAGCACCAAGAGATTGGCTGTTTGGACCATGATTTGGGTGCTCAGTAGCGCCTTAGCTACCTTTGGTCCTGAATTTATATGGGAAAATACCCTTTACACTTACGCAGGCGTAGCTTTGTTTTTAATCACAGGAGCTGCCATGATTTTAGCCAATAGAAAACACATTTTAAACTTGGACGAGTTGCAACAACGCATGCATTTAGAGGCCATGGCCATTAGTTTGGGTATAGCGGTGGTTTTGGGTTTGGGATTGTCCATTTTGGAGCAGCAAGATTTACTGGGTTTTAAAATGGATTTTGCTTTTATGACTATTGTGATTAGTTTGACTTATTTGGCGGGATTAGCCATTAACACCAGACGTTTCAAATGAAAAATAGAATTAAAGAACTCAGGGCTAGAGACGCCTTTACCCAGGAAGATTTGGCCCATGAAGTAGGGGTATCTCGCCAGACCATTAACGCCATAGAAAAAGGCAAATTTGACCCTTCCCTTCCCTTGGCTTTTAAATTGGCCCATTTGTTTAAGACCCCAATTGAGGGTATCTTTACTTTTGAAGATTAAGATGGTTTTTATGGCTAAATTAATAGTGGGTTTGTTGTTGGGATTGTTTTTTTCTTGCTCATCCAATGTGGGTATGGATGCTGGTACACTGATACAGAAAACAGTTACTGCTCATGGATGGACGTCTAAACCCTCTAAGATTAATTTTGATTTTAGAGATTTTCACTATGAGGTAAATAGAGGCGCTTTTGGGATTCAATATTCTAGAGAAAATCAAGACAGTTTAGGTGTTACCAAAGACGTTTGGACCAATTTTAGCACCTTTGAACGGACCTTAAATGGCCAGACTGTTGCGCTGTCAGATTCCTTACAAATGGTCTATGCCAATTCCCTGAATTCAGTGCTATACTTTGTTCAATTGCCTTTAGGACTTCAGGACCAGGCTGTGATTCCTAGCTATAAAGGTGTGGTAGAAATTGACACCGAACCCTACCATCAATTGGCGGTTACTTTTAAACAAGAGGGCGGTGGAGAAGATTTTCAAGACCAATTTTGCTACTGGATCCATAGCGATCGCTATGAGATAGATTATATGGCCTATTCCTACCATACCAACGGCGGTGGAACCCGTTTTAGAAAGGTTAGGTCAAAAAATAGGGTAAGGGGAATTTTATTTCAGGACTTTGACAATTACAAGCCCCTAGAGCACCCAACCCCTCTAGAACGTTTGCCTTTACTTTTCCAAGAAGGCAAACTCCAATGGCTCTCCAAAATTGAGAATTTGACTATTGAGGTCTTAAACGACTAGATTTTTTTAATATCTTTAGTGGTGCTTATCTTTAAAGGCATACAACCAACCACTAAAACCACTAAATGCTTCACAAGAATAATCCCCTTAATGGGTGTTTGGCCTTTTTTTTCTGCGCCTTTTTTATGATCTCCTTTTCAGGGTTGGCCCAATTTTCAGTTGGAATTATCGGAGGTACTGATTTTGACACTGTTAATAATGTAGACGCAGAAGTCGCAGCCCTCCAAAAAAATATCAACATTTATGTGGGAAGAGAAGGACATCATTTTGGTGGATTTGTCAAATACAATAATCAAGATTGGTATATTAGGGTAGAGGCGTTGCAAGTGAAAAGAGACCACTCTTTTAAAATCCCTATTGTACTGACAGATGTAAAACGTATTATCACTGACTTTGAAGTCACCCATTTAGATGTGCCCCTGCTCTTGGGATACAATATTTCTAAGTCGCTTCGCATTTTTGGAGGGCCTAGATGGACCTTTAACCAAAAAGCCAATATGAAAGAAGTGGGTATAGACGCCCTTGAAAAGGCTGCTTTTGTAGGAACACAGTTGGGTTTCGGATACCAGTACAAGAGATTTGAATTAGACGTTCGCTATTCTTTAAGTGGTCAAACACATGAAGTAAACTTTTTAGAAAATCCCATTGGTAATAAAAATCAATATATAAATTCACAGGGTCAATTTATACTCTTGGGTTTGAGTGCTTATATTTTATAGTTTCTTAAAAATAACAATCATGAAAAAACATTTTTCCTTTTTACTCCTTTTGGCTATTGTTCAAACGGTTTTTGGACAGCAACAAGAAATACTTTCTAAGGCTGTTCACTACAGAAATATAGGTCCTTTTAGAGGGGGCAGATCTGTAGCGGCTTCTGGGGTGGTTCAACGTCCAATGGTTTATTATATGGGTACTACGGGAGGTGGATTATGGAAGACAGAAGACGCGGGCCAACATTGGAACAATGTATCTGACGGGTTTTTTAATACAGGCTCCGTTGGTGCAGTAGCAGTATCTGAGAGTCATCCGGATATTATTTATGTAGGTATGGGTGAGCATGCCCCTAGAGGGGTTATGACTACCTATGGAGATGGGGTGTACAAATCATTAGATGGAGGTAAGACATGGCAACATCTGGGTTTAGAGGCTACACAACATATTTCGAGAATTAGGATTCACCCTAGCAATCCTGACATTGTGTATGTGGCTGCTCAAGGTGCTTTGCACGGCCCCAATCAAGAGCGGGGTATTTATAAGACCATAGATGGTGGTAAAAATTGGGTAAAACAGCTTTTTGTAAATAGCCTGAGTGGGGCTGCTGAATTGTCTATGGATATGCAAAACCCAGAAGTGCTGTATGCTGCCATGTGGGAACACCAAAGATTGCCTTGGCAGGTGGTGAGTGGCGGTGATGGGAGTGGTTTATATAAAACAGTAGACGGTGGTGTACACTGGACTTTATTAGAAAATGGACTCCCTGAAGAGAAAGGAAAAATGGCCGTAGCTGTATCTAGAGTCAATCCCTCTAAAGTGGTGGCGCTTATTGAAAGCGACTCTAGGCAAGAAAAAGGGGGGTTGTTTGTGTCTGAAGATTCTGGAGAAAATTGGACCAGGGTGTCTGCAGATCATAGACTTATTCAGCGTGCCTGGTACTATACTGAGGTTTTCTTAGATCCTATAGACGCAGACACTATTTACGTCATGAGTGCAACGGCTTATAAATCTATTGACGGAGGTAAAAATTGGGAAGAAATGAATCCTGCCCATGGAGACTACCACGATTTATGGATACACCCAACGAATAATAAGCAAATGGTCTTGGCAGACGACGGCGGCGCGGCCATTAGTTTTAACGGCGGTCTGAGTTGGTCTTCACAGAATAATATGCCCACGGCACAATTTTACAGGGTGAATGCAGATCATTTATTTCCTTATAATATCTATGGCGGCCAAC
>JAHEND010000015.1:0-5600 GCA_024643325.1 Sediminicola sp.
AAGCCTAAAAAAACTTTGGCGGCCTGATTCATCTTAACCACCTGTCCCTCCAAATTAATGACTAAATATGGGTCTGGAATATTAAAAAAAACCCCTTCTAACTCAGAGGTTTTTTCTTTGAGCAATCCGTTAAGTCGGTTGTTGTCTTCTCTTAAGTAGTGTAGGGTGTCATAGAGCTCTTTTGATTTAGACTCTAATATTTTCTCTGCTTGTTTTCTCGCCTTTACTTGCCTATCTAGCGCCCTTTGCAGTAATTCAACCTCTTGTTTAGACATGAGCCTCTACTATAAATTTGACTTTGGTGCCGTCTGTCTCAAGCAAATCGTAAGATACCTTTACCTGCTGACCATAATACTTAAATGCACTAACGATAAGTCCGTGAGCTAAGCTATAAAGGCCTCTCTTAGAACTGTATACCAAAACAAGCTTACTTTTAGACTTTTCTAATATTAAAAAAGAAGGGAGATCTGCATCTGGATATAATTTCTTTACATGTACGTGAATATGGTCTTCAATAGCTGCAATCAAGGGCATAGGGCTTTTATAATTTCTTATAATTTCAGGATGTGCTTCGTCTAAGCTTTGAAATAAATACAAACCAAAAGTGTATAATAAATCTTGAATATCCTTAGAAACCACTTCTCCTAAAGCCACTAAAAGAGCCACCATTTCATTAAAATCATAGGTGCCTACCGAAGTGTATACGCCATTGTTTACCGTATTTGAATTAGTGATTATTTCATCTACAACGGCCAAGCCAAATTGCGCTTCCACCATATCTAAAAACTCCGTAAAAATAATTCCTTTCATACCTTAAGATTTGGAAATCTAAAATATGACTTCTATTCAGAAGGCATGTGAAAATGTTGTGAAACAGTTGTTTTTTGTATGTGAAACAGTTTTTTCACCAAATGATTGATTCTTTTAATTATTGGAGGCCTTAAACGAGCTCATTTTGTTTCCAATAATTCAAAAGTGCGGCTATTTTTAGCACATAATCATCATATTTTAGGGGCTTGACCAAATATCCTGCCACACCAATGGAGTAGGCTTGCTTTAAATCTGATCTATTAATAGAGGTGGTTAATACCACGGTAGGTATGTATTTTAAATCGGTATGCGCCCGAAGCTGTTTAAGAAACTCAAAGCCATTCATTTTTGGCATATTCAAGTCTAATAGTATTAAATCTATTTGACTATTTTCAGCCAATAAGCCAAGGGCTATTTCCCCATTATGTGCCTCGATTAGCTCGTGTGCCTCCCCTAATTTGACCAAGCTCCTGTTGAATTTAAGAATTTCTACAGCGTCGTCTTCTATCAATAAAATGGTCATCTAAAACATTTATATAAATGGATTTCATCTAAAAATAGGCTTTAATCAGCCGCTACAGTTAAAAAAAAAATAAAAATCAGATTAAACGCACGGTTTTATCTATAAAGTGTTTTTAAACTCATACAGAAATACGGTACTTGGTGTTGCGTCATTCACAAAAGGAGCCAAGCCAATTTGCAGCAAATATGGGCCATCTAAAACTGTGTTTGGCACATAAATAAACTCTGTAATAGTAGCCTCCAATCTAATAGATTCCCCTACATTCCAAAAAGCCTTATGGGCTTTAAGCGCTCCTTGGTCTTCTTCTTTGTCAATTGAAGGAAGGTCTACTAAAAGATGCTGAACCCCTAATTCCCTGATATAAGTAGCAGTCTCTTGACTTAAATAGGGTGGATTACTGTGACTGTACTGTTGGGATATTTTAGCTGTACTATTGGGTAGGGTCCTGATCACTAATGACTCTGGAACTTGATGTTCTCCTATGGCTGCTATGAGTTGGCTTCTAGTAATCTGTAAATCTCCCTGTATTAATTCAGGTGCAACAGTAATGAGTAATGTTTCAAAAAAATTCTTTTTCAAAGCATTGAGTACCTTATAATCGCCAGACAAAATATGGCCTACACATTCTGTGTGGGTACCATGAGCATGAGGATTAAAAGAAATATCGTTAAAATTCACTGGAGCACCTGCCTCAATACTCCCTATAAAATCACCTTCTCTATGCGGTGTAATACTTGGCGGAGCTACATACCATGCGCCTAATCTCTGATTGTGTTGAAGGCTTAAATGAATGCCTATTGGAGCAGACAAATCAATTTCTTTCTGACCAGTGGCCCCGGTAATAATTGCTTTCATATTAATCGATATAAAATAATTGAGCTGCAATGCCATCTGTGAAAAACAAGCCAGAGTGAGTGACCTTTAAAACACTTTCATGCGCTAATTCTAAATGACCTTCTGCTATTTTTTTTTGTGCCTCTCTAAGCGTATAGGAGGCATATTTTTGGCCAAACAAAGCGCTAATTTTGGCTAATTCTACTCCTTTCGATGTTCTCAAGCCTGTCATTATATACTCATTGTATCGTTCAGACACACTCAAATATTCCACTTCAAATGGTCGTGTTCCTTCAGAAATTGCCTTAATATACAGAGGGTTACTGGCTGAGTTCCAAGAGCGACTTTCCCCATCATAAGAATGAGCAGAAGGACCAATACCTATATAAGGTTTGCCCTCCCAATAAGCTGAATTATTTACAGCGTGAAAGCCTTGTTTTGAAAAATTTGAAAATTCATAATGATCATATGCAGCATCTTTTAGTAATCGCCTTAATTCATTGAATTGCATATGTGCGCGAGATTCATCTAATGGAGGTAATTTGCCTGTTTTAATCTGATGGTCTAAAAGGGTTTTAGGCTCTACTGTAAGTGCATAGGCAGAAATGTGATTGGGCCTAAAACCCAAAGCAGTTTTCACATTCTCAGACCACAAAAGGTCCTGTTCTTCTGAGGCCATTCCTACCCTAGGCACCCCATAAATTAAGTCTATAGAGTAATTGTCAAAATATTCTTGCACCCAATGCAAAGCCTCTTTTGACTGTCCTGCATTATGGGCGCGATTCATAAATGATAAATCTTCTTGATGAAAGGATTGCACCCCTATACTCAGCCTATTTACTTTTGTCTTCGCAAGTGCCTTAATATACTCCTCTGAAAGGTCATCTGGATTGGCTTCTAAAGTAATCTCTGGAGTAGCGGTAATTTGATAATGCAAATAGACCGTTTCTATGAGTCGTTCAATCTCAATAGGACTTAAAACAGAAGGAGTACCTCCTCCAAAATATATGGAAGCTATTTGATCGTTCGAAAAGCTGGCTTTTCGCATTTTCAATTCTTTGCATAGCGCGTCAATCATTTTATCTTTAGAAGACATTTTAGTGGAAAAATGAAAGTCACAGTAGCTACAAGCTTGTTTACAAAAAGGGATGTGAATATAAATACCACTCATGAAAAGTTTTGTTATTTTTTAACCCGCTCTGTATTTTGACTGACAAAGGAAGCCCAGCCTGAATAGGATTTTTCACCGGTCACTTTACCTGAATTATAGAAATGACAGACCGCAGCAGCTAAACCATCTGTGCTGTCTAAATTTTTTGGCAAAGTCTTTAATTGTAATAAACTTTGCAACATTTTAGCGACCTGCTCTTTAGAGGCATTTCCATTTCCAGTAATGGCCATTTTAATTTTTTTGGGCAGGTATTCCGTAATGGGAATTTCCCTAGACAAGCCAGCTGCCATGGCAACGCCTTGAGCCCTTCCTAACTTGAGCATAGATTGGACATTTTTTCCAAAAAATGGTGCTTCAATAGCAATTTCGTCTGGGTGATAAGTATCTATTAAAGAGATGGTCCTTTCGAAAATGAGTTTGAGTTTTGTGTAGGGATCTGAATATTTTTGAAGCATTAGCTCGTTGAGCTGCACAAATGACATCTCATTCCCCACCACTTTAATAATGCCAAAACCCATAATAGTGGTTCCTGGATCAATGCCTAAAATAATTCTCTCTTTTGCCAATGGATTTAATCTAAATGAATTTCAATTGGAATTTGAAAACGAGTGGCAACTGGAATGCCTTGTTTTACCGCTGGTGACAAAAAAGGCAAAGAAGCTATTCCTTTTTGAACCCTTTTTTCTAAAGACTTTTGTTCGTTTATACTCCCTTTAAACCCCTCAATTTTTTGAATGTGAATATCTGCTGTTGCATTTACTTTAAAGTCTATTGAAAAAGTTCCTGAAAAAGACAAGCTATCTTGATCGTACATTTGCTGAATAACCCTGACTATTTGCTCTTTTATAACGGCTTCAAAACATTCTTTTTGCAATGATTTTGAAAGAGTTTCTTCACAGGATTCAAACAATGGGTAGAGATCTACAGACTGCCAATCAATTTCTTTTAATTGATCTGCTACATATTGGGCCTTGAGCTCTTCTTTTGGAGTGAGCCAAGCACAATTGTAGAACAAGCAGATGAAACCAATGTAAAACACCTTACGCATACCCAAAGGTAGGGGAAAAAACTCATTTTTATAAAACGATAGAAATTGTAACTTAGGAAAGACTAAATTAAATATGGATACGTTACTAATCACCTTAGGAGCCATTTGCATTTTGACAGGAATAATAGGAAGCTTTATCCCTGTAATACCAGGGCCTCCCTTGAGTTGGCTTGGATTATTGTTACTATACAATACGGAAGAAGTGCCATTTGATCCGTGGTTTATTGTGGTCACTGGAGCCATAGCACTGTTGGCTACCTTGTTAGACTATTACTTGCCTGTTGTAGGAACTAAAAAATATGGCGGCAGTAAAAGAGGGGTGTGGGGTGCTATTATTGGACTCTTTGTAGCGGTGTTTTTCCCTATTCTCGGTCCATTTGGAATATTAATATGGCCCTTTCTAGGCGCCTTCTTAGGAGAACTTAGCCAACAAAAAAGTCAAAAAAATGCGCTGAGGGCAGCTTGGGGATCCTTTTTAGGTTTTCTGACAGGAACACTCATTAAGTTTGGTATCTCTTTGGTGTACGCTGGAATTTTTATCTACCAACTTTGGGTATAAAAAAAAGCCTTCCAATTGGAAAGCCTTTCATTGGTTGGACAGCCTCGCTGTCTCAACACGGTCTTAACCTTGGTTAAGACACAACACAACTCAGCAAATATAGCAAAGCTTTTTTAAAAGTGGTTTATTATTTCTAAAAATCAATGACTATGCCAAAACTTGGAATCACTGAGCCCTCTTCAAAAGGCACTTGAAATAAACTTCTAGGATTCACCGGCATGCCAGATGCATCTCTATTCAGACCATAAGAAGGAGGCTGCGGATTGGCATAAGCCAATACATTCTGTACCTCAATAAAGAAATCCAGGGTCATTTTTTTATAAAACCACTTCTTGTCTATTCTAATATCCAATTGGTTAAATGGATCTAATTTCTCACTTCCCAAACGGTCGTAATCCAAAATAATTTGAGGGTACACCTGAGTCGTTTGCGCCACATCTGTGGGGACATATGGAGTGGCTGCTGCAAATCTATTGCGGGCACTCACTTCCCAATTTCTAGGGAGTTTATAGCCTGTAGTGAAAGAAGCCAAATGCCTACTGTCCCAAACTGAGGGTCTGAAAACCTCTGGATCTAATCCTGAAAAGGTAGAATAAAAATAAGTATAAGAGAAGATTCCAAAGAAGCGATCCGTAAGTTTTTGCTGCCACAACAA
>JAHEND010000015.1:5700-8712 GCA_024643325.1 Sediminicola sp.
TTGTCTGTGATGTTCTCATAAAAGGCCCTCTGTAAATGAAACCCATGACTCCATTTCCAAGCCTTCTGAAAACGATTTACTGCGAGCCTTAATTTGGTTTCAGATTCTAAGGCGTCATTTTGAAAGCGAAGGTCTGTTTGGCTGGCATTGTCATTGTATTCACTATAGGTGTTCCAGAGACTATTGTTACTCAAACTCATCTCCATATAACCACTCTGATCTTTAAAGCGCCTTTTCCATGTAACCCCTACTGTATTTGAGTTTTGGTTAATAAAAGGTACTTGATCAAAGGTCGCTTGTTGGTCAGGAGTGGGATCTTCTGGAAGGGCTACCGTAAATTTATCTATACTCCCAAGACCCACAAAACTCAGGCTGTTGTAAGCGTCAATTTTGTGATTTAACTTATATTGATAATCCCAATAATCAGGTCTGATAGGCAATCCTATCAATTCAAATAAAAACTGTAAATAAGACCTTCTAACAGAGAAAAGCACATCTGTTTTTACTGTCCCATTTTCTTTATTGACTGAGAGGGGTGTTTCAAGTGTTAATGCAGCTTCACTGGCACTTAGCCTAAAATTTCCTGCAAATCCCTCGGGGTTCACATCTCTTTGAGTGAATTGCAATACCCCAGACAAGGGGTTGTTGTACTGGGCCCCAAAGGCAGATGCCGAGAGCCGTACATCTGAAATGAAAGACACATTTAACATTCCCACAGGACCTCCAGCACTTCCTTGGGTGCTAAAGTGATTAATATTTGGAATCTCAATACCATCTAAATAATACACCACCTCATTGGGAGCTCCCCCCCTAATAATTAAATCATTTCTAAAGCCTCCAATTGAGGGAGAAACTCCTGGCAGTGTTTGGGCCACCTGAACCACATCATTATTGGAGCCCGGATAAGAGGCAATCTCAACTGCGGAGAGGGATTGTGTAGAGAGGGGCGTTTCTTTAGGTCTTGTAATAGGACTTAATGCCAGCACCACCTCATCTAAAGATTCAGAAGCTTCTTGAAGGGTAAAATTCAATGGTGGGGTTCCTGCTGATTTTATTTGAAAATTAAAAACAGTCTGAGCATTGAAGCCCAAATAACTGACTTTTACCGTATAGGTACCCGGGGGAATATTGGGGATGATATACTGACCATTTTCATCGGTAATGGCTCCAAAAGAGGTTCCTTCCAGAACAACAGAGGCCCCGAAAAGCGGACTTTGATTTTCTTCAATAATTTTACCGCTTAGGGTTCCTTGAACTTGACTGTAAACAACAGTAACTGCCATACACAGTATAACAAACAATATTTTTTTCATAGCAGATCAAAATTAAGAAGTAAAAGGTAAATAAGCCTAGTATTTCTTAATTAATAAGCATTTGTAATCCAAGGATATGGCGTTCTTTTAATCCACTGCCCTCTGGTGAAATCAGGAAAATCTTGGGCAGCACCGTTATTCTCAATAGACAATTCAGAGAGCGGCGTTACTGCACTCCAAGCAGCAGCATCATAGGCATCTATAGGAGGAGCCACATTGGCTTTAGCGGCCTCCACAAAAGCGTTCAACACAAAGAAGTCCATCCCTCCATGACCAGCACCCTCTGCGTATTCCCCGTATTTTTTCCAAAGCGGATGGTCGTACTTTTCCAACCAGGCTTTAGAGGCGTCCCAACGATGGGGCTCAGATTGACCCTCTATATATATTCTGTCGCCATCTTTCTCCCAAAGGCCATTAGACCCCTGAACTCTAAAACCTAAGGAATAAGGTCTTGGGGAGTTACAATCATGGGTAATGATAATCGTTTCTCCCATAGCAGTCTCCAGCGTAGAGGTAATAATATCTCCTTGTTTAAAGCGCACTGCAGCATTCGGATGGTCTGCTCCACCTTTGTCTACAATGTATTTATGAAGCCCTACCGCCTTAGTGGCATGAGAAGACATAGACACAAATCTATTGCCTCTATTGATATTGGCCATAGCGGCAATTGGCCCCAGTCCATGCGTAGGGTATACGTCTGCATTTCTAGTCACAGAATGCTGGGTGCGCCATTTGGCCTCTGAAATAGCCTTTTCGCCAAATTCTACCCCCCCACCATAAGGCTGTTTTCCGTCATTAAATTTTACCGCTCTAAGATCGTGTTGGTACCCACATCTGTAGTGCAACATTTCTCCAAAAACCCCTTCTTTAACCATGTTCAGTACAGCCATTACATCCCTTCTGTAATTGACATTTTCCAACAGCATGAGATGGGTACCCGTTTGTTCATGGGTATTCACCAGGTCCCAGCACTCTTCCATGGTATTGGCTGCAGACACCTCAACACCCGCAAACTTACCCGCCTTCATAGCGTCTACACTCATGCGGGTGTGCCACAACCAAGGAGTGGCAATTAGCACCGCGTCTACTGTTTTTAGGTCTAATAAATTCCGGTAATCCAATTCGTTTTTTCCAAAAACAAGAGGCGCTTTAGCCCCTGCTTCTGCCATAATTTTTTGTGCTATGGCAATTCTGTTAGGATCTATATCTGCAATAGCCGTCACAACTACATCTTGCCTTTTAAGGGCATTTTCCAAATGGTTGGTTCCCCGGAGCCCCACCCCTATAATTCCAATCTGTAATTTGTCATTGGCACTATTTTTTACTTTTCCTAAAGACTGGCCTAAAGCGAGATTAGGAAGCACTACTGAGGCAGCTCCAAAAGCGGCCGATTTCTGAATAAAGGATCTTCTACTAGACATATGGGGGCAATTTTAGGGTGGACGATTCGTAAATTGAAGTTGAAATTAAGGAAATCTTTTATAAAAAAGGCTTCCAAACAGACAATTTCTACAGGATGTAGTATCTTGTAGCCGTTTTATAATGCAACTATGACTTTACTTATAATGGCTGCCGGAAGTGGTAGCAGATACGGAGGATTAAAACAATTCGACGGCTTAGGCCCAAACGGAGAATACCTTCTAGAATACACCATTTTTAATGCTATAGCCGCTGGTTTCAATCACATAGTAGTGATTGC
>JAHEND010000009.1 GCA_024643325.1 Sediminicola sp.
TTCTGGAGAACGAAGTGAAAATTACGGTGGTAGATCGCTAGTAATTTAACACTTAGTAATAAAACAAAAAAAAGCCGTCTCTTAAAAGATACGGCTTTTTGCTTTTGTACAGGCGGAGAGACTCGAACTCTCACACCTCGCGGCACTAGATCCTAAGTCTAGCGTGTCTACCAATTCCACCACGCCTGCAAAAGGAGTGCAAATATAATGTAAAATTTGAATATTAAAAGGTCTATAGTTTAAAAAGTAGTTTTTGTAGCTTTACATACTAAAATAAAAAATATGCTAGACCCAAAATCATATATTCAAGAGCACAAAGAACGTTTGCTAAACGAACTCTTTGATTTACTCAAAATAGCCTCTATAAGTGCAGATCCTGCTTATAACAATGAGGTAACTAGGGGTGCTCAAGCGGTACATGATTTTTTAAAAGCTGCTGGAATAGATCACACTAAAATTTACGAAACAGAAGGACACCCCATTGTATATGGCGAAAAAAATATTGCCCCTCATTTACCTACTGTTTTAGTGTATGGACATTATGACGTGCAACCACCAGACCCTTTAGATTTATGGGATTCAAAACCCTTTGAACCTGTTGTTAAAAAAACGCCACTACATCCAGAAGGGGCTATTTTTGCCAGAGGGGCTTGTGACGACAAGGGGCAAATGTTTATGCACATTAAAGCCATTGAATACTTAATAAGTACCCATCAATTACCCTGTAATGTGAAGTTCATGATTGAAGGGGAAGAAGAAGTGGGTAGTAATAGCTTGGTGCATTTTGTGAAGACCCACAGAGAATTATTGAAAAATGACGTGATCTTAATATCTGATACGGGTATGATTGCCAATGACACGCCATCTATCACTACAGGGCTTAGAGGACTGAGTTATGTAGAAGTATGCGTCACAGGCCCTAACAGGGATCTTCATTCAGGTCTTTATGGAGGCGCAGTCGCCAATCCCATCAATATATTGACTAAAATGATTGCCAGTCTTCATGACCAAGACAACCACATCACCATTCCTGGATTTTATGACAAGGTAGCGGAATTAAGCATTGAAGAACGTGAAGCTATGGCCAAGGCGCCATTTAACCTAGAGGGCTATCAAAAGGCTCTAGATATTGCTGCTGTTTATGGGGAAAAAGACTATACAACCAATGAAAGGAATTCGATTAGGCCTACCTTAGATGTTAATGGAATATGGGGAGGTTACACCGGGGAGGGCGCAAAAACAGTAATTCCTTCTAAAGCATATGCCAAAATATCCATGAGACTAGTACCCCACCAGGACTGGGAGGAGATTACCCAATTATTCAAAAATCATTTTAAATCTATTGCTCCAAAAGGTGTAACTGTATCAGTAACGCCACATCATGGAGGCCAAGGCTATGTAACACCCATTGACCATATAGGTTATAAAGCCGCTTCAGAAGCCTACGAAACCACCTTTGGAAAAACACCCATACCTCAAAGAAGTGGCGGTAGTATTCCTATTGTTGCTTTATTTGAAGAAGTGTTGAATGCAAAATCTGTATTGATGGGGTTTGGTTTGGACTCAGATGCTATACATTCACCCAACGAACATTTTGGTGTGTGGAATTATTTGAAGGGCATTGAAACCATCCCTTACTTTTATAAAAATTTCACAGCACATTATCTTAGGCAATAATTCTTTGGGGAAAAAGGCTTATAAATATTAATCAAATAGAAGTGTTAATGCACATTATTTGATCTGGTATGAAAATGTGCTGGGAATAATTAATTTTGTTGCGCCTCTTGAATAGACGTCTCTAAAATACTCAAGGTCATACTGCCCTCTTCAACATCTATTGAACACAACTTATACACCTGAATGTTATTGTCTTGTATGAGTATTCCACTTAATTTTTTTGAGGCTATTTTCTGTTCCATGCTATGCTCTAATTACCCTATAAATATAATTAGCGTAAAAGGGTGATAGCTTTGAAATAGGACACAGGAGCGTTTTAACAAGACGAACTCTACTAGATATAAGGTTGAGTAGAGGGCTAAACCACTCGTCTAAAAAAAAACATCGATTATCTGCAAATTAAATTATAATTTATTTGCAAACCACTTATTTATAACAAGTTGAGCCTTCTGATTAATTCTGGTCTGTTAGAACGACTAATGGGAATTACATTTTTCTCAATCAAAACTGAATTGTCCTCAATATCAATAATTTTAGTGAAATTAATGATGTATGACCTGTGGGTCTGAAGAAAAATATTATCTGGGAGTTTGTCTTTTATTTTTTTTAAAGTAGAATGAACCACATACATTTCTTTATGGGTCTTTACATCTATATAATCTCCTTTGGCTTTGATAAAGAGAATGTCGTCGAATTTTAATTTAGTTAAACGACGGTCAATATTAATGTAGAGATCATTACCTATGAGATCACTCGAGGAACCACCATGCTGTATCATTGAGGTTCTATGAAGCTTATTCTTCACTTTATTCATAGACTTTTTAAATCGCTCTTGTGTGATTGGCTTCACCAAATAATCCGAGATAGACTCATACTCATACGCCTCTATGGCCAAATCTTTATCTGCGGTTATCAATACAATTTGTGCAGCACTTTTTAGGGTTTGAACAAAGTCAAATCCGCTAAATCCAGGCATGTGAATATCCAGAAAAATAACATCCACAGATTGCTGATTGAGAAATTTTATAGCCTCAATAGCACTAGAGAACTCTTCAATAATGTCAAGGTCATTGATTCCTTCACATAATTGTCGTACTACAAGCCTTGCAGATTCTTGATCGTCTACAATAATACAGTTCATTCTCCGTCTATTTTTAACATTGATTAATTGCTTCCATAAATCTATCTTTTTGAAGTGGTTTTACCAAATAATCGACTACTAAATCAAAATTATAAGCGGTTAATGCCAAGTTTTTATCTATAAAGTGTTTTTAAACTCATACAGAAATACGGTACTT
This sequence comes from Sediminicola sp., assembly GCA_024643325.1. GTDB lineage: Bacteria > Bacteroidota > Bacteroidia > Flavobacteriales > Flavobacteriaceae > MAG-120531. The sequence goes on from JAHEND010000009.1 coordinate 2,976, forward strand.
GGTGTTGCGTCATTTACAAAAGGAGCCAAGCCAATTTGCAGCAAATATGGGCCATCTAAAACTGTGTTTGGCACATAAATAAACTCTGTAATAGTAGCCTCCAATCTAATAGATTCTCCTACATTCCAAAAAGCCTTATGGGCTTTAAGCGCTCCTTGGTCTTCTTCTTTGTCAATTGAAGGAAGATCCACCAAAAGATGCTGAACTCCTAATTCTCTGATATATGTAGCAGCCTCTTGACTTAAATAGGGCGGATTACTGTGGCTGTACTGTTGGGATATTTTGGTTGTATGATTGGGCAAAGTCCTAATCACTAATGACTCTGGAACTTGATGTTCTCCTATAGCTGCTATGAGTTGGCCTTTGGTAATCTGTAAATCATCCTGTATTAATTCAGGTGAAACAGTAATGAGTAATGTTTCAAAAAAATTCCTTTTTAAAGCATTGAGCACCTTATAATCGCCAGACAAAATATGGCCTACACATTCTGTGTGGGTGCCATGAGCATGAGGATTAAAAGAAATATCGTTGAAATTTACTGGAGCACCTGCCTCAATACTCCCTATAAAATCACCTTCTCTATGTGGTGTAATACTTGGCGGAGCTACATACCATGCGCCTAATCTCTGATTGTGCTCAAGAGTTAAATGAATACCTATTGGAGCAGACAAATCAATTTCTTTCAAACCAGTTGTACCGGTAATAATTGCTTTCATATTAATCGATATAAAATAATTGAGCTGCAATGCCATCTGTGAAAAATAGGCCAGATTGAGTGACCTTTAAAACACCTTCATGCGCTAATTCTAAATGACCTTCTGCTATTTTTTTTTGTGCTTCTTTAATTGCATAGGACTCATATTGTGGGCCAAACAAAGCGCTAATTTTGGCTAATTCTACTCCTTTTGATGTTCTCAAGCCTGTCATTATATACTCATTGTATCGTTCAGAAACACTCAAATACTCCACTTCAAATGGTCGTATTCCTTCAGAAATAGCCTTAATATACATAGGGTTGCTGGCTGAGTTCCAAGAACGACTTTTCCCATCATAAGAATGAGCAGAAGGACCAACACCTATATATGTTTTGCCCTCCCAATAAGCTGAATTATTTACAGCGTGAAAGCCTTGTTTTGAAAAATTTGAAAATTCATAATGTTCATACGCTGCATCTTTTAGCAAACGTCTTAATTCATGGAATTGCATTTGTGCCCGAGATTCATCTAATGGAGGTAATTTACCTGTTTTAATCTGATGGTCTAAAAGGGTTTTAGGTTCTACAGTAAGTGCATAGGCAGAAATGTGATTGGGACTAAAACCCAAAGCAATTTTCACATTCTCGGTCCACAAAAGATCCTGCTCCTCTGAGGCCATTCCTACCCTAGGCACCCCATAAATTAAGTCTATGGAATAATTGTCAAAATATTGTTTCACCCAATGCAAAGCCTCTTTTGACTGTCCTGCATTATGGGCACGATTCATAAATGATAAATCTTCTTGATGAAAGGATTGCACCCCTATACTTAGCCTATTCACATTTGTTTTAGAAAGTGCTTTAATGTACTCCTTTGAAAGGTCATCTGGATTGGCTTCTAAAGTAATCTCTGGATTAGCTTCAATTTGATAATGTAAATAGACCGTTTCTATGAGTCGTTCAATCTCATTAGGACTTAAAACAGAAGGTGTGCCTCCCCCAAAATATATGGAAGTTATTTGATCGTTTGCAAAGCTGGCTTTTCTCATTTTCAATTCTTTGCATAGCGCGTCAATCATTTTATCTTTAGATGCCATTTTAGTGGAAAAATGAAAGTCACAGTAGCTACAAGCTTGTTTACAAAAAGGGATGTGAATATAAATACCACTCATGAAAAGTTTTATTATTTTTTAACCCGCTCTGTATTTTGACTTACGAATGAAGCCCAGCCTGAATAGGATTTTTCTCCTGTCACTTTACCTGAATTGTAGAAATGGCAGACCGCAGCAGCCAAACCATCTGTGCTATCTAAATTTTTTGGCAAAGTCTTTAATTGTAATAAACTTTGCAACATTTTAGCGACCTGTTCCTTAGATGCATTTCCATTTCCTGTTATGGCCATTTTAATTTTTTTGGGCAGGTATTCAGTAATGGGAATTTCCCTAGATAATCCAGCTGCCATTGCAACACCTTGAGCCCTTCCTAACTTGAGCATAGATTGTACATTTTTTCCAAAAAATGGCGCTTCAATAGCAATTTCATCTGGGTGATAAGTATCTATTAATGAAATGGTCCTCTCAAAAATAAGCTTCAATTTAGTATAAGGATCTGCGTATTTTTGTAGTAACAATTCATTGAGTTGAACAAAAAACATTTCGTTTCCCACCACTCTTATAATTCCAAAACCCATAATAGTGGTTCCTGGATCAATGCCTAAAATAATTCTCTCTTTTGCCAATAGATTTAATCTAAATGAATTTCAATTGGAATTTGAAAACGAGTTGCTACTGGAATTCCTTGCTTTACCGCTGGTGATAAAAAAGGCAAAGAAGCTATTCCTTTTTGAACCCTTTTTTCAAAAGACTCTTTTTCGTTTATACTCCCTTTAAATCCCTCAATTTTTTGAATGTGAATATCTGCTGTTGCATTTACTTTAAAATCAATTGAAAAGGCACCTGAAAAAGACAAACTATCTTGATCGTGCATTTGCTGAATAACCCTGACTATTTGTTCTTTTATAACTGCATCAAAACATTCTTTTTGCAATGATTTTGAAAGAGTTTCTTCACAGGATTCAAATAATGGGTAGAGATCTACAGACTGCCAATCAATTTCTTTTAATTGATCAGCTACATATTGGGCCTTGAGCTCTTCTTTTGGAGTGAGCCAAACACAATTGTAGAATAAGCAGATGAAACAAATGTAAAACATCTTACGCATACCCAAAGGTAGGGGAAAAAACTCATTTTTATAAAACGATAGAAATTGTAACTTAGGGAAGACTAAATTAAGTATGGATATAATACTCATCACCATTGGAGCCACCTGCATTTTGGTAGGAATAATAGGAAGCTTTATTCCTGTAATACCCGGACCTCCCTTGAGTTGGCTGGGATTGTTGTTACTATACAATACGGAACAAGTCCCATTTGATCCGTGGTTTATTGTTGTTACTGGGGCCATAGCACTGTTGGCTACCTTGTTAGACTATTACTTGCCCGTCGCAGGTACTAAAAAATATGGCGGTAGTAATAGGGGGGTGTGGGGTGCTATTATTGGGCTATTTGTAGCTGTATTTTTACCTATTCTAGGTCCATTTGGAATATTTATATGGCCCTTTCTAGGCGCATTTCTTGGGGAGTTAAGCCAACAAAAAAGTCAAAAAAATGCATTGAGAGCAGCTTGGGGATCCTTTTTAGGTTTTTTAGCAGGGACACTCATTAAGTTAGGAATTTCTTTGGTGTACGCTGGAATATTTATATATCAACTTTGGGTATAAAAAAAAGCCTTCCAATTGGAAAGCCTTTCATTGGTTGGACAGCCTCGCTGTCTCAACACGGTCTTAACCTTGGTTAAGACACAACACAACAAGGCAAATATAGCAAAGCTTTTTTAAAAGGCACATGTTTAACATTATAAAAATCCTTGAAAAAATTGTTCGTTAAAACATAAAGTCTAATAAAAAAGGTCCTTATAAAAATATTATTTGCCTTTTAAAAATCAATCACTACACCAAAACTAGGAATCACAGACCCTTCTTCTAGGGGTATTTGAAATAAGCTACGAGGGTTTACTGGCATACCAGAAGTGTCTCTACTAAGACCATAATTGGGCGGTTGCGGATTGGTGTTGGCTAGTGCGTTCTGTATCTCTATAAAGAAATCCAAAGCAATTTTTTTATAGAACCACTTCTTGTCAATCCTAATATCTAATTGATTAAAGGCATCTAATTTCTCACTCCCCAAACGGTCGTAATCCAAAACAATTTGTGGGTACAACTGGGTCGTTTTCGCCAAATCTGTAGGAACAAATGGAGTAGCTGCTGCAAATCTGTGGCGGGCACTTACTTCCCAATTCCTAGGAAGCGTGTACCCAGCAGTAAAGGAGGCCAAGTGCCTACTATCCCATACAGAAGGTCTAAAAACCTCAGGGTCTAAACCTGAAAAAGTGGAATAAAAATACGTATAAGAGAAAATCCCAAAAAAGCGATCCGTGAGTTTTTGTTGCCACAACAATTCCAATCCATAAGCCCTACCTTTACCAACAGAGGCAATAGCTTCATTTCCTAAGACCTCAAAACTAGCCCCTTTATTGGCGATTGAAACCCCGTCTTCTAGGGAGACTGGGTAGTCTGAATAGTATTTATAAAAACCTTCTAAAGACACCCTAGCAGCAGGATTTAAAATCTTTTCTACCCCTAAAACCAAGTGCGTAGAACGGGTGTAGTCCAAGGCTTGATTTAAAAATTCCTGAGCGGCATTTTGAAAGCCCAACATAGTGTAGGGCGGGATTTTATAATACACTCCTGCGGTCCCATTAAGCTTCCAACTAGGCGCTAGGCTATAAGAAGCAGAAAACCTTGGAGAAAAGGTTTTTAGTAAATTAGATCCCTTGGTAAATGTATCCCCGTCCATTCTAAACCCAAAGGAAAGGGCCAAGCGATCTTCAAAAAAATCTTTAGATCCTTGGGTAAAAACTCCATAATTAATAAAATCTAGAGTAGTATTGTAATTAAATCCTGCCAGCGTATTGAGGGTGCTGTTCTCATAGAAGGCCCTTTGTAAATGAAACCCATGACTCCATTTCCAACCCTTGTCAAAACGATTCACTGCTACCCTTAGTTTGGTTTCAGATTCTAAGGCGTCGTTTTGAAAGCGAAGGTCTGTTTGGCTGGTATTGTCATTGTATTCACTATAGGTATTCCAAAGGCTGTTGTTACTCAAACTCAATTCCATAAAACCGTTTTGGTCTTTAAAGCGTCTTTTCCAAGTAACCCCTACCGTATTGGAGTTTTGGTTAATAAAAGGCACCTGATCAAAAGTTGCTTGCTGGCCTGGTGTAGGGTCTTCTGGCAAGGCTACCGTAAATTCATCAATACTTCCCAGACCAACGAAACTCAGACTGTTGTAAGTGTCAATTCTGTGATTTAATTTATATTGATAATCCCAATAATCAGGCCTAATAGGCAAGCCAATCAATTCAAACAAAAACTGTAAATAAGACCTCCTAATAGAGAAAAGCACATCTGTTTTTACTGCTCCATTTTCTTTATTGACCGAAAGGGGTGTTTCAAGCGTGAGTGCAGCTTCACTGGCACTTAGCCTGAAATTTCCTGCAAATCCGTCAGGGTTCACATCTCTTTGAGTGAATTGCAACACGCCAGATAAAGGATTGTTATACTGGGCACCAAAAGCAGAGGCTGAGAGTCTCACATCTGAGATAAAAGACACATTTAACATACCTACAGGACCTCCAGCGCTTCCTTGGGTACTAAAATGGTTAATGTTAGGAATCTCAATACCATCCAAATAATACACTACTTCATTAGGAGCACCTCCTCTAATGATTAAATCATTTCTAAAGCCTCCAATAGATGGAGACACTCCAGGGAGTGTTTGAGCTACCTGCACCACGTCATTATTAGAACCTGGGTAATTAGCAATCTCAACACCAGAAAGCGATTGGGTAGAAAGCGGGGTTTCTTTAGGCCTTGTTATAGGACTCAAAGCCACTACCACTTCATCCAAAGCCTGTGAAGCTTCTAAAAGCACAAAATTCAATGGGGGTGTTCCCACAGATTTAATTTGAAAATTAAAAACCGTCTGCGTAGTGAAACCCAAATAACCCGCTTGTATCGTATATGTACCCGGCGGAATATTAGGTATGGAAAACTGCCCCAATTCATCTGTAATGGCGCCAAAAGTGGTGCCTTCTAAAACCACTGTCGCCCCAAATAACGGGCTTTGATTTTCTTCTAAAATTTTACCCCTAAGGGTTCCTGATACTTGACTGAAACCCGTTAAAGAAAACGCAAACAACAGTAGAAATAAGATTTTTTTCATAGCGCGTTAAAATTAAGAAGAAAATAGCGGAAAACAGCAAGAATGAAAAACCACTAAAACATATTGAAAAAAATCAAATCAAAAATTGCACATTAATACGAACTAGTCGTCCAAGGATATGGTGCTCTTTTGATCCACTGTCCTCTGGTGAAATCAGGAAAATCTTGGGCGGCACCGTTATTCTCAATAGACAATTCAGAGAGCGGTGTTACCGCACTCCAAGCAGCAGCATCATAGGCATCTATAGGGGGTGCCACATTGGCTTTAGCTGATTCCACAAAAGCGTTCAACACAAAGAAGTCCATCCCTCCATGACCGGCACCCTCTGCGTATTCTCCATATTTTTTCCAAAGCGGATGGTCGTACTTTTCCAACCAGGCTTTAGAAGCGTCCCAGCGATGGGGCTCAGATTGCCCTTCTATATATATTCTGTCGCCATCTTTCTCCCAAAGACCATTAGACCCCTGTACCCTAAAACCTAAGGAATAAGGTCTTGGAGAATTACAGTCATGGGTAATGATAATCGTTTCTCCCATAGCGGTTTCCAGCGTAGAGGTAATGATATCTCCTTGTTTAAAACGCACTTTGGCATTCGGGTGGTCTGCTCCCCCTTTATCTACAATGTATTTGTGAAGTCCTACAGCCTTGGTGGCATGAGAAGACATAGATATAAATCTATTGCCTCTATTGATATTGGCCATAGCGGCAATAGGGCCCAGTCCATGGGTAGGATAGACGTCTGCATTTCTAGTCACCGAATGTTGGGTACGCCACTTGGCCTCTGAAATAGCTTTTTCGCCAAATTCTACTCCCCCACCATAAGGCTGCTTTCCGTCATTAAATTTTACCGCCCTAAGATCATGTTGGTACCCACATCTATAGTGGAGCATTTCGCCAAAAACACCTTCTTTAACCATGTTCAGCACAGCCATTACATCCCTTCTGTAATTGACATTTTCCAACAACATGAGATGGGTGCCCGTTTGCTCATGGGTATTCACCAGGTCCCAGCACTCCTCCATAGTATTGGCTGCAGACACCTCAACACCTGCAAATTTACCTGCATTCATAGCGTCTACACTCATGCGGGTGTGCCACAACCAAGGGGTGGCAATCAGCACCGCGTCTACCGTTTTAAGGTTTAATAAATTCCTGTAATCCAATTCGTTTTTTCCAAAAACCAGCGGCGCTTTAGCCCCTGCTTCTGCCATAATTTTTTGTGCTATGGCATTTCTATTAGGATCTATATCAGCTATAGCCGTCACCACCACATCTTGCCTTTTAAGGGCATTTTCCAAATGGTTGGTTCCCCTGAGCCCTACCCCAATAATTCCAATCTGTAGTTTGTCATTGGCACTATTTTTTGCTTTTCCTAAAGACTTACCTAAAGTAAGATTAGGAAGCACTAGTGAGGCAGCTCCAAAAGCGGCCGATTTCTGAATAAAGGATCTTCTGCTAGACATATGGGGTAATTTTATAGTGGATGATTCGTGAATTGAAGTTGAAATTAAGGAAAACTTTTATAAAAAAGGCTTCCAAACAGACAATTTCTACAGGATGTAGTATCTTGTAGCCGTTTTATAATGCAACTATGACTTTACTTATAATGGCTGCCGGAAGTGGTAGCAGATACGGAGGATTAAAACAGTTCGACGGCTTAGGTCCAAACGGAGAATACCTTCTAGAATACACCATTTTTAATGCTATTGCCGCTGGTTTCAATCATATAGTAGTGATTGCTAAACCAGCCAATACGGAAGATATTAAAACCTACCTCTCTGAAAAACTACCAGAAAATATTACTTTAACTGTTTTAGGTCAAGCCATTTCAGATGTTCCTGAAGGCTTTACCGCACCCCCAAAAAGAGAGAAACCTTGGGGAACGGCGCATGCCGTTTGGACTGCCAGAGAAGTTATTAAAACACCATTCGCTACGGTAAATGCAGATGACTATTACGGACCTGAAGCGTTTAAAGACGCTGGCGCTTTTTTAAACGCCCTGCCCAATCACCAGACCTATGGATTGGTAGCATATGAATTAAAAAACACCCTCTCTGAATACGGCACGGTGTCTAGAGGAGTTTGTGAAGTAAAAGATGGCGCCTTAAAAGACATCACGGAGCTTACCAAGTTAATCGCCTCAGGAGACCATGAAGCCACAGATGAAGATTCCGGATTAAAATTTCCGCTAACGACTCCAGTGAGTATGAATTTTTGGTTGAGCACCCCCTTTATTTTTCCAGCCATTAGCAAGCGTTTTGAATCCTTTTTATCTGGAGATACACCAGAAAAAGGCGAATTATACCTCCCCTTCATTGTAGCAGAACAATTGGAAGCACAAGAAGTGAGCGTAGGAGTAATCCCAACAAGCAGCCAATGGTTTGGACTCACTTATTCCCAAGACAAAGCAGCCGCTATTGATACTTTAAAAAATTTACATGAATCCGGAGTGTATCCGGCAAAATTATGGAGGGCATAAACCATAAAAATATAGCGAACATAATTCGTCATTTCTTACCCCAAAGCAATGACTTTGAAGTACTTCCCATCACACAAGGCCTGATCAACGACAGCTATAAAATTAGCTTTTCAGATCGGGCCTATTTTTTACAACGCCTCAATACCCAAATATTCCGGAACAGTGAAGACCTCATGTTCAATATTGACCAGTGGCAACAAGTCCTAACAGGGAGCGGCCTTCCCGCGCCCACTTTTCTAAAAACCACTCAGGGGGCCTATTTTGCAAAGGATGAACAGGGTCATTTATGGCGCATGCAAACCTATATTCCAAACGCCATTGCCTATGACATTGCCCCAGACAAGAAAATATCTAAAGAAGCAGGGAGACTATTGGGTCATTTTCACCACATTTCAAAAAACTTGAATACCAACACTTTTAAGACCCCAATCCCACAATTTCAAGACATTCATCTGCGGTGGCAACAGTTTCAACAGGCCTGTCACCAGGCCGATGCCTCCAGCCTACAAGCTGCTCAAAAAACCCTTGAAATACTTCACGCACTTAAAGATGTTGCTTTTAACACCCCCAAGGAACTTCCAATGAGATTGTGCCATAACGACACCAAACTCAACAATATGCTCTTCCAGGAAAAGCATCATAAAGGCATTTGTCTGGTAGATTTAGACACCCTCATGCCTGGATTTGCCTTTTATGACTTTGGAGACGCCCTACGCACTGTGGCCAATACAGCTACTGAGAGTGATTCAAATACGCCAGTGTTATTTAAAACAGCTCTTGCCGCCTCTTTTATAAGTGGTTTGTGTGAGTGGCCAGAAGCTTTTACCAAAAAGGAGTGGCTGAGTTTGCCTTTTGGCGCCGTTTATATGCCATTTCTTCACGGCCTTAGGGCGCTCACTGATTTTTTAGCAGGAAACCTGTATTATAAGGTAAGTTATCCCAATGAAAATCTAGACCGTGCACAAAGCCTGCTATCCTTTGCCCAAAAAGCAAATGAAAAACAAGATTTCTTAATCCAATCCATAGCCGCTAGTTTATGAGATGGATCCTCCTTTTTTTCATGCTTTTGTATAACCCTCTCTGGGGACAAAGCTATGGAGGCCTCTCTATAGACAATGACTTATTCTTTGGTAAAGATTACTATTACTCTAGTGGGATTTTTCTACAATACGGAACTACCAAAAATGGCAGAGAAAAACCCCTAAAAAATGAAGATTTATTTAGCGAAGAAAAAGCAGCTACACGACGCATTCATTGGACCTTAGGGCAACAAATTTACAATCCTATTGGCCGTTATGACAGCATTACAACTAGTATGGATTATCCCTTTAGTGGCTACCTTTTTTTAGAAAGAGCCGTATCAAAAACACTTAAAAATAAAGGAGTATTTCGTTGGAGTGCCCAACTTGGAATAAGCGGTCCGGGTTCCTTGAGCGAACCTTTTCAAAATACCTACCACAAATATATTTTAGGATTACCCCCCTTGAGTTGGGTGGGACAACAGCCCGGAAATCTTCATATAGGTCTTCTGGGCCAGTACACCAATTACCTATCTCTGGGGCAAGCGAGCCAATTTTCATATCAAATCCAAAGTCAATGGGGTACCCATAGTAGTCAATCTAGTGTTAGCGGAGGTTTTCATTTAGGCCAAATCAATCCAATGGTATTTTATTCAGAAGCTTTTCACCATCCTACAAAAGAAGGTTTTGGAGTGTATATAGGCCTTCAATACCGTTATCATTTTCAGGATTACAATCTTTCTGGCAGCTTATTTGAAAACAATTCCCCCTTTACTCTTCCCTCTAATTCATGGAGAAACACATGGCTAGCAGGAATGGGTTACCAAATAAATCAATGTCAATTCTTAGCCGTAGCGAAAGCACGTTCTAAAGACACCCCAGGCCAAAAATACCAACGGCACCAAGTTGTATACCTTAGTATATTGAGACAATTGGATTAATTTTCTGTGGAAACTGGATCCGGCATAGTCAGGGTGGTATTGATTTTAATAACCCCCTGACCTCCAGCCAATCCATAATTGGTTTGAATGTCGTACACCGTTCTATATACAGTTACTTTTCTAATAGACAACAGATCTAATCCAGGAGGGGGTGTTTTGCCAATTAAATTCCCATCCACATCCCAAAGGGCATAAGGAGGTTCCCCATCTGTAAAAGATCCTATTCTGTCTCTCATAACAATCACTTTATTGCCTTCTATTTTAGCTGTACCCAAATGTCTGCGAATGGCCTGAATGACATTGGTAGCGTATATATCTATCCCAAATTCATTGAGTTCTCTAAACTTAGAATTCTTTTTCTCTTTACGCTTTAAACCGCGTTCTATCATTCTAGCTTCTTTCTTAGAAACCCTGGCCTCTTGGGCGTTTCCTTCTGAGGGCCATAAAAAAAGCACCCCTAATAAAACGTATACAATTCTCATCTTTTCATTTTTTTATGAAGTTAGTGAATAATCTTCAAAGGGCTGTTTTCTCATTTTGCAGCGAATCATTGTTTTTCTGTAATTTAGTAACAAATTAGCCCTTATGAACCATAAATTAACTTCCATACTTTTATGCATTTTGTATTTCTCTTTAATTGGTGTCAAAGCACAAGAGACAAAGTCTGGTATTTTCGAAGCAACAGATCATGATAAAATGCAATGGTTTAAAGATGCCAAATTGGGTGTTTTTATACACTGGGGAATTTACGCCGTAGACGGTATAAGTGAATCTTGGTCTTTTTACAATGAATATCTCTCCCATGAAGACTACCTTAAGCAATTGAGTGGTTTTACCGCATCTAACTTTAAACCAAAAGAATGGGCAAAACTTATTAAAGACAGTGGTGCAAAATATAGTGTCATTACAAGCAAACACCATGATGGGTTTGCCCTTTGGAACACTAATTATGGTAATCTTAACGTAGTATCTCATGCAGCAGCAAAAAAAGATGTCTTAACTCCGTTAATAGATGCTTTAAAAGAAAAAGAATTGAAAATAGGGATTTATTTTTCTTTACCTGACTGGTCTTCTAACCTATATACTCATTTAACTACAAGCAAAAGAAGATATACCATTGAGAAAGATCCGCAAAGATGGCAAGAGTATCTAAATTATATGAATGGACAACTTCTAGAACTTAAAAAGAACTACAGACCAGATATTTGGTGGTTTGACGGAGATTGGGAACATTCGCCTGAGGCTTGGGGAAGTGCTAAAATTAGAGCATCACTTTTAAAAGATGCTCCAAAAACCATTATTAATTCCAGATTGACGGGACAGGGAAACTATCAAACCCCTGAGATTGGTGTACCTGTTTATAGGCCAGAGGCCAAATACTGGGAACTTTGTATGACAATAAATGATTCTTGGGGGTATCAGCAATCAGACACCAATTACAAAACCACCCAACAAATTTTAGACATCTTTGTAGATTGCATCTCAAAAGGAGGAAACCTGTTGTTGGACATTGGTCCTAAAGCAGACGGAACCATTGACCCCATTCAAAAAGACAGGTTACTAAAGCTCGGTTCCTGGATTAAAAAACACCACAAGGCAGTTTATGGAACTACTAGAGGCATTCCTTACGAGCATTTTTATGGCCCAACAACCTTGAGTAAGGATAAGCAAACACTCTACTTGTTTGTAAGAGATATACCAAAAGATGGGAAAATTGTAGTTAAGGGAATATCCAATACCATTAATAGGGCATATGTTCTTGGTAATGGGAGTATTCTTTCACAGAAAAAAATAGCTAAACTGTATTGGAATAAATATCCTGGAATTTCATACATTGATTTACCAAAAGAAACTATAGACTCTTATTATACGGTAGTAGCCTTAGTCCTAGACGGGCCAATAGAACTATATTCAGAATTAAATGATGCTGTAGAACAAAATTAAGTAAGATACTATGAAGGTATGTCTAATCACTGTTTGCAGTTTGCTTTTTTTTATTGCCTGCGACAAAAATGATTCTGTAACTGATATTCCTGACAAATTAGAGGGCCAATGGGTATTGGACCGTGTGGTTTGTTTTTGCTATTTTGGGGAGGCCGGTAATGAAAATTTTGACGACCAACAATTGTGGTTTTATAAGAATCAACTTTATCCAGTAGGTCCAAACAATAATATTCCCAATATTGTATCTACTGGAAAAGTCTATGATTATAACCTTAGGGGAAACCTATTAACAGTGGCGAATTCTGACGAAAAATATACCCTTGAAATATCTGGAGATACCCTTAGTCTCACTTTTGTAGACAACCCTAGGATTGCAGACGACGAGATAAGCTTTTATTTTAAAAAAGGCTCCGCAGACCCCTCCTGTGTAGATTTTTCAGCAGTCATTGAAGACGGCATTTGCACCATGGAATACGCGCCAGTATGCGGCTGTAATAGCATGACCTATTCCAATGCATGTGAAGCACAAAATGCAGGTGTCATGAATTGGGAGAATGGGGTGTGTGAAAGGTATGTTATGGATTAAAAAATTCATGATCTATATTTTAAATTTACACTCTTTAAAATATTAATAATTAAATTTAAAGGAATAAAAAACTCGCCCATGAAAGACATTATTTGCCCAAATTGTAACACTTCTTTTAAACTGGACGACGCTGGATTTGCAGATATTGTAAAACAAGTAAGAGACGATCAATTTTCTGAAGAACTCAACAATAGATTGGCCATTGCTGAAAAAGAAAAGCATCAAGCAGTCATGCTCACAGAGGCAAACTTGAAGAATACCCTCCAGCAGGAACTTTCAAAAAAAGAACAGGAAATTAGTGAGCTTAAATCTCTTAAAGCACTAGAACTTGAGCAAATAAGGGCTAAAGTTGTGCAAGCGGAACAAGAGAAAAGGCAAGCTGTTATAGAAGCCACTAGAGCCATAGAAAAAGAGCGAGATGGACTATTGAACCAGCTTAGCAATAAAGAGGTAGAAAGGCAGCTTCAGGAAAAGTCTATTCAGGAGCAATACCATCAAAAATTACTCACCAAGGAAGAGACCATTAAAATGAAGGACGACGAGATTGCACGTCTCAAAGATTTTAAGCAAAAACTCTCTACTAAAATGGTGGGCGAATCCTTAGAGCAACACTGTGAAGTGGAATTCAACAAACTTAGGGCTATTGGTTTTCAGAATGTTTATTTTGAAAAAGACAATGACGCCAGCTCAGGGAGTAAGGGAGACTTTATTTACCGTGAGAAAGACCAGAATGGAAATGAAATACTCTCTATTATGTTTGAAATGAAAAATGAAGGAGATGAAACCGCCACTAAAAAGAAAAACGAGGACTTTTTCAAAGAATTAGACAAGGATCGGAATGAAAAGAAATGTGAGTACGCTATTCTAGTATCTATGTTAGAATCAGATAATGAACTATACAATAATGGCATAGTAGACGTATCTCATAAGTACAAAAAAATGTATGTGGTACGCCCCCAATTCTTTATTCCAATCATCACAATATTAAGGAATGCAGCATTAAACTCAATGCAATACAAAGAAGAACTCGCCCTTATTAGGAATCAAAATATTGACATCACAAATTTTGAAGAAAAGATCAATGACTTCAAAACTGGTTTTGCTCGCAACTATGATTTAGCCAGCAGACAATTCAAAACGGCCATAGAGGAAATTGACAAAACAATGAACCACCTTCAAAAAACAAAAGAAGCTTTGTTGTCTTCAGTAAATAATTTGCGCTTGGCCAATAACAAAGCAGACGACTTAACTATTAAAAAGCTTACGCATGGCAACCCAACTATGAAGGCAAAGTTTGACGGATTGAATGGGTAAAAATGAAGTTTACGAAGAAATATAAAAAAAACACTGGGCAAAACAATGGCTATAGACAATTGGGGCGAAAGTGATAAAACGAAAGTATAAACATAAAACAAAGGTCAGCCTTAAACCGAAAAGTTAAGGTGTACAACCCCCAACTTTTCATAGCCGAGATCGTTGTGAACAATTTGAACAGAACAGTTAAAGAAAACTATGAAAAGATTGAAAAATCAAATAGAGAATAAACATCTCACAACAGTTGGATTCCATAAAGTCAACTGAAATCTAAAAATATATATTAAAAACAAAAAACCCCTAACTAATAAAAGTTAGGGGTTTTGTTCTCTCTATGGCGCTGTTTTCGAATCAATAATACCCTTATAGAGAATGCCTCATGTATTATGCGGAAAAGAGACATTGAACAAAGAATTTCTAATTGTTTTGATTAGAATGTTGTTGTGTCTGGTTGCGGGAAAGTGTGTTGATTTTCAGGGTATATATAAAGGATGAAAATTGACATTTTACCCTCCAATAATATACTGATCCTAATGTAACTTCGTAGATGATTTACTATAGGTCTTTTTAGGCAAATATGCTGGGGAACTTAAATGTTAGTGGATGCTTACCAAGTGTTAAAATGGAAAATAGACAACTCACATCACTTGTTTTTAGAAAAGGGATGAGTATTGTGGAAATAGTTTTCTTTTTTGAAGACTGTTTATAAATGAATTTAAAAGACATACTAAACCTTGCTATAAAAAAAATAATGAAAATGAATGAAAGATTATACGAAGGTTAAAAACGCAAGGCTTCTAAAAAATCATAGGCTGATTGAATGTTATTATATGGATTTGGGGCTAAATCATGTTCAATAAAATAGTGTTCAACCCCCGAATTATAGGCGACTTTTAAAATTTCATTGAGTGGTAATTGACCAGATCCTGCGGGAACTAATAAAGGAAATAGCTCCATCCATTCTGAAGAAGTAGAACCCTTGCCTTTAAAATATGTAATATTTTTCATATCCTTAATATGTAACATCTTATAACGACCTTGGTGCTTGCTTAATAATTTAATAGGATCAGCTTTTCCTGCTACTGTCCAAAAGAGGTCCATTTCAAAAAAAACCTTGTCTTTATTTGTTTCATCTAGAATAATGTTCATTGGGATAATCCCATTCTCTTCAGGTATGAGTCCATAGCCATGATTGTGATAGGCAAACTTAATGCCCTCTTCATTTGCCTGTCTTCCAATCTCATTAAATCGCTTTGCCATTAAATGGTATGCATCTATATCTAATCTTTCTTCATCAGGAATTGAAGGTAGCACCACATAATTTGCTCCTATTGATCTAGCGGCTTTCCCAAGCGATGCCATATTGGATTCTAAAGTATATAAATCAGTGTGCATTGAGGGTACACTAATGCCATATTGATTTGTTAAAGTCTTAAATTCCTCCGCAGATTTACCGTAAAAACCACTAGCGCTAAACCCCAAATACTTACTAATTTCAGCCCATGAAGCCTTAGTTTTTTCATGTGTAAAAGAATAAGGACCGTAGGTTTCAAATTCTCTAATCCCCATTTCAGCCATTTTTTTAATAGTTCCCTCTAAATCATTTTTCATGATTCTAGGAATAGAAAAAAGACCTAGTCCAATTTTGTTAACCTTTCTCTTTGAAATTGAGCCTGAAGCTAAAGAAGGGTTAAATCCAATCCCTGCACTAATTATTAGTGAAGATTTTAAAAAGTCTTTACGTTTCATTTTTTCATTTTTTTTATTTGCTTAACCAACTCTGGGTTCTCAGTTCCGAGTTTTCCTTAATATCCCTCCAGAATAAATTTATATCTCCAATATGATAATTCTTTTTTAACACCATAAAGAATCTCAAAGGAAAACGAGGTAAACTTGTCCATACGAGCCCATCTATAATTTTAATTTTTAAGGCCTTATCGTAAATAACGCCATTTGAAAATAGAAATCCCTTATGGTCATTAAAATCTGTAGTTAATGTAGTATCCCAAGTAACAGGATTGGAGGTTACAGATCCATTATACTTGTCTTTCTTCTTGGGGTAATACCCTTTTTTAAAAGTATTCCAACAGAGGTATCCACCCGTTTCAGATGGCGATGTCATTGGCTTTAAATTATCATAAATCTGAGGAAGAACATCCATCCCTACCAAATAAGCAGCTATTAATTGTTCTTGAAGGGGGGTGCCGTCAAAAAAATCCTTAAGTAAACGCTTGGTGTGAGTGGTTCCTTGACTATGGCTCGCAATAATAATAGGCCTACCTTGATTGTAATGAGTCAAATAATATTCAAAAGCGGCTTTAATATCTGAGTAAGCTACCCTAAAAGCTTCTTTACCTCCTTGATTGTAATAATCATAAGATCTAATGTGTGCCTGACGGTAATAGGGTACAAATAAACGGCCCGATGAAGCCCAAGCTGAAGCTTGGTAATGAACAGCTTTATTAATGACCACCTCTCTTTGAACCTCATCTTCAATGGGAGCATTCCAACGAGTATCTTTAGGGTCTTGAATTAATGTGGGATACACATAAAAAACATCTGCATGAAGAGTTGAAACATCTTTAGGAGCATAAGAGTCTAACACTTCAGGATATTTTCCAGGTAAAACAGCCCAATGATTTTCATTATCATATCTAGGTGGATTAGGAATCTGTGCCGAATTAAAATTAATTGTCTCATACCCAGATTTACAACTACTAAACAAAATTAACACAAGAACACTATATATAAATTTAAAGACTGCTTTCATGATTTAAAAGTACATATTATATATACAATCTTGCAATATAAAGCCCAAATCCCTTGCTTAATCAAAAAGTGGTTTGGCTATTTATTTATAGTCCTGCCCAAGCCCAAAAACTAATTAAATTAATTATGATTAAATTAGATGGTTGGCTGTAATTTAATACCATGATTAAAAAATTATTTTTTTTGATTTTAGTCCTATTAGTGGGATGTAAAGATCTGGAGAGCCCCACTGCTTCTCATGATTTGCAAGCTATAATTGATTCATTTCAGAACCACAAATCTTACGATTCTAATGTATATCCACTTGGATTAGTAACTAAAGAATATTATGAATCCGAGGCATTGTTTGCAAAAGAAAAGCTTCATGAATTGTCTTTGGTCACACTAGAAAATTTATCTGAAACGGAACGTATCTCTTTAAAATTACTGAAGTTCATTCTTGAGGATCAGGTGGCTTTTTACAAATTTGAACGCTATTTAAATCCCCTACTATCAGACGCAGGATTTCATCTGAGTTTGGGATATATGGTGCGCCCTTTGTCTAATTATAAGGAGGCGACAGAATATTTAAGAAAATTAGAAGCGCTCCCTTTATATGTAGACCAACACTTTCAAAACCTTCAAGCTGGATTAGATAAAGGAATTTCCCAGCCCAAGGTGATTTTTAAAGGCTATGAAACTACTTATGAAAGCCACATAGTAAATGACTATGAGGATAGTTTTTTCTATCAACCTCTCTTAAAACTTCCCAATAATATAATTGACTCCCAAAAAGACAGTTTACTACTCAGGGGTAAAAAAGTCATTGAACAAGTAGTGGTGCCTCAATTTAAACGTATTAAAAACTTTTTTGAAAACACCTATATTCCTTCTACAAGAACCTCAATAGGATTATTAAACACTCCTAATGGCGAGGCTTATTATCAGGATAGAATTAACTACTACACTACCAGTACCCAATATTCAGCCAAAGATATACATGAGATTGGTCTTTCAGAAGTTGCTCGTATTAAAGCAGAGATGAAAAAAATTATAGCTTCTTTAAAGTTTGATGGAAGTTTTACAGATTTTCTTGACTTTTTGAGGACTGACAAGCAGTTTTATGCTAAGACACCTAAAGAGCTTTTAATGATCGCGAGAGATATGGCCAAAAGGGCAGATGAACAATTGCCAAGATTTTTTAAAACCCTTCCCAGAAAGCCTTATGGTGTAGCGGCTGTTCCCGACGCAATAGCACCTAAATATACTGGAGGTAGGTATGTTGGGACTGACGCCAATAGTCTTGATCCAGGATATTATTGGGTTAACACTTACAATCTTCCTAGTAGGACTTTATATACTTTACCTGCTTTGACTGTCCATGAAGCAGTTCCGGGACACCACTTACAGGGTGCTTTAAATAATGAATTGGGAGATAGTATTCCAAGATTTAGAAAAAATTTGTACCTATCTGCTTATGGAGAAGGCTGGGGCTTATACGCTGAATTTTTAGCAAGTGAGATGGATATGTATACCACACCCTATGAACATTTTGGTAAACTGACATATGAAATGTGGCGTGCCTGTAGGCTTGTAGTAGATACTGGTATTCATGCTATGGGATGGACTAGAGATGAGGTGGTGCAATATATGTCTGAAAACACCGCCTTGTCATTACATGAAATTCAAACAGAAACAGACCGTTATATTTCGTGGCCAGGTCAAGCCTTATCTTATAAAATTGGGGAGTTAAAAATCAGAGCTCTTAGAGAAAAAGTCCAAGAGGCTTTAGGAACTTCGTTTGATATTAGAGATTTTCACGAGCTTATCTTAGGTCAAGGAACTGTTAGCTTATCAATTTTGGAAGATAGAGTGTTGAACTATATTCAGAAAGCTGAATTTCAGAAAAGCTTAAGGAGCGAATAAAAACAGGTGTAAAATAAACCTATTCTTTAGTTTTGAGAATCAAAGTAATCGCTAAAAAATAAAAGCTGATATTTTATTGAGTTTACCCAATATTCCCAAGTATGATTTCCTGGGCGCTCAATATAATCATGGGGTATGTTTCTTTCAATAAGTTTCTCATGTAATCTTCTATTTGCGTCATAAAAAAAGTCATCTATGCCACAATCAAATATGAGTTTCAAATCATTCCCTTTAATTTTATAAACTAAATTTATGACTGTATTTTCTTCCCAAAACGCTTTGTGATCAGAATAGCTTCCCAATCTTTTGGGTAAATCCCATCCATTTGGAAATGGACGAATGTCAAGACCCCCACTCATACTTCCCGCTGCACCCCATATATCGGGATGCTTAAAGGCTAGGTAAAAGGCTCCGTGCCCTCCCATACTTAGACCTGTAATTGCTCTTGCTGTTTTTTTTGGAATTGTTTTGTATTTATAATCAATAACATTAACAAGCTCTTTTGTAATATAAGTTTCATATTTAATTTGGTCGTCAATAGGGCTATCAAAATACCAACTAGTGGAACCACCATCAGGACAGACAATTAAAATGTTATATTCATTAGCATATTTTTGAAGAGCAGGTACATTAGATGTCCAACTTGTGTAATCACCTCCAGCGCCATGAAGTAAATATAAAACAGGATAGTTATTGCTCTTTGAAGAATAACCAGCAGGTTTAATAATAATGTTTGAAATATCTTTATTCATGGATTTACTAGTTACCACAACAGTATCTATACTAGATCCAAAAACAGAAAATATATTTAAAAGACTTAAAAGAAGAACTATTTTTTTCATATTGGTAATAAGATTTAAAGGCTAGTAATTATAGAGTTTGATTAATCATTAATTAAAAATTTATTTATTAAGTAAATAATACCTGATTAAGTTTTACTTAATCAATAGGTTTTTTTAAAATAAAGCCCATTTTTGATAACAGCTTGTATGGAGGTAGTATTTGTTATATCGATTAATGGGTTCTTTTTCAACAGTAGGATATCTGCTTTTTTACCAATACCTATTGCCCCGTAGTCTTCTTCTACCGCCAACCATTTTGGACCATTAATTACAGAAGTTTTTAATGCTTCTAAGGGACTTAGTCCAACAGCTACAAGGGATTGAAGTTCTTCGTGAAGTGATGGTCCAGGATATACATAAGCATTGTAAGCTCCTGCATCTGAACCAGCCATTAATTGAACTCCGGAATCGTGAAGTTTTAGTGTTAGTTTTCTTAAAAATGTATTTAAACTTTTGCGATTATCCCGAGTTTCAGGAGTACTGTTTAATGCACTTTTAATTCTTCTTTCATAGGTGCTTTTAAAACGATCGCTTAGTAAGTTAAGGTATTCATCAGTTGAGTGGTCAGTCTCATCTAAATAACTCAATGTATTTCCAATGTTTAGGGTTGGAATCACAAAAACCTCTTGTTGTTTCATTTTATTAAATAAACGGTTAGCGGTAGAGTCATTGTAGGAATTAATTAATAAGGGCATGGCTTCCCAAAATCCAAGTGTACCACTCTGAAATTGTTTTGTAATCTCTAATTCATCTTTGGAGCTTCCTTTTAGTATGTAGTAAAGATGCTCTACACCATTCATTCCAGCATCTAAGGCTTGGTTTAAGGTAACGCTAAAGGGCATATGACCGGAGGCTATTAACCCTCTCGCTTTTGATTTTTCAAGGGCAGATAAAAAGAGGTTTCCATTTAATTTACTGTCGTAGAGTTTAACGAAATCCACTTCTAGTCTTTCTAAAGAATCTAATGCCTGATCTAGTTCAGCCTCTGATTCAACTTCTAATGATCCTTGCCATGTTGGGTTTCTTCCATCAATTTTAGGACCAGAGGTGAAAATAGTTGGGCCAATTCGCTCATTTTTTGAAATTTCAAGCTGCCATCTCTTTAAGGAAATGGCCAGATCTCCTCCTGCATCTCTTACGGAAGTGATGCCAAAGTCTATGAGCTGTTCTAAGAACATTTCATTATCTCTTAAGAGTGATTCCCCCCCCCTAAAGTGAATGTGATTGTCCCATAAGCCTGGAATAGCAAAGGCACCCTTAGCATGAACAGTTTCTTTTGCTGCCAAATCTTTTAGATTAGCACTTTGAATAAAGGCAACACGGTCTTGGTTAATATAAATGTCGACATTATCAATTTGACCAGTTTCTATATCTATACGTTTTACATTGAGGATGCTTAAGTCGTAATTCGCACCATGATTGCAAGAAAGCAAAAAGGTTATAAAAAGAAAGACAAGGATATTTTTCATTATAACAGTTTTATTAAGATTGTTGTTGTGCCAGGTTGCGGGGAAGTGGTTTGGGAATTTGAAAACCCAGTAGAAAAATTAGTTGGCGCTTTGTCAATCAATGACACGCACCAACCACTTAGATTTTTTATTAAATGCAGTCGTATTAGAAAATATGGCCTCCATTTGGGTCGCAAGACTGGTGTCCTGTAACACAATATTGGGAGTGATGGATTGTTTGTACTCAATAGACTTAATTTATAATTACTTCATCTGCAAAAATCCAGGATGGCAATCCAGCTGCATGATGCCAATAAGGTGCATTTATATGGTTTTCTGCTTTAATTTTTACAAACTGTAATTCAGATGGATGAATATTTAAATTAAAATACTGAATGTCATTTACTTTACTTTTTTTACTCAGAGGATATTCATTTAATACTTCACCTAATTTTGAGTAAACTTTTCCATCCACAGAACCATAATAAGTAACTTTTTTAGGAAAGAAAACAATATGATTAGTAACCTGCAAAAATGATGTTGAAATATATTTAATTTCTTTTTTATTTTCTAGATTTATAATTGCCTCTAAATTATTGCCCTCAAAACCCAACCAGTTTGAATAAAAATTACTACCCCCTAAAGCTCCATCTGTTAGAGTCTGAGGGTTTTCGTTGGAATATTTCCTAGGTTTTGTTATTAATTTAACCTTTTTACCAGTGGCTAGATTAGGTTGTAATGCCACTTGAATAGATTTTAAATAAGCATTACCATAATCTGAAACCGTATAACCCATTTCATTCATTAGCATTATATTAGCTTCTTCACAAACTGACATGAAGTTTTCGACTAAAGTTTTTGTTTTTTCTGATATGGTAAACTCATCTGAAATATTTTTCCTACATGCCTCTAAAACTGCATAATCTATACTTAATCGTGCTACTTTAACACGCTTTAATATTTCAGGTTTTTTTGCTACAGCCTTTTCTGCATTATTAAAAAAGGTTAAATATTTTTTCAATAAATCAGGACTTAAATATCCATCAAAAGCTTGAGAAGGATCACCATATAAAAAGAGAAAAAAATCTGGATGTTTTTTCAACTCTTCATGAATTAAATCAATATAAGATTTTATAAAACTGCCAGCCTCGTGATAATAACCATTGAGGAATTCTGTCATAATATTATTTACATTAACATCAGGATTCCAAAGCAATTTTGCCATTAAATACGAACGTAATTCAAACAATTCACTAGGATTATTACTATGCTGCTCAAAAACCCATTTAGTGTTGTTATCTCTAAAAAATTGAATATTTGGTTGTAGTGTATTAAAATTAGGAAACGGCGCTAAAAAATTTGTGAATTGTGTTGTGTAATCCCAGATTCTAATATTTTTTGTTAAAGCACTCCAACCTTTTAAGTCATTCGCAAAATCAGTGCATTTATCTGTTATGGCTCCACTTCTATCACATTCAATTGAACATAAAGTGATTAGCACATTTTTTAAAGGTTTAGTTTTACTAGGTTTTCTTGTATATTGATAAGCTAAAGTTGAGATTGTTTTCTCTGGAAAAGATTGCGCTATAGAATTAACAAAACGAATCATCGTGCCAGCGTTACTCCCTTCTTCATTATCTATTTCTTTGCAATTTCCACATTCACAAAATTGGGTATTATCATTACTACTTACAGAAATAACTGATAATTCAGAATGCTTTTTAAATAAACTTTTGACGGAATCCTTTACAATTTCTAAAACTTCAGCATTAGTTAAACACAATTGGGTAGGTAAACGTGTGTTGCCACGAAGTGCAAAATATTCTGGATTAGATTTATAAAATTTATCTTCGGGAATAAATCTGTTAAAGGTATGTACCCTTGCTGAAGGTACGTAATAAGGAAAAGGTTCAGAGGTTACCTTTTGTTGCTCTGAAAATTTTTTATTGTCATAAAATAATTTTGAGTGAACGGTTCGCGTTGTTATTTTAGGCGTATATGAATAATTGATTTCATTATTTATATTGATGGTGGACATCTTAGGAATATATTCAACATTAGGTGCGTACCATTTACATCCCAGATAAACTTCAAGAAATTCGTAAACACCATTTCTGATAGCTTCGTTAGAACCTCCCGAAATCATAATATCCTTGTTATTTGTTTTTATTTGAACTTGATGTGTGTCTATATTGATAGTTGAAAAATTCCCTACATATATTTTATGTTTAGTTGAGCTTTGGGAATCTTCATCAACTAGACTTAACTTACTACCAGATATTTTTTGAAGGTAATTTTGTAATATTTCAGCAGATTTAAAGCTATGGCTAGTTACCGAATCTAAGAAGACAATTTCATAATTAGGATCTCCGTTTTCTACTAACTTAAAAGAATTGCTTTTTGAACAAGAATTCATTAAGTGAATTAACACTAGACCTATAAGCAATCTCTTTATTTTAATCATATTATTTTTCAAATTCATTCTAGTTAGATAACACTCATTTAGCACTCCTAACTTCATTAATTTATATTGCGTTTGTAGTAAATACAGTTTTATATCATTAATTTACAGTTAAAATGGTTTTAAGCTTTATATCATTTGATGAGGCTCCAACCATTAACCTGAAATCGCCAGGTTCAACAATTGTTTCCATATTTTTATCCAAAATACTTAATAATTTAGGAGTTATTAAAAACTCAACTTCTTTTGTTTCTCCTTTTTTAAGATGAATACGTTTAAAACCCTTTAATTCCATTACTGGTCTTGCTACGGAAGTATATTCGTCTTTAATATATAATTGTACAACCTCATCTCCGTCATAGTAACCAGTATTTGTAACTTTAAGGCTTAGAGAGGTGTTTTCTGTTGGATTTATTTTGCTTTTATTTAGCTTTAAATCACTGTATTCAAAACTTGAATAGCTCAATCCAAATCCAAAAGGAAACATGGGTTTACCGGAAAGATTTAAATAGTCATCGCCCCTTCCAGTAGGTTTGTGATTGTAATAAAGCGGTAGTTGAGATTCGTGCTTTGGAAAGGTAATTGGCAATCTCCCTGCAGGATTATAATCACCAAAAAGAACGTCTACTATAGCATTTCCACCTTCTTCACCTGGATACCAGACATCTAATACAGCAGCTGCTTCTTGAATCCATTTTTGCATCGTAATAGCACTTCCGCCAACTAGTAATACAACAGTAGGTGTCCCAGTTTTAGCAACCGCATTAATTAAAGCTTCTTGATAACCTGGTAAAGAGAGGTAAGCTCGGTCTCTAAATTCACCTTCTTCAATTCCAACACAAACAATTGCAACTTCTGATTGTTTGGCTTTGGCCACAGCTTCAGCTATTTTGCGTTCCCAATCGTTTTTTATTCCAGCATTCCAAATGAGTTTAAACCAAACATTGCCAGTAGTTTCATAAAACTCAACTTTAATATCATAATTTTGATCTTTTCGAAAATAGAATGGCTTGGTAATTTGCTGAACAGTTTGTTTATTCCAATTATCTATTAAGAGTTCATTATTAATATACAATCTATAGCCATCATCTCCTTTTATTCCAATATCAATGGTACCTGTTTGCGGTGCTACTAATTTGCCCGTCCATCTAGCTGAATAATAGTCATAATCAATTTTATTTTGATCTGGTGAGAAAAGTGTCCATCTAAAATCAATATTAGCATCAATCCTAGATAAAGCTGGTTCACCTTCAAGGTTGATATTATTGTAATAGTTAGCTTTAAGGCCAGATTTTAATATTCTATTTTGATCAAAATGAAATAACTGCTCTTCTGGTATGGCTACAAAATCCTCAATGATCCTTTCTGCACCTTTTGCAGTATTTATTTTTACAGCATTTTTAACTTTATTTTTAATAGCCTTTAAAATGCTAACGGGATTATTTCCTGGACCAGAATAACCCCCTAGCCTCAATTCATCTGCATCTGGACCTATAACCGCAATAGACTTTATATCTTTACTTAGAGGAAGTGTATGAGCACTATTTTTTAGTAAAACAAAAGACTCTAATGCCGCTTTTTTTGCCAATCCTTTGTTTTTTAAAATACTTTCAGTCCTATCTAAATTTTCAATATTAATGTACGGATCTTCAAAAAGATTCAATTCAAATTTGGCATACAAAACTCTCCTAACAGCCTCATCAATGGCATTTTTATCTATCATTCCTTTTTCAAAAGATTCATAAAATAATGGGAAATGCTCATAAGAGGTTTGAAAAATTACGTCAAGACCACCTTCAATCGCTTGCTTGGTAGATTCTGCATAACTTTTAGAGGTGTAATGTAGTACGTTAGCTCCTCCAGTCGCTCCAGCATCTGAAATGACAAAACCTTCAAAACCCCAATCCTTTTTTAATTTCTTATTTAGCAACCAACTATTGGCTGTTGCTTGTGTTCCATCTAAAGAATTATATGCAGTCATTATAGACCTTGCCCCAGCCTCTTGTATACTTGCTTTAAATGCAGGAAAGTAAATTTCCTCTAATATTCTTTCGTTAAAATGGATTGGATAAGAGTCTCTACCACCATCGCCAACATTGGCTACAAAATGCTTAGGAGTACAAATAACACCAAGCTTTTCAAAAGCTTTAATGTAAGAAACCGCCATTTTTGTGGTTAAAAAAGGGTCTTCTCCGTAAGTTTCTTCTACGCGACCCCATCGAACATCTCGAGCAATATTAATAACTGGCGATAAATTTTGCCTTATTCCCCTACTTTTTACTTCTAAGGCAATTGCAGTAGCAACACTGTCCATTAGTTTTGTATTCCAAGATGCAGCTAATCCTATAGCTTGAGGGAATACGGTTGCCTCATCCCTTATTAAACCGTGTAAAGCTTCATCAAAAGGAATAATAGGAATGCCTAATCGAGTCTCTTCAATGAAGTATTTTTGCATATCATTGATGAGTATCGCAGTTGCTTTTGCTGTTCTACCTGTCGAATAATCTAACATTTGTTCACTACCTTTTCCTGATGAACTTTTAGTAGCAACTTGAAAACCAAAAATCCCGTGTTTGTATTTTTCTTTACCTTCAAATAAATCTCCTGGTATCATATAGAGTTGCCAAAATTTTTCTTCTAGTGTCATCCTAGATAAAAGATCACTTACTCTATCATCTAAAGAAACAGAGGAATCCTTATAGGCTAACACATCCTCATGCTTACATGAGTATACAATCATTAACATAGTCACTAAGTAGAGGATAAATAATTTATTTCTAATCATTTTTTTAATCCTGAACAAATTTTCTATGAAAGGTTTTTTATTGCAAACTAACATTTAAACTTATTTTTTAGGGGCAATAAATTTAATCATGAACAAAATCTCACTTATTCTATTCCAATATAACAAATCTTTTAAATCCAAAAACAACAAATACACTTTAAAATAACAAAAACTCCTTGGCTATCTAATTAACTTTTAATGCTTTATTCCAAATACTATTTGCTGTATTCGTAATTAATTAAAATAAGAGACATTGAACAAAAAATTTCTAACTATTAAGATTAGAATGTTGTTGTGCTTGCTATAATGGTCTAAAAGAGACTGATTGGCAATTATTTTTGTTTTAAATTTATTGAACTTATAAATCAACTCAAATCAAATGAGTCTATCATATATAGACATTGCTATCGTATTCGCTTATGTAGTTGGGGTTTTAATCTTAGGATTTTACTTTTCTAATAAAGCCTCTAAAAACTTATCTTATTACTTTTTGGGGGGCAATAAGTTGCCATGGTATTATTTAGGATTGAGTAATGCCTCAGGAATGTTCGATATTTCTGGAACCATGTGGACAGTTGGAATCTTGTTTGTTTATGGGCTTAAAAGTGCTTGGCTGCCCTGGTTATGGCCTGTTTGGAATCAGGTTTTTGTCTTTGTGTATTTGGCTATTTGGATTAGGCGTTCCAACGTAATGACAGGAGCAGAATGGATTACTTTTCGCTTTGGAGACGGAAGAGGTGCTAAATTGTCTCATATCATCATTGTGATTTTTGCGGTGATTAGTGTGTTGGGTTTTATTGCTTATTTCTTTGAAGGTATTGGGAAGTACGCCACTGAGATTCTTCCATGGGACTTAGGAGTTTCTGTATTGGGATACGAGCTAACATCGGCCAGAGGCTATGCATTAATTATTTGTATTTTAACTGCCTTATATACAGTTAAAGGGGGCATGCATTCTGTAGTGGCTACTGAGGTTATGCAGTTTGTAATCATGACAATTGGCTGTATTGGTGTTGGAATTGTGGCCTATCAGACAGTGACTATTGAGCAACTAAATGCTGTGATTCCAGAAGGTTGGAAGACCCTTTCGTTTGGTTGGAATTTGGATTTGAATTGGGAGGGGACTCCTTATCCTCAAGTGAATCAAAAGTTAGAGAGCGATGGTTTTACCTTATTTGGAGGCCTTTTTGTATTAATGGTTTTAAAAGGGATATTGGCTTCTACGGCTGGACCAGTACCCAGTTACGATATGCAACGAATTTTAGCGGCTAAAGAGCCTTCAGAAGCAGCAAAAATGAGTTTTCTCACTGTAGCGGTGTTGTATATTCCAAGATATTTCATGGTAGTGGGATTTGCGGTGTTGGCTCTAATGTATCTAGGACCAGAAATTTCCGCTATGGGACCTGATATTGATTTTGAGAAAATTCTTCCAATGACTATGAATGCCCATCTGCCCGTGGGATTAAAGGGGATTATGCTCGCTGGTTTTTTAGCAGCCTTTATGGGTACTTTTGCAGCTTTTATCAATGCCGCTCCGGCCTATATTGTGAATGATATTTACAAGAAATACATTAATCCAGGAGCCTCGGATAAAAAATTAGTGCGTTTGAGTATTATATCTTCGCTGGTGTTGGTTTGTATTGGAATAATTTTCGGTTTTAATGCAGGCTCTTTGAACAGTTTAATTCTTTGGTTGAGCTCTGCCCTTTACGGGGGTTATGTAGCGGCCAATGTTTTAAAGTGGGTGTGGTGGCGTTTTACAGGGAGTGGCTATTTTTGGGGCATGCTTTTTGGACTCATTGCCTCTACTATTAAACTATTTTTCTTTCCTCAATATGTAGATATTTTTGTATTCCCACTTATTTTTGCCTTTTCTCTATTGGGTTGTATAATTGGGACTTACGCTACTCCATTTCCCAATCCTGAGTCGGTAGCAGCTTTCTATAAGCAAACAAGGCCTTGGGGATTTTGGAAACCTGTCAGAGAAAAAGTAATGGCATTGGACCCTACTTTTATTCCGAATAGACACTTTAAAAGAGATGGATTTAATGTAATTGTTGGGGTGGTTTGGCAAATGGCTCAATTGCTCATTCCAGTATATTTTATGATTAGAGAAAATGGATTAATGGTGCTGTGGTCAGGTGTATTTCTCCTGTGCAGTTGGCTATTAAAAAAATATTGGTGGAACACCTTAGAAGATTAAAAATTACCTATGAAAATTACGGCTACATTTATAGATGAAATAAGTCACGACATTCCCCACCAAAATTGGGGACCAAAAGAATGGCGACAAGATTTTCTCCATATGAAGGCTATTGGAATAGATACGGTAGTGATGATTCGTTGTGGATTTAGAAAATTTCTAACCTATCCCTCTCCCTATCTTACCAACACTATGGCGTGTTTTTCACCTACCCAAGATTTGGTTAAACTTTTTTTAGAACTGGCCACTGAATGTAGTTTTGACTTTTATTTTGGGATCTATGACAGTGGTGAATACTGGGATACAGGAGATATGTCGGTAGAGATTGAAGTAAACAAAAAGGTCATTGAGGAAGCCTATGAAAAATATGGACAATCTCCCGCTTTTAAGGGCTGGTATCTGTCTTTGGAGCTCAGCAGAAAAACAAAAGGTGCAGTAAGTGCAATAAGAGATTTAGGCCACCACGCAAAAGAAGTTAGCGGTGGTTTACCTGTTCTTATTTCCCCTTGGATAGACGGTCCTAAAGCAGTCATGGCTGCCTCTAGCAAATTGACAAAAGCAACTGGTATTTCTTTAGAAAAACATGCTCAAGAATGGGACGAGATTTTCAAGGGTATTCAAGGAGCTATTGACATTGTGGCTTTTCAAGATGGCCACCTCAATTTTGAAGACCTCAAAGATTATTTGGCAGTAAATAAAGCCTTGGCAGATAAGTATGGTTTTATTTCTTGGACCAACACCGAATCTTTTGATAGGGATATGCCCATTAAATTTTTTCCTATTAAATTTGACAAACTACACTACAAATTATCCAAAGCTCATGAAGTAGGGATGGCAAAGGCCATCACTTTTGAATTTTCACATTTTATGAGTCCTCAGTCTGCTTACATTCAAGCGAGACATTTGTACAATCGATACATGGCACATTATCTACATCATGAAAAAGAGGAGTGAAATGAAGGAATACTCAGCACTTTATCGTAAAGAATTATATGAAGAGATCATTCCTTTTTGGGAAAAATACTCACTGGATAAGGAGTGTAAAGGCTATTTTACATGTATTACAGACCAGGGTGTCGTTTTTGATACAGATAAATTTGTGTGGTTACAAGCTAGACAGGCCTGGATGTTTGCCACACTAGCTAACACTCAACCCAAAACCCATGAATGGATAGAAACAGCTAAGCTCGGAATAGATTTCTTAGAAAAGTATGGGCGGTCTCCAGAGGGCGATTGGTATTTCTCTTTAACTAAAGAAGGCGCTCCGTTGGTTGCCCCTTATAATATTTTCTCCGATAGCTTTGCTGCTATGGCCTTTGGTACTTATTTTAAGATAGATCCAGATCCAAAGTATGCTCAGATTGCAAAGGACACCTTTGAGCGAATATTGAAAAGGAAAGATGTGCCAAAAGGGACCTATGAGAAAAAGATTTCTGGCACCAGACCCATGCAAAATTTTGCTCTACCCATGATATTGTGCAACCTCGCTTTAGAATTAGAACACCTCATTGGAGCCCAGCGCGTAAGTGAATTGACCAAGGGACTAATCCCCTTAATCCTAGAGCAATTCTACGATAAAGAATCGGGACTTATTCTAGAAAACATAGGTCCCAATGGAACTCAAATAGACTCTTTTGAGGGTAGATTACTCAACCCTGGACACGCCATAGAGGCTATGTGGTTTATCATGAATCTTGGTATTAGATCAAATGACAATGCAGTCATAGATAAAGCAGAAGCCATTATGTATAATCATTTAGAACATGGTTGGGACTACAAACATGGTGGGATTTTTTATTTTTTAGACCGAAAAGGATATCCAACTCAGCAATTAGAATGGGACCAGAAGTTGTGGTGGGTGCACTTAGAAACCTTAGTAGCGCTGGCCAAAACCTATGCGTACAATAAAAGTCCAAAGGCCAAAGAATGGTTTATTAAAGTTCACGATTATAGTTGGAATCATTTTAGAGACCCCATTCACAAAGGGGAGTGGTATGGATATTTAACCCGAGAAGGGAAGGTTTTATTTCCCTTAAAAGGAGGAAAGTGGAAAGGATGTTTTCATGTGCCTCGGGCCCTTTATGAAATATCTAACACCTTAGCTTTGATCGATGGGTAGGTCAATAACTGCATTTCAATTTTTTTAACCATAATTGTTTAGACTTATAATGTTCAAAAATCGATTTTATTTAACCTTTTGCTTTTGTGTAAGTTTTGGAATAATATATGCACAAAAACAAACAGATGTACTCATTGTGGGTGCTGGAACAGGCGGAACAGCAGCAGCCATTCAAGCAGCACGAATGGGGGTAAAAGTTAACTTGCTATCAGAAAACCCATGGTTAGGGGGAATGCTTACTGCTGCTGGAGTCTCGGCTATTGATGGAAACCATCAGCTACCATCTGGAATTTGGGGAGATTTTAGAGATGCTTTATACCGCCATTATGGAGGCCCAAAAGCAGTAGCGACAGGTTGGGTGAGCAATACTCATTTTGAACCCAGTGTAGGAGATAGCATACTCAAATCTATGGCGGAGTTTCCCCATTTGAAAATTTCATATAATACTTCTAATATTAAAGTGACTAAAAACCAAAACGGCTGGTATGTGCAATGGATAGAAAACGGACTGGAGAAGGAACTAAATACCACCATATTAGTAGATGCTACAGAAACAGGCTCGTTGTTGCCGCAGGTAGGTGCGTCATTTAGTGTTGGTATGGACGCAAGTTCAGAAACAGGAGAGGCAGAAGCACCAATTGAGGGGAACACTATAGTGCAAGACCTTACCTACACATTGATTCTAAAGGATCTGGGTGGTGCAGCCACTTCAGAAGAATTAGTCACGAGGCACAGCAGTTATACCCCTGAACTTTTTGAATGTGCTTGTAGGTTACCTGGCGCAGAGACCCCTGAGGGAATGGTAGACGCAAACCAAATGTTACAATACGCTAGATTGCCTAATAATAAATACCTCATAAACTGGCCCAATTGCGGTAATGACTTTTATTTAGATTGGCCCAATAGTTCTCATGAGCAACAAATCGATGCATTAAATTTGGCCAAACAGCACAGCTTAAATTTTGTGTATTACATCCAAGAGGTATTGGATTTTAAACATTTGGCTATTCACAATGAGTTTGACACTGATGACTCATTTCCTTGGATCCCATATCACAGAGAATCAAGAAGGGTCCATGGAATGGTAAAACTCAGCGTGAATGAAATGAGGTCTCCTTTTGACTATTCTTTATACAGAACCGGAATAGCAGTTGGAGATTACCCTATAGACCACCATCACGATAAGTATCCAACTGCCCCAGAGATAGATTTTATTGGCATTAAAATACCTAGCTATAATGTTCCATTAGGTAGTCTCATCCCAAAAGAGGTGTCTAATTTTATTGTTGCCGAGAAGAACATCAGTGTGACTAATATTGCCAATGGTGCTACTAGGCTTCAGCCAGTGGTTTTGGGAATTGGCCAGGCTGCAGGCGTATTAGCCGCATTGTCTGTTTCTCAGCAGAAGTCTCCAGATGAGATAGGAGTTCGAGCGGTGCAAAAAGCTTTATTAGATTACAAGGCCTACCTCATGCCATATGTAGATGTTAAACCATCGCATACATTTTTTAAAGCAATTCAAAAAATAGGGGCTACCGGAATATTGAAAGGTTTTGGTCTCTCTTACAAATGGGCCAACCAAACATGGTTTTATCCCCAACAATATATTTCCCAAATAGATTTAGTTAAAGGATTGCAGTCTTATTACCCCCACTTAAATGATTTTGAAGCCTCTGGGGCCCTGGTAGATTTAGATTTTATTGGATTTATCTTGAGACAAGCAGCTCCTTACAACTCATTAGAAATTGAGTCAAAATTTAAAAGGTTATTGAAGGAACAATCCCTAATGGAAGCACAAATACCTTTAAATAGGGGGACAATAGCTCAAATACTTTCTACTGTCTTAGATCCTTTTTCTAAAGAGATAAACCATGAAGGTGTGCTCATTAATTTGGCAGAATAATTTTCTGAAATATATAAACCTCTATAGCTTTGAAAGATCATTAATTAAATGTTCAAGCCACTAAAATACTCCACAATCAAAAGCTACTTAAATAGGAATTTAAGTCATTCATTTTAGCCGCTAAACGATCAATTGCTGCGGCATATCTTATGTCCCATGCACCTAAATTTTCACTTCGTTTTAAAGCCACTTCATATTCAATACCGGGAAGCATCCATGACGCATACCCACTAAATGGGTCAGTTGAGGCATAGAGTGACCTGTACCATGCTCCGTAATCCATTCCTTCATCTTCAATAAAACTTTTCTCAAGTGCAATGAGTTGTGCATTTATGGCTTTAATCTTTTTTACAGGAACATCGAATTCCTTTTGCATGCTAAGCGACAAGGACAATTCTTTAGAAGCTTTTTCAAGGCTTAACAAGGCTTTTTGTGAAAATAAAAAGCCAACAAAATCAGGCTCAATGGATTTTACTTTATTAGTGGCATTTGAAAAATGTGTTTTTAAGTCTATGGCATAACGGTTAATATCATAATCTATAATTGTTTTATTGGAAAGGCGTAAAGCCATTAAACCAGCTAGATGTTCTATGGTTGGTCCCATTTTAAACTCAGGGTCCACAAAGGTGGAATAATAATGAAAACTATCATAATTAGAATGATAAGGTGTTGGCCCTCCAGCTCCAGCACTTAGAGAAGGAACACCTACATGCATATAAAATGCTATGTGGTCTGACCCACCTCCCAGATTACCTATATTGACTTGCGCGGCTTCCGTCTTTTTCCAAAATTCGTAAAGCGTTTGTTCATTATATGGATAATTAACTGACTTTGAAGCGTCTATTATAAGCTGTTTTAAAGTGGGCGAAGCCGATGCGCCAAAATTCTTGCCCGAAACACCACCATCAAAATTCATATAGGCAATAGCCTTGGCGCCAAGCATTTCACCCATTTGCTCTACCCATTCACTAGAACCAATGACACCATGCTCCTCTGCGTCCCAATGCGCAATCATGATTGATCGTTTTGGACGGTAACCTTTCGCAGTCAATCTCCCCAGACTTTCACTCAAACTTAACAACATAGCCGTACCACTATTTGGATCTGTAGCTCCAAAGCCCCAAGCATCGAAATGACAACCTAAAATAATCCATTCATCTGGAAATTCTGCCCCCTTCAAAGTCCCAACAATATTAGCCACAGGGGTATAATTGATGGGTTGGTCTACTTTAATGCGAACTTTTAAATCTGTCCCACCCTGAATGCGATACGTAAAGGGAAGCCCCCCTTGCCATGCTGCTGGCACAGGATCTCCCTGCATCTGTTGCATAATTTTTTGGGCCTCACCATAAGAAATTGGCAATACTGGAATGGTATGTAAGCCCACCCTACTGGGATCAAGACGTTTCACTTTTTTCTTACCCTTTAAAGGTAGCGCTGGTTCGTATGGAGTTAAAGGATCTCCAGTATAGTCTACAGTGAGTAGTGAGCCTCTTTGAATTGTAGATTCATTAAAATATGGGCCCTCAGGATAAGTGAGTCCGGTGGCATAGCCATTATCCTTAGGGTCTGTATATATGATTAAACCAGCAGCACCGTTTAGCTCTGAAAACTTAGCCTTATATCCCCTAAAATTTTTACCATATCTGGCCAAAACAATTTTTCCAGCTACTGAAATTCCAAGCGTCTGGAGCTCCTGAAAATCTTCGCGTGTCCCGTAATTTACATAAACCACTTCTGCGGTAACATCTCCACTACCTGAAAATGAATTCCAACCCTTCCATAAATCTGTATCTGAAGAAAAGGGATCTTCTTTTAAAATATCTTCCTGCTGTGTTAATGTTTGTCGTTTAGGTGTGACTATCTCAATGAGCGATACTCCTGGCTTAGCGGGTATATAAACATCATAAGGATACTGTTCAACCTTAAATGTTGCTTTATCCATAATGTTGTAAATATAATCTTGAACCATTTTATTGTTCTCACTGCCAGCCACATGAGGACGTTCAGTTAAACGCTGTAAATGCGATTTAAAACTCGAAGGATCAATGCTGCTTTTATAGGCATTTTCAATGTCTTGTTGTGTGCTATTTTGGGCAACAGCCGAACCAATAAATGCAATGGTTAAACCCGCTAGAAGTAATGTTTTTTTCATAATTATTTAAAATTCCAATTTTTTAATCTGTTATTTACAGGTGCTGTTTGCTTGAGTCGCTCAGTAATCATTGGAAGGTACATGCTGTTATAACGCAATCTGGATATGTAGTTTGGATTTTCTTGATCTCCATTCCAACAATGCTCTGCACCATCTCCATAATCTACCAAACCATTGTAATAGGGGTTTTTTGTGCTTTCAAGAAAGTCTTCAGTCAGTTTTACTGCGTTATTGAGGTAGTAATTATCCATATCTCCACAGTATAAAAATATTTTACCCTCCAAGTCGGGACCAATTTTTCCCCAATCGCGGTCCATAATATAGCGCAAATCATAGTTTTCTTTCCAATACTGAGCCACCTCTTTATCTATCTCTCCGCTCAGTTTATCCCAGATGGGTTTGGGATAGCCATTTTCACCTACTGGGGAGAAAACCGCCTGCCAAATATCCCATTGGTCTCCAGAGCGGCTGTTGGTTCCAAGGGCCAACTCTCTGTAGTTCATATCTCTCAGACTAGATTTAATTAGGCCATTCCCATCTCGCATGCCAGGTCTCAAGGTCTTTCTAAATGAACCATCTGAGTAATAGGCATTCTCATCTTCATATATATTTACTGCAGTATAGGCTCTAAAATCTATAGGATCTGGACATGCAGCAAAGGCGCCATTGTACTCCTTAGGATAAAAAACTTGAACCGCCAAGGCCTCCCAACCACCTGTAGACCCACCATAAACAAAGCGGCCCCAACCTTCTCCAACGCCATTGTATAATTTCTCAATATGAGGAATGAGCTCATAGGTTATTGCGTCTCCGTAGGGGCCTAAATTGGCAGAATTTACAGCATATGAGTCATCATAATAAGGGTTTTGATGCTGTATTTCAATGGCTATAAAACGGGGGAAATCTTCAGAAACCCAGTCTTTGTAAAAGTCATATGACTCCTTTTGCTGAATGTATTCATAGCCAGTAATTCCAAAACGACTGTTCAATACACCGTCATCTTTGTCTGCCGTTGGGGCTGTTGTGCGAAAACCACCAAAGGTATCTGGGAAATGGCCATGAAAAACCATGAGCGGGTATTGTGTTGAACTAGCAGGGTCAAAATCATGGGGCACCAATACATTGGCTTGTAAATACATGGGTCTGCCCCAAAACGCTGTGAGTAATTCGCTCTGTATCTTAATGTGTTTAATATATTTAGAGTCTGCAACAGCTGCTATTGAAGGTATCTCTTCAGTGATATTTAGCGTAATGGGCCCTGAGTTTTTATTAAAATTTAATTGAACAGGAAGGCTGTAGATGTTCTTTGGGCTTATATTCCAATGTTGTCCCTCCCCTTGATCCATGGGAAGTTTAACGCTATGCCCAGAAGATAAATTAAAGGTGTCATACTTGTGGAGTAATGCTTGAAAACTGTAGGTGCCTTTGGGAATGTCTGCAACGGTTCCAACTGGATAAGCAAAGGTAGAGGGATCAATTGAAATTTTCTCACCAGGCATCCAGTCCTCTACATCTATACCAAAAACAATTCCAGTTTGATCAGAATCGTTGATTTGAAAACGAGGTTCTTTATTTAAATCAGTTCCAATCAAGATCAATAGCCTTCCATCAAAACCTTCACTGCCTAGGGCTTCATCATAGGTAATGGTGAAAACCTGAGATTTGTTATTGCAACCTATTAAAGACAGTGCGGCAAACAATATAAGAAAGTAATTTTGTGCATTTTTTTTCATAATTATATAAATCTCAGCAAATCAGTTGTTTCCACTAAAATAGTAAATAATTAACTTAAAACGTTCTCAAAAAGATCGTAGACTTTGTGGGCACTTATAATAATTTATTTACTTTAATACTGAGGCTTTAGGTTATATATAGATTTCAAAACCAACCTCAAAAAAGAAAACGGTTTCTAAAAAACCCACCCCTCACTTTAAATCTAGTGATACAATGAAACTTTTTGGGGTTATAAAATTTGTGCCTTGAAACGGGTTTATTTTTGCATTTGATGCCAATATGATGCCAGAAAAAGGTTATCTAAACAAAAAACCCTTGAAAATCAAATGATTAACAAGGGTTGTTGTACTCGAGGTGGGACTTGAATCTTTTTTTAATTAATATTTGTATGGTATGTACAAATACAAGCTATGGTAATGAATATTGGACTTGAGCACCTAAAATTTATTTTATAAAATAAAGTTTATTTTTAAATACAAACGCTAAAACCGTCCCCGGTAAAAATGAAGAAGCCCGTCAATCTTGTGATTGACGGGCTTGCTTGCGGTCTGGACGAGACTCGAACTCGCGACCCCCTGCGTGACAGGCAGGTATTCTAACCAACTAATTCACTGTTTCACAGCTCATTATACAGTCAAATAAATTTAACTGTCTGAACACTGTCAAATGAAAACAATTAGTTACCCAAAAATTGGTAAAACAAAAGAGCAAAAAGTATTTGTATCATTCTATATAAATAATAAACGCTATCGCCTTTTTAATGGAAATAGAATTGAACAACAAATAGAGCCAAACTCATTCCCAATTGAGCAAAGGGAAGCCCAAGCAAAACTTTTAGCAGCTGAAATATATAAGCACTTATGCTCAGGAAAAGTTTTTAAAGAATATAGAAAGGAAAAAGTTTTAACAGGCAATAACAGTGAATTAACTCTATTAAAGCAAGCTTTAAAAGTAAAACTTTACTCAGATTTTACAACCAAGTATAAAGAGGAGCTAAAACTTGCGTACTCTTTATTAGTTTCAAACATAAGTAATGATAGTATTCAAAGAGAAGATATAGATAATACAATGAACCATTATAAAAATAGAAGTTCATATAATACTTTACGAAAGAATTTAAACTCACTTTTCAACCAAGCATTAGAACTTGGATTAAAAGATAATCCGATGAGGCATATTAAAAGGCTAAGGACTAAAGCAAACCTCAACAAACCGTTTGATGATGTGCGATTAATATTAGACGAAATAAGAGACTTTAATTTCAATCTATACTTGTGCTGTATTCTTACTTATGGATGTCTGCTAAGACCTCATAGAGAGGTGAGAGAACTCACTTGGGGTGACTTCTCACAAGACTTGACCATTATA
Organism: Sediminicola sp.; assembly: GCA_024643325.1. Lineage (GTDB taxonomy): Bacteria > Bacteroidota > Bacteroidia > Flavobacteriales > Flavobacteriaceae > MAG-120531. The sequence goes on from JAHEND010000009.1 coordinate 40,987, forward strand.
AAGTTAGCGGGAAGTAGAAACAAATCAGGTAGAAATAGGATAGTTCCAGTACCCCAATATGTTCAAGAGGTACTTGCAAAGGGTAAACCTAATAATAATATATTCTCTGGAACAACTAAACCACTTAACCCAGGCTATTTTAAGACCCTTTGGGGGCGTTTTAAGAAGGTTTCCAAGCTACTTGAACAAGACCAGACACTTTACTCATTTAGACACTCAGGGGCTATTAATATCTATAAGAGAACTGGTTCACTATCTAAGCTACAAAAAGCTATGGGACACTCTAATATGATGGTGTCAATGACTTACTTAAGAGGCTTGGAGATTAGTGAGTTAGAGGAGAGTGATATGCCTAAAATATAAAAAGCCCCCAGAAGGAGGCTCATATATAGTGATTTTGATTAGACTAAGGTTTGCAGTTAGTTAAATTAGCTTTTGACCGTTGCATAGGATAATCCTGTTTTTTGTGCTATTATCTTTTTTGTTATAGATTTTAGAGCTAAAT